>ALKQ01000058.1 GCA_000440235.1 Streptococcus suis 10581 | reverse complement strand
GCACTTGAGATATAAGAAAAAAGGCTGACAAATAATTTTGAACGCGGTAAAATGAAGTCAAGAAATCACAAAAGGAGAATAGATCATGACCCAAACACTAGAAGAAATGCGTTATCAACTAGAAGAATGGTTGTCACAAGGCTTTACGAGTTCAGAAGATAGGGCAAACTACCAAACTTTAAAGGAACAGTATGAAGATGAGACCTTTGATTACAGTTTTTCAAGGCGTGAAATTACTGGACAGCTGGAACTCATCATCACAAGTCGTGAGAATGATTTTCCTAGCTTAGATGAGGTGACAAAGACGGAATACCTTGATTTGGTTGCCCAACTAGATGATTTAGACAAGAGACAGGCTGACTACTATCGCAAGCAATTAGCCTAGAAAGAGGTGTAAGATGTTGGAGCAAATTCTACAAAGCCTTTTGATTATCGCAGCAATAGGACTGATGTTGTTTGTCCTATATCGGATTGTGAAAGTTTCAGCTGCTTTGTTTCTTATCGGACTCATCAGTGGATTAGTCTTTATAGAAATCTATGGAATCTACCTCTTCTTTACTGAGAGATACCTCTATACAGAAGATTTAGTCGCCAATGGTATTTGGAGTTTTACAGGATTTTTTATTATTTTTAATATTCTGCTAGTGCTTGGACTTATGACCAACCTCGTGAAAAGTAGAATTACGGAATACAAATAGGGCTACCTGATTCTAGGTAGTCTTTTATTTTTGTCTGTTTTTGATTAAGTGTAGATAGATGAAATTGGATTATAGGAACTTAGTATCTCTTTTTGTCTTGATTGTGATACGTGTGTATATATTTGAGTAATCGAAATAGAACTGTGTCCAAGTATCTGCTGGATGTACCGAATATCGACATCGTTATCTAATAACATCGTAGCAAAGCTGTGACGAAACATATGAGGTGTAATAGTTGTAGTGAGTCTGGTTTGTGTTTTGGCTGTTTTTAGAAGCAAACGAACACTTTGTTCTGTCAGTGGTTTTTGTAGGGATTTTCCGGGAAATAAATAATCATCTGTATGATTGCAATAACAAGTGATATAAGCTTTTAATAACTGAAAAGTTCGTTCATCCCCAATAAAAATCATACGCTCTTTTTTACCTTTTCCTAGAATTTGGAGTGTTTGTTCCGTTAGATTAATATCCTTGATTTGAATATGACACAGCTCAGAAATCCGAATGCCAGTAGAAAGTAATAAGGAGACAATTAACAAATTTCTTTCAGCTTTCTGTTTTTGATAAATAGTTTTGGCTGAGATAATCTTCTTTTGTAGATAGGTATATAGGATTTTTAAACTATCGTGAGGGATTGTCTTTGGCAATGTTTTTTCTGCTCGAAATTGAAACCGTAATTGATTAAAGGGATTGTCGGTAATAACATTTTTCAATTGAAGATAGCCATAGAACACTTTTAAACTTGCGATTTTTCGCCGTAAAGTACTAGTTTTTAAGTTTGAATGTGTCAAACCTTCAATATAACTTATCACACATTCGTAATTGGAATTGTAAAATTGCATTAAATCGTTTTTATAAGCCCGCAAGGTGTGTGTACTCAAGCGTTTATGAGCTTTACAATAATCCAAGTAGTTAGAAATAATAGTATAATCCATGATAGTCTCCTTTAACGATAATGACGCTATTATAGACTGATTTTGGTGCTTTGTATAGTGATAATTAATAGTTATCGGTAGGAGAAAGCAAATTGATTAAATATTTAGAGGAGTTGTTAGAAAAATATCCTAATTTTTATCAAATTTTCATTCCATTAATATTATCGGTTGTTCTGTTCATATTCAAGATTCCACAAGGGTGTTTACAAAAATATAAAAAACGCCGGAAAATTTTTCAGAAAAAGCAATACTTACAAGATCGTGCTTATTTAAAACGGGAATTGGAGATCCAAGAAATTCTTCAGGGACTCATCAAAGAACAGGACCTGACTATTGTATATGGTGCTCTAGGGCGCGGTAAGACAATTATACTTAAAAAGTTACATGATAGAGTCCTTGATAAAAAAGAAAAATCCCTTAAATTTTCGTTGTATATCGATTTAGAAAAGAAAAATTTAATTGATGAATTAGAGAAAATTACTGAAATAACGATAGTCAGTCCATTTGATTTTTATAATTGGCTTGATAGTCTCCTTGGTCGTAAAAAATGTCTGATTATCCTAGATAATATTGCTCCGACACAATACGCCAATATAATCAATTTTTTCCTTGATAATTATCACGTTCAATATAAGATTATTATGGGACTAAATTATATTAACCCTAAGGAATCTTCTAAAATAGAAATAAAGAATTTTGATGCGAAACAAGTTGCTGAACTAGCAAAGCTACGTAGATTAGATATTGATGAAGACAATCTTTCAAGAGTGTTTACCTTGACTCAAGGTATTCCTGTCTATGTAGACTATCTTTTCAAAACGAATCGCCGCCCACTTAACTATGAACTCGTGGAGGTTATAACATCTCAATTAGCCATTTGCACTACTGAGGAGAAAGACCTCTTGCAGTCAATCGCTTTGAATAAAATTCTATATCATGACTTTACCGAAGAACTATTCTCCACTTTTGATATTGGTCTAATAATGTCTTTGTCATCAAAAGGGTTGATTCAATTTGAAGAAATCACAAAGAATATTGAATTAAATTCACTCATTGCTGAACAGTATCTCTCGCATTTAAAGAATGAATACGTGTACGTAAAATTACTAGAGTATTATAAAATACATAGTCAGGAAAATTTTTTAGAATTATCACTACGACTGCCTATCGCAATAAAAAATGATTACTCAACTTTTAGCCAAATATTAAAACAATTGTACAATGATGAAAAATATCAATATCTACTATATTTGGGTGAGATAATTTTACAAAATGGACCTCAAGTTTTTTTTGATTTTGAGAAAATCATTGATGTTTTTTTTGACTGTTTTATTTCTTCTCTATTAAAAATAGGAGATTACAACTACGCGAAAGATATTATTGATAAAATAAATGATTGCGACGTGTTTGATAGCAACCTAATCTATAGAAATGTCCGAACCGAAGCGATATCTTATAAGATAAATTTCTGTGATCTCTTACATTTAACAAATTCATTCCAAGATGCTATTGAAAATTTAGAATTATTATTGGCAACCAGTACCTTATCCTCTGAACAACAAGAACGTTGTAATTATTTAATCTTGCATTGTAAGAGGCACATTGGTGAGGATTTAAGCCAAATATCTAAGAACTTTCGTAAACTTTCCAACAATAGTCAAGAAATCTACTATCAAATTCGTTCACTATATTCAGCCTTTTCAATTGATATGTTTCAAGGAAAAAAACACCTGAAAAGAAAATTTGAAGAATTGGAAAATAAAATAGATAGTTTACAGCCAGGTAACGAGATAGTATTGTTCGCTCAGCGTCATTATATTATTTTTTATCGTAAATGTTGCAATGACTTAGAAAAAGCAGAAAAACTCTTAATAAAAAATATTAAGAGTTTAGAAAATAGTAAATTAAGAATTTTATATGATTATTATTTTGAAGCTGGGGAACTATACCGTGAAAGTTTCTATTTACATCCTTCCAAACAGAACTACAAAACGAGTTATGATTTCTATGAAAAAGCTATTGCATTTTCAAAAAATGTTGGAGATACCAATTTATATCACAGTGCCACAATTGGAAAGATATTATTAAAGAAACAGCATTCAAAAGTTAAACAGAAAGATTTGAATTTTATTCTTCGAGCAACTCAAACAGAGTCTATGCTGAATAAAGTGCAATTCCAACTAGTTTATTCTTATCTTACACATGATTATGACATGCTTGCAAAACTTTCTAAATACGCTAATCAGTTAGAGTATTTTGATACAGCTAATATTGCCAAAAGACTATCGGAACAACATTCTTGTTTTATACCTCTAACAGTCATGTAAATTTTGCTTGAATTGATTAACCTGCGCTTCTGAAAAAGTATAGTTTAAAGTTCGCTTTGTATTTAAAAAGCTATCAACATGCTTAGTGATTTCTTCGCTAGGCATGTTATTTTTGATTGCAGTAAGTATATTGGTTATGGTATCAATAATATCTATTTCCCAATTATAACGCGCAATTTCCTGTAATCCAATCCTAATTCCAAAGTCATTATAAACTTTCTTTTCCCGTTTTGTCACAGAAATTCCATAGTGACAACATGCCTCAAAAAAAGTATTTAATTCAATTTTATTAGGAAAAGAGAGCCATATTTGATGAGTTTCAGAATATCGTTCACCACTAATGAGGCTAAATCCATTCTGTAGTAACTTTTTAGAAAGTCTTTTAACCATGTATTGAATATTTTGAGAATAGGCTTGACCAAATCTTTCAAACTCAATTAAAGTTGTGATTAAACTAAGGATATGATGGAAGTGAGTATTTCTTAAATAGTCTGGATTGATGTTTTCATACTTTTGGAGTAAATTGGGATTATTTGTCAGGATAAGACCACATGTTACTCCAGGAAGAGTTTTATGTGCAGCACCAAACATAATAAAATTGTTGTCGCTACTATTGAAATAATCAAAAGGATTTTTATTTTCTTTTCCTGCAATCAAACCTAAGGTTTGAGTTGCGTCATACAATAGTATACAGTCTTTAGGTAAATCAATCTTTTCTAATTGAGGTTGAAAGAGTATGTCAGAGAGACAAATCAAAATTCCTTTTACATTTTCTTTTGTCAGCGCTTTGTTTAATTGATCATAATCAATATCCAACTTATTGTAGTCATAAGGAATATATTTTGTCTTTATCCCTAATCGCCGACATATTTTCTTTATTGAGGTGTGTCCTCCATATTCATCACTTGAAATGTACACAGTATCCCCTATTTCAAACAATGACATCAATAATGAGGTAACAGCGTTAATCCCAGATAATGTACGTGCATCAGCATATTTTGCACCATATAATCTAAGACATAGTTCGTTTAAAAAAAGATTAAATTCAAAGAGCTTGCTACTCCCTAAAAAATTATTTTCTTGGTAGGTAGAACTTGCTCCTAGAAGGTATTTCTCTTGTAGTGATGAAGAGAGCATAATTTTAGAAAAAGGTGATACAACATTCTCTGCTGCGCATAGGGGAAGTTGATTCTGGTATGTAAAGATTGCATCATTGTATAGCTGTTTAAATTTCCACAAGGTATCCATAACTTTCTCCTATCGATAACTATTAATTATCACTAGTATACCATAATTTGTAGTTATTCATATTTTTTGTGTGATAAATTTTCCAAGTCATTCTTGTTATGATGTGCCTATCACTAATAAAGGAGTAAGCTATGTTAAATAAAGTGAAAGCTCGATTTCTGATTGGAGTAGGAGGTTTAATCGCAGTCAGTTTTATGGTCATGATTGGCTATACGATTGGCTCACAATCCGTTTCAAAGCAAACTGAAAACCAAATCCGAGCAGAGGCTAATAAACTTGTGACAAAGGAAAAACAGGAAGAAAAAGCTACTGTCTTATCAAGTGAGCTTGTCAAAGAATTTCTCACACAATATTATACAAAGGTTCAGCTAGGAGAAAATAACACTCGTATCGAACCCTACATGACGGATTCGGCATTTTCAGAAGAGGAAGCAAGGCAGAATAAAGCGATTAATCAAGTTTATAAAGATTATATGCTTGACTACCGATTTGAATCAGCCAGTATCTATGTCAATACAGAAAGCAATGTTGCACTTGCGGAAGTTACCTATCAAGTGACCTATGTTTCTGATTTGAGTGAGCAACAACAGCGAACCACTCAGACAGAAACCAAGACGGTTATGTTATCCTACTCCAAAGTTTCTGACAAACTCCTGGTTAATCAGTTGACCATTTGGAATGGGAAACTGGAGGACATGAAAGAAGCAACAGATGGAGCCAATTCCAGCATACCAACGATCCAAGGAACTACAACAAGCGAGAACAACTAGCAGGAGACATTCTTCTGCTTTTTTTGATAGGGAGACAAGATGACACGAATAAAAGCAGTAAAACAAAAGGCCATTTTAAATGTGGCTGAAAGTCTGGGTTATTCCTTCAGACGTTTATCAGGACACATTTATGAACACCCAGACCATGATTCCTTTCGGATTTTTGCGGATACCAATACTTTCAAATGGTTTTCAAGAGATATACAAGGGGATGTGATAGACTTTGTTCAATTAGTAGCAGGCGTTACTTTCAAAGAGGCTGTATCTTATCTTGAAACTGGGGATTTTGAACAAGCTACGGTGATAGAAGAAACTTATCAACCGTTTCAATATTATTTGCATGAAGAACCGTTTCAGCAAGCACGTACTTACTTGAAAGACATCCGTGGACTAAGTAATCAGACTATCAATTCCTTTGGCAGACAAGGATTGCTTGCTCAAGCTACTTATCAAGCGGAGTCAGTTTTAGTGTTTAAAAGCTATGACCATAATGGTGTCTTACAGGCCGCAAGCCTTCAAGGTCTCGTCAAAAATGAAGAAAGACACAAACGTGGTTATTTGAAGAAAATCATGAAAGGCTCTCATGGCTATGTCGGTATTAGTTTCGATATTGGTAATCCCAAGCGACTCATTTTTTGTGAATCAGTTATCGATATGATGAGTTATTATCAGCTTCACCAAAAGCAATTATCCGATGTTCGCCTGGTGTCAATGGAAGGCTTAAAACTTTCAGTGATTGCTTATCAGACTTTACGTCTAGTAGCAGAGGAACAGGGGAAATTGGCATTTCTAGATACAGTAAAACCAAGCAGACTTAGCCATTATCTTCAGGCAATACAAGAGACGACAACCTTTTTTCAAACTCATTCAAACGCAATAACATTGGCTGTTGATTACGATGAGGCAGGAAGAGAATTTTGTCAGAAATTGTTAGACAAAGGACTTCCAATCGTTCAAGATTTGCCACTATTGCAGGGACTTGAAACAAAGTTAGATTGGAATGATATTGTGAAACGACAGAAGGAATTATCATTAAGAGATCTTATCCAGTCAGCCCAAACAAAAGTCATTAGAGATCATCCTCCACCTAAACGAGAGCACGCTTTGGAATTGTGATAACAAAATCAAGTTCGCTATCATAATCTAGAAAGTGACAAGGAGGACACCCTATGAGTGTGATTGAACGTCTGGCTGAAAAAGTAGCTAGGCAAGAAGAAAAGGTCTCACGTGAGACGGAGAAATTGGAACACTATCGTGACCAACTACAAACAGCTATGTACAGTACCTTTATCAAACGGCAACAATCTAGTCAGTTGTCATTTCATGAAGCACTAGAGCAAGCCTTTGGTAAAGAAACCACACTACAACCAAATTACAGAAATGAGGATACAGAATGAGTAAAACATGGAATTTTGATCAGCCACTAGATGATGTGAAACCAACATCATCCCATGAAGAACGAGCAAAAATTGCAGCACTCTTCCATAAACAGGATGAAAAACCAATTGAAGAAGTAGATTATGTGGCTGCTTTTGAACAGCAACAAAAGGAGTCAGAATCTAAAGATGTACAAACGCTCGCATCAACCGTTAAACAAAGTCAGCCGAAGAAGGTAAATATCACAAGTGACTATAAACAACACTTGGCAGATACCATTACACAAAATAACAAGGATATTTCAGCCTGTCAAAAGCAAATTGAAGAACTTCATCAATTGATTGATGAAAAGAAAATCCAAAATAAAAAGTTACAGGCTATTTCAGTAGCTATTGATGATTTATAAATCAGGTAGTCCTATGCGGGCTACCTTTTTACAATGTAAGGAGAAGATAATGAAATTTTTTCAAAAGGAAACCCAGAATCAGGATCAATTTAAACGACTGATTCATCGACTATCTGAGATGTCAGATATTGAACTAACCAAAGTATTACAACTCCTAGATGTGGTCTTTGATTCTAGTTTCAAGTCTAGTGAGAGAGTGGAAATATCTAGGGACATTATAACCGATGAGGAACAAAGTCTTGATAAGTCAATCCAAGAAGCGAAAAATAAACTTAACATGGAACAATTGGAGAAGCGAATAGAGCAGTTTAAGCAATCGAAGAAACCTAAAAACGGATAACGCACCATATTTGGTGCGTTATCCGTTTTTTATGGTATAATGAAAGCAAATATGAGGAGGTCTTTATCTATGATTGGAGACAATATAAAATCACTACGCCAGACACATGATTTAACACAACCAGAATTTGCTAAAATGGTCGGGATTTCACGCAATAGCCTGAGTCGTTATGAAAATGGAACTAGTACAGTTTCAACAGAACTCATCGACCGCATTTGTCAAAAATTTAATGTTTCTTATGTCGATATTGTAGGGGAGGACAAGATGTTAACACCTGTTGAAGATTACCAACTGACTTTAAAAATAGAAGTGATAAAAGAACGTGGAGCAGCCATTTTATCACAGCTTTATAGATATCAGGATAGTCAGAATATTGCTTTTGATGATGAATCCAACCCTTGGATTTTGATGAGTGATGATTTGGCTGAATTGGTCAATACAAAGATTTACCTTGTCGATACCTTCGATGAAATTGAGCGTTACAATGGCTATTTAGACGGTATCGAGCGGATGTTAGAGATGGTGCATCATCGGGTGGTGGCTTAATGAGATTGGAAGAATTCAGTGAGGCTGACTTTCAGAAGGCCTTGCAGCGAACCATTCGGGCTTTAACCAGAGGAAAGACGATTCCAGATCGACCGAAAGCTATCTTGCTTGGAGGTCAGAGCGGAGCAGGTAAGACGACTATTCATCGAGTTAAACAAAAAGAATTTCAAGGTAATATCATTATCATAGATGGTGATAGCTACCGTTCTCAGCATCCCAATTACTTAGCCCTGCAAGAAAAGTATGGCAAGGACAGCGTGGACTATACCAAGGGATTTGCAGGAAAAATGGTAGAACAGTTGGTTGATGAACTCAGCACGCAAGGCTACCATTTGCTGATTGAGGGAACCTTGCGTACCACTCAAGTTCCTCGTCAGACTGCTCAATTATTAGCTTCTAAAGGTTACCAAGTTTCTTTAGCTGTAATTGGTACCAAACCAGAGCTTTCTTATCTCAGCACCTTGATTCGTTACGAAGAGCTTTATGCCATCGATCCCAATCAGGCTAGAGCAACACCAAAAGAACACCATGATGGGATTGTAGAGAATTTGGTTGATAACCTAAAGGAGCTAGAAAGTGAGGAACTCTTTGATTGTATTCAGATTTATCAAAGAGACAGGACTTGCATTTATGATTCTGAAACTGATGAAGGCTCCGCAGCAGAAGTTCTTCAAAATTGCCTTTTCGGAGAGTGGAGTAAAGTTGAGGAAGGGATGTTGCAAATAGAGAAAGATAGATTAAAAAGGCTATATAAAGTTAAGGAGAATGGAAATAGTTTATGAAAGAATATTTTTATAAGTCTGCAAATGTTACCTACTATATGGAAAATAATGAGTTCTTTAAAAACAGTGAACAGCTGACTTTGATTGAAGAGGATAAAACTTTTGATATTACTGATTTTAAAAAGTTAATTCAACAAGATTTGAACGCTATTCTTCATACAAAGTTTGACAATATAGTACTGTTAGCTGGTGCTGGAGCTTCAGTTGTAGTTGAAAACGATGTAATAAATAACGCATTTGGAAAGACTGTAGCAATGATTGCTCAAGATGTTTTTGAACAACTGAATGAACGGAGTGACATATATTCGCTGGTCCAATTATCAAAAATTATTGATTTTGGTAATATCACTAAAAAAATTACTGATGATAATAATGTTGAAATAGAGATTTTAAGTGAAGATTTTAATTTAGAGGACTTTTTATCCAGCTTACAACACTATGCTCCATATGTAAAAAGAGGAAAGGTAAAATATGAAAAGTCGCTCAATACTATTCTTAAAATTATAAAGAAAAATACTGACTATAGCTATGATAGGAATAAGTTAAAACATGGTGCTATTTTAAACATATTGATTAAAAAAATTAAGTCTCCCAATAAGCTTTCAGTAGTTACAACAAATTATGATACTTTATTTGAGGAGGCAGGGGCGAAATTGAATTATATAATATTTGATGGTTTTAATTTTGTTGAAGATCCAAAATTTGAGAGTGATATTTTTGATTGGAATCTTATTAGAGAAGTGCCAATAATGAAAACGAGCGAGTTAGAGTACAGGGACAAAGTGTTTAATCTAATTAAGATTCACGGTTCTCTGACTTGGGAAAGAGGTGAAGACGGAAATATTTATAGGAAAAAGAAAAATGCAATTAACAATATCAATAATACGGTGATGATTTTTCCAAGTTCTGATAAATATGCTCAGAGCTATCAGGAACCATATTTTGAACTATTTACTAAATTCCAGGAATTATTAAAAAAGCAAAATACACTACTGATTACGACGGGATTTAGCTTTTCGGACAATCACATTTCTAAAATGATTACACAAGCGATCAAAAATAACTCTGGTTTAACGGTAGTAGTTTCTGACTTTAACATTGATCAACAAAATGATAATTGGAAAGAAATAACGCATCTAATGGAAGTACATAATCCAATTGTCTTTTTAAAGGCTACATTAAATGATGGATTAACAGAGTATTTAGGTGGTAAATATGCGGATTGAAGATTTTTATGATGAGTTAGATAAGAGTAATTTTTATTTAGGTATGGTGTCGCAAGTATACCGTAGTAATATAGTTATTCAAGTTGAGAATCTTACATTATTAGCTTTTAAAAAGCTAAAGAATACAGCTATAATTCCTAATACAATAAATTATTTTGTAGCTATAGATTCAAATGATGGAATTTACTTTGGAGAATTATTTCAGTCAAAGATACAAAATGGAGTGAATTCTCATGAAATGGTAGCAAAGGGATTTCAAGAAAATGTTTATCCAGAATTAAATATTGATATTTTAGGTTTTATACCAATCGGTGATAAATTTTTCAAGTTACCTGGGACTCATATTGTAGGATTAACTGATAAAGTCTACATAGCAGATAGAAATATAATTGAACATTTCGTATCCTCGATAGAAGTTAAACCAAATTCGGAGAAAAAATTATCATCCTTTTCAAATCTATCGTTAAATTCTCAAAATTACCCTATTTCCTTTCAGCCTAGAACTTTATTTGACAGACATTTATTAACCATTGGTACAACTAATAGTGGAAAATCAACATCTGCATTGTCGATATTAGATAAATTAATAAGTAATAATATACGTACTTTGATTATTGATCCTACCGGTGAATATAGCTTATCTTTTTCAGAAGATGAAGTTGATAAATACGTTTTAGGAGAAAAAGCGTTTGTTCCTGTATCTGAATTGTCAATGCAGCAATGGTCAATATTATTTGAAACCAATGATGGTACTCAACCTGCTGTTTTAGCAGAAGCAATTAGAGGCTTAAGATATCAATTGAAGCAGGGATTAACAGGACCATATGTAAAAATTGGTAAGTCAGTAAACGTTGTAGAAAGAGAATTAAATCAGCTAACATCTAATGATAAAGATTTCGATTTATCACTTTTAAGTGAGCAGATAGCTAATGAAACAACTCAACAAACAAATTCTGGTGTGTATAGGGCAGATGCATTTAATTTTGGTATAAATCAATATCTGATACAAAAGGTAAATTATAAATTAGCTAATACAAATTTTAAAACATTCTTTAGTTCTCAAAAAGAGAACTTATTAGATATTATTAAAAATTTTGCAACCACATCGAAAAAATCTCTTTATATAGATGCATCAAGAATTGGTACTACAGATGGTATTGGTGGGATGATAATTGATTTGGTAACAAATTTTTTATTAAACATCCCCAAAAATGAGATCAATTCATTCGTAATTTTTATTGATGAGGTACACCGATATACAAAATCTAATAACATAGGAGAGACATCATTTTATACGGGGTTAACAGGAATTGCAAGAGAAGGTCGTAAAAAAGGTATATTTCTTTTTTTAACGACACAGAATCCTAATGATGTTGATAAAATTCTATTAGGTCAAATTGGTACGTTACTTATTCACCGTTTAACAGCTATTGATGAAATTAGAGCAATTAGTAATCATTTATCTGAGCAGCAGATTGCACAAGTCAGGAAATTGAATACTGGTGAAGCAGTATTAACTAGTATAAATTTACTCAAAGATTTATATCTTGAGATTGAAAAATGTGATAGAGTACATATGAATGATACTCCAAGTCTATGGCAAGATTGAAAATCTAGTTGGAGAGTTATATTTATTGATTTTGTTACATCTTCATTTCTGAGAGCTTAGGCTCTCTTTTTTCTTACCCTCAATTTCATGTTGTGATACCTTTTCCAAATCATCATTGCTATTCTTTTGTTATTCCTAAGAAAATCAAACCTTGATTTTTCACTGGGGGTTTGGGGGCGGAGCCACCAAGTTATCTTATCGTTGGCTGTCAAAACTGGAAGGTTTTCGTCAGCTGGCGATATGATTTTTGGGATATTGTGTCCACAATATCTGAGCTCGCAAAAGCCGAAAAGGGAAGATTTGAGGCTTTTAGGGAGCCCCCGTATCAGATATGGTATCGGTGCTAACCCGCTAGAGGGAAATGTGAGAAGGAGTGTATCATCATGACAGAAAGTTATCGGACAATTCGTAAGGAAATCAACTTGACGCTTGAGGAATTTGAGCAGATTCAACTACTGATGAGAAAGGAGAATGCGGAGCAGTTTTCTCCCTTTGTTAGACAAAAACTATTGGACATTGTCAATAACAAGGATGACATCAGAGATTGGTTTATTCTGTGGCAATCTCAAAAAATAGAACAAATCAGTAGAGATATTTTACAGGTAGCAACTCTAGCGGAACGAGGCCATCAGGTCACGTCAGAACACTTAAGAATTATATTGACTTGTGTTCAAGAACTGATGACAGAAGTAGAGAAGGCAGTACCACTCAGTTCAGAATTTCGAGATAAGTATATGGGAGGTTAGATATGGAAAATCGTTATCGAACCAATCTCAAAAAAGTCTTTTTAACAGACCAGGAACTTGCGAACCTGAACAATCATATTAGCCAAAGTTCTTGTCAAAATTTTTCTGCTTATGCCAGAAAGGTTTTGCTTAATCCAAATATGACCTTTTTAACAATTGATACCAGTAACTACCAAGACTTAGTTTTTGAATTACGTCGAATTGGCAATAACATTAACCAGATAGCTAAAACAGTCAATCAGACAAAACTTCTGACAGTAGAGCAGCGAGATAATTTGAAAACGGGCATAGGTCAGCTGATTGCGGAAGTTGATAAGGACTTCTATGTCAAGTGTCAAAAGTTGAGGGAATTTTATGGTAGTCACTAAACATTTTGCGGTTCATGGCAACAAATACCGTAAAAGTCTTATCAAGTATATTCTAAATCCAGCTAAGACTGACCAACTCAAATTGGTTTCAGATTTTGGAATGAGCAATTACCTCGACTTCCCTAATTATGAAGAAATAGTTGAGATGTATCAGGCAAACTTTGTCAATAATGATAGGCTTTATGATTCGAGAAATGACCGGCAACAAATCAAGCAAAATAAAATTCATGCTCATCATCTTATCCAGTCATTCTCACCTGAGGATAATCTTACACCTGAAGAAATCAATCGTATTGGTTATGAGACGATAAAGGAGTTGACTGGCGGAAACTTTCGCTTTATTGTGACAACCCATACGGATAGGTTGCATGTTCATAACCATATCCTCATCAATTCTGTTGACCTCAATTCTCATAAGAAACTCAAATGGGATTATGCTCAGGAGAGAAATTTACGGATGATTTCTGACCGTCTTTCCAAAGAAGCAGGTGCCAAAATTATCACACCGAACCGTTATTCTCATGAGAAGTTTGTGACCTATCGCAAAAGTAATCACAAATTTGAATTGAAGCAACGTCTTTATTTTCTGATGGAGAATAGTAAGGATTTTGACGACTTTTTATCCAAGGCAGAAGCATTGAATGTTCAGATTGATTTTTCAAGAAAATACGCTCGTTTTTTGATGACGGATATGCCCATGAAGCGAGTTATTCGAGGCAAGCAACTAGATAAACGTCAACCCTATACCGAGGAATACTTTCGAGAGCACTTTGCCAAGCGAGCGATTGAGCAATGTTTAGATTTTCTCTTACCCAGAGTTCGTGACCTTTCACAACTTTTGGAGTTTGCAAGAGAACTCAACCTTGCTATGTCTCTAAAACAAAAGAATGTGGCGTTTACTCTAACAAAAAATAGTCAGAGCATTACAGTCAATAATCAAAAAGTCAGTTCCAAAAATCTCTACGATGTTCAATTTTTCGAAACTTACTTTGAGAAACGTGGAGAAGTTCCTGATATTGACCAGTCGCAACTTATTTCCGACTTTGAGGGATATTGTGAGGAACAAGATAAGGAAAAGCTAGCTTATGAAGACTTGCAAGAGGCTTATCAGGCATTTAAGGAGAAAAGAGACCAGGTTCAAGAGTTTGATGTCGTCTTAGCTGACCATCAGATTGATAAGTTAGTCAAAGATGGTCTCTTTATCAGAATGAACTACGGCGTTAAAAAAGATGGCTTGGTCTTTATCCCAAACCGTCATTTAGATATTAAAGAGACAGAGAGTGGTAAACACTACCATGCCTTTATCCGTGAGACCGCACAATTTTTCATTTACAATAAGGAGGCGTCCGAACTCAATCGCTATATGCGAGGGCGTGAACTCATTCGTCAGTTAACCAATGATAGCCAGACTATCTCTAAAAGAAAAAGACCGACCATTGACACACTTAAGAAAAAGATTGAAGAGATTAATCTTCTTATTGAGTTGGGTACGGAGAATAAGTCTTATCAAGATATTAAAGACGAGATTATTAAGGATATTGCTCAATTAGATTTGACCATTACAGAGATTCAGGAACACATAGATCATCTCAACAAGGTTGCGGAAGTCTTGCTTAACCTGGACAATAACGATATAGAGAACCGCCGCTTGGCCAAATATGACTATGCCAAGATGAATCTAACTGCGGCTATAAAACTGGAACAAGTTGAGAAAGAAATCGAAATCTATCAAATTAAGTTAGATAAGTCAATAGATGATTATGAGTATTTAATAAGGAGGTTGGAAAAGTTTGTCAAAATTTTAAATGAAATAGACTCAAGCAAGGATGAACTAAAATTTGAACACAGTGAAAAAAATGTGAAAGAATAGCATTTTTCGGATTTATTGATACCAAATATTGAGTACTCTGAAGAAATTCTGAAATAAAATTGATAAAAAGGAATAAAAAACTAAGGAGATGATATTATGAAAAAGATAGGCTTATTGTCGAATGTTTTTATATCATTGTTTATTGTTATATTAGCTAGCGGTTCTGTGTCATCAGGAGTAAGTGCTAATGAAAATAAGGAAATTAGTTATAATGTTTTAGTTAGTGAAAATAAATCTATTGAGGATGTAGAAGATGTTTTACAAAGTCAAGGAATTAAAGTTACTGATAAAATACCTGAAATAAATTTTTTAACTATTTCTACCGAAAAAAGTGAAGATACAATAAAAAAAGAAAACTCTAATTATATTGATGACATAGTTATAGATAATACTATGACTGTAAAGCCTAATATTACTTATTTGTATGGGGACAAGGTTTATACAAATACTAATTTAGATTTTTGGGGAAATCAGTGGGATATGCAAAAGAGTATTAGTACTGGAAGTAAATTTCAACATAAGTCTTCTGGTAAAGCAACAATTGGTGTAATAGATTCTGGTATTACATATGATAATCCAGATATTTATTCACACATTATTTCAGTACAAAATTTCACATCAGATTTGGAAACAGGAATAGTTGATAACCAAAATGTTGTAGATAAAATTGGCCATGGGACCTCTGTTGTGGGACAAATTTCATCAAGTGGAGAATATTTAGGGATAGCACCTGACATGAAAATACGAATGTATCGTGTTTTTGATGAAGGGAATGCTCAAGACCAATGGATTCTCAAAGCGCTCATTCAAGCAGCAAAAGATGATGTTGATGTTATTAACCTTAGTTTAGGAGAATATTTGTTAAGAGATTCCACTGATGAAGATGATGATACAGCTTTGATCAATATCTATCAACGGGCAATTAATTATGCTCATAATCAAGGTTCCGTTGTCGTTGCTTCAGTAGGTGATGAAGGGATGGATTTACAGAATCAAGATGAATTAAAAAACTATCTTGGTAGTTTAAGAGGAAAAGATTATAGTCAAGTTGATGGAACTGTACAAGATATTCCGGCTGAATTAGACAATGTTGTTACAGTTGGTTCAGTAGATGATAATGATCTTGTATCTAGTTTCTCAAATCAAGGGAATGGCGACATTGATATCTATGCAACAGGAGGTGGAAGTCAAGCGCTTTCTAAAGTAGGATATGATAAATGGGTAGCTGATAAATTATATGAAAAAGAATGGATTCTTGTTCCAACGCTTGAAGGAAAGTATACATATGCATATGGGACTTCAATTTCGACTCCTAAAGTCTCTGCAGCTTTAGGATTGATTATAGAAAAGTATAATTTGAAGGACCAACCAGATGAAGCTATTCGAATTTTATATGATAATTGTTTTCTTAGTAATAATGGAAACAATGGACAAATTAGGCTACTAAATATTACAAATTTTGTGCAATAATAGTGTAAAATAGTAGTATGAGATAAAAGAGGTACCTAGTATGTATAAGATTTTGGTAGTTGATGATGATTTTGAAATTGTAAAACTGATGCGAACAATTTTAGAAATGAAAAACTATAATGTGACGACTTATCAAGAAGTTAGGCTTCCTATAAAAATAAGTGATTTTGATGGATTTGATTTAATATTGCTTGATGTTATGATGCCAAATGTTGATGGTCTGCAAATCTGTAAACAGATTCGTAAATCAGTATCCTCTCCGATTATTTTTGTCAGTGCAAAAGATTCTGAAGATGATATTGTATCTGGCTTAAATCTCGGTGGTGACGATTATATCACAAAGCCATTTAGTGTTAATCAACTAGTTGCTAAGGTTGCAGCGCATTTAAAACGAGAAGAACGTTATAGAAATGCTGAATCTAATGAATCTGTTATTCGAGAATTACTTCCACTAACATTTTACCTTCAAGAAAAACTCGTGTGTGTTAATGGTGAAGCTATTTCTCTTACTAAAAGGGAATATGATATTTTAGAGCTATTATCTAGTAAGACAAATAAGGTTTATACAAGAGAAGAAATCTATGAATGTGTCTATGATGATGAAGCAGATGCATTATTTCGTTCAATTTCGGAATACATTTATCAAATTAGAGTCAAGTTTGGTCCCTATGGAATTAATCCCATTAAAACAATAAGGGGGATGGGATATAAGTGGAATGATGAAAAGGTATTCAATTAATAAGCGGATTTTAAGGACAGTTCTTGAAATAGTGATTGGTACAGTTGCAAATGTTATTATGTTGCTTGTATTGAGCTACGTTCTTATTTTTACAGGTCAGTTGAACACATATGGAACAGACTATCATATTTCAATTAGTGATAGTAAATCTGCTAACGGTATTAAGAATCAAATGGATTATTCTGTCTTTGATTATGTATTGTTTGATAGCGATAATGGCGAATTGGTCTCTGGAAATTATCAAAAACAGGATTTACAACATTATAAAGAAGTTTTTGATACTGGAAGTTCGGTTAGCGAGGGTTCTATATTGTTTACAAAATATGAAAACTCAGATTTTATTTTGGTTATTAGAAGACCAACAATGCCCGAATTTGTAAATCGAAACTTTCGACATATTTCCTATAATTTAGTCTCTTATTTGTTTTTTATAGTGCTAGAATTATTACTCATCTCTATCTCTGTTATTAGGCTCTTAAGAGAATTTACAAAAAATTTTCGTCTAATTGAAAAAATATCTCTGAATATGGGAATACCAGGAATGGATATTGGACGTAAAGAAACTGCAATCTTAGAATGTAATAACATTTTATTGACGCTTTATCAAAAAGACGAAGAGTTGACAAAGTTATTAGAAATGGAGAAAAAAGATAAAGAAGATTTGTCATTTCAAGTTGCTGCATTAGCACATGATATTAAAACACCATTAACTGTTTTAAAGGGGAATATCGAGTTGCTTGAGATGACTAATCTAGATGAAAAACAATTAGATTTTATGTCCTCAATGAATCATAGTGTTGGTATATTTGAAAAGTATTTTAATTCAATGGTTAATTACTCAAGATTGCTAATTGAGGATAAGAATTATCAGGAAGATATTGAATTATCAAAATTTCTTGATGAATTATCATTAGAATGTCGAGATATTATGTCTTCAAAAAAAATTAATTTTCAAATAGTTAATGAATCCCATACCAGAGTGATTAAAGGAAATCGTCTCAACTTAGATCGAGCTTTGATAAATATCTTATCTAATGCGACTAGATTTTGTTCAGAAGAGGGCAAGGTGGTACTGACTATATCTGAAAGTTCCAACTTTATCAGTTTTGAGATTTGGAATAATGGTTTACCATTTACAGAAGAGTCTCTTAAAGATGGAGGAAAACTTTTTTACACAGAGAATAAAGGAAGAAATGATAAGCATTACGGAATAGGACTTTCATTTGCTCAAAAGATAGCTATGAGACATCAAGGTCAATTAATACTCTCAAATCCACAAAATGGTGGTGCACAGGTCACTTTATTAATTAAAAAATTTTAGGGGCTGGTCAAAAAGCCTAATATAAACAAAACCGCATGAAATCTTTCATTTAAAAACGTTGATTTTATGCGATTTTTTATTTCGAAAAATAGCATAAAAATCTAGTTATCCGCATAAAAACTGGACTTATCACACTTTATCAAGGTCAAAACCACTCAATTTACTACTAATTTACTACTTATGAATGAGCTTTGATACGACGATTTATCCTTGAAAAGTGAAGATATAAAGATACTTCCAATAAAATTTGAATATTTAATAGGTAGACACTTCAAAAAATGAGGTGTCTATTTTTTTACCCGATTTTGAAAGGAAGTGAACTTATGAAAACAAAAAATCAAGAATCAAAAGGTCGTTCCCCACTCTTTAAGACCATCAAACATTCATTCAGCCAATAAAAAAGAAAGGATAGGTAAAAATATGGAACTTAAATTTGTGATTCCCAACATGGAAAAAACATTCGGCAATTTAGAATTTGCTGGCGAGGATAAAGTCGTTCAGCGAAGAATCAACGGACGGCTAACTGTCTTATCAAGAAGCTATAATCTCTATTCTGATGTTCAAAGAGCAGATGATATTGTGGTGGTGCTTCCTGCTGAAGCTGGCGAAAAACATTTCGGCTTTGAGGAACGTGTGAAGTTAGTCAATCCACGTATTACCGCAGAGGGCTACAAAATCGGCACTCGTGGTTTTACAAATTACCTTTTACATGCTGACGACATGATAAAAGAATAAAGAAAGAGAGGAAAAATGATGAGATTAGCAAATGGCATTGTATTAGATAAAGACACGACTTTTGGAGAATTGAAATTCTCTGCTCTACGTCGTGAAGTGAGAATCCAAAATGAAGACGGGTCGGTTTCAGATGAAATCAAGGAACGTACCTATGACTTAAAATCCAAAGGACAAGGACGCATGATTCAAGTAAGTATTCCTGCCAGCGTGCCTTTGAAAGAGTTTGATTATAACGCACGGGTGGAACTTATCAATCCCATTGCGGACACCGTTGCTACTGCCACCTATCAAGGAGCAGATGTTGACTGGTATATCAAGGCAGACGATATTGTGCTGACAAAGGATTCTAGTTCATTCAAAGCTCAACCACAAGCAAAGAAAGAACCGACACAAGACAAATAGTCGCTAGGTAGAAAGGAGACTTTTTCGCATGAAACAGCGTGGTAAAAGGATTCGCCCATCTGGTAAAGATTTAGTCTTTCATTTTACGATAGCGTCACTCCTGCCTGTTTTCCTGCTGGTTGTCGGACTGTTTCATGTGAAGACAATCCAGCAGATCAACTGGCAGGATTTTAACCTATCACAAGCAGATAAGATTGACATTCCCTATTTAATTATCAGTTTCAGTGTCGCAATTCTTATCTGCTTGCTGGTAGCGTTTGTATTCAAACGGGTTCGCTATGATACGGTTAAACAACTTTACCACCGTCAAAAACTGGCAAAGATGATACTTGAAAACAAGTGGTATGAATCTGAACAGGTCAAAACAGAGGGTTTCTTTAAAGATAGTGCTGGTCGTACAAAGGAAAAGATAACCTACTTCCCTAAAATGTATTATCGACTTAAAAATGGCTTGATACAGATACGGGTGGAAATCACGCTGGGAAAATATCAAGACCAACTCTTACACTTGGAAAAGAAATTAGAGAGTGGCTTGTACTGTGAGCTGACGGATAAAGAGTTAAAGGATTCCTATGTGGAATATACTTTGCTCTATGACACCATAGCCAGTCGTATTTCTATTGATGAAGTAGAAGCTAAAGATGGTAAACTTCGCTTAATGAAAAACGTATGGTGGGAATATGATAAGCTCCCTCATATGTTGATTGCTGGTGGTACAGGTGGCGGTAAAACTTACTTTATACTGACACTGATTGAAGCCTTGCTTCATACAGATTCAAAACTGTATATTCTTGACCCGAAAAATGCTGATCTTGCGGACTTAGGTTCTGTGATGGCAAATGTCTACTATAGAAAAGAAGACTTGCTTTCTTGCATTGAAACATTCTATGAAGAAATGATGAAACGTAGTGAGGAAATGAAGCAGATGAAGAACTATAAGACTGGCAAAAATTATGCTTACTTAGGTCTCCCGGCACACTTCTTAATCTTTGATGAATACGTCGCTTTCATGGAAATGCTGGGAACAAAAGAAAACACCGCAGTTATGAATAAGCTGAAACAGATTGTCATGTTAGGTCGTCAAGCTGGCTTCTTTCTAATACTGGCTTGTCAACGTCCAGACGCAAAATATTTAGGCGACGGAATCCGTGATCAGTTTAATTTCAGAGTGGCTTTAGGTCGTATGTCTGAAATGGGCTATGGCATGATGTTTGGCAGTGACGTACAAAAGGATTTCTTCTTAAAGCGAATCAAAGGTCGTGGCTATGTTGATGTAGGAACAAGTGTCATATCAGAGTTTTATACTCCCCTTGTACCAAAAGGATATGATTTCTTGGAGGAAATTAAAAAGTTATCCAACAGCAGACAGTCCACGCAGGCGACGTGCGAAGCGGAAGTCGCAGGTGTGGACTGATCTTGCTGGCTGGTGTGGCAATAGCCACGCCAGCACTTAACCCCCCGTATCTAACAGGGGGGTACAAATCGACAGGAAACAGTCAAAAAAACATTAGAAAATCCTTTGGTTACAAGGGATTTACAAAATTTCAGCGTATGTCAAATGGGCTTTAAAAGTTGACATACGCCTTTTTGATTGGAGGGATTTTTACTGAATGAACAAACTTGGTTACAGCATTTAAAAGAAAAACGCTTGGCTTATGGACTATCTCAAAACCGTTTAGCTGTTGCGACTGGTATTACAAGGCAGTATCTAAGCGATATTGAAACAGGAAAAGTCAAGCCATCAGAGGATTTACAGCAGTCCCTTTGGGAAGCTCTGGAACGCTTCAATCCCGACGCTCCCCTTGAAATGCTGTTTGATTATGTAAGAATTCGCTTTCCGACAACAGACGTACAGCAGGTGGTCGAAAACATCTTACAACTGAAACTGTCCTATTTTCTTCATGAGGACTATGGTTTCTATTCTTATTCAGAGCATTATGCTTTAGGCGACATATTCGTCCTTTGCTCCCATGAACTGGACAAAGGAGTTCTGGTGGAATTGAAAGGTCGTGGGTGCAGACAATTTGAAAGCTATCTTCTGGCACAACAAAGAAGCTGGTATGAGTTCTTTATGGACGTTTTGGTGGCTGGCGGTGTGATGAAACGCCTTGACCTTGCCATTAACGATAAGACAGGGATTTTAAATATCCCTGTACTCACTGAAAAGTGCCAACAGGAAGAATGTATCTCCGTCTTCCGCAGTTTTAAAAGCTATCGCAGTGGCGAACTGGTACGCAAAGAGGAAAAGGAATGTATGGGAAACACCCTCTATATCGGTTCATTACAAAGTGAAGTTTATTTCTGTATCTATGAAAAGGACTACGAGCAGTACAAGAAAAATGATATTCCCATTGAAGACGCAGAAGTAAAAAACCGTTTTGAGATTCGATTGAAAAATGAGCGTGCCTATTATGCAGTCCGTGATTTACTCGTCTATGACAATCCAGAGCATACCGCCTTTAAAATTATCAATCGGTATATCCGTTTTGTAGATAAAGACGATTCCAAACCTCGTTCTGATTGGAAACTGAATGAAGAATGGGCTTGGTTTATTGGGAACAATCGTGAACGATTAAAACTAACCACAAAACCAGAGCCTTACTCCTTCCAAAGGACGCTGAACTGGCTATCTCATCAAGTTGCCCCGACCTTAAAGGTTGCGATTAAACTTGATGAAATCAACCAGACGCAGGTTGTAAAAGACATTCTCGACCATGCGAAACTGACAGACCGACACAAGCAGATTTTGAAGCAACAGTCAGTAAAAGAACAGGACGTGATAACAACAAAAAAATAACTCAAATACAAATTCATTGAATATAGAGAGGAGAACATTTTTATGAATTTTGGACAAAACCTTTATAACTGGTTTCTATCAAACGCTCAATCACTGGTGCTTTTAGCAATCGTTGTGATTGGCTTGTATCTTGGCTTCAAGCGTGAGTTTAGCAAACTGATTGGCTTTTTAATTATTGCGATTATTGCGGTTGGCTTAGTCTTCAACGCTGCTGGAGTAAAAGACATTTTACTAGAGCTATTCAATCGCATTATTGGTGCTTAAATAAAACCGTTCTTTTGTGGAATATAAGTGGTTTTCTTATGTTCCGCAAAGGAATGGTACACCAAACGAAGTGCGGTAGGGATTTTTGAATCTCTACAAAGAAAGGACGTGAATATATGGACGATATGCAAGTCTATATTGCGAATTTAGGCAAATACAATGAGGGCGAATTGGTCGGTGCGTGGTTTACCTTTCCCATTGACTTTGAGGAAGTCAAAGAGAAAATCGGCTTGAATGATGAATATGAGGAATACGCCATTCATGACTACGAGTTACCCTTTACGGTTGACGAATACACTTCCATTGGCGAACTCAATCGACTATGGGAAATGGTATCGGAATTACCCGAAGAATTACAATCGGAGCTATCTGCTCTGCTCACTCATTTTTCAAGCATTGAAGAACTAAGCGAACATCAAGAGGATATTATCATTCATTCCGATTGTGATGATATGTATGACGTGGCACGCTACTACATTGAAGAAACGGGTGCTTTAGGCGAAGTACCAGCTAGTCTTCAAAACTATATTGATTATCAAGCCTATGGTCGGGATTTAGACCTTTCAGGAACGTTTATCTCAACCAATCATGGGATTTTTGAAATCGTCTATTAAATCTGTCGGTACATTACTACTGGCAGATTTTCTATTTTACGGGGTGGCTCAATCAGCTACCCCTATTTTTTATGAAAGGATTGATTACATGAAGAAAATACGAAGCTATACCAGTATCTGGTCTGTGGAAAAGGTACTGTATTCTATCAATGATTTTAGACTTCCGTTTCCCATAACCTTTACGCAAATGACATGGTTTGTCGTGTCACTCTTTGCAGTGATGATACTTGGCAACTTGCCCCCTCTTTCCATGATAGAGGGAGCATTTCTCAAATACTTTGGGATTCCTGTGGCTTTCACATGGTTTATGTCTACAAAAACTTTTGATGGTAAAAAGCCTTATGGATTTTTGAAGTCTGTCATTGCTTATGCACTGCGACCAAAGCTGACCTATGCAGGAAAAAAAGTAACGCTTGGCAGAAACCAGCCACAAGAAGCCATTACAGCAGTTAGGAGTGAATTTTATGGCATATCCAATTAAATACATTGAAAACAATCTCGTCTGGAATAAAGACGGGGAATGTTATGCTTACTATGAGCTTGTTCCTTACAATTACTCATTTCTAAGTCCAGAACAGAAAATACAAGTGCATGATTCTTTCAGACAGCTTATCGCACAAAATCGTGATGGCAAAATTCATGCTTTACAAATCAGTACAGAATCCAGCATACGTTCTGCACAAGAGCGTTCCAAAAATGAAGTCACTGGCAAGCTCAAAGCGGTTGCCTATGACAAAATCGACCAACAGACAGACGCTTTAATATCCATGATTGGCGAAAATCAAGTGAACTACCGTTTCTTTATCGGCTTTAAGTTGCTTCTCAACGATCAGGAGTTTTCTATGAAAAGTCTTACCGTTGAAGCAAAAAATGCTTTGTCTGATTTTGTCTATGATGTGAACCATAAGCTGATGGGCGATTTTGTTAGTATGAGTAATGATGAAATCCTGCGTTTTCAGAAGATGGAAAAGCTCTTAGAAAATAAAATCTCTCGTCGTTTCAAAATCCGCAGGTTAGATAAGGACGACTTCGGCTATCTGATTGAACACCTTTACGGACAGACAGGCACTGCCTATGAAGAGTATGAGTACCATCTATCAAAGAAAAAGCTGGATAATGAAACGCTGATTAAATACTATGACTTGATTAAGCCTACTCGCTGTTTGGTGGAAGAAAAACAGCGATATTTGAAAATCCAGCAGGAAGATGAAACCGTCTATGTAGCTTACTTTACCATTAACAGCATTGTCGGAGAACTGGACTTCCCGTCCTCTGAAATCTTCTACTACCAGCAACAGCAATTTACATTCCCGATTGATACGTCAATGAATGTGGAAATTGTAGCGAATCGTAAAGCCCTATCTACTGTCCGCAATAAAAAGAAAGAACTGAAAGACTTGGATAACCACGCTTGGCAAAGTGATAATGAAACCAGCTCCAATGTGGCGGAAGCTCTGGAAAGTGTGAATGAGCTGGAAACCAATTTAGACCAAAGCAAGGAATCTATGTACAAGCTGTCTTATGTGGTAAGGGTATCAGCAAATGATCTTGACGAACTCAAACGTCGTTGTAATGAAGTGAAAGATTTTTATGACGATTTAAGCGTAAAACTGGTACGACCATTTGGGGATATGCTCGGCTTACATGAAGAATTTTTACCTGCCAGCAAGCGTTATATGAATGATTATATTCAATACGTGACCTCTGATTTCCTCGCTGGTTTAGGTTTTGGTGCTACTCAAATGCTGGGGGAAAATGAGGGGATTTATGTTGGCTACAGCTTAGATACTGGACGCAATGTCTATCTGAAACCTGCTCTTGCCAGTCAAGGGGTTAAGGGTTCAGTAACCAATGCGTTAGCGTCGGCTTTTGTTGGTTCGCTGGGTGGTGGTAAATCCTTTGCGAATAACCTTATCGTCTATTATGCGGTGCTTTATGGGGCACAAGCAGTGATTGTAGACCCAAAAGCAGAACGTGGCAGATGGAAAGAAACCTTGCCAGAGATTTCCCATGAAATCAATATCGTCACTCTGACTTCTGATGAGAAAAACAAAGGCTTACTTGACCCTTATGTGATTATGAAAAATCCCAAAGATTCTGAATCACTGGCTATTGATATTCTGACATTCCTTACGGGGATTTCCTCTCGTGATGGGGAACGCTTCCCAATCCTTAGAAAAGCCATTCGTGCAGTAACCAATAGTGAAGTACGAGGGTTGATGAAAGTGATTGAGGAATTACGGGTTGAGAATACGCCACTAAGTACCAGTATAGCCGACCATATCGAAAGTTTTACAGACTATGACTTTGCACATTTATTATTCAGTAATGGTTATGTGGAGCAGTCTATCAGCTTAGAAAAACAACTGAACATTATACAGGTTGCGGACTTGGTACTTCCCGACAAGGAAACTTCCTTTGAGGAATATACCACTATGGAGCTTTTATCCGTTGCTATGCTGATTGTCATTAGTACCTTTGCTTTAGACTTTATCCATACAGACCGAAGCATTTTCAAGATTGTAGATTTAGACGAAGCATGGAGCTTTTTACAGGTAGCACAAGGAAAAACACTATCTATGAAGCTGGTTCGGGCTGGTCGTGCTATGAACGCTGGGGTATATTTCGTGACCCAAAATACAGACGACCTCTTAGATGAAAAACTGAAAAATAACCTCGGCTTAAAATTTGCATTTCGTTCCACTGACCTTAACGAGATTAAAAAGACCTTAGCCTTTTTTGGTGTAGACCCAGAGGACGAAAACAATCAGAAGCGATTGCGTGATTTGGAAAACGGGCAATGCCTTATCAGTGATTTATATGGTCGTGTCGGTGTGATACAGTTCCACCCTGTATTTGAAGAACTGCTCCATGCCTTTGATACCAGACCACCTGTGCGAAAAGAGGTGTAAATGTGAAACCATCAATAGTAAACAGAATAAAATCAAACTGGACGCTGAAACGTCTAGGTAAAGTGGCAATGACAGTGGCTTTCACACTTGTGATTGCCATTTTTCTTTTAGCCATGCTGGGAACGGTGGTTCAAGCTGCGGGCTTGGTAGATGATACGGTCAATGTGGCAAATGAATACAGCCGATACCCACTTGAAAACTATCAACTGGATTTTTATGTGGATAATAGCTGGGGCTGGCTTCCGTGGAACTGGTCGGACGGGATTGGAAAACAGGTCATGTATGGACTATATGCCATTACCAATTTTATTTGGACAATCAGTTTGTATGTTTCCAATGCGACAGGTTACTTAGTACAGGAAGCCTATTCCTTAGACTTCATTTCCGCTACAGCAGATTCCATTGGTAAGAATATGCAGACCTTAGCTGGTGTGAGTGCAAACGGATTTTCAACAGAGGGTTTCTATGTTGGATTCCTCTTACTCTTGATTTTGGTTCTTGGGGTTTATGTTGCCTATACGGGACTGATAAAGAGAGAAACCACAAAGGCAATTCATGCCATTATGAATTTTGTGCTGGTGTTTATCCTATCGGCTTCCTTTATTGCCTACGCTCCCGACTACATTAAAAAAATCAATGACTTTTCATCAGACATCAGTAATGCCAGTTTATCACTTGGCACGAAGATTGTCATGCCCCATTCCGATAGTCAAGGCAAGGACAGCGTGGACTTAATCAGAGATAGCCTGTTTTCCATACAGGTTCAGCAACCGTGGCTACTGCTTCAATACAACAGTTCAGACATTGAAAGTATCGGTATTGACCGTGTGGAAAGCCTGCTCTCCACCAGCCCAGATTCCAACAATGGCGAAGACAGAGAAAAAATTGTTGCGGAAGAAATTGAAGACAGAAGCAATACCAATCTAACCATTACAAAGACCATTAACCGTTTAGGTACAGTCTTCTTCCTATTTGTCTTCAATATTGGGATTTCCATATTTGTATTCCTATTAACAGGAATCATGATTTTCTCGCAGGTACTTTTTATCATCTATGCTATGTTTCTGCCTGTGAGCTTTATTTTAAGCATGATTCCATCATTTGATGGTATGTCAAAACGAGCCATAACAAAGCTCTTTAATACCATTTTGACACGAGCTGGAATCACATTGATTATTACGACAGCATTTAGTATTTCAACCATGCTCTATACCTTATCGGCTGGTTATCCGTTCTTTTTGATTGCTTTTCTACAGATTGTGACCTTTGCAGGAATCTACTTCAAGCTGGGCGATTTAATGAGTATGTTTTCTCTACAGAGTAACGATTCTCAAAGTGTGGGAAGTCGTGTGATGAGAAAACCTCGTATGCTTATGCACGCTCACATGCACCGTCTACAGCGGAAACTTGGACGTTCCATGACTACTCTAGGGGCTGGGTCTGCCATTGTTACAGGTAAAAAAGGACAGTCGGGTTCGGGGAGTTCTGCAAGGACACAAGCAGATCACTCCCGACCAGACGGAAAGGAAAAATCAACACTTGGAAAACGTATCGGTCAAACCATCGGTACAGTAGCTGATACCAAAGACAGAATGGTAGACACTGCTAGTGGTTTGAAAGAACAGGTTAAAGATTTGCCGACCAATGCAAGATATGCAGTATATCAAGGAAAATCCAAAGTAAAAGAGAATGTCCGTGATTTAACCAGTAGTATTTCTCAAACCAAAGCGGACAGAGCCAGTGGACGCAAGGAACAGCAGGAACAAAGGCGAAAAACCATTGCGAAGCGTCGCTCTGAAATGGAACAGGTCAAACAGAAAAAACAGCCTGCTTCTTCTGTTCATGAAAGACCGACTACAAGACAAGAACAATATCATGATGAACAGACCTCAAAACAGTCTAATATTCAGACTTCATATAAGGAATCTCAACAAGCCAAACAAGAGCGTCCAGCAGTTAAGTCCGATTTTTCAAGTCCAAAAGTGGAACGCCAAGGCAATACCGTTCAAGAAAAAACCGTTCAAAAGCCAGCAACTTCAACCACTACAGCAGATAGAACTTCACAACGTCCAATCACAAAAGAACGTCCGTCTACTGTTCAAAGAGTACCACTACAAAATACAAGAAGTAGACCACCAATCAAAACCGCCACCATTAAGAAAGTCGGTAAGAAACCATGAAGTTGAAAACTTTAGTGATTGGTGGTTCTGGATTATTCTTGATGGTCTTCTCACTGCTTCTGTTTGTTGCCATTTTATTTTCAGATGAACAGGACAGCGGAATTTCCAATATTCATTATGGAGGTGTGAATGTTTCCGCAGAAGTGCTGGCTCATAAGCCTATGGTAGAAAAATATGCCAAAGAATATGGCGTTGAAGAATATGTCAACATACTTCTTGCGATTATACAGGTGGAATCGGGCGGTACTGCGGAAGATGTTATGCAGTCCTCGGAATCCCTCGGTCTTCCACCTAATTCATTGAGTACAGAAGAATCCATTAAGCAAGGTGTGAAGTATTTCAGTGAATTATTAGCCAGTAGCGAAAGGCTCAGTGTAGATTTAGAATCGGTTATCCAGTCCTACAATTATGGTGGTGGTTTCTTAGGGTATGTGGCTAATCGTGGAAATAAATATACCTTTGAACTGGCTCAAAGTTTCTCAAAAGAGTATTCAGGTGGCGAAAAAGTGTCTTACCCCAATCCCATAGCCATACCTATCAATGGGGGCTGGCGATACAACTATGGCAATATGTTTTATGTGCAACTGGTAACGCAGTATCTTGTCACAACAGAGTTTGATGATGATACGGTACAAGCCATCATGGACGAAGCACTGAAATATGAGGGCTGGCGATACGTTTACGGTGGAGCTTCCCCGACTACTTCTTTTGATTGTAGCGGACTGACACAATGGACGTATGGAAAAGCTGGAATTAACTTACCACGAACCGCACAACAGCAATATGATGTGACCCAGCATATCCCACTATCGGAAGCACAAGCTGGCGATTTGGTTTTCTTTCATTCTACCTATAACGCTGGCTCTTATATTACTCATGTTGGGATATACCTTGGCAATAACCGTATGTTTCATGCAGGCGACCCAATCGGTTATGCCGACTTAACAAGCCCCTACTGGCAACAGCATTTAGTGGGAGCAGGACGAATCAAACAATGAGAAAGGAAGATTTAATGATGAAATTTAGAAAAAATCAGAATAAAGAAAAACAGATACCAAAGGAAAAGAAACCTCGTGTCTATAAGGTCAATCCTCATAAAAAGGTTGTGATTGCCTTGTGGGTACTTTTAGGGCTTAGTTTCAGCTTTGCGATATTCAAGCACTTTACAGCTATAGATACTCATACTATTCACGAAACAACTATCATAGAAAAGGAATACGTTGATACTCATCATGTAGAAAATTTTGTAGAGAACTTTGCGAAAGTCTACTATTCATGGGAGCAATCCGATAAGTCCATTGATAATCGAATGGAAAGTCTAAAAGGCTATCTGACAGATGAACTTCAAGCTCTCAATGTTGATACAGTACGCAAAGATATTCCTGTATCGTCTTCTGTAAGAGGATTTCAGATATGGACGGTAGAGCCAACTGGCGACAATGAGTTTAATGTAACCTACAGTGTAGACCAGCTCATTACAGAGGGAGAAAATACAAAGACCGTCCACTCTGCTTATATAGTGAGTGTCTATGTAGATGGTTCTGGAAATATGGTACTGGTTAAGAATCCGACCATTACCAACATACCTAAGAAATCAAGTTATAAACCAAAAGCCATTGAAAGTGAGGGGACGGTTGATTCCATTACAACCAATGAAATCAATGAGTTTTTAACGACGTTCTTCAAGCTCTATCCTACAGCGACAGCCAGTGAACTTTCCTACTATGTGAATGACGGGATATTAAAACCAATCGGAAAAGAGTACATCTTTCAAGAACTGGTAAATCCTATTCACAATCGTAAGGATAATCAAGTCACGGTATCGCTGACAGTGGAGTATATCGACCAGCAGACCAAAGCAACGCAGGTATCTCAATTTGATTTGGTACTTGAAAAGAACGGGAGTAATTGGAAGATTATAGAATAACAAATATTGGTACATTATTACAGCTATTTTGTAATCACGTACTCTCTTTGATAAAAAATTGGAGATTCCTTTACAAATATGCTCTTACGTGCTATTATTTAAGTATCTATTTAAAAGGAGTTAATAAATATGCGGCAAGGTATTCTTAAATAAACTGTCAATTTGATAGTGAGAACAAATAATTGGATGTCCTTTTTTAGGAGGGCTTAGTTTTTTGTACCCAGTTTAAGAATACCTTTATCATGTGATTCTAAAGTATCCGGAGAATATCTGTATGCTTTGTATGCCTATGGTTATGCATAAAAATCCCAGTGATAAGAGTATTTATCACTGGGATTTTTATGCCCTTTTGGGCTTTTGAATGGAGGAAAATCACATGAAAATTATTAATATTGGAGTTTTAGCTCATGTTGATGCAGGAAAAACTACCTTAACAGAAAGCTTATTATATAACAGTGGAGCGATTACAGAATTAGGAAGCGTGGACAAAGGTACAACGAGGACGGATAATACGCTTTTAGAACGTCAGAGAGGAATTACAATTCAGACAGGAATAACCTCTTTTCAGTGGGAAAATACGAAGGTGAACATCATAGACACGCCAGGACATATGGATTTCTTAGCAGAAGTATATCGTTCATTATCAGTTTTAGATGGGGCAATTCTACTGATTTCTGCAAAAGATGGCGTACAAGCACAAACTCGTATATTATTTCATGCACTTAGGAAAATGGGGATTCCCACAATCTTTTTTATCAATAAGATTGACCAAAATGGAATTGATTTATCAACGGTTTATCAGGATATTAAAGAGAAACTTTCTGCCGAAATTGTAATCAAACAGAAGGTAGAACTGTATCCTAATATGTGTGTGACGAACTTTACCGAATCTGAACAATGGGATACGGTAATAGAGGGAAACGATGACCTTTTAGAGAAATATATGTCCGGTAAATCATTAGAAGCATTGGAACTCGAACAAGAGGAAAGCATAAGATTTCAGAATTGCTCCTTGTACCCTGTTTATCATGGAAGCGCAAAAAGCAACATAGGGATTGAGCAGCTTATAGAAGTGATAACGAATAAATTTTATTCATCAACATACAGAAAGAAGTCTGAACTTTGCGGAAATGTCTTCAAAATTGAATATTCGGAAGAAAGACAACGTCTTGCATATGTACGCCTTTATGGCGGAATCCTGCATTTGCGGGATTCGGTTAGAATATCGGAAAAGGAAAAAATAAAAATTACAGAAATGTATACTTCAATAAATGGTGAATTATGTAAAATTGATAAGGCTTATTCCGGGGAAATTGTTATTTTGCAAAATGAGTTTTTGAAGCTAAATAGTGTTCTTGGAGATACAAAGCTATTGCCACAGAGAGAGAGAATTGAAAATCCGCTCCCTCTGCTGCAAACAACTGTTGAACCGAGCAAACCTCAACAAAGGGAAATGTTACTTGATGCACTTTTAGAAATCTCCGACAGTGACCCGCTTCTACAATATTATGTGGATTCTACGACACATGAAATCATACTTTCTTTCTTAGGGAAAGTACAAATGGAAGTGACTTGTGCTCTATTGCAAGAAAAGTATCATGTGGAGGTAAAAATAAAAAAGCCTACAGTCATTTATATGGAAAGACCGTTAAAAAAAGCAGAGTATACCATTCACATCGAAGTGCCACCGAATCCCTTCTGGGCTTCCATTGGTCTTTCTGTAGCACCGCTTCCATTAGGGAGCGGAGTACAGTATGAGAGCTCGGTTTCTCTTGGATACTTAAATCAATCGTTTCAAAATGCAGTTATGGAAGGGATACGATATGGCTGTGAACAAGGATTGTATGGTTGGAATGTGACGGACTGTAAAATCTGTTTTAAGTATGGCTTATACTATAGCCCTGTTAGTACCCCAGCAGATTTTCGGATGCTTGCTCCTATTGTATTGGAACAAGTTTTAAAAAAAGCTGGAACAGAATTGTTAGAGCCATATCTTAGTTTTAAAATTTATGCACCACAAGAATATCTTTCACGAGCATATAACGATGCTCCCAAATATTGTGCAAATATCGTAAATACTCAACTGAAAAATAATGAGGTCATTCTTAGTGGAGAAATTCCTGCTCGGTGTATTCAAGAATATCGTAATGATTTAACTTTCTTTACAAATGGACGTAGCGTTTGTTTAACAGAGTTAAAAGGGTACTATGTTACTACTGGTGAATCTGTTTGTCAGCCCCGTCGTCCAAATAGTCGGATAGATAAAGTACGATATATGTTCAATAAAATAACTTAGTGTATTTTATGTTGTTATATAAATATGGTTTCTTGTTAAATAAGATGAAATATTTTTTAATAAAGATTTGAATTAAAGTGTAAAGGAGGAGATAGTTATTATAAACTACAAGTGGATATTGTGTCCTGTATGTGGAAATAAAACACGATTAAAGATAAGGGAAGATACTGAATTAAAAAAATTCCCCCTCTATTGTCCGAAATGCAGACAAGAAAATTTAATTGAAATAAAGCAGTTCAAAGTAACTGTGATTACAGAGCCAGACGCAAAGACGCAGAGCCGATAAAATGAGATTAATACAATCTCATTTTATCGGCTCTTTCCGTTATGTATGGATTCTTTTAATTAGTCTTCGATGTTTCTTGCTTCGTTGATACCGCTGGCTAAAGATTCCATTAAGGATAGTTCTTTGTCTGTAAAGCTATCCATGTATTTCTCTATCTGTAATCGTCGGGTGCTTTTTACCAAGTTATTAGCAGGTAAGAAAAATTCATCAACGGAAACATGAAGTAACGATACAAGGTCATAAAGAACTTGTATGCTGGGGTGTTGCCCTTTATTTTCAATATTAGTTAAGTACCGTGGGTCAATTTCAATCAATGCTCCCACTTGTTCACGAGTTAAACCTCGTTTCAATCGAGCTTCTTTAATGGCTAAACCAAAGGCTCTAAAATCATATTTATCTTCTTTTTTACGCATAGTAGACCACCTCTATACATTTTATTGTTCCTACTGAATTAAAAACAGGTATAGAAAAACGTGTTATATGGTTTATAGGTTTATATTTAATAAAAAGCACTACTAAACGCCAATAAAAAAAACCGTTATATGGTAGTGCTATTTACGCTGTTAAAATATTGTATATTACTTCCAAATGGCGGTTTGTTGGAGGTCAACGTCGCCATGAAGTACATCATATACAATAAATTTCCTTACATTGGGTTCTTGTCAAAAAAAGTCGTCTATCTGCAATAGATAAGTACGTCCACCAATGTGGTTTTATAAATCATATAGATAGAATAACAGAAGCATGTAAACAGAGAAATAAATCTGTTTATATGCTTTTTTGGCTATTCAGAACTTTTTTACAAAGTTTATTTATCAGTAATGCAACAAATCCCCCTTTCACATTGGGACTAAGAGTGAAAGGAGATAAACGAGCAAGGCTCACTTCCTTTCCTAGACAGAAAGGGGGTGAGAAACATGAAACCATCTTCTTTTCAGACCACAATAGAAAATCAGTTTGACTATATCTGTAAACGTGCTATGGAAGACGAGCGAAAGAATTATATGCTTTATCTTTCAAGGATTGCAAAGCGTGAGGTGTCCTTTTCGGATGTTGGCGATTATCTTGTTAGCCAGTTTGCGACAACAGATAACTATTCAACTGACTTTCAGATTTTTACACTCAATGGGTTATCAGTAGGCGTTGAAAATGATTTGTTGAGTGAAGCATTACGTGAGTTGCCAGACAAGAAACGTGAAATTCTACTGCTGTTTTACTTTATGGACATGAGCGATTCAGAAATTGCAGACCTGTTGAAATTGAACCGTTCTACTGTCTATCGGCATAGAACCAGTGGACTAGCCTTAATTAAAAAGTTTATGGAGGAATTTGAAGAATGAAAACACAATATCCTATGATTCCCTTTCCTCTCATTGTAAAGGCAACAGATGGCGATACCGAAGCGATTAACCAGATTCTACATCATTACAGAGGGTACATAACGAAGCGTTCCCTACGACTTATGAAAGATGAATATGGCAATCAAAGTATGGTCGTTGATGAAGTCTTACGTGGAAGAATGGAAACCAGACTGATTACAAAGATTTTGTCATTTGAAATTAAGTAATATCCTCTCTCCTTTCGTGGAAGCGTGCTAAACCATTCCACGCTTCCCGAACAGGGAGGTTTGTTATTCCACCAAAGCATATTGAGCTTTCAATGTGTTTTGATAGGCTAACGAGCCATTGTTCTTTGAAAACTGAATAAAAGTAATCGAATACGTTTCGATAAGAAAAGAGCCAACGGAACTAACCGCCATGACCTATCTTATAAAGATAGCGAGCGATTCATGTTAGTGATCCGAGAAGCAATCTTTAGCAGGATTGCCTGCAACGACATTCTTATCGTGATAATGATACTCCCATACAGTCAATAGTCCGAGCGTGATAAAACCGTCGCAGGCAATGAGTATGGCTACATGAGAACCATGCAGGGGTGGAACTCCCGTGAGCTTTGCTAAAGCTGTTCGATTGCTGGTAAAACAACTTTTATGAAATCCAAATAAGTGATTTGGAAAGGAGGATTTTATGAAGCAGACTGACATTCCTATTTGGGAACGTTATACCCTAACCATTGAAGAAGCGTCAAAATATTTTCGTATTGGCGAAAACAAGCTACGACGCTTGGCAGAGGAAAATAAAAATGCAAATTGGCTGATTATGAATGGCAATCGTATTCAGATTAAACGAAAACAATTTGAAAAAATTATAGATACATTGGACGCAATCTAGCGTCGCCAAAGGGTCTTGTATATGATAAAATAGTATTAAGTCGTATCAAGGCTCTTTCCATAAAGGAAAGGAGCAAATGCCATGTCAGAAAAAAGACGTGACAATAAAGGTCGAATCTTAAAGACTGGAGAGAGCCAACGAAAAGACGGAAGATACTTATACAAATATATAGATTCATTTGGAGAACCGCAATTTGTTTACTCGTGGAAACTTGTGGCTACAGACCGAGTACCAGCAGGAAAGCGTGATTGTATCTCACTTAGAGAGAAAATCGCAGAGTTACAGAAAGACATTCATGATGGTATTGATGTTGTAGGAAAGAAAATGACACTCTGCCAGCTTTACGCAAAACAGAACGCTCAAAGACCAAAGGTTAGAAAAAACACTGAAACTGGACGCAAATATCTTATGGATATTTTGAAGAAAGACAAGTTAGGTGTAAGAAGTATTGACAGTATTAAGCCATCAGACGCTAAAGAATGGGCTATTAGAATGAGTGAAAATGGTTATGCTTATCAAACCATCAATAACTACAAACGTTCTTTAAAGGCTTCATTCTATATTGCTATACAAGATGATTGTGTTCGGAAGAATCCATTTGACTTTCAACTGAAAGCAGTTCTTGATGATGATACTGTCCCTAAGACCGTACTAACAGAAGAACAGGAAGAAAAACTGTTAGCCTTTGCAAAAGCTGATAAAACCTACAGCAAAAATTATGATGAAATTCTGATACTCTTAAAAACAGGTCTTCGTATTTCAGAGTTTGGTGGTTTGACACTTCCAGATTTAGATTTTGAGAATCGTCTTGTCAATATAGACCATCAGCTATTGAGAGATACTGAAATTGGGTACTACATTGAAACACCAAAGACCAAAAGTGGCGAACGTCAAGTTCCTATGGTTGAAGAAGCCTATCAAGCATTTAAGCGAGTGTTAGCGAATCGAAAGAATGATAAGCGTGTTGAGATTGATGGATATAGTGATTTCCTCTTTCTTAATAGAAAGAACTATCCAAAAGTGGCAAGTGATTACAACGGCATGATGAAAGGTCTTGTTAAGAAATACAATAAGTATAACGAGGATAAATTGCCACACATCACTCCACATAGTTTGCGACATACATTCTGTACCAACTATGCAAATGCAGGAATGAATCCAAAGGCATTACAGTACATTATGGGACATGCTAATATAGCCATGACGCTGAACTATTACGCACATGCAACATTCGATTCTGCAATGGCAGAAATGAAACGCTTGAATAAAGAGAAGCAACAGGAGCGTCTTGTTGCTTAGTAGTACAAATGAATTTACTACTTATTTACCACTTCTGACAGCTAAGACATGAGGAAATATGCAAAGAAACGTGAAGTATCTTCCTACAGTAAAAATACTCGAAAGCACATAGAATAAGGCTTTACGAGCATTTAAGAAAATATAAAAAGATAATTAGAAATTTATACTTTGTTTAATATAAAATTTGAAAAAATCAAAGAGATATCGACTTTTTGCTCAATTTTTTTCTGAACAAATACTGAAATTTCTTTTGTATTATAATAAAAGAAATGGAGGCAGAAAAAATGGAAGTTATCATTCAAAATCTAAGAAAAAGCTATAAAGACAAAGAGGTTTTAAAAGACGTTTCATTTAAAATTGAAGAAGGTACTATTTGTGGTCTTCTGGGAGTAAATGGGGCTGGGAAATCCACCATTATGAAAATTCTTTTTGGGTTAGAAAGAGCTGATAGTGGAGAAGTCATTTTCAATGGAAAGCATAAGGATATTGTAGAAGAAAATAGATTTGATATTGGAGCGTTGATAGAATCTCCTGCTATCTATTTGAATCTTTCTGCATTTGACAATTTAAAAACACGAGCATTGCTACATGATATTCCAGATGAAAGAATTTATGAGGTACTTCAGTTGGTTGGTTTATCTGATACTGGAAAAAAGAAGGCAGGGCACTTTTCATTAGGAATGAAGCAACGACTTGGTTTAGGAATGGCAATTATTACCAATCCTGATTTATTAATTTTAGATGAGCCAACTAATGGTCTAGATCCAGATGGGATAAAAGAATTGCTAAATTTAATTAGGGATCTAAAAAAATCTGGAATGACAGTCCTCTTGTCCAGCCATCAACTAAGTGAAGTCAGCAAAATTGCGGATCAAATCGTTATACTGAATCAGGGCAAGATTTTTTACGATGATATTAATAAGAATTCAAATGATTTAGAAAAACTATTCTTTAGAATTGTCCATGGAGGTGATGGAAATGACTAATATTTTTAAATCTGAGTGGCTGAAGCAAAAATCTAGTTCTGATAAAAAATTACTAATCCTTATTCCTTTGCTAGCAATTTTTATAGCTTTCATACTAGCAGGACCTCTCAATTTAGAAAGTTTTTCAATTTATTGGTGGGAGGGAGGATTCCTTTTCACTCTCCTTGGGTTATTGTTTTTAGCTGATTATAGCGCGGAGGAGAATGCAGGTGCGTTTCAAAATATTAGCTTGGGTAGATATACGTTTACTATTTATTTAGCGAAGATACTGTTGAAGTTCAAGGATGTTTTGATTTCAACCTTTATTTTTACGATAATATTTTATGGCATCTCATTTCTTTTTTCAGGTGTGATATCAGTAGACATTGGTAAAGATTTGATTTGTTTATTACTTATTGGTGTTTCTTCTGCTTGGGTATTACCACTATTATATTTTCTAGCAAAGTGGATAAATCCCTACTTGTTGTTGGCTACAAATTCTCTTATTTGCTTATTAGTTGCTCCTCTAATAGCTCAGACATCGGTTTGGTTCATATTTCCTTATACTTATCACTATAAAATTGCTTATGCTCTTTTACATTTAAAACCCTCAGGTGATTTAGAGGCAGCATTAAGTGGAGTTGAAATATCGACAATTTTAATATCAGTATCTCTTTCAATCTTAGTTTTTGTGAGTTTCCTTAGTTTGTTGAAGTGGAGGATAACTAATGAACAAAATTCTAAAAAGTGAGTTGCTAAAGTTGAAAGGCTCTCTTACTTTAAATCTTATTTTAATTTTATCAATTATTCAATTATTCACAATTCCTCTTTATTTACAGTTTACAAATAATTCAGTTGTAATTGAAAATATCATTTTTTTACCTATGTTAGGATATTGTATATTAGCATCAATTTTCTCTATTTTTCTTCATGAACAAGAGGAAAAAGCAAATTTCTTTCAAAATATTAAAAGCGAAAAAAATAGTGGAATTATTTGGGGAATAAAGCTTATTTCGACAGACTTACTTATGGTTTTATTGGGAGTTCCAGTTTGGATAGTGGTAGGAGTTGAATTTAATAGACTCTCTTACTTTGCGTATGTTGGTGTGATTACTTGGTTATTATTAGTCTTACTTAACCATTTCCATATGTTACTTAGTCTTATCATGGGAAAGGGAGGGAATCTAGTAATTTCTTTTATCGAATGTCTGTTTATTATATTTGCAACCAATAAAGTATTTTTAAATAACTTCTGGTTGCCTATCGTTTTACCTGTTAATATGATCCTAGAAATTGGGAAAAATGAAATTTTTATGATTCTAGTATACTTAATTGGTTTTATCATATTATCGTATTTTTGTAATTTAGCTGTTATGAATAATGTTGAAATTCAAAAAATATGTAAAAAGAGGTAAATTGGTTAGAGGTCACTAAAAGAGTAGAATACAACAAAATTCAATAGATAAAAAGCGAATGACAGCATATTTTGAAATCTAAAGATTGCAGATCATCCGCTTTTTATGTCTATTTTATTATCTTTTCAAGACAGTATTGTTCATGATATTTTAAAAATATCAGACTTTTTCAGCAGTTTCATTGGTCAACTATCTTTTTATTTAATTGTCCAGAGTATCAGTATAAATATTTCATGCATTCTAAATAAAAAATTTGTTCATTCTCTATAATTATGAACAAATTCTGAACTAGGTATCTTACAATATATTTGTTCGAACAAAGAAAAAATAATTGGAGGAATTTTATTATGAACAATGAAGATTTTAATTTGGATCTTGTCACAATCTCAAAGGAAAACAACTCAGGAGCTTCACCTCGGGTAACTAGTAAATCATTATGTACTCCTGGATGTAAGACGGGTATTTTGATGACCTGTGCAATCAAAACTGCAACTTGTGGTTGCCATTTTGGATAAAATTTATTTGTTTAGTAACTATCTTTTTGCAAATCTTGACTAAGAAAGAAAGGGACTCTATATCTTTTCGAGTAAGGTCCCTCTAAATATTAGAATATTTGTTTAGGATATTACTCTTTAGACGAATATGTCTATTGCTAAAATAAAGGTAGTGGATAGTAGTCTACTACCTTTATTTTTATAAATTTCCAAAATAATATTTGAAGATTTATAAAAATAATTTAGAAGTTGGAGCTGCTAATGGAACATAAATATACTACAAATAATTTTTTGGTTCGTAATGCAATCATTGGAATACATGAATTGTTGGAATGTGATTATAATTCATTTTTAGAAACTATAAGAGAGAATAAGATATTCCAGGAGCAACTATTTGTAGCCAGCAGGAGTTTATATGAATCGCTTCAAAAATATTATAGTGGTGATTCAATGAAAAGGAAAAAAATCAACCAATTATCAGAATCTGTATATAAATATTATAAGCGTAGTAAGGAGCGCTCAACACCATTTGGTTTATTTAGTGAAACTTCAATAGGTTCATTTTCTTCTACAGAGAAATTAAACTTGAATGGAAAAACATTAAAAAAAGTACTCTTGGATTCAGAGTGGTTAATACGTCTAGTTTTTAAGATTGAGAAGGAATATTCTCGAGAATTAGCCTATAAAATAAATCCAGCCAACTATCAATTTGGAGATAGAGTTGTTCAATTGTTTTCTATAAATGATACTAAAATTGAAGAAGTCAACATAAAGTTCACTAAAGTTTATCAACTTATTGATGAGCTTTGTTGTGATAAATATGTATATTTTAACTGTATTATAGAAAAACTTGTTGAATCCTATGGTGAAGAGTATCGAGATATTGCAACATCATATATCATGAGTTTGATTGATAGTCATTTTCTAATTTCAAATATTAATTCAGAATTAATAATGAATTTTAAGTTTGAAGAATTCATTTCTAAAGTCAAAGAAATCGATAAGCAAAATCTTTATTATTTTAAACTAATAGCAATTAGCAACTTAATTGTTGAATATTCTGAATTGGAAATTGGGGATGGGATTGAAAAGCTTAAAGAAATCTACAAGTTAATGTCATCGTTAGTTGAAACCCCTAATTTTCTTCAAATTGATCTTTATAATGATGGTCAAATCCAATTAGGTAATGAAAATAAAACTCAGATAGTAGAATTTGCTGAGTTTCTAGTAAGTAATTCAGATCATGTAAAGCGTACTTATTTAGATGATTATAAAGAAAAATTTTTAGATAAGTACGGAGTAAATAGAGAAGTTCAGTTGATGGAGTTGTTTGATTCTAATTTAGGAATTGGTTCTCCATATGGATATCAGCACCCCAAAAATGATTTCTGGGAATCTTCGCCTTCTACTGTATATTTTAGTGAAAAAGAAGAATTAGAATATCTCAATAATTTTGAAAAAGCCTTAGAAACAGGTGGAAATATTCAACTTTATAATGAAGAAGATTTTTTTAATCAAGACAAAGATAAAATCAATCTAGGATTTGAGTTGTTCTTTTATGTTAATAAAGTAGATGGTAAAAGCGTACTAAGCTTAACTAATACAGGATGTTCTAAGAATTTAGGAGCTAGCTCAGGCAGGTTTTCTATTCTATCAGATAAATTGGAACATTATCATCAAACTATCACTCAAATTGTTGAAAACAATAATCACGTATCAGGGTATAACTCTTGTGAAATAACATTTTTACCAGAGAATCTTCGTCATGCTAATGTTATGCGCACAACAAATGTCAGAGAAAAAGTATTATCACTTTTTACGAATATGGATAAGAGAAGTCAAATTTTATCTGATATATATATTGGTATTGATTCTAAGAATAGTTTTTATGCTAGAAATTTCAAAACTAAGGAACTCTTAAAATTTTATAGTACAAATATGTATAACCAAATGATGTTTAGCAATGAATTACGGTTTTTATGTGAGATAGCTCAAGAAGATCATTTCGGAATATTCCCTTGGGAGATGGTTTATCAAAAATTTTCTCATATTCCTAGAATAGTATTTAAGGACATTATTGTTGCTCCTGAACGTTGGAGGCTTAGTGGAAGGATGTTGTCGAAGGATATTCATCAGATTATTCTTGAAAACAATCTTCCGACAAAATTGTATGTTGATAACAGTGATAATCGAATATTAATTAACCGTAATAATCCACTAGATAATCAACTTTTTGAAGATATTGTAAGAAAAAGTAGTAATAAAAATGAAGAATTATGTCTATCAGAGTGTATTTTTGATTCACACCTTGTAGAGAAGGAATCTACAACTCATATTTCTGATATAGTTGTTCCAGTATTTGCTAAGGATGAAATTAAGGAACCTAGGTACATAAAAGAAATATTACCAGAGGTTATTCCGACAAATGTTAGACAGAAAATACCATTTGATGAATGGCTCTACTTTAAATTGTATATGTCGGCAGATAGGCAAGAGGAATTTCTTTCGGATATAATGCCTCAAATTTTGAAGTTAGTAAATTTAGATGATGGGATGAGCTTCTATATCAGATATACTGATCCAAAATTTCATATCCGACTAAGGATAAGAACGCAGAATTTATATAAAAGTTTTGAAAAAATTCAAGAGATTTTTCAACTCTGCATACAAAACAAGTTAATATCAAATATAGATATTTCAACGTATGACAGAGAAATCGAAAGGTATGGGGGACTAGAAAGAATTCCTTTGGTAGAAGAAATTTTTTGTCTAGATACTGAAATAGTCATCAATTCATTAAGTTTAATTCGGCAGAAAAGATTAGATTTAACCCTAGATGATTTAGCAATAATATTTAACTACTTTTATCTCAAATCATTTTTTAAAGATAACAATAAAGAAATAATACAATTTTTAGAATTTGCTTGTCCAGAGCATTTAGACAGCCAAAATAGAGATAAAAATAGGAATACTGCATTAATTGATTTGTACTTAATAAAGGGATATTTAATAAATCTTCTTCCAGAACTATCTAAACTATGTCAAAGACTTAAGAAATTATCAGACAGTTGTATTCAATTATCAGATGACTATACATATATCATTTATGATAGTATCATTCATGTACACAATAATCGCTTATTTGGTATAAAGAGAGAAAATGAGACTAAGATTTATGCTATAATTCGCGGATTGATAATCAGTGAAGAATTTAGAAATGGGCACAATCATGGATAAATTTACACTAAAAAATTTTTTTCAAACAATTTTGACAATTCCTAAAACAATAAGATTAATTTTTCGAATAGAAAGAAAATATGCTAGCTATCTAATAATTTTAAACATATTACAATCAATAATTCCTTTAGCAAGCTTATTTATCTATCAAGAATTAATCAATGCTGTTTTAAAAAAAGGAAGTAACATTTTTTCAGTATTAATTGTCTATATATTAATGCAAATGATGCTATCAATACTAAGTCAGTTAAACTCATATATAAGTGAGAAATTTAATATGAACTTGTCCTATAATCTCAATTTGAAGTTATTGAAAAAAACATCATCTCTAAATTTAATAGATTTTGAACAAGCAGATACATACAATCTCATTGAAAATATTGTACAAGATAGTACATATAAGCCGTTCCAACTTTTCAATGCTATCATTGGTGTGATTACAGGGTTTCTATCTTTATTAACAAGTATTATTTATGTGTCCACTTGGAATGTGGCAGTATCGACTTTTTTACTGATAATTCCTGTTATTTCCTTAGTAATTTTTATGCGTGTTGGCCAGCTAGAATTTTTGATTCAATGGGAGCGAGCAAATTCGGAGAGGGAAGTTTGGTACATCAATTATCTTCTTACTCATGATTTTTCATTTAAAGAGATTAAACTAAATGGTATTAGTCAATATTTCATTGATAAATATGGAACATTGAAAAGAAATTTTATGAATCAGGATTTGAATATTTCGAAAAAGAAAGTTCTTTTCAGAGGAAGTTTGGATATTTTATTGAATTTTATTAATGGTATAGCTATTTTTATGATGATACAGTCAATTCGAAGCGGTAAACTTTTAGTAGGTAATTTTGTAAGCCTTATTCAAGCAATAACTCGTGTAAATACCTACTCACAATCTATGATCCAAAATACTTATATCATCTATAACACAAGTTTATTCATGGAACAATTATTTAAATTTTTTGATATGGAAGTAAGTAATATTTCAATTCAGAATAGTAGAATCTCAAGAATTGAAAAGCGCATTGACAAAATAAAAGTCAATAATCTCTCTTTTATCTATCCAGGAAGTGTCAAAAAAACTTTAGAGGATATTAATGTTGAGTTTAATAAGGGTGAACTTGTAGCAATTGTGGGGAAGAATGGTTCTGGTAAGAGTACCTTAGTAAAATTACTATCGGGATTATACCAACCTTCAGAGGGTCAAATATATTATAATAACGAATCTAGTGATGTCCTAGACTTGAGTTATTATCAAAATAATGTTTCTGTTCTTTTTCAGGACTTTGTGAAGTTTGAATTATCTGTGAGAGAAAATATTGGCCTAAGTGATGTAAACAGTATATCTGACTCCAAAATAAAGAAACATATTGATAACTTAAAATTAAATTTCTTAACCGCAGAAAACAATTTCAACCTTAATCAACGTTTAGGGACCTGGTTTAACGATAGTAGACAAATTTCAGGAGGACAATGGCAAAAAGTAGCATTGGCTAGGACTTTCTTCAAGAATGCAAGCATATACATTTTGGATGAACCAAGTTCAGCGCTTGATCCTGTTTCAGAGAAAGAAATATTTGATGAATTTGTAACTCGTTCTAGAGATAAGATTGCTTTGTTTGTGTCACATAATCTAATGGCTGCGAGTAGAGCAGATCGAATTATAGTTATGCAAGATGGACGAATTATTGATGAAGGAAAACATGACGACCTTATAAGTAAATCTAAATATTATAGGGAACTTTACTATTCAGAAAAGTACGAGGAGGAGTCTGATGGATGAAAATAAAGTTATTATTGATTTATCTGAGAAAGTATTTGCTAAATTTGATGAGCAGTTAAAAAGATATGCTGAACAACCGAATTATGATTTATTGACCTTGTCTTCTGGTTTACCTGGATTGATATTATTATCTTCAGAATTGACAAGTTTAACTAGTGAAAGAAAATACTCCGCTAGAACGGGTAAATATGTTAACTTTATGGTTAAACAAATGAGAAATTATGGTGTTTTATCGGATTCTTTATTTTCAGGAGTTTCTGGAATTGGAATAAGTATACTTCATTTAGTTGAAGAACACCCAGAATATCATAACTTATTGATTAGTTTTAATGAGTACATTAAGTACTATACGTTAAGTAAGATTGAAAATATAGATATTAAGAAAATCTCTCCTACAGATTATGACATCATAGAAGGAGTATCTGGAGTATTAGTTTATCTTTTATCTCAGGAGCAAGATGAAAATGATTATATAATAAACAGAATTATCAATTTCTTATCTGAGTTTTCACTAAAAAATTCTACTTTAACAGGCTTCTATGTGGAATCAAAGAATCAAATGTCCAAGACAGAGTCTAAGCTTTATCCGTTAGGATGTCTAAATTTTGGTTTAGCACACGGCCTTGCGGGTGTTGGCGCAATGTTGTCTTATTCAAAATTAAAAGGCTATTCTAATGAAAAATCTATTGCAGCAATCAAAAAAATTATAATGTTATACGAAAAACACGAGTTAAAAAATTATATGTGGAAAGAGGGATTAAGCGATATTGAACTAAAGAAAACAGAAAAAAGCAATTTACAGTATGAATTTATTCGAGATGCGTGGTGCTACGGTAGCCCAGGAATTAGTTTACTATATCTGTATTCAAGTTTGGCTCTAGAAGATAAGAAACTAAAATCTAAAGCTTGTAACATCTTGAAAGCATCCATCAGGAGAAGTAATGGTTTGGAACAATCTATTTTATGTCACGGATTTTCTGGAGCAATTGAGATTTGCCTATTTTTTAAAAAAATTTATAAAACAACTGATTTTGATGACTGTATAAAATCTCTTAAGGAAAAGTTAATTAGTGATTTTAGAGAAGACATGACATATGGTTTTAATACTACCGCGGAATTTGAAAATATAAAAACAAAAGATAATCTTGGTTATTTAGATGGAATAATTGGAATTCTGTTAACAATGATCGAACTAAATAACTTAAAGGTTACAACAAATTGGCAAAGGGCACTCTTATTATTTGATGATGTTATAAAGGAGGTGAAGTAGCATGAGGAAAATTTTATTTAGCTTAGTTGTTCTTATTGGAATTTGTACTTTAGTTGCATGTAGATTGGTAGACAATAAAACAATAGAGTTTCATGATCAATCATTTAATCAATTTACATATAAAGGAAATGATTATACAATCATGAATCAAATTGTTGATGAAAATGATCTAGGTACTGTGAAGGAATCTTTTTTTAAAACATTAGTAATTGATAGAAATAGCCAGAAAGTTGTTACTAAAAGTAATAGTGATACAGTATCATTAGCATATAGTGGGCTCTATAATTTTAGTGATGGTTTAGCTATTTCTATAAATGATTCTTATTATAAGGTTTCTTTGAGTTCGGATGTGCAATCCAATAATGAAATGCTGAGCTTGGAAGAGTTCAATAATAATTCAGCAGGTGGGGAACTTGCAATTGATCCATCTGATTGTAGGATAGTTAAATTTAATAATAAAAAATTTCGTATTTCATCTGATATTGTATCTGATGATAAACTAAAAGAATTTCTAGGAGTAATAGCAGATTCAAAAACATTTATTTTGAATACGGGACAAGAAATTTCTAAATCGGAACTAAATAAAATAGATTATTCTGGTTCTAATTCTAATGAAAAAAGAGAAGTTTGGGATTACGGAGAAGTTTATTTGTTAGCAGAAGAAGGAACCATAGCTGTTGAGATTAATAATGAATTTAGAATAGCGCGCATAGAATAAATTATAGATTATCTAGGTATTACATTGCTTATATAGCAAAATATCTTATTGTTACCTACTAAACAGAAACTTATTAAAATATAGATCAGCAAGTTCAGAAGAGCTTGCTGTTTTTTGGTACATATAATTTTTTTTGGAACAAGAGCACCATATTTTCACTCTTATAGTGAGGAGAACTCCTTGATTTGATAAAAGTGAGAAATAGCTATGGTTGAGATAAGGAGCCCTCCTTTTATGACTAAGAAAAAATCATAAACGGAGGCTGAAATGAAATATTATATTCACGTTAGAGGTAGTAAAATCCCCGTAACAGAAACGGTTTATAAAAGCTACTGGCAATTGGTCAATCACGAGAAGTATCTGAATAGAAAAGATAGGAAATTTGGAGTATTACCTTTTTCATCATTTGAAGTAGATGGGTTACTGCTAGCAAATGTACTGCCTGATACAACTGTTGATGTTGAACGTTTTATAGAAAACAAGCTCCTTATTGAGCAACTAAATGAGGCTTTATTAACCTTATCTGATAAAGAGTTTAAAATCATTGATGCTCTGTATTTTAGAGAGCATACCATCAGAGAAGTAGCAATAGAGCATGAGATGTCTGCGACTAGTCTATTTCGGATGAGAAATACAATTTTGGACAACCTACGAAAATTTTTTGAAAAATAAGGAAACAGGAGACTAAAAAATTCACTCTTTATAGTGAGAGGAATTTTTAGTCTCTTTTTGCCCTTTGACAATTGAATAATTCTAGGTGGGACTTTATTTATTTGTTGAGCAATAGAATGTAATGCGCCAGGAAATGAGCGGAAATCATTTATTCAAAAATAGGATGGTGACCTATCTGCCATGACACAAATAATGATAATGATACTTCTGACCGTTCAGGCTGCCAACGTAAAAGGACAGCGGGTGAAATTCCCATGATTGATATAACCAGTCATACCCACAGAGAATAACTAAGAGTAACATGTTATCAGGAGGGTAAGTTTTGGAACAATCAGTAGTAAAATATAGTATGCAACTTTCAATGCTTAATTTTTTATATTCCAGAAATATGTTGACTAAAAAGGAATATGAAAAAATTAAAAATAGACTGCGCATTAAGTACACAAATTAGCTGACCTTTTGATTTGAACGCGGTAATATAGAATCAAAAGGAGGAATTTCAGTATGAAAAAAAATAATGTTGAAATAATAAAAGCTGATTCTTTAGTTCGTCGTAGAGGCGACAATTTCGAAAGAGAGTCAAAAAGGGTTGCTGCTTATTGCCGAGTTAGTTCTGATAGCGAAGATCAGAAGAACAGCTATGAATCTCAGGTGAGACATTATAAAGATTATATCTCTCAGCGGTCGGATTGGGAACTGGCAGGTATCTATGCAGATGAGGGGATTTCAGGAACACAAGTAGGAAAGAGACAAGATTTTCAACGATTAATAAATGATTGTGTAAATGGAGAAATAGATTACATTGTCACAAAGGCAATTGCTAGATTTGCCAGGAATACCCTAGATACTTTGAAATATGTCAGAATGTTAAAAGATATGCAAATTGGAGTATATTTTGAGGAAGAAAATATAGATACCCTAACAATGGATGGAGAATTGCTTTTGACTATTCTAAGCTCCGTTGCACAGCAAGAAGTAGAAAATACATCTGCTCATGTGAAAAAAGGATTAAAAATGAAGATGCAACGTGGTGAATTGATAGGGTTTCAAGGATGCTTGGGGTATGACTATGATGTAGAAACCAAGCAACTTTCAATCAATAAAAAAGAAGCCAAAATAGTTCGCTATATCTTTGAAAGGTACTTAGAAGGTATTGGAGGAAAAGTAATTGCAAGGGAACTTGATGAACTAGGTTACAAATCGCCGAGAGGATTAGATCATTGGAATGATACAACAGTCTTAGGAATCATAAAGAATGAAAAATATAAAGGCGATATTCTAATGGGCAAAACTTTTACAGTGGATCCAATAAGCAAGAGACGTTTAAGTAATTTTGGTGAAGAAGATAAGTACTACATCAAAGATAATCATGAACCTATAATATCTAAAGAAGACTTTGAGAAAGCTCAGGAGATAAGACTTCGTCGAGCAGGAAATAAGAAGACTGCTGCAAATGTAAATGGCAAGCGTGAACGCTATTCAAAAATGTATGCTTTTAGTAGCATGTTAGAATGTGGTTTTTGTGGTTCAATATTATCTAGAAGAAGTTGGCACTGCCGTTCAGATTATCGCAAGGTTGTGTGGCACTGTGTTACATCGATAAAGAAAGGAAAGAAATTTTGTAAGCATAGTAAAGGATTAGAAGAGCTCGCTATTGAGGGGGCTTTCATGGAAGCTTACAGACAACTTTATCATTCAAATGAAAACTTAATGACAGACTTACTTGAAACGATTGAATCTGAATTGAATGACAATAGCCTTAATAAGGAACTAAAAAGGATTACAAACAAACTTCGAACATTACTAAAAAAAGAGGAAAATCTTGTAAATCTAAGGCTCGAAGGGAAAATTAGCGATACCATATACAATGAAAAGTACAATGAAATTTCCTCAGAAAAAGAGTTTCTAGCAGAAGAGAAGGTAAATATTGAAACAACCTTAAAATCAGAAATCGATGTAAAGAAAAGACTAACTGAGTTTAAGCACTTGCTATCTTCACAGAAAATGCTTACGGAGTTTGATCGTGCAGTTTTTGAAAGTATTGTTGAGAAAATTATTGTAGGTGGAGTTAATAGCGACGGAGAAATTGATCCTGCAATGTTAACCATAATATTCAAAACAGGTGAAACTCAAAACAAGGATGGTAAACAATTTAAAAGTAAACGTAAAAATGCTAAACTAGAAACAGATAAATTGTGTCCTCAAAACAGTGACGAGGATAAAAAATTGTATTCTCAAGGAACAGACTACACACGTCGAGTGTGTTGCTCTGCTCGTAAAAGCCTAGAAACCTTTGAACGAAAGGGATACTGAAAAGCCTTGAAACCAAGGCTTTTTGTCGTATAGGGAGGAAGTATCAAAGTGAGTAATTTTTTGGAGTGAGTAGAAGTAATAGCTAGAATTTATCTCATTCTATTTCCATTTACCCTGTGGGTACGTGTTTGTTTCCATTGACAAGGAGTTTTTGGGAATAGAAACGTACCCACCGTATAGATGAATTTCAAGCAAGGTTTTGGCTGTGGAAGTCAGTAGAAGTTGATTGATACAAATATACGAATAAAAGTCATTTTTATATAAACATAAACTAAGTGGATAAGGAAGTAGAGCAAGCTATTCATTGACAGATTTAGGATTTTGACTGAAATTCTATAATCGTTTGAACTGTTCAAATTATTAGATAGTTTATATCTAAAAAATTGATTTCAATCATGATATAATAAATATAGAATTTTTTAGAAGGGAATTATACAATGGGTGGTGCAGAACGACTGTTAACAATATTTTTACGTCTTCAAGCTGGAGAGTACTTGACCAAAGCTGAGTTAGCTGAAGAATATGAAGTCAGTGAAAAAACGATTCAAAGAGATTTCTCTTTTTTGGATAGTTTCGTTGAGTCACAGCCATTTTTCATTGGTGAGCTAGAATACATGCATTCTACTTATAAAAGAAATCTTAAGAAAAAATCACGGTTCAATAAAAAAGAAATCTTGGTCATTTCAAAGATTTTGCTAGAAAATAGGGCACTAAACAAAGAAGAAAATGATGCACTATTAGATGGACTATTATCATTACTTTCTAAAAATGATCAGAAAGAAATTGAAAGGATTATTGCATCAGAAAAACTCAACTATGCTCCATTAACAGACCAACAGCATCGTATTGATAAGGTGTGGACTTTTTCGGAGTATATTCGAAAGGAGCAAATGGTGGAATTCAATTATCTTTCTCCTTATAGAAAAGTTGAGAAAAAACATGATGCTTTGGTTGTTGCATTATATTATGATGATCACTATTTTTATTTAAAGGCTTATGATATTGAAAATCAAGATTATAGAGATTTTAGACTTGATAGGGTAATAACTTGGAAAGACTCAATAGTTGAGAAACCTAGAATTGAGTACCGAGATTTATATAAAGATGGAGAACACCGTAATTTTAAAGTAGATGCGTTCTCAGGTAAGTCAATAACATTTAAAATTCGCTATACAAATGATCCCAATATTATTTTAGACAAATTTCCAAAGGCGAAAGTGATTAAATCTGATGAAGATAGTTGTGAAATTTCTATTGAAAGTCAAAACACTTTGGGACTAAAGAGGTACATTATAAGTCAGCTAGATGGATTAACAGTCCTATCTCCTCAGTCCTTTGCTGATGATATCAAAGAAACTTTAGAAAAAATGTTAAATAATTATTTTTAATTAACACATGGACATCTCATGTCCATGTGTTTTTCTATAATTGACTTATCAAAAGAAAGGGAGCTATAGAAATGCTGCAGAAACAAACAACTATATCATACAAAGTTAGTCGTCAACTAAAAGAAGCACTGTTTAAATTACAAGAGATTATTCCAACAAAAGATTATAAAATCATTGAATCGCAAGATATATTGATGGCAATTTTATCCGTGGCAGATACTGGTATGGGTTATGCATTAGGACATCATTCATTGACGAGGACTAAGCTCCAAACAGAACTTAAAAATAGCGTTTTGGTTGAAGAAAGAAGTCAATTAGACTCAAATATCGATGATGAATTTGATAGCTATAGAAAAAAACAAAAGATAAGAAATAAAATTATTAATTATCCAGTAGAAATTATTGAAGAACCTGTATCACTAAATTTCTTCGTAGAATGTGATAAATTCCCTATTTCTGAGTATGTGAAGAAGATATTTGACTTTGCTGAAGAAATGCGCCAACAAAATTCGCCAGATGGGGTCATTGATTCGTACTGGTTATTAGTAGGTATCAGTCAAATGTCAGAAACAAATGCTAACCATATTATCTATAAGCAACACCTCTTAACTGGTGATCCTAGATATTGTCATGATAAATTAGATGCTATTTTCACATCTGTACGCATTGGAATTAGAAATTTTGTTGATGGTAAAGCAGAGCAAGAACGTGCTGAACAAAGTAAAAAAGCAGCTAGAATTACGAACAAACTGTCTGATCCAAACTATTCATTACTACAAGACATTGCTACTGACATCACACTTATGGCTAAAAATGGTGAGTTAATGGAAGTAGTTGGTAGAGATCAGGAAATTCGTAAGGTTGAAATTGCCCTTACCAGACGTGATAAAAACAATGTCGTTCTACTGGGTGATGGTGGTGTGGGGAAATCTGCTATTGTTGACGGAATTGCAGTGCGAATTGCTAACAGTGAAGTTGCCTCGTTAAAAGGAAAACGTATTTTACAATTCAGCCTGAATGACTTATATTCTGTATTGAATGGAGACTATAACAGAGGAATTCTACGCTTCATTGAGGAAATGAAGCGAGAGAAAGATGTCATCTTATTTGTTGATGAGATTCATATTCTTGGTCGTGATAAAGCATTAACAGATGCCTTTAAACCAATTATGGCTCGAGGTGATTTTCGAATTATTGGCGCAACTACAACAAGGGAATGGGGATTATATATAGCAAGTGACTCAGCTCTTGTCCGTCGTTTTGAACAAATTATAGTTGATGAGCCAAATATTGATGACGCCATTAAGATTGTCAAAAAAGTAGCTCCAGCATATGAGAATTTCCACCGAGTAAATTTTGAAGGTGATAGTATTGAATTAGCTGTGCGACTGGCAAAAAAATATTTATCAAAAGGTAAACTGCCTGATTCAGCGTTTACGGTAATCGACAATGCTGGTGCGTTGGTGCGAATTGAAGCAGAACAGGGCGTTGAATTGCTAGAAGACTATCAAACGCAAGTCGGTCAATTAAAAGAAAAGCTCGAATTAGCTCAATCAATTGAGTATAACGAAGAAGAAGTCAATCTAATTCGTCAAGAATTAAACAATTTGACTGGTAAATTTCAGCAGTCAAGGAATGACTTGACTTCTCATATTTATGATTTGAAAATCACTGAGGAAATCATCAAAAAGGTTGTTGAACAGAAGGCATCTAAAAATGTCAAAATTGAGGATATGAAGGTTGGTAAAAGTGCGGAAGAGCAAGAGCGTTTGCGTCTCTCAAAACTGAAAGAAACACTTGCTGAGAAGGTCATTGGACAAACTGAAGCAACGGATGCAGTTGCCGAAGCGGTTATTCGTTCCAAAACTGGTTTCAGAAATCCTAAGCGACCAATTGGTGTCTTTCTTTTTCTTGGTACCAGTGGAGTTGGGAAAACGGAAACGGCAAAAGTTCTCTCTGAACAATTAACTGGAGACAGTGCTGACTTGGTAAGAATTGATATGTCTGAGTATCAGCAAGAGCATGAAGTCGCAAAACTCATTGGAGCGCCTCCTGGGTATGTTGGCTATGGACAAGGCGGACTATTAACTTCAGCTGTTCAATCCAATCCTAATGCCGTAGTATTGTTTGATGAGATAGAGAAGGCCCACCCAAAGGTGTTCGACTTAATGCTACAAGTATTTGATGATGGTCATTTGACGGATAGTAATGGCCGAAAAGTTGATTTTTCAAATACCCTAATTATTTTGACATCAAATCTAGGCTTAAACGCCTTGAAGCGAGATAAGCTAGTAGGATTTGGTCGCACTCAATCATCAGAACTTGAGGCAGAAAGTGTTCGTGAACACACCTTGGATGCAGTGCAACAGTTTTTTAGACCAGAGCTCTTAAATCGAATCGATGAGATTGTAACATTTAAGCCATTTACTGAAAAGTCACTATTGCAGATCACAAAGTTGTTGCTAAACAAAGAAATTGAACTCATAAAAGAACAGAATTATGAGCTTGAATTTACCAAAGCAGCAGTCAATTTGATTGCAAAGTTGACTTACGATCCAACAAATGGGGCTCGACCAATTCGACGTGGTATCTCAAAATTAGTTGAAACTCCACTGTCAGAGAAAATCATAAAAGGTCTTGTTGATAAAGGCGATAAGATGGTAGTTGGTGCAAAGGCTGACAAATTAATATTCAAAGTTATAAAGAGCAAAGATACTTAAAAAAGGAGGGATACTATGGGACTTTCTTATGCACCTGACTATACTTGGACAGAACATTTTGCTAAAAGAGCTTTAGAGAGATTCGGAGTTGAAAATGAAAAACTTGCCAAATGGGTAGGAAGGCAACGTGGTAGTCTTACCCTATACTCGACTGAGTCAGGTACTCAACCTGAAATGAAAAAATATATATCAGATGATGGTATCATTTTTGTTTGCAATACACTAGAGTTAACGTTTGTCACTTGCTATGAAGCAAATGATATTTTAAATGGAGGAAAAAAAGTTACTATTCATGAAAACAATGTAGATTTATTCATGGAGGAAGCAAAAAAACTAGCACACAAATATAGGTTAAAAGACAGTCAAGAAATGTTACTGAGTGTGGAGGAACATATTGATGTTTTTTATAAGCTATGTCATAAACTAATGAATGGTCGATTGACAGAGAAGAATTACTTACTCTTGCAATCGTTAATCGATGAATTTCATATAGTCAAGTCAGCTTTACGCGTTATTGAAACGAAGAGGTGTGACTTTAAAATTTATCAAGAGTGAAATAAATATTCAAATTTTTGTTATAATTTATTTGGAGAATTTAATTTGGAAACAGAAAGCAATAAAAAGAATATAGGTAAAAATTGTGAAGAGATTATTAAAACTATTTATGTTGGTGAATTTGTATCATTGACGATTGAGCAGTTAATGACGTTAAGTGGAGAAGATTTAAATCGTTTATCAGTGATGATAAATGATTATTCACAACTTATCAAATTAGCTTGAACAAGAAAAAGAATAGATAGCGAGGAATGAATTTATATGGTTGTACAAACAGATTTTGAAATATTTGAGCTAGATAATCAAGAAGCAATAAATGAGTTTCATAGAAAGTATTATGGAGGAACTTCGTTTAATTTGACTATAAAAGATATACAAACATTGATGAGAGGAAAATCGATAGGTTGGACAGATGCCAACTTAGAGTATTCACATGTGATTTCTTTAGATGATGAAGCTAAAACGTATTTGACAAATATGGTAATGGAAAATGGAAATGGAGATTAAAATGGTGTTGAAGGAAAACTATAAAGATTTATTTCACATATCGGTTGAAGACTACGAAAAAGCTGCCGTCCACTATGATGAGTATTTAGCGATTTTTCATGACTTGGTGAATGGAGATGTTTTTGATCGCGATAATCTACGAATACGGATTGAGGATTCAAACCCATGGAAAAAGTCTGGCTATTTTGAAGGTGAGTATGAATTTAATAGTTTGGCTGGTACAGATTGTGATATTCTAGCTCCCCTGTTGATTGAGAATATTGAAAGTCTTGAACAATCAGAAAAAAAGGACGCCAAAACGATTGTACAAGATAGATTTAAAGATTTTGAACATGCTTTTGATGGCAATTTTATTAATCCACGAGTTATTTTGTTAGGGATTAATCCTAAAATGTCCTCCAAGCATGATTCGTATGGGTTAGAAAATACTGTTTACAAAGAACCGTTTGATGCAAATCGTTCAATCCTCAAAAATGCTTATTATTACGGTGACAGCAGTATTTTCTATGCTAAAATGCAAAATGATCATACCTTCAAAAAAATTCACTCCGAAATGATTTGTAAAAAGGACAAAGTTACGCCCGTAGCTCTTTGGGAATTTTTTCCTTATGCATCTGAAAAAGAAACTGTCTGGCAGAAAGACTACCCTATCTCTAAACCGCTGAAACAATATTTTCAATTAAAAAAAATATTGCCAAGTCAAATCTGGATGGTATGCTTGCTAACCTATGCCATAAGGTCTTCAGAAAAACTCTTTTTGTTTTTGAGAAAGAATAACAAGGAATTCCGAAATAATTTTTTAAACAAATATTTTGAAGTAATTCATGTATTGGAAAATAAACAGATAACAGTTCTATCAAAGAAATCAGGCTCATCGAAATACCTCTCAAATGGTAATGTAAAACCATTCTTTAAGGGAACATCAACTAATGTTCGAACTGACACAGTTGAAAACTTCTTTGAGGATCTATGGGGCATTCCATCTAGTGTTAAATAAAAGAGTATAAGTGATATGACAACGATTGATTTTAAAAAAGTATACGAAGAAGAGTTTTTGAAACTAAATGCTAAGCAAAAAGAGGCCGTTGAAACAGTGGAGGGACCTGTTATGGTTATTGCCGGTCCTGGTACAGGTAAGACCCAGATTCTCTCTCGTCGTGTAGCCAATATCTTGTTAAACTACGATACAAATCCTGAAGAGATTGTGTGCTTGACCTATACTGAAGCGGGGGCGACAGAGATGCTCGACCGCCTAGAAAATCTACTTGGTGAACGTGGGAGAAATGTTCGTGTTTCAACTATACATGCTTTCTGTAGTGCCATAATTCTTGCCAATCCAGATTATTTTGAAAATCAGCCTAAAATAATCTCTACCGCTGTTCAATTTGAAATCCTTAAAGAAGTTATGGATGAATATATTCAAGAAGGTGATGCACTTTATAAGAATTCAGGTGATAGGTATTCATCAAAAGACCAGCTTCTTGACCTATTGTCACGAATGAAACGTCAGCTATTAGAGAAAGCTGATATTAAAGGTGAAGTTGACGAATATTTGAAAACTATCGAATTTGCAGCACCAGGAGATGAACTGTACAAGAAATTTCGATACGCTAGAAAGACTACAAATAAAAATACTGGGGTCGTCTATCAAGCTGGTGATTTAAAACCTGATTTTGAAAAAGAAAAATCAAAATTTGATAAAGTAATCAATGGCGCTGAAATTATCGAAAAATATCGTGAAAAATTATCTGAAAAAAATTATTTTGATTTTGACGATATGATTTTGTGGACTAAAGGTTTGTTGGAACAGAACCCGGAATTCCAACGGGTAGTGGCAGGTGGCATTAAATATCTTTTTGTGGATGAGTTCCAAGATACGTCTGTCATTCAGAATGAATTGGTAGATCTGTTGGTCGTAGGTAAAGACAAGCCGAATATCTTTGTAGTGGGAGATGATGATCAAAGTATCTACCGATTCCAAGGTGTCAGTGCAACAAACATTGAGGATTTTGGGAATAAGTATCATCCAGTAGAGATTATCTTAGAAGAAAACTACCGTTCTTCGCAAGCTATAATTGATGCTGCGAAACAATTGATTAGCCATAATCCTAGAAGAGAAAAACACCTTCATGCTGCTGGTAAAAATAAAGATTATGCTACAAAACCTCCTACTCTGACAAAATATGAAACAGAGTACTCGGAGATGGTTGGTGTCTTAAATGGCGTCAAGGAACTAATCGATAATGATGTAACACCTTCAGAAATTGGTATCATTTATGGTCGTAATGCCTATGGTAAGAAACTTGCAAAACTATTCAGGGAAAATGGTGTCCCGGTCCATATCAAAATTGAAGAAGTTTTGTTTGACGATCCATTCTTCAAAAAACTACACGCTGTTCTTCAGTATCTTAGTGGAACTAATCGTGATTTAAGAGAACTCCGTAAACTTCTTTACTTTGATTTCTTTGGTGTGCCTATTACAGACTTAGTTGAAATGCGTAATGCTAAGAATATTGAAGAAGTAAGATCGGATATAGTTATTAAATTGGATAAGGAAATCGAAAAACTTCGACACAAGATATTAAACTCGAAACAATATCATTCACCGATGTATGTCTTGCAACAGATTATAAAAACTTTTGAGATTGATTCTTACATCATGCGATCGCAAGAGAAGTACCACTTGGTATCTGTTTTAACGGCTTTGTATGAATTGATGGTGAATGAAGTATTTATCAAATCTGAGCTTAGTTTGACAGATTTCCTTGATTGTATCGTTGGCTTAAAAGCGATGAAAGTTGAGATTCCAATCAACGAAATTGAAACAAGTCCTGAGAATTGTGTTAACTTAATGACGGCTCACGGCTCAAAGGGGTTAGAGTTTGACTATGTCTTTATGGTTAAGTGTAATGATGGTAAGAGGGGAGTGAAGTGGCCAGGAGGTGAAAACAACTCAGGAAGTTTCTCTTATCCGCCAAATTTGAATGGTAAAGAGGACAATGAGTCAGAGCTTAAATTACAGGAAGAACGTCGCCTTTTCTATGTAGCGATGACTAGAGCCAAAAAAGAACTCCATCTAACTTATAATGGTGAGAACGATAAAACACACTTTATTGATGAATTCCACAGTCACTATAAAGAAAATAGTTCCAACGAAGAAATTGCAGAATTAAGCAACCAATCAGTAAGCGTTCCGTCTCTAGCTGAGGAAACCTTCAAGGAAGTTGTCGCTGATTTTAGTTTGAGCGTTAGTACTTTGAATAGTTTTCTGAAATGTCCACTTAGCTTTTACTTCAATAAAGTTCTGAGACTTCCTTCTGAAGGGAATGAAGCGATGACATTTGGAAGTATTGTTCATGAAACCTTAGAAGGCATTTATGTATCAGATAAAGATGACTCTCAAGAATTAACTTCAAAATCAATTTTACCTAAAGATGAAATAGTGAAACGTTTTGAAGAAATCTTTGAACGTGAATCTTGGAAGTTGCCAACTGAACGTGCGCGTAAGGATGATTATGCACGTGGTCTTTCAATCATTGACAATTTTTACAACGCTGCAGATTATCTCAAACCAGGTAAGGTAGCTGTTGAAAAAAATATTCAAGATATTAAATTCGGAGATATTAAGAACACAACTGTTGATTTATCGGAAGTCGCTGATTTTACAATCAATGGTAAGATTGATAAAATTGAAATTGACGGTGATATTATCCGTGTGATTGACTACAAGACAGGAAGTGCTAAGAATGCTGCTAAGAAGTTAGAAGTTCCTGGAGATAAATCACTTGAGGGAGAAGATTACTGGCGACAGGCAGTGTTCTACTACATCTTAGTCACAAATTCTGATATTGATTTATTTGATAAACAAGTTCGTGTACAGTATGTGTTTGTCGAAGATGAAACTGATCCAAAAGGTTTCTCATTCACCCCAGACATTGAGATTTCAGAAGAAGATATCAATGTTGTTTTGGAGCAAATAAAAGGCGCCTTACTTCAGATTCAATCTGGTAACTTCACTTGTGGTTGTGGTATTTTCGAGGAGAAAAAGAAAGCAAATGGGCTAACCATTTATCCATGTGACTACTGCGTCCAAGCTACCCTTAATGCTGGACCGTTACTTGACAACAGTCGGGCTATCGAGGTAGCAAGTTACCAACAAGCAGTTAAATCATTCAAGAGTCTTAGTGTCAGTACCCTAAATCGATTCTTGAACTGTTCTAATAGTTTCTACTTTGACAATGTCTTGAAGTTGACAGGAGTAGCAGGGTTGAAACCAGCTGCTAAAGAGTATGTAAGTAAAGTTGAAGTGAATCATGCACCAACTGGTCCTGTGTTTGGGATAGTAATGCACGAGACTATGGAGAAAATCTATAAAGAAAATCTCCAGACAGATGGAGCAATTGCTGCCTTTGATAAATCACTGTTTATTCATGAAGCTGAGAACATTGATACGATGAGTACCAAAGAAATGAAAGAGTGTGGTCACAAACTTATCAAGAACCTATTTGAAAGCTATATACCCGATAGCTGTAAAGATGTGAAACTTGAAGAGGAAATCCATGTCACTCTTGCCGACAATCTTCCAATCAATGGTATCATAGATAAACTTGAATTTGATGGTGACACTGTTCGTGTTGTAGACTATAAAACTGGTTCTGCGCAACGCGGTATTGAAGAACTTGCAGTAGGTGGCAATTATTGGCGTCAGGCAGTCTATTATAATATCCTACTTGAGGAAAGTCCAAATATTGATACGGGTGGGAAAACGATTGAAACTCGATATATCTTTTTAGATGATGACTCTCAGGAAACTGGTTATTCAATTCATGATGTGGAAGTTGCACTTGATGACATCACAACTGTGAAACAACAAATCCAAGCCTTTTGGCAACAAGTGAGAACATTTGATTTTACAGGGCACTGTGGTAAGGAAGACTGTGATTTCTGTAAACTAGGAGAGTATGTAGATTTTAAGCAATTAAAAAATTAAATCAATAGGAGTTACTATGGCTAGAACGATAGATGAATTGACATATTATGCTAAATTATTGTCAAAGTTACATTATAAAAAGTATGAATTTTATGTAGTTTCTAGGATTATTCATCTTTTGAATGATAGTGAGATTCAATTTACTACCCAGCAGGTAGTTAGAAAGTCTGACGGTAAACGCTATTTGATTGATCTCTATTTTCCTCAATTTAGATTAGCTGTTGAAGTTGATGAAGAATACCATAAATCTCAAATTGAGAATGATCAATTGCGAGAACGTGAAGTTGTTGCTTACGCTAATGTAGATTTTAAAAGAATAGATTGTAGTAATGAGTCTAGTTTAGAAACTGTTCATGAAGACATCGATAACTTGGTAAATCATATTAGAGAATTGAAAAATACTAAGCAAGATTTTGTACCATATTCGTATGCGGAAGAATTCTCAGTTGAAAAGTGGAAGAAACTTGGAACTATTTCTGTTGATGATAATGCAAAGTTTAAAACACATGTAGACGTGCTAAAATTATTTGGAAAAGATCTCGATCAACATCAGAGAGGAACGTCGCCACTGAATAATGCTATTCAGGTATGGTTTCCAAAACTGTATGACAATGGTGATTGGAAAAATTCACTTTCAGAGGATGGTACTAAGATTTTCCAATCCAGAGTCGCCAGAGTCGATAGTAAAATGAAGGTAAGTGCAATTAAAGATTCAATTGTTTTTGCTCATCAAAAAGATGTTCTTGGGAATATCTATTATACCTTTAAAGGTGTTTATCGCTGTATAAAACACACTGAGGATACAATTGAATATGAACGTATTTCTTCTAAAATTTTTTTAAGTGACTACTTATAGCAGATAAAAAACGAACCAAACGGACCTGAATTGGTTCGTTTTAAATTGGGCATTTCACGAAAGACTATCTTCCTTGGGAGAAATAGTGATATAATTGAGAGAGAAAAGGAGTGTTCATATGCCCAATCCTCAAGTATCTTCTATAACCGTATCACTATTTAGTTTCATGTTGCCGATGATTTCAATTGACATAAACGTAGAAGAAAAATTGGTAAGTATCCAAAAATTTCCTGAGACAGAAGCAGAGATAAAAACAATCTCCAATTTCCGATTATTTTTCTTCTTAAATCAATTAAAACGTGTGAAACTGTCTGAATGGAAGGAATATTATTCAAATGAGATTGAGATTTTAGATGGTACTCAGTGGAATGTATCATTTGTCATGAATGGAAGAACTTACAATTGCTCGGGCGACAATAATTTTCCAAGAGAATGGACGTTGTTTTGTAGGGCAATAAATAGATTAGTAAAGTACAATTACCTAGAATAATTGTACTTTTTCTTTGGAGGGAAAATGCCAAGAAGACCAAGCACACCTTGTAAACAAAATGGTTGTCCTAACCTAGTACCTTATGGTCACAAGTATTGTGACAACCATAAAGCAAACTACCAACTGGATACCAAGTCAACCAAAGCCAAAGGATACAATGCCCAGTGGAATAAAGCACGACTTCGTTACTTAAAAGTTCATCCACTCTGTGTTCAATGCAAAGTCAAAGGTCGATTGACCAAGGCAACAGTGGTTGACCATATCACACCCCACCGAGGTGACCAAGAACTCTTTTGGAATCAATCTAACTGGCAAGCACTTTGTAAGTCATGTCATGATAAGAAGACCAAGACGACTGACCGATATGTGGAGTATACGTATCGATTTTAATTTTGGAGTTTCGTTCCAAAAGTATCTCATTTTCACTCATTGGGGGAGGGGGACAAAATCTCTAAACACTTGTGGCACAAAGACCGACGCCCCCTCAAACGTGCAATTTCGCAAAATTCGCAAGCGGGTACATTAAAATCGCTCAATTATTACGTTCGTTCCCACCGTTATCACGTTTCTAATGTGGGGATGTAGCGTTCCAAAGTATGTCATTTTGATAATAAAATAGTGAAAAAGGCTAGAAACAATGTAGAAAATAGTTGTTATTAGTCCTTTTTTGCTGGAAAGGAAAACAAATGGACGAAAGTCAACGCAAACAAATCTGGAAAATGCGAGCAGAAGGTCTTGGCTATGGCTTAATCGGTAAGGCTACAGGACTGTCTAGAGATTCTGTCAAAAAATACTGTAAACGAAATCCAGCTTTGCTTGGTTATGGAGTAGCGACAAAGCAGATGGCAAAAGCCGACCAGAATGACGGACTCCGTTGCCCCCAGTGTTATCAAGCACTGAAAACTCACAAAATAGGTAGACCAAAGAAGTTCTGTTCGGATAAATGTCGTAAAGTTTGGTGGGCGACTCATTCTGACGAACACGACAAATCAAAAACTGCATATGAAGATTTGACCTGCCAACAATGTGGTAGGTCATTTTTATCTTATGCTAATCCAAATAGAAAATTTTGTAGCCATTCGTGTTACATTCAATCACGCTTTTATAAAGGAGAAACCAATGACAAGTCAACCAACAATGGAAATTAGAGAAATTCGATTGTCTGAACTACACCCAGCCTCTTACAATCCTCGAAAAAAACTCAAAAAGGGTGACAAGGAGTATGAAAAGATTAAGCAAAGCCTACTCAAGTTTGGCTATGTTGACCCCATCATTGTCAATAAAGACCTTACGGTAATTGGTGGTCATCAACGATTGACTGTATTGAAGGACTTAGACTATGAAACCGCCAAATGTGTCATTGTCGATTTATCAAAGGAAGATGAAAAGGCATTAAACATCGCCCTTAACAAAATCACCGGACAATGGGATGACCAGCTTTTGGCGGACTTGCTTTTGGATTTACAGGAATCGGATTTCAATCTCGACCTGACTGGTTTTGAACCACCAGAAATTGATGACATCCTATCAAATGTCCATGATAAAGACCTATCAGATGATGACTTTGATGTTGAAGAGGAATTGAAGAAAACCACCTTTTCAAAACAAGGAGACATTTGGCAACTTGGTAAGCATCGAGTGATTTGTGGAGACTCTACGAAAGCCGAAATATATGACAAACTGTTAGGTGATAAAAAGGCAAATTTGGTTGTGACAGACCCTTCCTATAATGTTGATGTAGAAGAAACAGCTGGAAAGATTCTCAATGATAATATGCCAGATAGTGAATTTTACCAGTTTCTTTTTGACATGTTCACTCAGGTAGAAAAACATATAGAATCTGATGCCTCTATCTATGTATTTCATGCGGATACAGAAGGATTGAACTTCCGTAAGGCATTTAAGGATGCTGGTTTTTATCTCAGTGGATGTTGCATTTGGAAGAAGAACTCATTAGTGCTTGGACGTAGTCCATACCAGTGGCAACATGAACCATGTCTCTTTGGCTGGAAACAAAAGGGAAAACATCAATGGTTTAGTGACCGTAAACAGACGACCATTTGGGAATATGACCGCCCTAAATCCAGTAAAGACCACCCAACGATGAAACCAATTCCTCTGATGGCCTATCCTATTCAAAATTCATCGATGCGAGGAACGCTTGTCCTAGATCCATTCCTTGGTTCTGGTTCGACCCTAATTGCCGCAGACCAAACTGGAAGGGTTTGTTACGGCATTGAGTTGGATGAGAAGTTTGTGGATGTCATTGTCAAACGTTATATAGAGTCAACAGGAAATGACAACGTGACGGTATTGCGTGATGGCCAGACTTTGACCTTTGATGAAGCGACTTCCATATTAGCAAACGAATAATTATCAAATATATCTTCAAAATATTCCATAAATGACTGGATATAAATCTCCTTTAGAGTTAATATGTACACAACAAAAGTAGAGGAGAACAAAACCATGACAACAACACTTGAAAAGCTCTATGAAATCTACCCAAAAACCGCAAGCATCATTCCTTACAAAGATTGGGTCATCGTTGCATCGAATGGATATAAAGGAACAGAAGTTGAGATTTACGAAACGGCTGATAGTCTTGAAGAGTTTGAAAACTTCGAACGCAGATTTGACCGAATTTACCAAGAAGCAGGAAGATTCGAAGACTTTGGACATGCAGTTAAGTGGGCATTTGATAAGATTGGAGAATAACATGGATGCAAAAATATTCAACTACCTAAAGACAATCTACCCTGTTGGGACTAAGGTTAGATTAGTTAAAATGGATGACCCCCATCCAGTTCCCAAAGGAACTCTTGGAACGGTAATTGGAGTGGATGACATTGGTTCACTCTTAGTTAAGTGGGAAAACGGCAGTTGTCTGAATGTTTTGTATGGAATAGATATCGTGGAAAAGGTAAAGTAAGATGTGGGAAATAATGACTCGAACGGTTGGTGATAGGCATTACGTTTGTGAATTTCTCCGTGAAGATACCACAGACCCGAGAAATATAGACGGTGCTTGGATTAGAATTCTGACAATAAAACGTGATGGTGAATATATCTACCGATATAGATATGGAAACGAAATAGATAACATGGACGACATTGATAGAACAGTTTGTCAGGCTGTTCTTGATAACTTTAATGAACTTTAGGAAGGAACTTGAATTGAGTTCTTTTTTTTACTCTAAAGGAGGTGAGATTGTGGCAATCAGGGGGCGAAAACCAAAGCCAACGAATATGAAAATACTTGAGGGAAATCCTGGTAAGCGACCACTTCCTACGAATGAAGTCAAACCTAAACAAAAAGCCCCACGTTGCCCACAGTGGCTAGAAGATGATGCAAAGAAGGAGTGGAAACGGATGGGAAAAATTCTCGAACAAATGGGAATTTTAACCGAAATGGACATGACTGCATTTGCAGGTTATTGTCAAGCTTACGCTCGCTGGAAAGAGGCAGAAGAGTTCCTTTCCAAGCATGGCTCCATTATCAAAACTCCTAATGGCTATCTCCAACAAGTCCCTCAAGTCTCTATCAGCCAGACCAACCTCAAAATCATGCTTAAATTCTGTGAACAATTTGGTTTAACACCATCAGCACGTAACCGTTTAGCGACGATGGATTCGGAAGTTGGTACTGGTGATGAAATGGAAGATTTGTTAGGAGGAACTTTATGAGCTATCATTATGAACCAAGTCCATTCATGCTTCCAACCTCACACTATGATAAGGTAAAGGCTGATAGGGCAGTAACATTTATCAATAACCTCTCCCATACCAAAGGCAAGTGGGCAGGAAAGCGATTTGATTTGTTGCCGTGGCAGGAACAGATTGTCCGTGATCTATTTGGAATTGTCAAGGAAGATGGCAATCGCCAATTCCTAACAGCCTACATAGAAATTCCAAAGAAGAATGGTAAGTCTGAGCTAGCAGCGGCTATCGCTCTTTATCTATTATATGCGGATAATGAAGCTAGTGCGGAAGTTTATGGTGCCGCTTGTGACCGAAACCAAGCGTCAATCGTATTTGATGTGGCCAAGCAGATGGTGCAGATGAGTCGCCCCTTGGAAAAGCGTTCTAAGATAATGGGTGCTACCAAGCGTATTGTAAATTATTCTAACGCTGGGTTTTACCAAGTTCTTTCTGCAGAGACTGGGACAAAGCATGGACTAAACGTATCTGGCTTGGTCTTTGATGAAATCCATGCTCAGCCAAATCGTCATTTGTATGATGTATTGACCAAAGGGTCAGGAGATGCAAGGGAACAACCCCTCTTTTTTATTATCACGACAGCTGGAACGGATAGGAACTCTATCTGTTACGATTTGCATACCAAAGCATTGGATATTCTGAATGGTAGAAAGAAGGACACGTCTTTCTATCCGGTGGTTTATGGATTATCCGATGAAGATGATTGGAATGATGAAGCAAACTGGAGAAGAGCCAACCCTTCACTAGGGCATACAATTGGGATTGATCGTGTAAGAGAAGCCTACCAACAGGCACTTGATAACCCAGCAGAAGAGAATGTCTTTAAGCAGCTCCGTCTAAATATGTGGACAAGTTCAAGTGTTGCTTGGATTCCAGAACATGTTTATGCCAAGGGAAATGATCCTATTCAATATGAAAGCCTCAAGGGTCGTAGTTGCTATGCAGGGCTAGACCTGTCTAGTACGTCCGATATAACAGCTTTTGTCTTGGTATTTCCTCCTAGATTTGAAGAGGAGAATTATATCGTTCTGCCATTTTTCTGGCTACCTGAGGATACACTGGAACTGAGATGTCGACGTGACCATGTTCTATATGATGTTTGGGAGCGTCAGGGCTACATCAAAACTACAGAGGGTAATGTCGTTCACTATGGTTTTATCGAAAAATTTATTGAAGAATTATCCGAAATTTATCATATCAAGGAGATAGCCTATGACCGTTGGAATGCGACACAGATGGTTCAGAATCTAGAAGGGATTGGTTTGACCATGGTGCCTTTCGGTCAAGGTTATAAAGACATGAGCCCACCGTCTAAGGAACTCTACAAACTGATGATGGAAGGTAAGATTCAACATGGTGGCCATCCAGTTCTGAAATGGATGGGACAAAACGTAGTCATGAGACAAGACCCTGCTGGCAATATCAAGCCTGATAAGGAAAAGTCAGTCGAGAAAATTGACGGAATTGTAGCACTCATAATGGGACTGGACCGTTGTATTCGCCATCAAATCGACGAGGGAAGTGTTTATGATGAACGTGGTATTTTAAGTTTTTAGGATGAAAATAGCCTAAATAGGTTGAATATATCCTAAAAAGTGGTAGAATAGAGAAAAGGAGGATATTACCATGCAAATCAATATTGAAAACTTAGTCTCTATTTCTGAAGCAAATCAAAACTTTTCTAAGGTAGCTCGTATGGTCGATACGAATGGTACTGCAGTAATATTGAAAAATAACACACCAAAGTATGTATTAGTGGACTATCAGAGTCTAATTAAAGAGGAACAGGCAACCCCTACGGTTGTTGAACAATCAACTTTGGATGAAGTTGCGACTTCGGTTTTATCACGCCATCTTGATGCATTTAAGGAATTGGCAAAATGAAAGTATTAACTGTTGAACAGGTTATTGAATTACACACTAGGTAAATTCAAGCTACTGGGGGTTTATATGGTGTTAGGGATGTTGGTTTAATAGAATCTTCACTATCTTCAGCTTTTAGTACTTATTTTGGTGTTGAGAAGTATCCAAGTATTGAAGAAAAGGCTGCTAGACTTTGTTATTCGCTAGTTAATAATCATGCCTTCCTTGATGGGAACAAGCGAATTGGAGTTTTTGTCATGATTATTTTCCTAGAATTAAATGGTATTGTATTAAATCAGACTGATGATGAAGTAGTGAAGCTAGGACTTGGAGTAGCTTCATCAGAATTAGATTATGATGCAATTTTAGAATACATTCGGAATCATTAAAACTTTTCTTATTGAGGATATAACTTCAAGAAAGTGATAGAACATGGTATCTTCTTGAAGAAGGAGAAATGAAAAACATCTAAGAACAAACGATAAGCACTTCAATCGAGGTGCTTTTTTCGTACTCAAAAGGAGGAAGTATGGGACTACTAGATTGGGATGTAAGCGTGCTAGAGATAAACCACGAAATAGTTATGAAGGTCAGGACTTCTCATATCTGTCCGGACGAACGACCAGTGGGGAGATTGTGGATGAGTTTAAAGCTATGCAGACGACAGCTGTCTATGCTTGTGTCCGTATCTTAGCTGAAGCAGTTGCTTCACTACCCATTCATGTTTATGAGAGAACGGCAACTGGTAAGGAGAAAAAGGTGGAACATCCCCTTTATTTTCTCTTGCATGATGAACCTAACCCTGAGATGTCATCCTTTATCTTTAGAGAAACCTTGATGACCCATCTATTGATATGGGGCAATGCCTATGTCCAGATTATCCGAGATAGGAGTGGACAAATTATCAGTCTTTACCCACTTTTACCAGATAAGATGTCTGTTCATCGAGACGAGAGTGGCAAGCTCTATTACAAATACAAGCGTCAGAATGGTAGGCTTATCATTAACCCAGGGCAAGCAGAAACAGTAAAATTCATTTATGAGAAATTCTCAGAGGGGTATAGTCCCGAGTCCATAGCTAAGTATTTGAATGACAATGAAATACCTGGTTGGACAGGAAAGGCAAATTGGTATCCTAGTGCTATACAGAAAATGCTTCAAAATGAAAAGTACAAAGGTGATGCCTTATTACAAAAGACTTTTACCGTTGATTTTCTGACTAAGAAATGAGTTCAAAATGATGGTCAAGTCAACCAATACTATGTAGAAAATAGTCATGAAGCTATTATTGATGAGGTGACTTGGGAGACTGTTCAACTGGAAATGGCTAGACGCAAAACCTACCGAGAGGAACACCGGCTCAAGTCCTATATCATGCAGAGTGAGGACAACCCATTTACCACCAAGGTGTTCTGCGGATCCTGTGGGTCAGCCTTTGGACGGAAGAATTGGGCTACCAGCCGAGGGAAACGCAAGGTTTGGCAATGTAACAACCGTTATCGCATTAAGGGGGTGGAAGGGTGTTTCAGTAGGCATTTGGATGAGGTGACACTTGAGCAGATTTTCCTAAAGGCATTAGTGCTACTGAGCGAGAACATTGATTTGCTTGATGGCAAGTGGGAGAAAATCTTAACAGAGAATCGCCTGCTTGATAAGCACTACAGCATGGCATTGAATGAGCTTCTTAGGCAGGTAGACTTTAACCCTTCAGATATGTGCCGAGTGCTAGACCATATCAGGATAGGGCTTGATGGTGAAATCACGGTTCGCTTCCTAGAAGGAACTGAGGTAACATTATAAGAGCAGCAACCCTCATCAGGTTGCTGCTTTTTAGTGTTTAGTGGACTTAGAAGTGGTATAATAGATAGAGAAAATTACTGTTTTGTTAGGAGTTACCAATATGTTATGGATTAGTGACTTGTCAGATAGATTAAAGAGAATTTTAAATAGAAAGTCTTCAAATATAAGAGCACTAGATAAAGGTGATGATACTATTCTTAATTTTTTAGTGTATCAAAATGGCGATGATTCTAATATTATGGACTACGATCCAAAGTTTAATGATATCTTAGTACAAGAAAAGGGACTATGTTTTAAAACATACTATGAAAATTGGGAGAATCGGACATTTGAGTCACTTCTAGAAGTGGAGGGTGCTCTAGAGCTGGAGTTGATATTTGAAGGAGAAGTTCTATCGGAATGTTTTGGTTTTCGTAATATAGGAGTTTGGTCTAGTGTCACTAAGACTGCGGATTATAATTTCAGATATAGTAGTATCGGTGTAATACCTGAGTACAGAGGAAAGGGAGTTTGCAGTTGTTTACTATTGAAATCAATTATTGTAGTATTAGAAAGTGTAAGAAATAATAGCGTTGAGTTCTCATTAATTAATACAGTAAAAATTGAAATTGATGATAAATTTTCGATTTATAATTCTATCTTAACTGAGTTCATACCTGAGGAGCGAATGCAATATAGGGTGTTTGAAGTAGAAAACAGAGAAAAAGATTTAAACCAAATGAGAGAGTTATACAGTCAAAAGCTAGAAAAGTTGTATTTCAACTTAAGTTAGTTAAGTCCAATAGTATAATTTAGAGCATTATTTCTTTTTATAGCCATAGACTGAAACGATTTCAACAGTAAAGACATAATAATTGAGGAGGATAAATTATGAAGCATGTAAAGTTAAATGAAGGTATTCCATTTGATGTTGAAAATTTTGAAGATAAAACAAATAAAAGCTTTCCCTATTTCCAAGCTGGAAAAAAATATGCATTATGCCCAAGTTGTGGTTCTTCTGTTCAAATTATTGGTGGAAATAATAACTTGACACAGAATAGAAGAGGAAGATTATATGCCGCACATACAAAAAGTAAAGTCAGGGGTTTGAATTTTAACGAGGCAGCAAAACACAACTGCATAAATTATGAGGGAAACAATAATAATTGGCAAAGAATTTATGAGGTTAGACAAAATATACCCGAAAATCAAGGTGTACTGGAGTATTTAGAAGAGAATATTGATGAAATTGCTAGTGCTGTGGAGGATTTAATAGGTTTTAGGTGTAAGTTTAAAAGAGGAAGAAGCGCGGTATTTGAACATTTGTACCAGTCTTTTAAAGACAATGGAGGCTTACGAATAGCGAACGATCAATTTGCACCAGAATATTTACCTAGAATGATTATAAAACGAGCAGCACCGGTAAGATGTTGGGGGCGATTCCTATAGGCAGAACTAAGAATTATATAGAGCGTACTCAAATTTTTAAAGGTTCAATTGATAATAAGGAACAATTTAAACCTGCCGTTGAAGTCATGTTTGTAGGAACTTTGGATAATGATGAAAATCCTACTAGACTTAACATGAGATTAATTATTGGTGAGGAAGAGTTGGATATGTACCATATCACTGCAAGGATAAATTAGGAGAATCATTTTACCTAAATTTACCCAATTTTATTTGTTCAAACAAGATGATGTTTTAGCATTAGTTTAGTCCAATAGTATTATTCTAACTATTTTTGGCCAGTATTTCGTCTATTAGTATAGAAGAAAGCTCTCAACACACGTCGAGTGTGTTGCTCTGCTCATAAAAGCCTAGAAACCTTTGAACGAAAGGGATAATGAAAAGCCTTGGAAGCCTTGGAGACAAGGCTTTTTGCTTTTGGGTGGGGTAGTATCAGAGTGAGAAAATTTCGGCTCTTTGTCAACTGTAGTGGGTG
>ALKQ01000057.1 GCA_000440235.1 Streptococcus suis 10581 | reverse complement strand
CCATGGCGTTCGTGATGTACGTTTTATACTTTAGAAAAGTTTTAAAAACAGTTTTAAAGGCAGGATTGACTATGTTCAGGTTGCCCTTTAGAATCTCGAAGAAATAGTTCGAGTTCATCTCTTGGAAATGGAAGAGGAGGATCTGGTAGAGTTCGTAATAGAATTTCAGTTCATCTGAGAAATTCAATGTGAATAGGTCACACTAAACTAGACAGAAGAATAAAGTGTTCTACACTAAAGAAAAGAGGAGAACAGATATGTCTAGAAAAATTCGCCGTCATTTTACAGATGAGTTTAAACAACTCTTGTTGACCTACACAATGCAGGTATGAAGCGAAGCGAGATTATCAAAGAGTATGACTTGACCCCGTCTAACTTTGACAAGTGGGTTAAACAAGCAAGAACAACTGGTTACTTCAAAACTGTTGATAATCTGACAGATGAACAGCGTGAGTTGATGGAACTCAGAAAACGAAATAAAGAGCTTGAAATGCAGGTTGATATCCTAAAGCAAGCTGCAGTGATTATGGCACGAAAAGGGAAATAATCACTGCTAACAAGGATAAATACAGCATTTCAGCCATGTGTCAATGCTTGAACATTCCTCGTTCCAGCTATTACTACAAAGCTGTAGTGCCAGTATCTGAGGCACAACTTGAAGAAATGGTGAAGCGCATTTTTCTTGACAATAAGTCCAGATACGGCGCTAGGAAGATTAAGAAATGTCTGGAAGGAGGCTGGGCAAAAAGACCAACCTCGCTTCTCAGGGTTCGTGTCAACATCTCAGCGCAATGGTTGATTGGCAGATTTGTTCGTGTTTTACACTCCAAATCTGACCTAATCAACTGTGCGGGGGCGGGAAGACGAACTCTTTTTTTGATCAGTCGAGTTCTTTCCCGCTCCCTCGCCGTCGGATTCGTCGCATCATGAAGAGATTGAATTTGGTTTCTGTTTACCATAAGGCTACCTTCAAACCGCATGCTAAAGGGAAGAATGAAGCACCCATTCCAAACCTCCTAGCCAGACAATTTAAGCAAGAAAAGCCACTTGAAGCTCTTGTGACAGACTTGACTTATGTCCGTATTGGTAAGCGTTGGGCTTACGTTTGCTTGAACATTGGCCTCTTCAACCGTGAAATCATTGGCCTATCCCTTGGTTGGCACAAGACTGCTGACTTGGTCAAAGAAGCCATTCAAAACATTCCCTACGCTCTGACCAAAGCCAATCTCTTCCATTCTGATCGTGGTAAGGAGTTTGATAATGCCTTGATTGATGAGATGTTAGAAGCCTTTGGCATCACACGTTCGCTGAGTCAAGCGAGTTTTCCTTATGACAATGCGGTAGCTGAGAGTACCTATCGCTCCTTCAAACTGGAGTTTATCAACCAAGAAACCTTCCGCTCTCTGGAAGAATTAACCCTTAAAACTAAGGATTATGTCCACTGGTGGAATCACCATCGCATCCACAGCACTCTTAATTACCAAACACCCATGACTAAAAGAGCAATCGTTTAACA
>ALKQ01000056.1 GCA_000440235.1 Streptococcus suis 10581 | reverse complement strand
GGGGGGGGGGTGATATAATAAAAAGTGGTATCATACTATTCATGATAGCCAGCTTCAGTTATATTAAAACATTAAGGAGTAAGTAATGAAAAGATTAACGAAAGTTTTTTCAGCTTTAGCCAGCTTAATCTTGGTTTTAGCTCCTGTTGTTGCCAATGCTGATGTTGATACAACTCCAGCACAAACAACGGTTGCAATCCATAAGTTGATTTCTAAAGATGGACGAACAATTAAAAACTCAGACGGTTCTGCCCTCACTAATGAGCAGTTGCAACAACAAGTTGGCAATGTTGAACCAATGAAGGGTGTTAAGTTCCAATGGTTCAAGGTTAATGATACTGATACTGTCGAGGCTCTCAGTAAATTGAGTTTGGATCAGTTGAAAGCAACATACACTACTACAGGTATCACACCTGCGACAGATGATTTGGGTACAACAACGTTTACTGTAAATAAAGCTGATTATGGACTATACTGGGTAGTTGAATTGGCAAATGATGGTAGCGAAGCATCAAAAAAAATGCAAGTAGCTTCTACAGTTCCAATGCTCATCACATTGCCATTTGGTACTGAAAATGGATATCTGGATACTGTAAATGTTTATCCAAAGAACAAAGTAGAAACACCAACACCAGGTAAAGACGTTACTACACTTGGTAACAATGACTCAGGTACCAAAGTTGGAGATACTGTAAAATGGTTCCTTAAAGGTACCATCCCAGTAGATATTAAAAACTACACTGCCTACACTTTCAATGATACCTTGTCACAAGAACTCGATTACAGTGATGTTAAAGGTGTGAAAATCAATGGTTCAACCGAATCATTTGCACGTAACACAGACTATACTGTTAACTATGAACAAACTAGCCGTAAATTGACTGTTGCATTGACTGAAGCTGGTATTGCAAAAGTGGCTAAATATCGTGAGGATAATGCAGATGCGAATTTTGTCGGTTCAAATGCAATCGCTGATGCCACAGAGGGTGCTTTTGTAGTTGTTGAACTTGATACGGTTTTGAATGACAAAGCGGTACCAGGTAAAGCTATCGAAAACGATACAACAATCACATACGATAACCCATATAACCAAGATGGTCAACCAAAAGAAACGCCACCATCAGATCGACCAGAGGTTCATGAAGGTGGTAAACGTTTCGTCAAAGTTGATGCTAAAGATAAAACTAAAAAGCTTGCAGGTGCAGAGTTTGAGCTTTATTCAGATTCTAGTGCAACACAGGCTGTTGTTTGGACACAAAAAATGATTGAAGCCAACAAAGCCACAACCGACAATGCTGCAAAATTCAAAAAAGCTGCTGTCGGTCAAGCTGTAGTACTTGTATCAGGTGCTGATGGTACATTTGATATTCAAGGTTTGGCTTATGGAGCTGAGGGAGATAAAAATGATACAGCTTCAAGCACTTACTACTTGAAAGAAACAAAAGCACCTTCAGGATACACGCTTCCAGTGAACAACGTATTTTCATTTGAAGTAAATAAATCAAGCTACTACCAAGATCCAACAGCAACGGACTTGGTACCTTCTGAAGCAAAAGAAGTAGAAAACAAGAAAACGCCTGAGCTTCCAATGACAGGTGGTATCGGTGCTGCATTGTTCATCATAGCAGGTCTTGCATTGATGGCATTTGCTGGATACAAGATGAAGCAACGCAACGCTTAAGAAAAAAATAAGAAGTATAACTTGAAGCTAGGAGAAAGAATTTATTCTTTCTTCATTAGGGGGGGGAACCTTACTGTTCCCACCTTAATGAAGTAAGAATAATAGTGTGAAAAGGCAACACTTTTCATTCAGTGTTGTAGCCTTGAGTGAAACGAAAGGAATGCATTAAATATATATGAATCTATCTAAATATGTTCAACGATTTTGTCTATTCATAGTTGTAGTCTTGTCCTTGGTAGGTCTCAGTTCGACAGTTATTCAAGCTGATGAGGCTAGACAGTTGGTAATTCGAGGATCGGAAGCAACTGCTGGGGTAGTCTATAAACTATGGTATGTATCTGATGAGCTATATCCTATTAGCCGTGACAGAATGGCGGAACTAAATGAATCTCTTATGGATTTATCCGTTCAAGACTTAGATAAGCGTTATACCAGGGCTGTACAGTCAACTCCTAGTGACGATAATGGAGAGGTTGTCGTGCAAAACCTAAAAGAGGGAGTCTATTATATTCGTGATGATTCTGAACGAGATTGGAAGTACACACCATTTGTTATTAACTTTCCATTTGATAATAAGTCTACAGAAAATGTAGTCATAGCTAAAAAATGGCCAGATAATGGAAGTATATTACTAACGAAGTGGGGATTTGATGATAAAAATGAAAACAATCCTCGGCTTTTAGATAAAGTTGACTTTCAGCTTTATCGTGTTGGAGATTTAAAACCTCTGAGATTTAATCAGCATGGCCAGTTATCGACAGATACAAATGATCGTGATACTTTGACGACAGATCAAAATGGTCAAATTTATGTTCAGAATTTACCATTGGGTGAGTATTACTTCAAAGAAACAAAGGCACATTTGGGTTATTTATTGCTGAATAATAACATTTCGGTATCAGTTACCGGAAAAAGTGTCGTTAAAGTTGTTGTTAAAAATTATAGAGAAACACCACCGCCAAGTAATCCGAGATGGCCTTGGCTCCCAAAAACGGGTGAAGTGAAGTTGATCATTGGGGGAGTTGGCTTCATTTTAATATTAGTGGCAGTTTGCTTTGCACATCGTTCAAAAAAAGCTGAATCAGCTAGAATAAGTGAAAACGATATTTTATAATAAACTGCAATAGGAAGGGTTTTACTTAGTAAAGGATGGATAAGAAATTTAAAAGAGTAGGACACAAAAAATCAAATCGAGGTTTCATTATAATTTTTATCGTTGGGCTACTCTTATTTGGATATCCTTTGTCTGGTCAAATAATATCCTTTTATCAAGCATATCAAAGTATTGGTACTTATGAGAAGGAGCTTGCTAAAATTGAACCTGAGGAAATTAAAAAGCGCATGGAGCTTGCTAGAGCCTATAACTCCTCTTTGATTAGTACCTCATCGACCATTAGCTACCAAGATCCTTTCACAAAAGAACAAAAGGATGAAGGGGTGGCAGCCTATGCAAAAATGCTTGAAATACATGAACAGATTGGCTATATAACCATTCCAAGTATTTCTCAGGAGCTTCCCATCTATGCTGGGACGCAAGAGGTTGTTCTGCAAAAAGGAGTTGGACATTTAGAAGGGAGTTCTTTGCCTGTTGGGGGAAAAAGCACTCACGCTGTTCTAACTGGACATAGAGGGCTACCAAATTCCAGACTATTTACCGATTTAGATAAGGTAAAAGAAGGGAATAAGTTTTATATACATGTGCTCGATAAAGTATTGGCATACCAAGTCGATCAGATAAAAGTTGTTGAGCCTAGTGATGTGTCTCAAATTGAAATTGTAGAAGGCAGAGATTATGTCACACTTATTACCTGTACACCTTATATGATAAACAGTCATCGTATGTTAGTCCGAGGTCATAGGATCCCTTATGTTGCTAAAGAAGAAAAAACAGAATTAAATAAAGGTCGTAAAGTAGTCATTATCATTATCTTGGGAATAGTTCTACTATTCATACTAATTTTAGTTTACTTATACCGAAAAGTAAAAGGTAAAAAGTCATTAGAGAAAAATGAAGCAGCAAAAAAAGAAACTATCAAAAAGATCTAAGAGGAAAAATTCCTTTCTAATCATTGGTCTGTTTTTTCTAGGTTTTGTTATCGCACTATATCCTATTAGTGCTCAAATATATAATATATATCTACAGCATCAAAAAATTACTACCTTTGAAAAAAAAATAAAAGAACTTACCCCAGAAGTTATCTCTAGACGTATGAAGCTAGCCAACATTTACAACGAGTCTCTGGTAGGGGGCACCCAGCTTGATGTATCTGACCCATTTATCGCTTTACAAAAAGAAGCGCGTGATGAGTATGCAAGGATGCTAGAAGTTGAGGAAATGATAGGTAGCATTTCAATACCAAAGATAGATGTTGAGTTACCCATCTATGCTGGAACTAGCGAGGATATCTTACAACGGGGTGCGGGTCATCTAGAAGGTTCTTCCTTGCCTGTCGGTGGGAAAAGTACACGGGCTGTTATTACAGCACATAGAGGTCTACCGCAGGCACGGCTATTTACAGAATTAAATAAGCTCAAGAAAAATGATGTTTTTTATATTACTAACATCAAGGAAACTTTAGCGTATAAGGTAGAGAGTATCCAAGTCATTGAACCGGATGAAGTATCTGCTTTATCTATTCAAGAAGGTAGAGATTTAGTAACTTTGCTAAGTTGTACACCTTATATGATAAACAGTCATCGATTGTTAGTAACAGGACATCGCATTGCTTATAATGATAAAAATGCTAAAAAAGAAAGAAAAAATGCTGAGACTAACTTATTACTAAAGATTATTATCATTATTTCAATTATTTTCATCTTACTTTTCCTAGTATATCGTTATTTTAGAAAAAAATTAGATTTTAAAAAATGGAAAAATTAAAGGTGTTTAAATCATGGAAGGAGACAAGAGTGTTAAAGAGATTGAATTTATTTAGTAGATATTTTATGCTACTAATATTGTTGGCAGCTAATACTTTAATCCCCTTGGCTAGCATGAAGGTTGTAAAAGCTGACAACATAGCTACTACCAGGGAATTAAAAATTATAAAAGACAATGTGGAATTGACTGCAGAGGGGGCACAGCCAGCATCACTCAAGGTTAATCAAGAAGCAACTTTTACGATTGAGCGACCAGAGTCAGTTGTTCAAGATGTTGATATCGAACTTCCAGATGGGATAAACTATCAAGTCGAGCAAAGTGTATCAGCAAATCAAGCTTTACTCGCTGAAGAATGGTTTGAGGGTAGTGAGACTGTCAATGTAAGAACTCTTATTGAAGAAAAGACAAAAGATGCTACTACACAAAGTTCTTTTTTGAGATTACATTTTCAAAATAATCAAAAGAAAATAAGAGTTGTTTTAGTTTCAGATAGAGAACTTGAAGCACAACTGATTGCTACAACATCAAATGCTCAGCCTGTAAATCTTGACGAGATCAGTGATTCTGAAAAGATTCAGAGCTTTCCAGCTCATTTGGTAGTTACTGGGGATAATTCAGAGACTTTTAGCTCAGATAGTGAAACAGGCCAGACTACCGCTAGTGAGGAAACTCAAGGAGAGCCAAACCAGTCAGATTCAAGTACAGAAGGAACTTCTAGTTCAGAGAATATAAATGAGCAGACAACACCTACGGAGAATTCTATTAGTGAAGGTACTACAGAAAGCTCAAGTCAGCCAGATTCAAATACAGAAGAGATATTTAGTACAGATAATGAAACAGCTCAGACTACTACAGGTGAGGAACCACAAGTAGAATCAAACCAATCAGAGGCAACTGAAGATACTCAAGAAAATTCGACTGAGGAAACTAGTAGTACAATTTTTCCAAGTCTATTTGCTATTAACGGCATCTTTCCTAATTTGGCAACGAGTCTATTTGCTGTACCAAGTACGCTTTCGGCCTCTATTGGGGATGAACGTGCGATTTCTGACCCTAATGCCGAGGGAGTAACGGGGTATATTGAGGCAGAGCGTCCAACGATTAAGTCTGGAGAGACCGGAATTTTTAAGTTATACGTCAAGGCCTCTGGAGCAATAGAAGGAACTGTTAATAATGTTAAGGTAACAATTAAGTTACCGGAAAACACAACTTACTATCAACTATCTTCAGATTCAGGCCGCATGACAATTGCAGGGGTACAGCCGGTTCTAAGTAGTGATAAAAAGACATTGACGTGGACTATTCCACAACTAACGACAGGACAAAATTACGCCACAGAACTTCAAATTAATTCCACTAACGGAATCATTCCAAACGGTGATTTGATGAAAGTACAAGCGGTAATCGAACATGATGGAAAAGCGGTCTATAATAGTGGAACAGACGTATATACTGTTGTGGAATCTAGTAAGCCTGATTTGACCGTTACAAAGCAGTACCTAGGTAAAAATGGCGATGCATCTCAGTCGGTCTCACCAGGGGACGTGGTTCAGTGGAAAGTCAAAGCAACGGTTTCGATGGCTAATACCGGGGGACAGTATCTCAAGCCAGGTGAAACTATCACGATAAAAGATGACAACCCAAGTGGTCTTACCTTCGTTGGAGATTCAAGTAAGAAGTTTACAGCACCAAGTATAGCTCAGCAAAAAAATAACTTAGCTACAAAAGGTTATTTGTGGTCAGATGAAGTCATATTTTCTACAAAAGCACCAAATACAAGTGGCGCAATATTTAAAAATACGGCGACTGGGACAGCAACGACCAATTTCAATGAAACCATTTCAACTAAATCTAATGAAGTGAATGGAATAGTAGCGTCTCCATCAACTCCATTACCGCCAAGTAACGGAACATATGTTTATGGTTTCAATAGAGGGCCATCAAACGGTAATGGTGGGTTAGGAGATCTTTCTAATGCCAATCCTAATCCCACAGTTGAAAATAGCCCATCCACAAAACTTAGCTTTACCATGATGTATATGCCAACAATATTGGCAAATAGAACCTATTATAATAATTTAACATACGGTGGTTATCAGGGCATTGCAACTAATTCTCGAAATAATCGTACTACACCAGTAAATATATCAATCGTATGGAACCAAGGGACGCATCCTAGACGAGTGGCAGAGATTACTGTGAACGGTACAAAATATACATTCTATGACAATGCTGGAAATAATCGAGTTAATAGTGATCAAACAAATGATGCCTATATCTACTATGACCAGTCATCTGCTAAATTTTATTTTAAACTTAACGGGAACCAGGTTTGGATTCCTATCACAGAGACAACTACGATTGGTACCCCACCAACATTAGTATCGAGTGGACAACGAGAGGTTATGGGGACACCGTCAAGACCAAGTTGGTGGACAGAAAATCCAGGTTACGGGGATTATAATCCATTTAAGAATGATTACCGCTATGTAGGGATTCATAGGGATGTGGATGATAATTTGGAACTTAGTGAGATTAAACCGACACTTGGGACTTTCTTTGCTTATTCTAATGTTAATGGGCAAGTTCAGGGGGGGAAGATTTCAGGTGGAACTTCTACCAACTACCCTACTTTGACAGTCAAAATGACTCTCAAAGATGGAACAACTAAAACAAAAGTTTTCAAACCAGGTGAGTATCCTATTACTTACACAGAACCATGGGGGACTATTACCAGTGGTGGACAAGGACTACGTTTCAACCATACGACACTTACACGGTCTGATCTTGGCCTAGCTGCCACAGACCATGTTAAGTCATATGAGGTTATATGGGGGAAAGAAGATAACTCAGAAATCCTTAATGCCGGGTTTGCAGCTCAAGTCATCGATACCTATACGATCAATCCAAACTTGAACAATAGCAAGCCACAATATGTGAAAAATCAATCCTATACTTTTGGTCGCATAGCGATGGTTAATTTTGATGAGTCAGGTGCTAGAAATATTGATTTTGTCCGTTACCCATCCATTGGTCAAACCTACAAACAGGGGACATGGCAAGAAGATAAATACATTAAAACAGAATACGGTCCTCGTACAGCATTTATAGCAGCCAAAAATAACACTCCAGCGATGGCTACGATAACGCCAGAACTTCTGACTAGAGATGGGAATATCATAACCAAACCAGGTGCCAATCGCCTTAAAGTAACTTTCCGGAATGTAGATAGTTCAAATCGAGCAATGGATCAATCACTAGTTGCTTCAACGCTTCTTCCAAAAGGAGTAACAGTAGACAAGTCAAAACCGAACTGGACCTACAGTCAGTCTAAAGGTACTGTAAAAAAAATCATTGATAACTTCAATGGAACAGGACGTCAGTTGATTGTTTATGAGTGGGAAGGTGATAATGATAAACAACTCAAGCCAGGGAAGTACATGACCTATGAAGTTAACGTTACGGTATCTGAAAGTGTGTCATCATTATTGGAAATAGACGCTTATGGTTCTACAAGTACTCCTCTAAAAGCAGGTAGTAATAGTGATTTACAGATAGACAATTATGACTATAACCAAAATGGATCAACAACTGACCAGGTTGTTCACGGATTAGCACGTTATAATTTTGTTAGTAATGATACACTCATCTTGAATAAGGCAGTTAAAGGTAACCTTGATTCGGATTATAGTAAAATGGGACATGCAGACTTGTCGGGTCGCGTGTTATACCGTCTAAATATTTCTAATACCTCAGGTAATGCTATTAGTAAAATGGCTTTTATAGACATTCTGCCAACAGTAGGTGACTTAACTGTTGTTAGTAACAAAGCCCGTGACAGTAAATTTGGTTTGACAATGACAGGGCCAATTGATTTACCAGCAGCTTGGGATGGGAAAGTCGATGTATACTATAGCACGTCCACTAATCCAAAACGTGATGACATCTATAATGTTGCCTATTATTCTGATCAGTCACAAAAACCAAGTAATCCAGGTGGTGCAACAGATCCAAACTGGATGTTAGCTGATAGAGTGACTGATTGGTCAACTATACATAGTTTTAAGATGGTATTGAAAGATGGTGTTGCATCCATACCTTCGGGGCAAGATGTCTTTATAACGATGCAGGCGCCAGCTGAAGTAGATGCTAACATACTTAATCCTGAAATTAGTGAAGAATCAGCAAAAGCAGCATGGAACTCTTTTGCAGGAACAATCAATAACCTCAAAGTTGTTGAACCAGAGCGTGTCGGTCTTGTTCTTCGTAAGGAAATTTCAAATACAAGCTTTAGAATTCGCAAATATAACAATGAGTGGGGGCGCGCTGAGGGAGCCACGTTCCAGTTGTTGAAGGATAATACTCCAGTATCCTTTACCGATAAAAATGGTAATACTGTTACGGAAGTCACTACCGACGCTTCAGGAGACGCCTATATTGGTAATTTACCGCTACCACTGACTGGTACAGAAACTTACAAACTTAAAGAAACAAAAGCTCCAAATGGCTACAGACTACCAACTGAAGATTGGACATTGACGATAGATAGCAATGGTGCTATTAGCATGGCAGAGTCTAAAGATAATTATCAGGGTGTGGTTAGTCGTAGTGATGCTCCAAATATTCCAGCTATAAATCTCGTTCCAGGACAAGAACTGTCTGAAGTATGGATCCGTAACACAGACAATACTGTACCTCTTCGGATTCGTAAGAGAGAGTTAGCAACTGGATCAGGAACGAAGTGGCTATCTGGTGCAGAGTTTTCACTCTATGATAGTTCAGATAACCTTGTAACCATTAAGAATGAGAAAGGTGAGAATGTTACATCTGTAACAACAGGTGTCATCACTGACCAAGCTAATCATAGAAGTCAGGGGATAGCCTATATTGGAAATATTCCAATTCCAACTTCAGGAACAGTTACCTATAAACTACGTGAAGTTGCTGCTCCACCAGGCTATCAAAAACTTGATAGTGACATTGTTTTGCAATTAGATAGTAATGGTAAATTCACGACTGTATCGAAACCTTCGGCCGTAAATACCGGTTGGGCCAACCCAGGTCAAGATTTTGAGTCCATCGGAGTAAAAAACGATAATCGAATTTACACTGTTGATGTTATAAATAAGCGTTTGTTGAATTTGAGACTTCATAAAGTTGATGCTAGCGATACTCAAAAAGCACTTTCAGGAGCTAAGTTTAAGATTGCTGATAGTGAAGAAAACGCTAGAGCAGGCAAGTTTATCCGTCGTTATGTTAGTGATACCTGGGAGGGGATGGTTGTGCCATCTGATGCAAGATGGTCTGATTCAGAAAACGCCCATGATATCGAAGTGACAACAGATGAACAAGGGAATGCACAGTTTGATAATTTATTATCAGGTATGGATTATTGGCTTGTAGAGACACAGGCTCCAAAAGGATATATGAAGTTATTGGCTCCTGTGAAAGCGGAGAAAGAGTCGGCTACTAACGATGTCATTAGTAAAGAAATTACAAATAGTAAAACGCCTACTCTTCCAGCCACTGGAGGAATTGGTATTGCAGTTTTCCTTGTAATAGGTATCACTATTATGGGAATTGCTCTTTATCTTGCTAGACATTTGTCACAAAAGCGTTGAACTGACAGCTCCTGTCCATACAGACAATAACAGATAACGGCTCTATAATTTGTGGCTCTTTGTCAACTGTAGTGGGTAGATAAAAAGCTAAGACCTAGAGAGGACGACTTTCGTCCTCTCTTTCTTTATGGGGACCTCTAAAAACTAATTTTCTAAAATTTAAAATGTTGATTTAACAAGGCTTTCGTAACTCCAAATTCGCAATTTTGGGAGTTTATAGAGGTGCCCTTATGTTTAAAGCAATCAAAATAGGGCTTTTAAGAGCTTACTATCACAGTACCCTATTCGCTCTATCACATCGGACAACGGCTCAGAGTTCAGTAGCTTGTCAGACTTAAAAGGTGTGGAAGTCTATTTTGCCCATCCTTATGCTTCTCATGAAAGAGGAACAAATGAAAATTTCAATGGTCTCTTGAGAGAGTTTCTTCCAAAAGGGATCTCTCTTAACTCACTAACGACAGAAGAACTCAATCACTACGTCTCTGCTATCAATGACAGACCTAGACGACTTCACAAGTATAAAACCGCAAATATTTTGTTTGGGCTAGCCCAAACAGCTTAACCTCTGGAACTCTAGTTATCAATGAACTTGTTGCACTTTACTTGACAAATGGGGGACTTTAAGCTTTAATATAGTTGGAGATTTTTATGCTAGATAAGATTAGACTAATTATTCGTCGTCAACAAGAAGCCGCAACTGACAAACGTTTCCGTTATTCGATTCGTAAATTTAATGTCGGTGCAGCATCTGTTGCGATCGCAGCTTTTATGTTTTTAGGAGGAGGAGCTGTCGTATCAGCGGATGATACAGCGGTATCAGAGCCACAAACAACAGCTTCAAGCACAGGAGATAGCAGTAGCACGACTTCGGAAGCCCCAACGGCAACTAGCACAGAAGCTACTTCAACAGCATCAGAAGCTTCAACAAGCTCAGAATCAGCTACAACAAGTACAGAAGCTACTTCAACAAGTACAGAAGCTACTTCAACAAGTACAGAAGCTACTTCAACAAGTACAGAAGCTACTTCAGAAGTAACAAGTACAACAGCTTCACCAGCATCTGAAACAGCAACTAACACAGCTTCAACACCAACAACTGTTGAAGAAGCAAAAACTGTTCTTGAGCAAGTGATTTCAGAAGCAGAAGTCTTGGCACAGGAAGCTAGCCGTCAAGCAGCTAAGTCACCAGAAGATGCTGCAGCTCTTCAAACAGCAGCAGAAGCAACAAAATTGGTTGCCACAGAAGCAACAGTGACATTTAACAATGCACTTGCAACACTTGACGAAGTTAAAGCACAAATCACAGCTGTTCGTACAAGTGTCGAAGCACTTGTTCTTGAGCTGCGTAAGAACTCAGGTGAAGATGATGTTAAAGTACTGTTGGCAACAACAGCTAGTAATACCGGTAGCCTTGTAACAGGGACGTTTAAAAAAGGTGACGAGGTATTAATTTCATCCCAGTCAAGTGATGATGAGATGAAAGTCTCTGTAGTAGGAACAGATGCTAAATATGACAATATGCGCATCGAGTATATTATAGAAGAAGATGGGGTGCAAATTAAGTTACCTACTAGTGGCTCATTAGTTAAACTTTCGGGTTTTAATAACGTGGTTCCTACTTATAATGCCTCATCAAATAGTTATTTATTAAATGTAGGCTCACTAATATCGGGTTCTGATATTACCATACCATTGTCGTTCGTTGCACCAAACGGTACTGTTAATGGTAAAACAATTAAAGTCAAGATGAATGTGTTGGATTCAAGTGGTATTGTTTATGGTACAGGTGAAAAAACAGTAACTTGGAATGCCCTTGAAACTGCAACCATTGATTCTACAATTGCACAAAATACATTTGGATTTGCAGATGATGGTTCAGCAATTGCTGGAATTCGTGATCAAAGTGGTACTGTTCAAGCGCGTTCTGTACGCTCCTATGTATTAACTTTAGACGAAACAACAAAATTAGCCATTAAAGCAATTACCGATGTATCTGGAAAAAATATTTCTACAGCAGGATCATTGCCATCAAAATCAGTAGTAAGAGTGTATTTTGATAAGAATTATTTCAAACCTGTTACAAGTGGTAATGTGACTTTAACAAAAGGTTCAAACCAATCTGGACGTGTTATTAATGAAACGGAAGGGTATGTTGAATATTCAATTGGTCCCTCTGGTACCTTACATGAAATTGAACAAGAGGTTAAAGGATTCTATCTCGTTTACACAGGGAATGCGGAGAATATTCCTGATACTGTATTAACGACTCGAGTTATTGAAGGAGGAACTAATAAGGTATTAGCAGAGACAACCTCACGCCACAGCAATTCTTGGGTGACTAGAGAAGTTCCAACGGGTGTTATCGGTGTTAATACTCGTATTGACACTGGTTATACAGTGGACTATTCTGCAGGAACAACTTCTGGTATCTCGATGGCAGATAATGCGGCTGGACGAAACGATAATAGCAGTACAACTTCCTACGGTACTTCTTATAAAGGTGAGTCGATGGGTGCTGAAGTCACTAAACCATTGGCTACTGGTCAAATAACTCAATTCCGTCGTGCTACACGCGACACAGGTATTGTGAATACTGTTGACCGTTTAACTGTGGATGTAGCTAAGCAACAAGATGGAGATATGGTAGATTACTTTACCAAGACAAATGTTGTAATTGGTAATGTTGATGTCCTAACTTTGATGGATAATAGAGATGCAATTGTGTATTACATCAATAATTCTGGTGTTCGGATAAATCTTGGTAGTCTAGGCGATTTTGCAAATGAAACAGGGGTTACGAGTAATAGAAAATCTGTTAGTATATCAGATACGGTAGCAACTGTTGGTATTGATTTTACTGGAACATCAGGTTCGTTCTATCAATCGCTTGATATTGAGATGATTCAATTATCTGAAAGTACAGATTATAAAGTTACAGATGTTGCAACAGGACATAAGGTAACAGATAAGACAATTGTAACTCCGGAACCCAATGACTATAGCTATACAGCACAATTAATTCAACGTAATACACCGTCGGATGAATCTGTGACTTGGAAGTCTGCTTTTGCAGGCTATGCTCAAGAGCAAGTTACCATTAATACACGTATTAGACAGCGTGGTGCGGATAGTAATAACCTATATGATGGAGATAAGGCGAACTTTACTGGCTCACTTGAGAATAGTCGAACTGCTGGATTGGTAAATAATATCCCACTGACTGAAAATGCCTATGTGTATGTTGCTATGGCCGAGGGGTTATTAGTTGATAGTATTGTTCCTGGAACCCAGTTATCTACCGATAAATCCACCTATCAAAAATCAATTATTCAAGTTGATGGTCAAAATTATGTAGTTTATAAGATTCCGTTTAAAGAGGGTGTAACATCAGTAATCCCTGGTCAAGCATCTGTGACTGTTAACTATACCATGAATAGTACATATTTTTATGGTAGTCAATCAGATAGTAAGACAACAAACATTTATTATGGATTATCATTTGATAGCATTCCAAGTTTTGTCCATACTGGTGGTACCGATGCATTGGATTTAGATAAAGATGGAGATAAGGCAGAAACAACATATACTAAGGATACAACAACGATTATTGGAACTCAGGGACAAATTACTGGTAAATCACCGAAGTCTCTCTTTGTATATGACAAATCAAACTATCAGGAAGGTTACTTATTTGATACAACGGGAGTTATTGCTGGAGATCCAGTTACCATCAAAGCTCACATTGAGAATAAATCGGATATAGCTTACCGTGATATGACGGTTATTACAGTCTTATCAAATAAAGAAGATGAGGTTTTTGATGGCTCAAGTTCTCGTGGTAGTCAATTTACCCCTACTTTGAACGGACCTGTCACAGCTCCAGCAGGTTGGAAAGTTTACTATACAACAGATCAACAAGATCCAGGTGAAGCTGGTAACGATTTGACGGGATGGACCGATACGATTACAGACTATTCAACGGTCACTGCCCTTAAATTTGTATCTGATCCAGGAACGACTCTCTCTATTGGTCAAACAATTGCGTTTGAATATGGTTTAGATACTCCTTCAAGTGCAAAATCTGGTCAGCAATTTACGACAACATCAGCGATTGCAATCAATGGTCAGAGTAACTTCTTGGAGGGATATCGCTCGACTGTAGAAATTCTTCGTACATATGGTTCAGTAGTAGTGAAGTATGTAGATATTGATGGAAACTCTCTCCAAGATGATGTGATCGATATGCCAAAAACCAGTCTGACTGGTACAGAGTATGATACTGCTGAACACGCATCAACTACAATCGTAAGTGGAGGAAAGACCTATGAATTAGTTCCTGCTGGTACTTATCCAGTTGGAACTGTGGGTGATAATTCTAATCTTGAAGCGCATACAGATACAACGAATACTTCAGGAATTGAACCAACGACTGGTGAAGTAGGAATCGGCGAGAAGATTGTAACCTATGTCTATAAAGAGGTTACAGGTTCGGTAGTGGTTAACTATGTCGATGAAGCTGGCAATCCAATTTCTGGAACAACTGATAAGGGCGTAGTTACACCAAGTACAGTTATTGATACCCCAGAGTCATCAGTTGGGACGGCTTATGATACGGCAACGGATAATAAACCGACTGAAATTACAGTAACAACTGATAATGGAGAGACGAGACTTTATCGCTATAAAGAAGTGCAAGCAGACTCAGCTTCCGAAACTGGTCTTGTCGAAAAAGGTGAGAAAGTTGTTACCTATGTTTACGAACTTGTAAAAGGTAATGTGAAAGTTAACTATCAAACACTGGATGGTGAAGAGATTATTCCATCAGTAAATGATGAGATTGATGCTCCTGTTGGTCAATCATACGACACCAAAGACCGGATAAAAGAGACTATTCCAACGACAGACGGTCGAGTATATAAACGTGTACCAAGAGCGATTGAGGGTGCAGAAACAGGTAAGGTTGTTGAAGGTACAACTGAGGTCACTTATTTCTATGAACTATTAAAAGGTGATGTTCTTGTCAATTACGAGAATACTGAGGGTAAAGTAATTGCACCTCAGATTGTAGATACCAATGATGCCAATACCGGTTCGGAGTATTCTACTATAGATAATAAGCCAGAGAAAATCATTGAAGATGTTACTGGTGATGTATACTATATCTTGCCAACTGATGAAGTAAAAGCAGGCTCGGCTCCTGAAACAGGTAAGGTTGTAGAAGGTACAACTGAAGTTACATACATCTACCAAAAAGCTAGTGACGTTGTTATCAAGTATGTGGACGTTAACGGTGTTGAATTGCAAGCTCCAGTAGCGGACACTACAGACGGCAAACCAGGTTCAGACTACAACACAGCTGAAGGTACTGAAAAACCAACAACCCTCACAACAGCAGACGGTAAAGTATATGCTCTTGTTCCAGCAGGTGACTACCCAGTAGGTACAGTAGCAGCAGATAGCAACTTGGCTTCAGATGATACTCCAACTGGTACAGTTGAAGCAGGTGTGACTAAAGAAGTTACTTACGTTTACCAAGAAGTGAAAGGTAACGTTATTGTTCATTACGTTGACCAAGATGGTAATCCTATCTCAGGTACAACAGATGACGGCAAACAAACGGAAAGCACAGTTGAAGATACACCAGAAAGCTCAACAGGTACTCCGTACAACACAACAGACCTCCGTCCAAATACTATCACAACAGCAGACGGTAAGATTTACAAACGTGTTCCAGCAGCAA
>ALKQ01000055.1 GCA_000440235.1 Streptococcus suis 10581 | reverse complement strand
CTTATTTCTTTGTCTCAGTCTAATTTCCAGTTTTTAAGACAGACTAGAACTTACTTTGGGAATTTAGCTTAGCGAAAAAATCAAAAAAAAACTCCAGAAAACGCTTGCAAAACGATTTACAATGTGTTATGATAAATTTATCAAAAGGATTGTTACTGGTCAGCAGGCAAAACCTAAATAGTTACAAGATAGTATTTTTCAGTGTAGACTGATGGATGCTGTTTGGTAATTATTTAGGTTTTTCTGTTTTTCCAGAAAAGAAAGGAGCCGAAAAATGGCTAAGGATTATACAGATTTAGCTACAGATATTGTAGCCCATGTCGGAGGTAAAGAAAACATCAGCAGTCTCAAGCACTGTGTGACTCGTCTTCGTTTTGGTCTCAAGGACGAAAGCAAGGCTGATACAAACTACCTGAAAGCACGTGCCGGTGTCGTTACTGTGGTACAAGCTGGTGGACAATACCAGGTGGTTATTGGGAACCACGTGCCGGATGTCTATGCGGCTGTGCAAAAAGTTGCAGGTATTGCAGGAGATGGGGCACTGGATATTGATGAAGGTGATGGTCCAAAAGGAAATCTCTTTGAACGCTTTATTGATTTGTTATCAGGTATCTTCCAAGCCTTTTTGGGTCCTTTGGCTGCTGCTGGTATCATTAAAGGTATTGTTGCCATTATGGCTTCGCGAGGATTGACGAGTGATAATAGTGCTATTTATGCCATCTTAAATGCAGCGGGCGACGGTTTCTTCCAATACTTACCATTGTTGGTGGCTCTGACATCTGCTCGCAAGTTTAAGATGAATGAATTTACAGCCCTAGCAATCGGTATGGCCTTGATTTACCCAACCTTGCCAGGATCGCTTGCAGCATTGAAAGAGGCTGGACTGGATAATGTATTTGGTATTCCATTTGTTTTACCAACAGCAGGTAGCTACTTGTCAACGGTTATCCCGGCTATTCTCGCAACGTGGGTGGCTTCAATTATTGAGAAAAACATCCGTAAAGTCACACCAGACGTTGTCAAACTCTTCGTTGTTCCATTTGTGACTATCTTGCTTGCTGTTCCATTGACCTTCTTAGTGGTTGGTCCTGTCGCAAACTTCATCTCTGATGTCTTGTCAAATGCATTTACTGCAATCATGAACTTTAGTCCATTGCTCTATGGTTTGATTCTTGGTGCGACTTGGCAAGTTTTGGTTATGTTTGGAATGCACTGGGCAGTTGTCCCATTGGCAATTATGCAAGTAGCATCAAACGGTATGTCTTCAATTCTTGTACCAGCCTTACTTCCAAACTTTACACAGACCGGGGTTCTTTTGGCAATCATGTTGAAGACCAAGGAGTCTAAGGTTAAAACAGTTTCTATGCCTGCATTGGTTTCATCTATTTTTGGTGTGACTGAGCCAGCTATCTACGGTGTGACCCTTCCAATGAAAACACCGTTCTTTATCTCATGTGCTGTTTCAGGTGTGATTGGTGCTGCCACTATGTTCTTCAATGTAACAGGTTACTCTGTAGGTGGTATGGGTGTCTTCTTGTATCCATCTCTGGTTAATCCAGCAAACGGTGATATGTCAGGTATGATTGCTGCGATTATTTTGACAGTAGTTGCAATCGTCGCATCCTTCGCTATCCAAATGGCCCTTCCAGTTCCTTACTTGTACGGAGAGCCAACTGAAAAAAAGTCCGTTGAAGAAACAAAGGAGTCTGTTCCAGAATTAAAAGAAATTAAGCAAGAGATCATTGCTAGTCCACTAATCGGTAAGGTTGTCAAATTGGAAGATGTTCCTGATGCAGTCTTTGCTTCAGGTGCTATGGGGAAAGGGATTGCTATCGATCCCCTAGATGGTATTCTTGTTTCACCAGCTAAAGCTGAAGTGACCCTTGTTTTCCCAACCAAGCACGCCATTGGTCTTCGGACGGAAAATGGGGCAGAGCTTCTCATCCATATTGGTATGGACACAGTCTCTCTAGCTGGTAAAGGCTTTGAATCCTTCGTCCAAGTAGGAGACCAAGTTGAAGCAGGACAAAAATTACTGGAATTTGATCTCCACCAAATCAAAGCAGCTGACCTACCGGTCATCACTCCAATTATCGTGACCAATACAGCTGACTATGAGGACATCTTGGTAACCCAAGAAAGCCAAATCAACAGTGGTGATTACCTGTTGACAACTGTCAAATAATTACATTTTCGTTTAGAAACAATGAAATATTTCTATACAAAACAGGAAAAAGACTACTTGTATAGATTATCGTAACAAATCTAAATAGATGCTAATCAGAACGTACTTTCCACGGATTTTGCGAATATATTAGTATTTATTTAGATTTTATTTTGAAGAAAGTCTAGATATATTAACATCTGGAGGTATGTAAATGAAAAAGATTGCTTATTTTTTACTGAGTTTACTGGGTTTAAGTCTATTTGTTGCTTGTGGACAAAGTAAGGGAGCAACAACTACACCATTTAAGAATGACATCACGAAAACAATCAGTAGTGGTGAGGTAAAGGGGAAAAAGGATAGTACGACTGCTACAATTGAATGGTTAGGAATTCCCTATGCAGCGGAACCAGTAGGTGAGCTACGTTGGAAGGCGCCACAGCCTGTCGAAAAATGGGAAGGTAGTTTTGATGCAACTGAAATCGGATCTCCTTTTATACAAATCTCAAAAGGGGAAGTAGTTGGTTCAGAAGGAGCGCTAAATCTTGATGTTGTTAGACCTGATAATACGGAGGCTAATCTACCAGTGATTGTTTTTCTGCATGGAGGAAATAATCAAACAGGTCATGCACAAGAAATCAAAGGAAATGGCTTTGTAAATGACATCAATGCCGTTTATGTTTCAATCAATTATCGCTTGGGCGCTCTTGGTTTCAATCCGTTGGAAGCACTTAAGACAGGCACCGATGAAGAAAATTCTGGGAATTATACTCTTTTAGACATTGCGGCAGCTTTGGATTGGGTGGAAGAAAACATCGAGGTTTTTGGTGGTGATAAGGATAATGTGACCCTAGCAGGCTTTTCAGCTGGTGGTCGTGATGTAATGGCAACATTAATTTCTCCACTATTTAAAGATAAATATGATAAAGCAATATCATTTAGTGGAGGAATGACTCTAGCAGATGAAACGGATAGTCAAGATATTTTTGCAACGGCGATAGCACCATTAGTTGTTGAAGATGGAATCAAGTCCACAGAACTTGAAGCAAAAGAATGGTTGTTATCTAACGATCGTCAAGTAGCTGATTATCTTTATGGACTTCCTGCGGAGCGTTTGGCTTCGTTGATGGGAAATGCTGGTATTCGTATGTCTGTCTTTCCGCACCTGTATAAAGATGGGGTAGTCATTCCGAAGGAAGGATTTGATACTTCAAATTATAATGATGTGCCTCTTCTTTTAATAACAGGAACTAGTGAATTTTCTTTATTCACAGCTTTCGATCCCTATTTTGCAAATTCTGTGACAGATGGCAGTCTATTTTCAGATGCTGACAAATTGAAAGAATTTGTATTTGCTGAGACATATGGTAGTGCCCTCTACCGACTGTCCAATACTGTGGATAGTGCCCGGAAAATGCAAGACTTCTATAAATCCCCAATCTATATAGGAGAAATTTCTTACGGTGATAATGCGGAAACTGCTCCAAAAACAGCTCAGTTGTTAGGTGCCTTTCATGGAGTGTTTGAGCCCTTGCTTCAACAACCATCCAATTACGCAGCATTTATTGGTGAGGATTTTGAAACCGACGGTAGCAAGCAATTAAGTCAACAGTTTAAAGCATATTTGAAAGGATTTATCACAAGTAGTAACCCTGAAGGAGAAAAATTACCACAATGGGAAGAGTGGACAGCTGACGGCAGTCAGGTAATGAAATTTGATGCTAGTTTAGAAAAAGCTGAGATTGAATTGGGTGAAGATTCACAAACTGCTGAGGATATTGTCGCGAACCTTCGAGCAGATAGTACTTTATCTGCAGATAAAAAACAAGTTTTAATTGACAATGTCTTGAACGGTCGTTGGTTTAGTCAACCATTGGATGGTTTGAAGGTTAATGAATAGTTTATTTTTTGATGTATTGAAAAAATATAAAAGTAAGAAGTAATACAAGGTATTGACAACGGTGACATAAAAAATAAAGTGGTTGGCAGTGCCAATCACTTTTTTGAATCCTGTTTAGCGTTGAAGAAAATCCTTATCTCGCTCAGGAATGTCCGCCTCATCACTCTGATAGCGTTCAGCGGTGACAGTTAGCTGGTACTTGCTTCGCAGGTCTAGAATTTCCTGCATCATTGGGGAAGCATGGTGGATGTCCAGAGCAGCTTGGTCTGTCCAGCTATCAACCAAGAGGATGGAATGGGGATCATCGAGCGGTGCAAAGTATTGATAACGTGTATTCCCAGCTTGTTTTCGAATGCGGTCGGCAATGCCACTAGCTTCCATTTCCTGAGCGAAGGCACGTGCATTGTCAGCTGGTCCAGTGTAGTAGAGGTGCATGGTAATCATAGTTGTCTCCTTTTATTTGTTGAAATTGGTATAGGTCCTATTCTTCCGCAATTGTTTGCGGTAGCTGCTAGGGGTGGTATGGTAGTATTGCTTGAACTGGCGGTTGAAATTGGATAAATTATTAAAGCCAACTTCGGTCGCAATTTCAAGCACAGGCTTGAGAGTGTTTGTCAGGAGCTCGGTAGCTGCCCGCAGTCGGACTTGGATGATAAATTCCATACAGGAAGTTCCTGTTTGTTGCTTGAAGATTGTCATAAAATGGGTTTTTGTATAGCCCATTTGCCCTGCTAGTTGCTCGATGGTGAGGTTTTCTGCATAATGCTGTTGGATGTATTCTATCAACAACCGCAGTTTTTCATTTTTCCGATACATATCATCGGTATTTTTCCGGACAATGTAGCGGTAGCGGTAGAGCAGGTAGAAGAAGTCAAAGAGTCGGCTCTTGAGAGGCAGTTCAAAGTACGGTGGCTGGTGTCTGACCAACTCAAAAATGGTGAGCAGGCACTGTCTAATCTCTGCGTATCCAGGGTCTTGGGGCTGGATGCGTGGAATACACTTGAAAACATCTGTCTGTAAGGGTTGCAGGTAGAGCATACTGGTCTGATCCAAGTGAGATGCCCCCAGCATATCCAAGTGAAAGAGAAGAGTATCCGTTTCATGTCCCCGTTGTTCAATCGGATGGATGGAATGCAGTGCATTGGGCCGCATGAGAATAATATCACCAGCCTGACTATTGAAATAATCATAGTCGATATGGTAACGGGCTGTCCCTCCGTAAACATAGTTGATTTCAAATTCATTGTGCCAATGAAAGAGAATGTCAGGAATACCATCCATGACACAGGTATGGTAATACTTGTAGGGCAACAAACGACTATCGTAATCAATGGCGTACTTAAACTGTTTATCCGTTAATGGCGGTTGCATACCGTCCTCCTTTTCGTAGGATAGTATCATTATAGCATATTATTTGAGAAGAAAAGGGTTTCAAATCTGTTTATACTATATTTGTTAGAAAAAAGATAAGGGAGAAGAAACATGTCACGTTTTCCAAAAAATTTCCTCTGGGGAGGAGCTATCGCAGCCAACCAGGCAGAAGGTGCCTATAATGTGGACGGACGCGGTTTAGTCCAGACAGACGTTACAACAGGAGGATCTGTCAACAGCCCCCGCTATACAACCTACATTGATAAGGACGGCAAGCCAGGTAAATATGCTTCCATGGGACATTTGGGAGGTCATCTGCCAGAAGGGGCGACCTATGCCGTCCTAGAAGACCACTATTATCCAAACCACAAGGCTGTGGACTTCTACCACCGCTATAAAGAAGATATCAAGCTCTTCGCAGAAATGGGTTACTCCGTTTTCCGCTTGTCGATTTCATGGGCACGGATTTTCCCAAATGGTGATGATGCAGAGCCAAACCAAGCAGGTCTTGATTTCTATCGTTCTGTCTTTGAAGAATGCCGCAAATATGGCATTGAGCCATTGGTTTCCATTTGGCACTTCGATACACCTTTGAGCTTGGAGCAACGCTATGGTGGTTGGAAAAATCGTAAGCTCGTTGATTTTTATGTCAAATATGCAGAAACCATTTTCAAGGAATACAAGGGTCTCGTTAAATACTGGTTGACCTTCAATGAAATCAACGGCGGTATCATGTTCTTGGATCTCTTTGGTGATGAGATGACTGACCAGGATTATCAAGATGCCTACCAAAGCCTTCACCATCAATTTGTTGCCTCAGCCAAGGCTGTTCAAATTGGGCATGAGATTGACCCAGAATACAAGATTGGGAACATGATTTGTGGTATTACCTTCTACCCTGGCACCTGTGACCCAGCAGATATCCTTGCCAACCAACACGCTTGGGAGCAAAACATCTACTATTGTGGTGATGTACAGGCAAAAGGAAAATATGGTACCTACGCTAAACGCCTTTGGGCAGAGCATAATGTGGTGGTTGAGATGGCTGAGGATGACTTGGAAGTTCTGGCCAAAGGGAAAGTCGATATGTACACCTTCTCATACTATATGTCTACCGTTGTGACTACCCACACATCTGAAGACACGGTTTCAGGCAATTTCTCAGCAGGAGCTAAAAACCCTTACTTGACTTACTCAGACTGGGGTTGGGCACACGATCCATCTGGACTCCAATACTACCTTGAAAAAATGTATGATCGCTATGAAATTCCACTCATGGTTGTAGAAAATGGTTTAGGAGCCTTTGATACAGTTGAAGAAGACGGCTCTATTCACGATGATTACCGTATTGACTACCATCGTGCCCATGTCAATGCCATGGCAGATGCCATTGCCAATGGAGTTGATTTGATTGGCTATACGACTTGGGGCTGTATTGACCTAGTATCAGCAGGAACAGGTGAAATGCGGAAACGCTACGGCTTTATCTACGTTGATATGGATGATGCTGGAAATGGGACACTTGCTAGAACACCAAAAGATTCATTCTATTGGTACAAGAAAGTCATTGCCAGCAATGGTGAGGATGTAGAATAAGGAAGAAGGCGAAGTGCTGTTTCAGAACGTAGACAAACTCCTAAAAATATAAAAAATTGAAAAAGTTTGCGAAAGATAGCAATTCACTAAACTCTTAGAAACGTTGATATTTCAGTGTTTCTGAGAGTTTTTTATTTTCACCATAAAGAAAAAAGATTGAAAAAAATTGTCCAAAATGGACTTTTTCTTCAATCTGAGACGGCGAAGTGCCGTTTTTCTTTGGAGAGAGCAGAGGATAAATTGATAGAGTACTAGTTGTAGCAGTCTACCAGTTGAATTAACAGTGTACAGGCGACTAATAATGCCACCAGACTAATTTTTTCAATGGAGGCAGGCGCGAGTTGTTCATCAGCTATTTCCTTACTGTTACGGAAAAAACTGCAGTGGTTATTTTTGTAACCGTTTGCTAAACTAATAACTATAAAATATACAGGAGGCAATTATGTCTAAATTACCTAAAAATTTTTTATGGGGTGGAGCAGTAGCAGCTCACCAACTTGAAGGTGGCTGGCAAGAAGGTGGAAAAGGGATTTCTGTAGCAGATGTGATGACTGCTGGGAGACACGGGGTACCTAGAGAAATTACAGCTGGCGTATTAGAAGGAAAATATTATCCGAATCATGAAGCGATTGATTTCTATCACCGCTATAAAGAAGATATTGCACTCTTTGCTGAGATGGGCTTCAAGTGTTTCCGTACTTCAATTGCATGGACACGTATTTTTCCAAAGGGAGACGAACTGGAACCAAATGAAGCTGGCTTGCAGTTTTATGATGACTTATTTGATGAGTGTTTAAAATATGGGATTGAACCTGTCGTCACCCTATCACACTTTGAGTTACCTTATCATCTGGTAACCGAGTATGGTGGTTTTAGAAATCGTAAAACCATTGAGTTCTTTGTTCGTTTTGCAGAGACTTGCTTCCGTCGTTACAAAGACAAGGTCAAATACTGGATGACATTTAACGAGATTAATAACCAAGCAAATTATCAGGAAGATTTTGCACCTTTTACCAACTCAGGTATTGTTTATCAAGAGGGTGAAAACCGTGAAGCAGTTATGTATCAAGCGGCTCATTATGAATTGGTGGCTTCTGCACGTGCCGTTAAGATTGGGCATGAGATTAACCCTGATTTCCAGATTGGCTGTATGATTGCTATGTGTCCGATTTATCCTGCGACTTGCAAACCATCTGATATTTTGATGGCACAAAAGGCCATGCAAAAACGGTATTACTTTGCAGATGTTCATGTGCATGGTTTCTACCCCGAGCATATCTTGCGCTACTGGGAAAGAAAAGGTATTAGCGTTGATTTCACAGAGGAAGATCGCGAAGATTTGCTAGAAGGAACAGTTGATTACATCGGTTTCTCATACTATATGAGTTTTGCTATTGATTCTCACCGCGAGAATAATCCTCACTATGACTACCTTGAGACAGAGGACTTGGTAAAAAATACCTATGTCAAGGCTTCTGATTGGGAATGGCAAATTGACCCAGAGGGCTTGCGTTATGCACTAAACTGGTTTACAGATATGTATCATTTGCCACTCTTTATCGTAGAGAACGGTTTTGGTGCAATTGACCAAGTTGAAGAAGATGGCATGGTACATGATGATTACCGCATTGACTATCTTGGAGCTCATATCAAGGAATTTATTAAAGCTGTCGATGAGGACGGGGTTGATCTGATGGGGTATACGCCTTGGGGCTGTATTGACCTGGTGTCAGCAGGGACAGGTGAAATGCGCAAACGCTATGGCTTTATCTATGTTGATAAAGATGATGAAGGCAATGGAAGCTATGCCCGTTCTCCTAAACGCTCATTCGCATGGTATAAAAATGTCATCGCAACAAATGGTGAGGAAGTTTAATGAGAAGACCTCTGTAGCGTAATGGCTACAGGGGTCTTCATTTATGTTTTTTAGTATTGGTATGTTAAAGGAGAAAATTGTATGGTTGGTTTTATCGCAGCTTGCTTAACTACCTTTGGATTTGTACCTCAGGTTATCAAGGTAGTTAAGACAAAGGATACAGAGTCGATTTCGTTAGGAATGTATATGATGTCTGTGACAGGGATGTCCTTATGGTTGTTCCATGGTATTATTCAAGGAGATACGGCCCTCATTATTGCTAATAGCCTATCTGTAACATTAGCAGGTATTATTTTGGTCTATAAATTAGTTTACAAATAATGCACTATTCCATCGATAAAAGAATTTTTAGCAACAGTGAAAAACATTAAAAACGCTTGACTTTTTTTGCAAAAGGAATATAATGATGACAAATAAATATTGAAAGTGTGATTGCTATGTTATTTGTTCCACTTTTTTTAAGGTTTAACCTTTTTAAACCACCAAGATAAGTGTTTTTTCTAGTTGTTTGTAAGTGTATCGTATCTTGAAAAAGAGGTTTATTATGGAATCTATAGTTGGAATAATTGTTATTGTAGTTGTTATGGCTGTTCTGGTTTATTTATTGATTAATATGTGGAAAATCAGAGCGACTTCAGCTGGTCAGACGGATGACACTACGCTATACTTTGTAAGATTTAAGGGGGTAAATCCGCCAGACTTAGCAAATAGTAGTGTCTTTAATCGGGTCGCCAAAATCCAACGCACTAAAGGGGATACCTATCAAATTAGTTCAAAAGTTAGTGATGCTAAACTGAAAGATTTGATTATGGATGAGTTTCAGCTCAAATCTTCTGAGGTTGTAGTTTACTATCCTCCTCGTCTTTTCTTTTATGCATCATAGTCGCAACTCTTCGGAGTTGCTATTTTTTTGTTTCTGGAGAGTAGCGGAAAAAAGGCTTATATGAGTAGCGAAATTTCCGTAGTGGTAAGGAAATACTTCCTATGGAAGATGTAAGCGTGTTCATGTAAAATAAAATCATAACATAAGTAAATAATAAAACAGATGGAGGAAAATCCTATGGCAAAAGCTTTGATTATCTGTGCAGGAGGCATGTCTTCTTCACTTATTGCAAAAAAAACACAAACTCTTTTGGAAGAACAAGGTCATACAGTAGAAATGAATGCTGTCGGTGTTCCAGAAGGTGGTAAAAAAATAAATGCGGCAGAGTATGACTTGTACTTGATTAGCCCGCAGACAAAAATGCATTTTAAGCAATTTGAAGAAGCAGGTAAGAAGGTAGGGAAGCCAGTTGTCCAAATTCCACCTCAAGCCTATATTCCAATTCCGATGGGAATTGAAAAAATGGCTAAATTGGTCTTGGATAATATCTAGTTCTTTGCTATCATAGATGGTATATTGATTTGAAAAGAGGCTAGTTATGCTAAATACTAAGGAAAAAATGATATTACAGTATCTTTATCAGCACCAGAATGGTTTTTCAACCAGTAAAGTATTGGCAGAGCATCTTTCTTATACGGATCGTACCATCCGAACCTATATCAAAAAATTGATTTCCGAAATATCCGAGGAAGAAACAGGTTTTGCGATTTTATCCAAACAAGGTTATGGCTATCAGCTTCGAATTAGCGATGAGGAAAAATACCATCGTTTCTTATCTGAAAACCAACTAGTATTTGGGGTGGATTATAGTGATGCAGAAAATCGCTATAAACAAATCCTGAATAAATTGATATTTGAAGAAGAATGTATCTTATTTGATGATTTGGCGGACCAGCTGTTTGTCAGTAGATCAACCTTGTCTCATGATTTCAAGCACATTAGGGAGCATCTTGCTTCTTATGGTTTGAGCATCGAGAGCAAGCCCTATAAGGGAGTCTATGTGGTTGGTGAAGAACGTCAAAAACGTCACTTCATCATGGACTATTTCTTTAGTGAACATTTTTATCAGAATATCCATCATTTTTTATCCAATGATAAAAGTCTAGCCTTACCTCTATCTTTTGAAGAGCTAACAATTGTAGTCTTAGATGAGTGTCGTGATAGTCAGTTGAAACTATCTGATTATATTATCCAAAATTTAGTTATTCATCTAGGTTTAGCTATCCAACGCTATCAAAAAGGTTTTACAATTTCTCCCGTCACCATCGATAAGGAAAAGTATGCTGAAGAATTGGCAGTAGCTACAAAGATTGCTAGACGATTATCCCATCGACTGGAACCTCAGAATAGGTTTCCTGAGGAAGAAGTGGTCTACATTGCTCTACACTTGATTTCAAAAACACAATTGGAGGTAGAGAAGTCATCGGACCGCCTCTTGTTGCGCCAAGCACTTTTTGAAGTTTTAGGGCGTTATGATGATGAATATGGTTATCAATTTTCACATGATTTTTCCTTGATAGAAGGTTTGCTAACACATCTGGAGGTTCTCATAGAACGACTCCGTCACAATCTCCATATTGATAACCCCCTACTTGATGATATTAAAACAACTTATCATGATATCTTCGATTTGACACAATCACTAATGGCTGAACTTTCAGTTTTTCACTCTTATAGCTTGTCCGAGTCAGAAATTGCCTATGTAGCTCTACACTTGATGGCTTCCTTGGAACGGCAAAAAGAAAAATACAAACTAAATGTTCTGGTTATCTGTGCAACAGGATACGGTAGTGCTCAGATGCTGAAAAATAGGATTAAAAATGAACTTGGGCAACAGGTGTCCATATCAGATGTCATCGGTTATTATGATTTAGATAATCAAAAGTTGCAGGGGATAGATGTGATAATGTCAACCATCGACTTATCTGGTTTGGTGTTTAAGGTCCCTGTTATAACTGTCAGTGTCTTTTTAACGGATCAGGAAGTTAAGGAAGTTAAACAACGATTGGCGGCCTTGAGACCTAGTCTCCAAAAACCACAGGTAGTGGAAAGAGAGAGTAACTTGGAGAAATACTTTGATCAGTACTTCTCAGAACAACGATTTTTAGTTGTTGAGTCAGCTGAAAAAGAAATGTTATTAAAGCAAATGATTTCACAGTTGGAGAGCGAAGGTCTTGGAAATCACCAGGAATTTTATAAATTAATTGAGGCGCGTGAAAGCTTGAGTACATTGGTATTTGATAAAGATATAGCTGTTCCTCACCCCCTAAAACCCATTAGCGAAAAGCACATGATTTCTGTTGCGGTTATAAAAAATGGTCTATATTGGGAAGAAGACTATGGGCAGATTAGATTGGTTTTCTTAGTGAGTCCATCTATATATACAAATGAAGGTCTATCAACCATTACCAATCGATTGGTAGATTTGGTAGATTTACCAGAAGTCAAGAAAGACATAATAAACTCTCCTGATTTTGAAACATTCAAACACGTTTTTTTACAAAGAGAATAGAAGGTGACATATGAATACAGAAGAATTACAAATGGCTGCATTTGGGATCATCCTCAGTAGTGGCAATGCAAGAAGTGTTATCCACGAAGCTTTTGCTGCTATGAGAGAAGGTGATTATGATAAGGCAGAAGAGTTATTGGAAGCAGCCAATGCTGACATGCTTGAAGCCCACCATTCTCAAACGGGTCTCCTACAGGAATACGCAAGCGGTACTGAAGTGAAGGTAGAGATTATTATGGTTCATGCGCAAGATCATTTGATGACAACAATGACTTTACGTGAGGTAGCGCTTGAAATGTTAGCTTTGTATCGTAAAGTTGGTTAGAAAGAGGATAGGGGATGAGTAAGGGAATGGCAAGTAAAAAGCTACAGAAAACACCAGAACAATTAAAACAAGAGTCTAAACGCAAAAGTCAGCTCTTTAATCGCTATATGCTGTTTCGTTATAGTTTAGCAGTGTTCTTTTTTGCAAATCTATACTGGCTTCTGGTTCAATTATTTCAACCAAGTTTGTATCTAATCCTGCCCTCGCTTATGCTGATTGCAATAACCATTGCGACGGCAGAACAATTTAAGTTGTATAGTGCTGAGGAGTCTCGATTGACAAAGACAGAATTTGTATTAAGGGCACAAGCAATCTTGCAAGGGTTAATTGTGGTTTTAGTGATTTTGGGTCATATCTCAACCCTCTTTCCAACTTTTTCAAACCATACATCTGCTAAACTCTTTGTTATTGGCTTGCAGTTGTTAGGTCTTGCTTTAGTTGTTCTCAATATAAAAAGGTTGGAGCAGGTAAAGCAAAATACCGATAAATACTACCTACGTTTTCAAATAATAAGAAAATATCTTTAAAATTTTAGGAGGTCTTCTCATGGAAGAACAAAAAGGGTTCTTTGGACTATTAGATAAATATCTGATGGGACCAATGGGTAAACTGGCATCTTACAAAGTTGTACGTGCCATCACAGCTGCAGGTATGGCTGCCGTACCATTTACGATTGTTGGTTCGATGTTCTTGGTTTTCAGTATCTTACCACAGGCATTTTCATTCTGGCCAATCGTTTCAGATATTTTTGCGGCATCTTTTGATAAATTTACCCCACTCTATATGGTTGCCAATACTGCTACTATGGGGGTGCTATCGCTTTATTTTGCACTTGCTATTGGATATGAATTGACAAAAATTTACGCTGAGGAAGAAGAACTTAATTTGACTCCGCTTAATGGGGCGCTCTTATCCCTCTTTGCTTTCATCATGACCGTTCCTCAAATTATTTTTGAAGAAGGCGCGATGTCGGCAGTCAGCTCTCTTGAAGAAGGCGCAATAATTGTTGATGGTTGGGCAATGGGTGGTGGCGTAACACGCTTTGGTACAACGGGTATATTTACGGCAATCATCATGGCTGTTGCGGCAGTTCTGCTATATCGGATGTGCGTGAAAAATAATTGGGTTATCAAAATGCCCGATTCAGTACCAGAGGGTGTATCACGCGGATTTACAGCTTTGATTCCTTCATTTGTCGTAGCCTTCTTTGTAATTTTCTTGAACGGTGTATTGGTTGCGCTTGGTACTGATATATTTAAAGTTATTGCAATTCCATTTAGCTTTGTTGGAAATTTAACAAATACTTGGATTGGTTTAGTTATTATCTACTTGTTGACTCAGGCACTTTGGGTAGTAGGTATTCACGGTGCAAATATCATCTTTGCTTTTGTTAGTCCAATTGCACTTGCAAATATGTCTCTTAATGCAGCTGGTGAACGAATGATTGTTGCAGGTGAGTTTTCAAACATGTTCGTCATTGCAGGTGGTTCTGGTGCAACACTTGGACTATGTATTTGGTTAGCTACTCGTGCTCGTTCTGAACAATTGAGTGCGATTGGAAAAGCAGCAATCGTTCCGGGGATTTTCAACATCAATGAACCACTGATTTTTGGTTTGCCAATCATCTATAATCCAGCACTTGCAATCCCATTCATGCTTGCACCAATTGCATCTATGACAGTGTATTACTTCTCTATGAAGTTGAATCTTATCAATGCAGTTGTTGCTCAAGTACCATGGCCAACTCCAGTTGGTATCGGTGCCTTCCTTGGTACAGCTGACTGGCGTGCAATTGTTGTTTCAATTGTTTGTGCAGTTGTTGCCTTCCTTGTTTACTATCCATTCATTCGTGCATACGATAAACAGTTGCTAAAAGAAGAAGCGGCAAATGCTTAAACTAGAGAAACTCCTTGACTTCTTCTAAGTCCAAGGAGTTTTTCTATAAGAGAATATCAGGAGACATTGTTAGCTAAACATAAGATAGTATCATATTTGCTTCCTTCTTTCTAAATCAGAGGAGCTGAGGTAGGGCAAGAGAAGAAGAATTTTTATAGCTGAATTGATGAAGCGACTATTAATACACATGGAGGCTTAAAAATATCTCTACTACTTTTGCTAATACTAATCGAGAGAAAACCTCTCCCTTGTTCCAAGTTTTAATTGGGATATTATCTAATGTTTTAAGAATAGTGATAATTGGAAATAGCATAGAATAGTCTCAGTTTGGCATATTATCACGTAGGAATGAAGGGAGTTCTTTTGCTATTATATAGCTAATAAAGTCAGAAGGAGAATTGTGCTATGACAAAACAATTTCCAAAAGGATTTCTTTGGGGCGGTGCGACAGCGGCCAACCAATATGAAGGTGGTTGGAATTTGGGAGGCCGTGGTCCAGCCACTTCCGATACCTATATAGCGGTCGATCCAGATAAGCGGAAGGATATGAGCCACTTTGGTAAGCCTGTTTCGCGGGCTGATGTGGAATTTGCCTTGGCAGATCAAGAAGGGCTCTACCCAAAACGTTGGGGTTCTGATTTCTATCATCGCTACAAGGAAGACATCGCCCTCTTTGCAGAAATGGGCTTCAAGACCTTCCGCTTGTCGATTGCCTGGTCTCGTATTTTTCCAAAAGGAGACGAGTTAGAACCAAATGAAGAAGGACTGGCCTTTTATGATGCGGTCTTCGATGAGCTGAATAAATATGGTATCGAGCCACTGGTGACCCTATCCCACTATGAATTTCCTCTTCATCTTGCTCTGGAATACGGCGGATGGAAAAACCGTAAGGTCATAGAGTTCTTTGTTCGCTTTGCCGAGACAGTATTCAAACGCTATCAGGGTAAAGTTAAGTATTGGCTGACTTTTAATGAGATTAATATTTTGGGAATGGTTGGTTATCTATCAGGCGGTCTCCTCTTTGAAGACGGAAAGAATGACCTAGAAGCCATGTACCAAGCAGTTCACCATCAGTTTATCGCTTCTAGTTTGGCAACAAAAGCTGCCCATGAGATTGACCTAGAAAACAAGGTTGGCTGTATGCTGGCACGGATGGAGAACTATGCAGCCACCTGCAATCCAGACGATGTCTTGGCGGCCTTGAAAAAAGACCAGGAAAATCTCTTCTATACAGATGTACAGGTTCGTGGAGCCTACCCAAGTTATATGAAACGCTTCTTCAAAGAAAACAATATCCAGGTCGTGTTCGAGCCGGGAGACGAAGCGATTTTGAAACAATATCCTGTTGATTTCATGAGTTTTTCTTACTATATGACATCCATCACCCGTGCTCTTCCAGACAAGGACAAGGCAACGGCAGGTAATTTGATACTAGGAGAGGCCAATCCTTATCTGGAAGCGTCGGACTGGGGCTGGCAAATTGACCCTGTCGGACTTCGTATCACCCTCAACAAGCTTTATGACCGTTACCAAGTTCCCCTCTTCATCGTGGAAAATGGTCTGGGAGCCTTGGATAAGGTGGAGGCAGACGGCAGTATCCAGGACGGCTACCGTATTGCCTACCTAGAAAAACACATCCAGCAAATGTATGAAGCCATTGAAGATGGTGTGGAGCTCATGGGCTATACCCCTTGGGGTTGTATTGATCTGGTTTCTGCTTCAACCAGCGAAATGTCCAAACGCTACGGCTTTATCTATGTGGATGCGGACGATCAAGGCAACGGCAGTTTTGACCGTTCACGGAAGGCATCATTCTACTGGTATAAAGAAGTCATTGCCAGCAATGGAGCCAATGTATTGACAGAAAAATAGGAGGTCTTATGACAAAAACGATTTATCTCATGCGTCATGGTGAAACCCTCTTTAATACGCAAAAACGAGTACAGGGTTGGTCGGATTCTCCCTTGACAGAACGTGGTATCGCTCAGGCCCAAGCCGTTGGTCAGTATTTTAAGGAGCAGGGAATCGTCTTTACCAGTGCCTATTCTTCCACGCAAGAGAGGGCTACTGATACACTAAAATTAGTTACGGATGCTCCCTACCAACAGCTCAAGGGACTCAAGGAGATGAACTTCGGGATTTTCGAAGCCAGAGAGGAAGAATTGCTTCCCAAGCACCGTCCAGGTGCTCGCTCTTTCGAAGACCTGTTGGTTCCATTTGGAGGCGAGGACATTCGAGCAGTTGGAAGTCGTGTCAAAGAGGCGATTCTCTCTGTCGCGGAAAGCGATCCAGCTGATCCAATCCTCATGGTCAGTCATGGTGCAGCCATTTGGGGATTGGTGCAGGTTTTGGAGGTCACCTTCCCACCAGGCGTCTTCCTGCCCAACTGTGCCATTTGCCAGCTGACTGTTGAAAATGAGCAAATAAGATTTGAAAAACTGATTGATTCCGCACATGATTTTAAGGTTTATGACTTTAAGTAGGGAGGTTTAGTATGAACTATCTTTACTTGATGCGTCATGGACAGACACGGTTCAACCTCCAAGGACGGATTCAAGGTGCTTGCGATTCTCCTCTGACAGAAGAAGGAAAGGGACAAGCACGGGCAGCTGGTCGGTATTTTCAAGAGCAGGCTATCTCTTTTGATAGGATTTATTCTTCCACCCAAGAACGGGCTTGTGACACGGCAGAATTGGTAACAGGGAGGACGGACTATATCCGCTTAAAAGGGTTGAAAGAACAGGATTTCGGAGCTTTCGAGGGTCAACAGGAATACCTCAATCCTCCCTTACAGGGAGACATTGGCTACGGTGATTATTTTGTCACCTTTGGAGGCGAATCCTATCGAGATGTCCGAAAACGTATGGAAGAAACCATTGGAGGCATTATGGAAGAAGCGGACAATCAATCCGTTTTAGTAGTTAGCCATGGAGCCGCCATTGCCCAATTTTTCAGACAGGTATTGACAGATTTTCCGCGAGTGCGGATGCGGAATTGTGCCATACTGACTTTTACTTATGAAGACGGTCACTACGATTTACAAAGCATTGTGGATCCCGTTAACAAAGAAACTCTCTATCAAAAAGAAGGACAGGAAAAGGAGAAAAAATGACAGTAACAAAAGTATTTCCAAAGGGATTTTTATGGGGTGGTGCCACAGCAGCCAACCAATGTGAAGGAGCTTACGATGTAGACGGACGTGGTCTTGCCAACGTCGATGTTGTGCCGATTGGCGAAGACCGAGCTGCCATTATCACTGGTCGTAAGAAGATGTTTGACTTTGAGGACGGCTATTTCTATCCAGCCAAAGAGTCTATTGATATGTACCACCATTTCAAGGAGGATATTGCTCTCTTTGGTGAAATGGGCTTTAAGACCTATCGTCTTTCAATCGCCTGGTCCCGTATTTTCCCTAAGGGAGACGAATTGGAGCCTAATGAAAAAGGGCTGCAATTTTACGAGGACTTGTTCAAGGAATGTCACAAGTATGGTATTGAGCCCTTGGTGACCATTACCCACTTTGACTGCCCTATGCACTTGATTGAGGCCTACGGTGGCTGGCGAAATCGTAAAATGCTTGAATTTTACGAACGCCTTTGCCGTACCCTCTTCACACGCTACAAGGGATTGGTCAAGTACTGGCTGACCTTCAACGAAATCAACATGATTCTTCATGCACCATTTATGGGGGCGGGTCTGTATTTTGAAGAAGGCGAAAATGTGGAGCAGGTCAAATACCAGGCAGCCCACCACGAACTTGTTGCCTCTGCCATTGCTACAAAATTGGCCCATGAAATCGATTCGGAAAACAAGGTCGGTTGTATGTTGGCTGCAGGTCAATACTACCCACACACCTGCCACCCACGTGATGTATGGGAAGCTCTGCAAGAAGACCGTGAGAACTATTTCTTTATCGATGTTCAGGCACGTGGCTATTATCCAAACTATGCCAAGAAGAAGTGGGAGCGTGCAGGTATCGAGATTGAAATGACCGACCAAGACCTAGTACTCCTGAAAGAGCATACGGTGGACTTTATTTCCTTCTCTTACTACTCTAGCCGTGTGGCTTCTGGAGATCCTGTAGAGAAGGAAAAAACAGCAGGCAATATCTTTGCTTCCATTAAAAATCCTTACCTAGACGCATCGGAATGGGGCTGGCAGATTGACCCGCTCGGTTTCCGCATTACCATCAATTCCATATGGGATCGCTATCAAAAACCACTCTTTGTGGTTGAAAATGGTCTGGGAGCAGTCGACACGCCAGATGAAAACGGCTATGTGGAAGACGACTACCGTATTGACTATCTCCGCCAACATGTCCTAGCTATGCGTGATGCCATTGTCGAAGACGGTGTTGAACTTCTAGGTTACACCACTTGGGGCTGTATTGACCTAGTGTCTGCTGGAACGGGCGAAATGAAAAAACGCTACGGCTTCATCTACGTTGACCGCGATAATGAAGGAAATGGTAGCCTTAAACGTTCTAAGAAAAAATCATTTGACTGGTATAAAAAAGTCATCGCTACTAACGGAGCGGATGTGGAATAAAGTAGAAAGACAAGTCTTGTGGCTTGTCTTTTGTTATTGTTTCCACTATAATAAAAATTAGTTAACAATAAAGGAGTTTTGCATGAAATACATCGTAAACAACAGCAATGACCCAGCTTATAACATTGCCCTCGAAGCCTATGCTTTCAAGGAATTAACAGATATCGACGAGATTTTTATCCTTTGGATCAATGAGCCTGCCATCATTATCGGTAAGCATCAGAATGCTATTGAAGAAATCAACAAGGAATTCACAGACGAAAAGGGCATCCATGTGGTTCGCCGTCTGTCAGGTGGTGGCGCTGTCTATCATGACCTCAACAACCTCAACTACACTATTATTTCAAACAAGGCGGATGAAGGAGCTTTTGACTTCAAGACCTTCTCTAAACCAGTGATTGATACCCTTGCAACACTGGGTGTAGAGGCCAATTTTACCGGCCGTAATGACCTGGAAATTGATGGCAAGAAAATCTGTGGTAACGCCCAAGCCTATGCCAAAGGTCGCATGATGCACCACGGTTGCCTGCTCTTTGATGTGGATATGTCAGTCCTCGCAAGTGCTCTCAAGGTCAGCAAGGACAAGATCGAGTCCAAAGGCGTCAAGTCAGTTCGTGCCCGCGTGACCAATATCAACAACGAATTGCCAGAGAAGATGACCGTTCTGGAGTTCAAGGATGCCATTCTCAACCAGATGAAGCAAGAATACCCAGACATGGACGAGTATGTTTTGTCAGAAGGTGACTTGGCCCGTATCCAAGAAATCCGTGATAGCCAGTTTGCGACATGGGATTGGACCTACGGTCAAACACCAGAATACACTGTGGAGCGTAGCGTGCGTTACCAAGCTGGAAAAATCACAACCTACATCAAGGCTGAGAAATCGGTTATCGAGTCCATCAAGATTTACGGTGATTTCTTCGGTATCGGCGATGTGACTGACATCGAAAATCTGCTAGTCGGAACCCGCTATGAATACGCAGATGTCCTTGCCAAACTGCAAGAAATTAACACTACGCACTACTTCTCCCGCATGACGACAGAAGAAGTAGCCAAGGCTATTGTAGCTTAATCCATAGGGCTGCCCTTTGTTTGGGCAGTCTTTATTTTTTGTGAAAATGTTTTCGGAAAACTGTTTTCACTTGCACATTTTCTATATTATGGTATAATTATTTTCTGTGAGTATCCCTCACTTACTCGTGGCTAGACCATGAGTCATTAGACCAAAAGGAGGAACATATCAATGGCTAAATACGAAATTCTTTATATTATTCGTCCAAACATTGAAGAAGAAGCTAAAAACGCTTTGGTAGCACGCTTTGACTCTATCTTGACTGACAACGGTGCAACTATCGTTGAATCAAAAGCATGGGTAAAACGTCGCCTTGCATACGAAATCAAAGATTTCCGCGAAGGTTTGTACCACATCGTTAACGTTGAAGCTAACAACGATGAAGCTCTTAAAGAGTTTGACCGTTTGTCAAAAATCAACGGCGACATTCTTCGTCACATGATTGTCAAACTTGACGCGTAAGAAGGTAGATTATGATAAATAATGTAGTATTGGTTGGTCGTATGACCCGTGATGCAGAACTTCGTTATACTCCGTCTAATCAAGCTGTTGCGACTTTTACTTTGGCGGTTAACCGCAATTTTAAAAATCAAAACGGTGAGCGTGAAGCGGACTTTATCAACGTAGTCATTTGGCGTCAACAAGCTGAGAATTTGGCGAATTGGGCTAAGAAAGGTGCTCTGATTGGTGTTACTGGTCGTATCCAGACTCGTAGCTATGACAATCAGCAAGGGCAACGTGTCTACGTTACTGAGGTAGTTGCAGAAAGTTTCCAACTCTTGGAAAGCCGTACTGCCCGTGAAGGTCAAGGTGGAGGCTATTCAGCTGGCAACTCGTTTGCTGGAGGAAATGACTATAACTCGCCTTATCAAGCGCCTGCACAATCTACACCAAACTTCGCTCGAGAAGAAAGTCCATTTGGAGCAAGCAATCCAATGGACATATCAGACGATGACCTACCATTCTAGGTCAAAAATTAATAATATAAAGGAGAACACACATGGCTCAACAACGTCGTGGCGGTTTCAAACGCCGTAAAAAAGTTGACTATATCGCAGCTAACAAAATTGAATATGTTGATTACAAAGATACTGAGCTTCTTAGCCGTTTCATTTCTGAACGTGGAAAAATCCTTCCACGCCGTGTAACTGGAACTTCAGCTAAAAACCAACGTAAAGTAACAACAGCTATCAAACGTGCTCGCGTTATGGCTCTTTTACCATTCGTAAACGAAGATTAAAAAAATGACCCCAACGGGTCATTTTTTCTTGCGCTCTAGAAATGCGAAAAGCGCAATAACAGTATGGACTGTTTTTTCACGAGCATGAAAATAAGAAAGCGAGTAATGGTCCAGTGGACCATTTTTTCATGAACTCGAAAATAAGAAAGCGAATTAAGTCCTTGAATGGACTGTTTCAACCCGAGCCAAGAAGTTAGAAAGCGAGTCACAGTCTGGGGATAGACTGTTTCAGCAGATTACATAGACAAGTGACAGCGGATAAAGTTCTCGGGCGATTTGATAGCTGAACTATATAGATAAACAAAAGCGACTGGAATATTCCAATCGCTTTGTTTTATTATTGAACTGGGGACATGGCATTGCGAATGTTATATTTCTTTTTCAAGAGGTAGCGTGCACCGAAAGCAGCAGCTCCGATAAGAATAGTAACAAGCGGAGGTAGAACTGGGTTAAATGCGGCCGGAATCAGTGCTGCCAGAATGAAAACGACTGACCAAGCCAGCGTAGCAAGTCCGAGAAAAGCGATAGCTTTCAGCAATTTAGGACGTTGCCCCGTCTTGATTTGTTCTCTGTAAACGAAATGGTACATCAAGTACATCCCTGCACCAACACCGAAACCGATGACAAATAAGGTTAATAGCCCATACTGTGCACCTTGACCAAAAAGATTCATCAAACCATTGATACCAGCAATAATTGCAAGCATGAAAAGACTAGAATCTAGCCACATCAACCATGGATTTTCATTGTATTCCACTTGGTCTTTCTTTTCCTGTTCAGAAATTGTCTTACTAGCAGCCCACTCACTTGGTGCTCCATAGAGATTGCGGGCAGTCACACCAGTTTTTTGCTTTTCAATGATAGTTGGTAAAATTTCTTCCAAGAGTTCTTTGATTTCGCTATCAGACTTTCCATCTTTAATCAGTTGGTTGGTCGCAATATGGATAAATTCTTGGTTCTTTTTTGTTAATCCGTTGATTTCTGTAAATGACATGTTAATCTCCTTAGGTTAAAACCATCTCTTACGAATAAAGTAGAAGGTGAGTGATAAGCTGATTGCAAAGGCGAAAAGAATAATCCACCAAAATGCATATGGAACGTCATTAAATGGAATGATATTATCTTTAAAGTTCATTCCGTATGCAGAGAAGACCATGGTTGGAATAGATAGAACGATTGTTACCAAAGCCAAGGTTTTCATGATGGTATTCTGGTTGTTGGAAATGATAGAAGCAAAGGCATGGGTCATAGAGTTCAGGATGGAACCATAGATGTCTGCCATCTCAATGGCCTGTTGGGTCTCGACCAAGGTATCTTCCAGCAAATCTTCGTCCTCTTCGTATTTTCGAAGTAAACGTGAAGAAGAAGCTAATTTCTTAACCAAGCGTTCGTTGGTTTTGAGGGAAGCCTTGAAGTAGACGATGGTTTTTTCCAATTCCATGAGGACAATCAATTCTTCGTTTCGGGTTGCTTCGTGAAGTTGTTTCTCGATTTCTTCACTCTTTCTGTCAATGGTTCGTAGGGCTGACAAGTAGAGTTGAGCATTTCGGTAGAGAATTTGGAAAACGAAACGAGACTTCATGAAAGTGAAGAAATTCCGTAGACGACGATGGATAAACTGCTCAAACAGTGGCAATTGTTCCAAACAAGTCGTGATAATCGCATCATCTGTTAGAATAATTCCCAAAGGAATAGTAATATAATATGTCTTGTTGTTTCGTTCTTCAAGAATTGGGACGTCGACCAGGATGAGCGTATAGTCATCTTCGACGGTGATACGAGAGGATTCTTCTGCATCGAGTGGTGCTCGCAGGTCAGCGATGTCAATTTTATAGTGCTCAGCCACTTCCATAGACTCGCTCTGGGAGGGGTTGACCAAATTAATCCAAGCCCCTGGTTCAAAGGTTTGAATTTCTTCTAAATCAGTCATGGTTGATAGAAAAATTTGTTTCATATCTTTGCCCTCCTTTTATCTTTGTTGCGTTAACGCAACCTCTATTATACCAAAAAATGTGCAGTTTCGGAAAGGTTTTATATAGAAATGTGATATAATATGTAGACATTTAAGCGAATAAGTTGTACGGACTTTTCCTTGTTCCGTATACCATAGCTTATAGCCTCTTAAGAAAGGAATTGAATGTGTGCTAAAAGCGTCGAGTTTTATAGGTTTTTCTTAACGTGAGATTTTCAAAACGATATTTTTTGAAAATCGAGCTAATACAAGATATAGAAATTGCCCATAGGCGGTTTCGTCTGGTGACGCGGAGCTAGTTGACCGTCACCAGTTATCTTGTGAACGCACTTATATCTAGAAAGGAATTGAACACACCCTAAACGCTGTGTGAAAAATTGCTGGTTTCTTCATGTTTAAGCGTGTGGAACTGGCTTCTGCGTCGTAGACATCTGTGCTTTCTTCGGTTTTCGACCTGTGAAAGCATTAGTTGTCTTGACGGGGGTGCGTCTTCGAAATCACAGATTTCGGACTTACCGCCTATTTTCACCGTGCGTTTTACGGGCTCTGTATCTTAGAAAGGAATTGAACACGGGCTAATGATGTTGGTGTAATGAGGAAAACTGCGTTTTCCCTATTTCCCGATTGTAACAGTCTCCCAGACTGTTACAACGCCCTCTGTATCTTAAGAAAGGAATTGAATGCGTGCTAAAAGCGTCGAGTTTTATACGG
>ALKQ01000054.1 GCA_000440235.1 Streptococcus suis 10581 | reverse complement strand
AACGTGAGATTTTCAAAACGATATTTTTTGAAAATCGAGCTAATACAAGATATAGAAATTGCCCATAGGCAGTTTCGTCTGGTGACGCGGAGTTAATCGACCGTCACCAGTTATCTTGTGAACGCACTTATATCTAGAAAGGAATTGAACATGGGCTAAATGCGGTGTTAAAAAGTGTTAGTTTCTTCATGTTTCAGCATGGAAACTGGCTTCTGCGTCGTAGACATCTGTGCTTTCTTCGGTTTTCAACCTGTGCAAGCACTAGTTGTCTTGACGGGGATGCGTCTTCGAAATCACAGATTTCGGACTTACCGCCTATTTTCACCGTGCGTTTTACGGGCTCTGTATCTTAAATTATGCAAGAAAATATTGTGATTCATGGGGCGCGTGCCCATAATTTGAAAAATATTGATGTGACCATTCCGCGTGAGAAGTTGGTGGTGGTGACTGGTTTGTCTGGGTCTGGTAAGTCGAGTTTGGCTTTTGATACTCTGTATGCCGAAGGCCAACGTCGCTATGTGGAGTCTTTGTCTGCCTATGCTCGTCAGTTCTTGGGCAACATGGACAAACCGGATGTGGATTCCATAGAGGGGCTCAGCCCTGCTATTTCCATTGACCAAAAAACAACCTCGCGTAATCCGCGTTCGACAGTTGGTACGGCAACGGAAATCAATGACTATCTTCGTCTGCTTTATGCAAGAGTGGGGACACCATACTGTATTAATGGCCATGGAGCCATCGCAGCTTCCTCGGTGGAGCAAATCGTAGATGAGGTTTTGGAGTTGCCAGAGCGTCAACGCTTGCAGATTCTAGCACCGATTGTGCGGAAGAAAAAGGGTCAGCACAAGACTATTTTTGAGAAAATCCAGAAGGACGGCTATGTTCGGGTACGGGTCAATGGTGATGTCTATGATGTGTCGGAAGTACCAGAATTGTCCAAGAGTAAGGCTCATAATATTGAAGTCGTTGTCGATCGAATTGTGATAAAAGAAGGTATTCGCTCGCGACTTTTCGATTCAATCGAAGCGGCCCTGCGGATTGCGGACGGCTATGTCATCATTGATACCATGGATGAGAAGGAACTGCTTTTCTCTGAGTACTATGCCTGTCCAGTTTGTGGCTTTACGGTGCCTGAGTTGGAGCCTCGTCTCTTCTCCTTCAATGCTCCTTTTGGGTCTTGTAGCGACTGTGACGGTTTGGGCATGAAGCTGGAAGTGGATACGGATTTGATTGTCCCAGATGCCAGCAAGACCTTGCGTGAGGGTGCCCTGGCTCCGTGGAATCCCATTTCTTCTAACTACTATCCTCAGATGTTGGAGCAAGCTATGAACCACTTTGGCGTGGATATGGACAAGCCTTTTGAGGAATTGACGGAAGAGGAGAAGAACCTGATTTTCAACGGTTCTGACGGGAAAGAATTCCATTTCCATTATGAAAATGAGTTCGGTGGGGTGCGTGATATTGACATTCCATTCGAGGGCTTGATTACCAACATTAACCGTCGCTACCGTGAAACCAACAGTGACTATACGCGGACGGTTATGAAGACTTACATGAATGAGCTGACCTGTGGAACCTGCCACGGCTATCGCCTCAATGACCAAGCCCTTTCTGTTAAAGTTGGTGGTGAGCAGGGACTTCATATCGGGCAGTTATCTGACTTGTCCGTAGCGGATCATCTGGAAGTGATTGAAAATCTGACCTTGTCTGAAAATGAAGCAACTATTGCGACACCGATTGTCAAGGAAATCAAGGATCGTCTGTCCTTCCTAAATAACGTTGGTCTAAATTACCTAACGCTTTCACGAGCAGCGGGGACGCTTTCTGGTGGTGAAAGCCAGCGGATTCGTTTGGCGACCCAAATTGGATCCAACCTGTCAGGTGTCCTCTATATTCTGGACGAGCCGTCGATTGGTCTGCACCAGCGAGACAATGACCGTCTCATTGCCAGCCTGAAAAAGATGCGTGATTTGGGCAATACCCTGATTGTTGTTGAGCATGATGAGGACACCATGCGTGAGGCGGACTGGTTGATTGACATCGGTCCAGGTGCGGGTGTGTTTGGCGGAGAAATCGTGGCTTCTGGAACGCCTGCCCAAGTAGCTAAAAATAAAAAATCCATTACAGGCCAGTACCTGTCTGGCAAACGTGAAATTCCAGTTCCTTTGGAACGTCGTGTTGGCAATGGTCGATTCCTGGAGGTAACAGGTGCCAAGGAAAACAACCTGCAGGATGTGACGGTCCGTTTCCCGCTTGGGAAATTTGTGGCGGTGACAGGGGTGTCTGGCTCTGGTAAGTCAACTCTGGTCAATTCCATTCTGAAAAAAGCTATTGCTCAGAAACTCAATCGCAATTCGGACAAGCCAGGCAAGTTCAAGTCCATTTCAGGAATTGAACACTTGGACCGCCTGATTGACATTGACCAAAGCCCGATTGGACGGACACCGCGTTCCAACCCAGCTACCTACACAGGTGTTTTTGACGATATTCGGGATTTGTTTGCCCAGACCAATGAAGCCAAAATCCGTGGCTACAAGAAAGGACGTTTCTCCTTTAACGTCAAAGGTGGACGTTGTGAGGCTTGTTCTGGTGACGGGATTATCAAGATTGAGATGCACTTCCTGCCAGATGTCTTTGTACCTTGTGAAGTCTGTCATGGTCACCGTTATAACTCTGAAACCTTGGAAGTACACTACAAGGAGAAAAATATCGCCCAAGTCCTTGATATGACTGTCAATGATGCGGTCGAGTTCTTCAAGCATATTCCAAAAATTGAGCGGAAACTCCGCACTATTCAAGATGTGGGCTTGGGCTACGTTACTCTAGGTCAGCCAGCGACGACCCTATCAGGTGGGGAAGCCCAGCGGATGAAGTTGGCTTCTGAACTCCACAAGCGGTCAACTGGTAAATCCTTGTATATCTTGGATGAGCCGACGACAGGTCTGCATACGGAGGACATTGCCCAGTTGCTCAAGGTCTTGGCCCGCTTTGTCGATGACGGTAACACCGTCCTTGTCATCGAACACAATCTGGATGTGATCAAGACAGCCGACCACATTATCGACATGGGACCAGAAGGCGGTGTCGGTGGCGGTACCGTTGTCGCGACAGGAACACCAGAAGAAGTAGCTGAAAACCCAGCTAGCTTTACAGGCCAGTATTTGAAAATGAAGTTGAAATAAGCATTTAAAAAAGAGTCGTTGGCTCTTTTTTTGGAGCTTACACCGATTTTTTCTAAGTTTGATAAGCAAGTACAAATCTGATATAATATAAAAAATAAGTTTTTTGACAAGGAGACCTCCATGCAATCGGAATACGTTTTATTGTGCAGTCCATACAGATACAGTTCAGTTTTTGCCAATTCAGTCAATAGACAATTTATCGAAAAAGAACTAATGAGTGTCGTCATGCCAGGTGTCAATATAATGACCAGAGGCCTGTTGCGAACCATGTTAGAAACAAACTATGGCATTACAGATTATTCAAGTTTAAAAGAAGAAATTGATAAGCTTGAAGATGGTCGTTATCATGCTTTAGAAGATGTTTCGTCATTTATTGATGGAATAGGCACTCCTGATGTAAAAGACTTTTACCTTTCTTTAAATTCATTAACAGGTTCTCAACTAATCAAAGGCTTTGACGACTGCCGTATAATTGATGTCTTGACGAAATCGTATGCTACTCGCTTGATTACTAAAGAAGAATTTGAGGAACTGTTTACCAAGCAAACAGAGCGTATCAAAAATAGTTATCAGACTTGGGAACAATACCTAGCATCTTGTGTAATGGGAAAATTACTTCAGTATGTTCCTAGCTCAGAAACGATTACAAGCGTTGAGGAATATGTGGTAGATGTTTATTCTTTTTGTATTGCACCGACGAATGTCTTTTCTTATGGTACTTTTTGGGCAAATCATGAGTTAGCCAACTTGACAGCCTTGTTAGAAAACTTCTTACCTGAAGAAATTATTAAAGAGTTAAAAGCAAGGCAAGATCGTGTGGATTATAAGGGTGAGATTCCAGGACTTACTGCGCCTTCAAATGATTTGCTTGCTTCCCTAGAAGGAACCTCTATAGACCCAACTTTTATCGATTATGAACGCTATCAGTACCTGAGCGAACTTGCAGATTACGTTTTTTGGACTCCCCTTATTGAGAATAATCTTGAATGGATGATTGCAGAAAAAAACTTGCAAGAACAAGATACAATTCTTTTACCAAAGGAGTATGCAAGCCTTTATTCGGCTAGAGTATTTTGGTATCATTATCCAAGCTACAAGGAGTTGCATGAAGAACATATTTTTGCCATGTTTGAAGGAACTCTAAGTTTAAATCTTATCTTTACAGAGGAAGCTGTCTACACCTTTAAGAAGAAATTATTCGGCAAACCAGCACTTGTCAGAATCCCTTGGGAACAAGTTGAGTTAAGCTCCTCACTTAATTTATGGATGGAAGAAAGTAAAATTCATTTTGGCAAAAAGATAATCTCTAATGTCAGTCCAGTTTTAAGCGAAATCGGCCTAAATAGTAAGGCTATTGACGACCTAGATTCTCAAGAAAGGAAAGCTCTTGAAAATGAATGGCAACAAAAAATGAATCAATTTTTAGAGGGTATTCCTCAACGGATTCGTGAATTTAAAGGGAAATGAGAAGAAACTCTTAATGCTGTTTTGAAAAGTCGCTTAGGCGGCTTTTTTCTGGATTTACTGGAAAGAATTGGTATTTGTCCGCATTTCTGCTATAATAGTTACAAAATCTTTGGAGGTGTACGATGCAAAAACGACTTGAAAAATTCGAAGCAAAATTAGATCAATCAGAGGTTGACGGAATCTTAGTGACTGGTCAAAACAATATTTACTACCTGACAGGTTTTTGGGGAACTGAGGCGACTGTCTTCATCAGTGGCAAGCGTCGCTTGTTTGTGACTGATTCGCGTTATAGCTTGATAGCCAAGGCATCAGTAAAAGGTTTTGATATTATCGAGAGCCGTTTTGCCCTTGAAGAGATTGCAAAGGTGATTAAGGAAGATGGGCTTGAAAAAATTGGTTTTGATAGCGAGGTGACCTATGGTTTCTATCAAAGTCTGACCAGCATTTTTGAGGGTTATCAACTGGTTGCTATGTCAAACTTTATCGAAGACTTGCGCATGATTAAGGATGAGAAAGAAATTGCGACCATTCGCCGTGCTTGTCAGATTTCGGATCAGGCTTTTATTGATGTTCTTGACTTTATCAAACCAGGTCAGACGACTGAGATGGAAGTCAATCATTTCCTTGACCACTGCATGCGTCAACTCGGTGCAGAAGGGGCATCATTTGAGTTCATCGTGGCATCTGGCTACCGCTCTGCTATGCCACATGGAAGAGCGTCTGAAAAGGTTATCCAAGCTGGTGAGACCTTGACGCTGGATTTTGGTTGCTATTACCAACATTATGTCAGCGATATGACGCGTACCATTCATATCGGACATGTGACAGACCAAGAGCGTGAGATTTACGATGTGGTTTTGCGTGCCAACAAGGCCTTGATTGAGCAGGCAAAGGAAGGCGTCACCTACCGCGAGTTTGACGCTATTCCTCGTGAAATTATCAATGCGGCGGGTTACGGAGCCAACTTTACACACGGCATCGGTCACGGTATCGGCTTGGATATTCATGAATATCCGTATTTTGGAAAATCTGACGAGACTATCAAGGCTGGTATGGTCTTGACGGATGAGCCTGGTATTTATTTAGATGATAAGTATGGTGTCCGTATCGAAGATGACCTCTTGATTACGGAAACAGGTTGCGAAGTGCTGACATTGGCTCCAAAAGAATTGATTGTCATTTGAGAAATTTGTCAGTTTATGGTAAAATAAAACGAATAAATAAAATTTGAAGAGGTATTCAATACAATGATTGAAGCAAGTAAACTTAGAGCAGGTATGACCTTCGAAGCAGAAGGTAAATTGATTAAAGTTTTGGATGCAAGCCACCACAAACCAGGTAAAGGAAACACCATCATGCGTATGAAATTGCGTGATGTACGTACAGGTTCAACCTTCGATACAACTTACCGTCCAGATGAAAAATTTGAACAAGCTATTATCGAAACAGTTCCAGCACAGTACCTTTACCAAATGGATGACACAGCTTATTTCATGAATACTGAGACTTACGATCAGTATGAAATTCCAGTAGCGACTATCAAAGAAGAATTGCTCTATATCTTGGAGAATTCCGATGTGAAGATCCAGTTCTACGGAACAGAAGTGATCGGTGTTACTGTACCAACAACTGTTGAATTAGTCGTTGCAGAAACACAACCATCTATCAAAGGTGCGACTGTTACAGGTTCAGGTAAACCAGCTACGATGGAAACAGGTCTTGTAGTCAACGTACCAGACTTTATCGAAGCAGGTCAAAAACTCGTTATCAATACAGCTGAAGGAACTTACGTATCACGTGCTTAATCGTTTCCTCTTAAGAAAGGAGAGCCTATGACAACAGAATATCAAGGCGAGATTGTTATCGCACCTCGCGTCCTTGAAGTAATTACAGGCATTGCTGCAGCGAAAGTTGATGGAGTGCATTCCCTTCAAAATAAGCGTGTAGCAGACAGTTGGTCAAAAACATCGTTAAATAAAGGTGTTTATCTTGAAACTGACGAGGAAGGTCGAGTGACTGCGGATATTTACGTCTATCTAGAATATGGTGTAAATGTTCCTGCTGTATCAATGGACATCCAGCGTGCAGTCAAGACAGCAGTTTACAACTATGCAGAAGTTCAAGTGGTTGCGGTTAATATCCATGTCAGCGGCATTGTTCCTGATAAAACACCAAAACCAGCATTGAAAGATTTATTCGGAGAGGATTTCCTTGATGAAGAATAATAGACATGCCCTGCGTAAGTGTGCTTTGCAGGCAATCGTATCACTTGAATTTGGTCAAGAACCTGTTCAGGCAGCTCAGTTTTCTTATCTTTATGATAGAGAGGAAGAGCAAGAAGGAGTTGAAATTCCGCTCTTTCTCCTTAACCTTGTCAATGGTGTAGCAGACTATTGTGATGACTTGGATAAGGAGTTATCTAGCCGATTAAAAGCAGGATGGACCTTAGACCGTTTAACCTTGATTGACAAGAATATCATGCGACTAGGTCTATTTGAAATCTTACATTTCGAAGAAACGCCAGACCGCGTTGCTGTTAACGAGGCTATTGAATTGGCTAAAGAATTTTCTGATGAATCTTCAGCTAAGTTTATCAATGGAGTTTTGAGCCAGTTTATTAAAGAAGAAGCCTGATGAGCTTCTTTTTTACTTGAGAAATAAGAGAATGCATCACAAAAAAAGCTGTACCTAATTTTTATTAGGTACAGCTTTTTTATATACTAGCTCCTGCTAGTAGGCTAATCGGCAGGATATAGTCTGTTTTTGTCAGTTTTTTTCCTTCGATTTTATCAACTAATAGTTCAACCAGCAGACGAGCTATTTCGGTTAATGGTTGCTTGATGGTTGTCAGTTGAGGATAGTAGTTTTCGATGAAATTGGTTCCATCATAACCAATCAATTTAATATCTTCTGGAATAGACAGTTTCATTGAACGAATGACGTTCCATACCAGCATAGCCGTTGCATCGCCAGATACAAAGATACCATCTGGTTTTTGCTTTTCAAGAATGGCTCGGATTTCCATCTCCTTGCGCACAGGTGAGAAATCACTGGAGATATGAAAAACTTCAGCTTTGTTCAAAATAGATGTGAAACCTACTTGGCGAAGGCCGGTAGGTGAATTGGAATCATCGTTCCCCGTAATCATTAATGGATTGTGACATCCCGCTTTTTGTAAGGTTTGGGCAGCTAATACCCCGCCAGCAAAATTATCGGAAGAGACAATGGGAATGGAAGGAGAGAGGTTGCGGTCAAAAGCGATAATTGGAGCTACGACACGGTCGTAGTCTTGGATACCGAGATTGTGACTGCCCGAGATAATCCCATCTACTTGGTTAGCTGCTAACATTTCTAGATACTCACGTTCCTTATCGGACTCGTGCTGGCTATTGCAAATAATGGTTTTATAGCCTCGATCAAAAAGCTCTTTTTCTAAATGGCTAATCAATTCAGAATAAAAAATATTGTTTATTGTTGGGAAGATGAGACCAACTAATTTTGCAGATTTACCTTGCAAACTACGAGCTAAATTATTAGGTTTGTAGCCCAGTTCACGCATAGCCTCTTCGACATTGCGAATGGTTTTTTCAGATAGGTATCCTTTTTTATTGATAACGCGCGAGACAGTTGTTGGGCTAACCCCAGCTAACTGTGCGACATCAGTTAGTTTTGCGACCATAATCTAAATGGTAGTAGGTTCCGGTCGGATTACCAGTCGTAATGACGATACCAGACTGATCCGCATCAGGGAAGACACGACCAGAAAATACTTTCTCTCCTTTATTGATAAAGATTTCAAAGACAGATTTGTCGATGAAGATATTGGCTGTGAGAGCTCCTGGAGAAATCTCGCAAGAGCGACTTGTACCGAAATCGAGTGCGAATGGCTGACCACAGTTGCCGCGGTCCAATGTAATCTGGCCTTGCTCAGTGTCCACAGACAAGACCAAGCCTTTTTCTGCTTCATTTGCGAACAATACGATTTCATGCTTCGTGCCTGCTGAAAAATCAAGTTCCAATTCGTAAACATTATTGGTTTCTTTTTGGGCTGAAAATGGCTGAGCTTCTTTACGAAGACTGGTAATCGCATCGACTGGATATTGGTAGAGCTTACCGTCCTTGATGGTTAATTCTTTAACCAATGACAGACAGCCTTGGTAGTCATAAGCATCGGTTGGGTATTCCACATCTGGAAGTGCCAACCAGCTAACAGATAGAGTTCGACCGTCTGGTGCATTAAAGGCCTGGGTTGCATAGCACTCAAAACCATAGTCCAGATTGATCAATTCGCTCGGTTCGACAATGCTTGCTGTTTCGGGATCGAAACTCTGACCAATCTTGTACATATTTGGATAGATATTGCCATAGTCCAATACCTCTTTGTCCAAGCCTTGTGGACAGTAGAGAAGGATGGGTTGCTCACTGATGAACGCAATATTTGGGCATTCCATCATATAAGCGGTCATATCATTGGCAAAATCTAGGTCACCAACATAGGACCAGTTGAGGTAGTCGTTATTTTCAGCTTTATAAAGTTTGACAATTCCCTTTTTATCCAAATTTTGTCCACCGACGATAGCGTAATATTGCCCTTTATAGTTGAAAATTTGTGGATCACGGAAATGGTCGGTGGTATCTTCTGGTTGCTCAATCAAGACTTTATCAATCTTTTCAATCTTACCATCTTTATCCATTAAGGCACCGATTTGGTATGGATGGCGAACCCAATTTTCATCGCGAACATTTCCAGTATAGAAAAGAAAAAGCTTGTCGCCAAATTCCATGGCAGATCCAGAGTAGGCACCGTGGCTATCAAGTGGTGTATCTGGGTACATAACCGTACCAGTTTCTTCAAAATGGACCAAATCCGTTGATTCTGTATGGACCCAAGATTTTAATCCGTGCGCAGCACCGAATGGGAAGTATTGGTAAAAAAGAGTCCACTTTCCATTAAAATAAGAAAATCCATTTGGATCATTTAATAGTCCATGTGGTGTTTCAATATGGAAATTTGTCCTCCAAGGAGAACTCTCTGTATTCTTCTTTATTTTTTCAATATATTCGGGTGTCCAGTCAGCATAAGCTCTGTAACGCTCCTCTGTTGTAAATGCCATAATTTTCTCCAAATTTTCTAGTTTTTCATTAATATAGTAAACGTTTTCTTGCAAAAAATCAAGTTTTAACAATGTTTTTAAGAAATTCAAAAAAAAATATGATAAACGTTTGACATATTTTATAAAAGTGATATAATAAAACCATCGAAAGTTTGAAAACACTTTCAAAAAAGCAAAAAATATTTAATTAAGGAGATTTTTGCAAGATGAATAATACAGAAATTGCAAAAAAAGTCATTGATGCCCTTGGCGGACGTGAGAACGTACGCAGTGTTGCCCACTGTGCGACTCGCCTTCGTGTCATGGTTGTTGATGAAGGAAAAATCGACAAGGATACAGTCGAAGACATCGAAAAAGTACAAGGTGCTTTCTTCAACTCTGGTCAATACCAAATCATCTTTGGTACTGGCACAGTAAACAAAATCTACGATGAAGTGGTTGCCCTTGGTTTGCCAACAGCGACTACTGGTGAACAAAAAGCTGAAGCTGCTAAACAAGGTAATGCTTTCCAACGTGCGATCCGTACTTTTGGTGACGTATTCGTTCCAATCATTCCTGCTATCGTAGCAACTGGTCTTTTCATGGGTCTTCGTGGCTTGTTTGCCGCTCTTGAAATGCCCTTGACGGGGGATTTAAACACTTACTCACAAATCCTAACAGATACAGCCTTCATCGTATTGCCGGCCTTGGTGGTATGGTCAACCTTCCGCGTATTTGGTGGTAACCAAACCATCGGTATCGTTCTTGGTATGATGTTGATTGCAGGTCAATTGCCAAACGCTTGGGTCGTTGCATCAGGTGGTGATGTGAAGCCATTGATGTTCTTCGGCTTCATCCCAGTCGTTGGTCTGCAAGGTTCTGTCTTGCCAGCATTCATCATCGGTTTGATTGGTGCTAAATTCGAGAAAGCTGTTCGCAAGGTTGTTCCAGAAGTTCTTGACCTCTTGGTAACTCCATTCATTACCTTATTTGTAATGTCAATCCTTGGCTTGTTTGTCATCGGTCCAGTCTTCCACGTGGTTGAAAACTACATCTTGGCTGCAACACAAGCTATCTTGAACTTGCCAATGGGTCTAGGTGGTCTCCTTATCGGTGGTGTTCACCAAGTTATCGTCGTATCAGGTGTTCACCATATCTTCAACTTCTTGGAAGCACAATTAGTAGCTAACACAGGAGCTAACCCATTCAACGCTATTATCACCGCAGCTATGACAGCACAAGGTGCGGCCACTGTAGCGGTTGGTGTGAAAACTAAGAACCCTAAATTGAAAGCTCTTGCTTTCCCTGCAGCTCTATCTGCTTTCCTTGGTATTACTGAGCCAGCTATCTTCGGTGTTAACTTGCGTTTCCGTAAGCCATTCCTTCTTTCATTGATTGCAGGTGCAATCGGTGGTGCCTTTGCCTCAATCCTTGGACTTGCTGGTAACGGTATGGGTGTAACCATCATTCCTGGTGCGACACTTTATGTTGGTAACGGTCAATTGTTCCAATACATCCTTATGGTAGTAGTATCATTTGCTCTTGGTTTTGCTCTTACTTACCTCTTCGGTTATGAAGATGAGGAGAAAGAAGTAAAAAAGCCTAGTGCTTCAACACAAGAAACAGCTGAAACGCTTAAAGAAGCAGAAACAGGACTTGTAGCTGAAGAAACTCTTGTATCTCCACTTTCAGGTGACGTTGTTGCCCTTGAAAATGTTAATGACCCAGTCTTCTCATCAGGAGCTATGGGTAAAGGTTTGGCTGTTAAACCATCTGAGGGTGTTGTTTACGCTCCAGCAGATGCAGAAGTAACAATTGCATTCGATACTGGTCACGCCTATGGATTGAAAACAACTTCAGGTGCTGAAGTATTGATCCACATCGGTATTGATACTGTATCAATGAACGGTAATGGATTTGAAAAATTAGTAGCAGCAGGTGATAAAGTAAAAGCTGGTACTCCGATTGCTAAATTTGATGCAGCTAAGATTGCTGAAGCAGGTCTTGATGATACAACTATGATTATTGTAACCAACACTGCTGACTTTGCAGAAGTATCTCCACTTGCTGAGGGAACAATCACTCACGGTGTAGAATTCTTGAAAGTAGCTAAGTAATCTTATATAAAATCGATTTGTAGAGTCTGCCTCTACTACATAATTAACAAGAAAAAGGCTTTCAGCCTTTTTCTTCTGTTTGCTTATATGTTATAATAAAAGTGATAAAAATTTTGGAGACAATCAAATGACAAAATTATATGGTAGCTTAGAAGCTGGTGGCACAAAGTTTGTTTGTGCAGTAGGTGATGAGAACTTTCAAGTTGTTGAAAAAACTCAATTTCCAACGACAACTCCTTATGAAACGATTGAGAGAACGGTTGAATTCTTCAAGCGCTATGAAGATCGTTTGGCAGGTATTGCGATAGGTTCTTTCGGTCCAATTGATATTGATCAAAACTCACAGACTTATGGTTATATCACTTCGACACCAAAACCACACTGGTCAAATATTGATTTACTTGGTCTGATTGCTAAGGAATTTAACATTCCATTCTACTTCACGACAGATGTGAATTCATCAGCTTTTGGTGAAACATTGGTTCGTAAAGGGGTAAAGAGCTTAGTTTACTATACAATCGGTACAGGTATTGGTGCAGGTGCTATTCAGAATGGTGAGTTTATCGGTGGCTTGGGTCATACCGAAGCGGGTCATACTTACGTTTCCCTACATCCTTACGATGTAAAACATGAATTTAAAGGAATGTGTCCATTCCACAATGGGTGTTTGGAAGGCTTAGCTGCAGGTCCTTCTCTTGAAGGTCGTACAGGTGTTCGCGGAGAATTAATTGAACTTAATTCAGAAGTGTGGGATGTTCAAGCCTATTATATTGCTCAGGCAGCAGTACAGGCAACCTTGCTTTATCGTCCGCAAGTCATTGTATTTGGTGGAGGAGTTATGGCTCAAGAGCACATGCTTAATCGTGTACGTGAGAAGTTTGTCGGTTTGATGAACGATTATCTCCCAACGCCAGATGTCAAAGAATATATCGTAACGCCAGCTGTTGCTGAAAATGGTTCTGCAACTCTTGGGAACTTTGCTTTGGCAAAACAGGTATCAGAAAAGTAACATAAAAAGTTAGGGACTAGAAATAATCCCTAACTTTTTTCTTATTCTGTAAAAATACTAGTTCTATAATCAGGCTCTTGATTTTCTGTAATGGAGAGAGCAGTATACATATTTTCAGAACGAAATTCAACCGCTTGTAGGCTTGGAACTACCTTGTCTAGAATGTCAGAGTAGTCTTGTAATGTTTGGAAAGGTGAATAAATAACTCCCCAATCCGCTACTTGGTAGTAAGCACGTTTATCTTTGCTTTCTGTATATTGGAGTGGGAAAAATAAGGTGCTGCCATCTTCAAAGTGAGCTAGGAGTGTATTGATGCTTTCTTCTCTTCCCTGTATATCAGAAATAATGGCTTTGTCGGCCATGGGGACAAGGCTGGTCATTTTACTACTAGCCAATTTGTGGTCTGCGGGGTTGGGAAAGAACTCGACCATTCATAGAAGAGTTCGTCAACAATTTTTCGTTTTAAGTTGTTGAGCTGAAACAGTCTATTCCCAGACTGTTTCACTCCCACCCCCCGCATAGCTTCAACAGTCAGAGTAGTGACTGTTGGAGGTTGGAGATGAAGCGAACTCTGTTCGCATCAGTCGTAATGGTCAGATTTGGAGTGTGAAACACGAACAAATCTGCCAATCAACCACTGCGCTGAGATGTTGACACGAACTCTGAGAAGTGGCTTTGGGCTTTCTGCCCAGCCTCAGCCTTTTTTAGTTGCTGGTTGTCGCTTGTTGGATCTAATTTTTTTAGATTGAAGAGCAAGGTTTCATTATTTATAGCACTATCGGTACTATCTTGCTGCTGAGATGATGCAGTTGTGGAGGAGCTCTCTTTATTTTCGGTAGATTGCGGACCTATATCCTTGTCAGTGACATAGCCTACATACTGATACTGCTTTATGTTACTTGGATTAGGAAGTTGGTCTCCGACTTTTAGCTGATGAACCTGATTGTAGTCTGCAAGTAAATTGCTTTCTAGAGCCTGGATGCTCTGGATAGGTAGAATAGAACCAGTGGCGGTCAGAAGAAAGATGGATGAAATAATCCCTTTCTTTTTGCCTTTTCCGACCAAACTTACTCCTAGAACTAGAAGAAGTCCCCCTCCAATCGTTAATAAATTGATTCCAGTCTCCCCTGTAGCTGGAAGAATCCTAAATATTTTTTTAGGTTCGGTCTTGTAGATGAGATAGATTGTTTGATTCTCCGTAGCTGTTTCTTTGGAAGGTGAGACAGTTTTCAGCTTAGATAAGACAGAATCCTTCTCTGAACTTGTTAGTTCATCTTGTGCAATATATTGATATTGAACAGATACCGTCGATGCATCGTTTGCGTAAACTATAGGAGGCTGGCTTCCCCATAGGCTACTCACTATGGCTACTGTAGTACTAGATATGGCTAGTTGTTTAAGAGTGATTTTCTTGGTATATATTTTCCTCTCCTTTTTACATATTTACTTGTACAATCAGATTATACTACTTGTACGAAGAAAAAATGCCAAATCGTTCACATTTTTGGGGCAATAGTGCATATTTTTTTAAAATTTTAAATGGTATATTTTTACTAGAGATAGAGGATGGTATCCTGGTATTTATTTTAGTAATTGGTGTCTTAATCATGTTCTTTTTAGCAATGTAATATTACTGTGTCGAAATTTTTCCAGATTTGTTTGTTTTATGGTATTTTTATCTAAGAATACTGTGTATCCTAGGGGCAAACCTTGAAAATTGACTGGTTTTCTGCTACAATATATTATTGACTAAAACTGAAATAGGATGAATGATATGGTAACAAATGTACTTCGTTCTCTCATTGAAAATGATAAGGGAGAGCTAAGAAAACTTGAGAAAATGGCAGACAAGGTCTTCTCGTATGCCGATGAAATGGAAGCGTTGACTGATGAACAGTTGCAAGCTAAGACAGCAGAATTTAAGGAGCGCTACAATAACGGTGAATCCCTCGACGATCTTTTGTACGAAGCTTATGCGGTAGTCCGTGAAGGAGCTCGTCGCGTATTGGGCCTCTATCCCTACAAGGTTCAGGTTATGGGAGGAATCGTTCTTCACAACGGTGACGTTCCAGAAATGCGTACAGGTGAAGGAAAAACTCTGACTGCAACGATGCCTGTTTATTTGAATGCCTTGTCTGGTCAAGGTGTTCACGTAGTGACGGTTAACGAGTATCTTTCTACTCGTGATGCGACTGAAATGGGTGAATTGTATTCATGGCTTGGTCTATCAGTTGGTATCAACTTAGCTGCTAAATCACCCTTGGAAAAACGTGAGGCCTATAACTGCGATATTACTTATTCGACCAACTCAGAGATTGGTTTTGACTACCTCCGAGACAATATGGTTGTTCGCGCAGAAGACATGGTTCAACGTCCTCTCAATTATGCCTTGGTCGATGAAGTTGACTCAATCTTGATTGACGAAGCTCGTACGCCGTTGATTGTATCTGGTGCACAAGGTTCTGAAACAAACCAGTTGTATTTCTTGGCAGATAATCTTGTTAAATCTTTGACAACAGAAGATTACATCATTGACATTCCATCTAAAACGATTGGTCTGTCTGATTCAGGTATTGACAAAGCAGAGAAGTTCTTCAAGTTAGATAACCTCTACGATATTGAAAATGTAGCCATTACCCATTTCTTGGATAATGCACTTCGTGCCAACTACATTATGACCTATGATATTGACTATCTGGTCAATGAAGACCAAGAGGTCATGATTATCGATCCATTTACAGGTCGTACGATGGAAGGTCGTCGTTATTCTGATGGACTTCACCAAGCCATCGAAGCTAAGGAAGGTGTACCGGTTCAAAACGAGTCTAAGACAAGTGCCTCTATTACCTACCAAAACCTTTTCCGTATGTATAAAAAATTATCAGGGATGACGGGTACTGGTAAAACAGAAGAGGAAGAATTCCGTGAAATCTACAACATCCGTGTTGTACCAATCCCAACCAACCGCCCAATCGCGCGTGTTGACCACGAAGATTTACTCTATCCAAGTCTAGAATACAAATTCAATGCCGTTATTGCTGATGTGAAGAGACGCTATGAGAAAGGGCAACCTGTCTTGGTCGGTACAGTTGCGGTTGAAACTTCTGATTTGATTTCTCAAAAATTGGTAGCTGCAGGTGTCCCTCACGAAGTATTGAATGCTAAAAACCACTATCGTGAAGCACAGATTATTATGAATGCTGGTCAGCGTGGTGCGGTCACTATTGCGACCAACATGGCGGGACGCGGTACCGATATTAAGTTAGGTCCAGGGGTACGTGAACTTGGTGGGCTATGTGTTATTGGTACTGAGCGCCATGAAAGTCGTCGTATTGATAACCAGCTTCGTGGACGTTCAGGTCGTCAAGGTGACCCAGGTGAATCACAATTCTATCTATCTCTCGAAGATGACTTGATGAAACGCTTTGGTTCAGAACGCATCAAAGTATTTATGGAGCGTATGAATCTAACAGAAGAAGAGTCCGTCATCAAGTCTAAAATGTTGACACGTCAAGTTGAATCTGCTCAGAAGCGTGTGGAAGGGAACAACTACGATTCACGTAAACAAGTCCTTCAATATGACGATGTGATGCGTGAGCAACGTGAAATCATCTATCGCCAACGCCAGGATGTTATTACTGCTAACCGTGATTTGGCTCCTGAAATCAAAGCGATGATGAAACGGACGATTGAACGCCAAGTTGCTGGTCACTTCCTTGGTTCGAAAGATGAAGCTATTGATGGAATTATCAAATTTGCGCATGCAAATCTTGTTGACGATGATACCTTGAGTAAAGCTACTTTTGAAGCAATGAATCAGAAAGAGATTGTCGAAGAGCTCTATGAACGTGCTTTGAGAGTCTATGATTCGCAAGTGAAAAAATTACGCGATGAAGAACGTGTACGCGAATTCCAGAAAGTTCTTATCCTTCGTGTTGTGGATAACAAATGGACAGACCATATTGATGCCTTGGATCAATTGCGTAATGCAGTCAGTCTTCGTGGATACGCTCAAAACAATCCAATCGTTGAATATCAATCAGAAGCATTTACTATGTTCAACGATATGATTGGGGCTATCGAGTTTGAAGTAACCCGCTTGATGATGAAGGCGCAAATTCATGACAATATTGAGCGTGAGCGTACAAGTCAAGAAGCACATACGACCGCTGTTAAGAATATTATGCCGAACCAATCGCATGCAATTCAGGAGAATGTATCTTTTGAAGGTGTTGATCGTAACGATCCATGCCCATGCCAGTCTGGTAAGAAATTTAAAAATTGTCACGGCCGTAAATAGGAATGACGCGTGGACTGGACGGCTGTCCAGTCCTTTTGCAATTTTTAGACAAGTCACTAGAGTCAGTTCGTTTATTTTAATAAATGAAATGACTATGCAAAAGGAGACCGATTAATGATAGTAGGACATGGCATTGACCTTCAGGAGATGGAGGCGATTGAAAGTGCCAGAATCAAACACCAAGGGTTTCCCCAAAAGATTCTCACAGAGAAAGAATTTGAACGGTATCAAAGTCTGTCCGGTCGCCGTCAGTTAGAATATTTAGCTGGACGTTGGTCAGCCAAAGAAGCACTGACCAAGGCCTTGGGAACAGGCATTGGTAAGATAGGATTTCATGATATTGAAATTCTGAATACCAGCAAAGGAGTTCCCTATGTGACGAAGAGTCCCTTTGATGGGAATATTTGGCTCAGCATTAGCCATTCAGGAAATTTTGTACAAGCTAGTGTGATTTTGGAGGAGAAAGATGATTGAAAGTGAACATCGACCCACGCAAATTCGGGTTAACTTAGATGCGATTGCGGAAAATTTCGAGCAAGTAATGACCAACTTACCCCCTAAGACTGAAGCATTTGCTGTTGTTAAGGCGAATGCTTATGGTCATGGAGCTGTTGCGGTAGCGAAAAAGTTATCCAGTCAAGCAGCTGGTTTTTGTGTTTCGAATTTGGATGAAGCATTAGAGTTACGTAAAGCAGGTATTGAGCACCCTATCTTGATTTTAGGAGTGGTTCCTGTACGTTTTTTGCCAGTAGCTCATCAACTCAATATCAGTGTGACAGTTGCCAGTCTGGACTGGCTGCAAGATGCAAAAGACTTAGAGGCTGATTTATCTGGTCTAACTGTTCATCTTAAGCTAGATACAGGTATGGGGCGGATTGGTTTTAGAAAAATAGCCGATTTGCTACAAGCGATTGCTATCCTTGAAGAATTAGAGTATGACATCGAAGGAGTTTATACTCATTTTGCCACTGCGGATGAGGTTGATCAGGTGCACTTCGAGAGTCAACTGTCTGTTTTTAAAGAATTTTTGGATGTTCTACCAATTACTCCGCGCTGGATTCATGCCAGCAATTCAGCAACAAGCATCTGGCATGCTGATACAGTATTTAACCTGGTTCGTTTGGGAAACATTCTTTATGGACTTAATCCAAGTGGACGAGTGCTAGAACTCCCGTTTGATGTTCAACCAGCCTTATCTCTCGTATCTGAAATTGTTCATGTAAAGCAGGTTGAAGCTGACACAACAATTGGCTACGGAGCTACTTATCACAGCGCCGATTCAGAATGGATTGCGACCGTTCCGATAGGATATGCAGATGGTCTCGTCCGAAGCTTACAAGGCTTATCAGTCTTAGTCGATGGGCAAGCCTGTGAAATTGTAGGGCGTATTTCGATGGACCAGATCACCATTCGCTTACCGCATGCTTATCCACTTGGTCAAAAAGTCACCCTAATCGGTCAAGATGGAGATAAAACGATCTCTGTTCAGGAGTGGGCTGATCGCATCGGAACCATAAATTACGAGGTGGTTTGTCTTTTGACAGATCGCCTACCTCGAATTTTTGAATAACAGCGATAGTAAAAGTGACGATAATCCGCCTCTTTCACTAGAATAGAAGGCTAAAATATTAGAGAAGTGTTGCCTAGATATTGTCTATAATACAAATATCGTCATTTAGTTGACTTTTATTACTTCGACGTAAGGAGAGTTGGAAAGAACTCGACTAATTAAAAAAGCGTTCGTCAACAAGTCTTTATTTCTATTTGTTGAGCTGAAACAGTCTATTCCCAGACTGTTTCACTCCACCCCCGTACAGCTCAAACTGTCTGGGAGACAGTTTGAGGTTGGAGATAAGGCGAGCTCTGTTCGCATCAGTCGTAGAGGACAGATTTGGAGTGTAAAACATTTGCTTCGCAAATCTTATCTCCAACCTTTAACACAGTCCACTGGACTGTTAAACTCAATCAACCACTGCGCTGAGATGTTGACACGAACTCTGAGTAGTGGTCCTGGGCTTTTTGCCCAGCCTCTATTTCCAACTTCAAACACTCCACTGGATTGTTTGAACACGCCTTGCCTGATTTTGTAAAAGTGACTTGCTTTGCAAGCAATCTGGGGGATACGAATAGTCCAGTGGACTATTCGTACCTGAGCCTGAAAACAAAGAAGCAAAGTACATCAGCTGGTCACCTAGAAATAAAAAGCATTGAGTTATGCCTGTGGCTTTTGATGTGAACATCGCTCACTTTGTCCCCAGTCTCCAACTATCTCCCAGATAGTTGGAACGAGTACTAAAAGTAAACTAAAAGACTATAATGAGGCTGGTCAAAAAGTCTAATACTCTTCGAAAATCAAAATTATCCGTTGTCAACTTGCCTTGATGAACTCCAGTTCTATCTTGGACTTCGTTTCCTAGGCTACTTTTGATTTTCATTGAGTATAAAAAATAGCTTAGAATTGCATCGTCAGAAACGTTGATTCTAAGCTATTTTTGTTTATTCAAATTTTAATTGGTACTCAATGAAAATTAAAATCAGACTAGCTCCAATGGAGCTTGACACTCATCAAATCAAGTCAACAACATCTGTTTTGATTTTCGAAGAGTATGAAGAGGGAACTGACCGACCTCGTTGTGATTATTGCTCGTTAAAAAAAGCTTCATAGAGTGCGTGCAGGGCGCGTTTCTTTTCTTCGGTTTTGACAACGAACATAACAGAAACTTCACTGGCTCCCTGTGAAATCATTGCCAAGTTGACATTTTGTTTAGAGAGGGCAGTGGTAGCGGTAGCTGTTACACCGACATGGCTCTTCATATTTTCACCAACAATCATGATAATAGATAAACCATGTTCGATTTCGGCCTTGTCAACTTCCATTTTCGTATTGAGTTGACGAAGGATCTCTTCTTCTTTAATAGGAGTCAATTCACGCTCACGGACTACGATGGATAAATCGTCAATACCGGTCGGCATGTGCTCCCAGCGAATATTGAGATCTTCGAGAATTTGCAACACCTTGCGACCAAAACCAACTTCACGGTTCATCAAGTATTTAGACAAGTTAATGCTGACAAAACCATCGTCTGCAGCAATACCGACAACAGGAACTGTTTGCTCGGTATGTTTGTGTACAATTTGGGTACCAGGGTGAGTTGGGTTATTGGTGTTTTTGATAACCAATGGAATTCGTCCGCGATAGGCAGGAAGGAGGGCTTCATCGTGGAGGACGGAGAAACCTGCATAAGCTAATTCTCGCATTTCACGATAGGTCAATTCTTTGATTGAATGTGGATTTTTAATGATACCAGGATGGGCTGCAAAAATACCATCGACATCTGTAAAGTTTTCATAGAGGTCAGCCTTGACCCCGGCGGCAATGATGGAACCTGTAATATCCGATCCACCTCGTGAGAAGGTACAAATCTGGTTATCAACAGTTACACCGAAGAATCCTGGAATAATGAGTACTTCATCTGTATCACGAAGCTCTTCGATTTTGTCATAACTTGAAGGCAAAATGCGAGCATTTCCTGGTTCGGAGCTGACAATAATACCAGCTTTTTTAGGATGGACATAGCGTGCAGGCAATCCTCTGTGGGTAAAATATTCGGCAATCAATTTGGCGTTATTATCTTCACCAGCTGCTAAGAATGCGTCGTAAAGGAATTCGTTATCATCAATTGGTAGGCTGGCCAAAGAGATGATGCTGTCTGCGATTTTCTTCATGCTGTTAGCTGTGAAACCAAGTTCGTCAACCATTGCCTGATAACGGTTGATGATCCATTCTTGACTGGCAGTCACATCTTTTCCGTTAACATATTCTTTATAATATTTAATCAACGCATCGGTAACTTTAGTATCCTCGGCATTGCGTTTTCCAGGTGCAGACACCACAACAAAGCGACGTTCTGAATCAGATTGAACAATATTGAAAACTTTTTCTAACTGTCCAGCTGAAGCAAGTGAGCTTCCCCCAAATTTAATAACTTTCATTCTTATCTCCTTGGATATTTTTTTCTATTATAGCAGAATGATATGAAATTGTCAGTATGTTCAGACAAATCTTGCCAAGAATTTTATCGAAAAACGAACAAGAGACAAGTATGAAAATTTCGGAAAAACATTTTTTTCTTTCAATTGTGTTACAATTAAAGGAATAGGAGGCGAGTATGGTAAAAGCAATTATTTTCGACATGGATGGTGTACTTTTTGACACAGAAACATTCTATTTTCAGCGTCGAGCGGATTTTTTAGCGACAAAAGGTTTATCGGTTAATCATTTGGATCCATCTATATTTGTCGGTGGAAGGGCTAGTCAAATTTGGCAACGGATTTTAGGGGATGATTATGATAACTGGGATGTCCTTGCCTTGGAAGAAGAATATCGTGTGTATAAAGAAAAGCGACCAACCCCGTATGCAGAGAGGATTTTTCCTGAAGTTAAAGCGGTCTTGGAGAGACTAACTATCCAAGGTATTCCTGTAGTTTTGGCTTCAAATACCGACCGTTCAGAAATCGAACGTGCTCTACTAGATGCTGGTATACGCTCTCACTTTAGTCATGTTTTCTCAGCGATGGATTGTGAAGCCCCAAAACCAGATCCTGCGGTTTATGTGAAAGCAGCTAGTGCAACAGGAGTAGCTAAATCGGACATTTTAGTATTTGAAGATAGTGCGAAGGGGATTGAAGCGGCTAAAAAAGCAGGTTTGACAGTTTGGGCTATTCGAGACCAGCATTATGGAATTGATCAGTCGAAAGCAGACAAATTGGTAGACAATCTTGAAGAGGCCTTTGACTTATTGCGATTTTAAGAAATGTTATATTTTAGTCCAAGTATCAGTTCTCGTGAAAAATGGTATTTCTAGCTCAGAATCCAGTTAAATCTTCCAAAAGTATTAACGTGAAAAAATGAAAGTTGTAAATTAATCTTAGAGCCTATATTTATAGTTCAGACTTGCATATTGAGGTTGTTTTTTCAAAATACAGTCAGTATTTCCCGCAAAAACTACCTTGATGAGTGAAAAAAGCCAAGGCGCTTTGCGTGTGAATATAGGTTCTTAGACACGTTATTTTCTAGCATATCTAAATTTTATATTGCGATGATAGCCCCCATCTTTTTCGGATGTCACACTTTCCTTGCTAGAAAAAAAGTGACAATTATAAAAACTGTGTTACAATGGAAAACAAGAATTTGAAGTTTGATATTCAAATCTTTTAATTATCAAACTATTTTGAAAGGAGCAAGGGAATGACCTACCAAACAATTCGTTATGAAGTAATTGATTCCGTAGCGATTCTAACTTTAAACAGACCGGAAGTGGCAAATGGTTTTAATATTCCTATGTGTGAAGAAATCTTAGAAGCAATCCGCCTTGCAGAAGGGGATGCCTCCGTCAAAATTTTACAAATTCAAGCACAGGGTTCCATTTTCTCCGTGGGTGGAGATTTAGTTGAGATGAAGCGTGCAGTTGATGATGATGATATTGCTTCTTTGGTAAAAATAGCAGAGCTGGTGAATGATATTTCGTTTGCGATGAAGAAATTGTCTAAAGTGGTCATTATGGTGACGGATGGAGCAGTGGCTGGAGCCGCGGCTAATATGGCAGTGGCAGCTGATTTTGTTATTGCCTCCAGCAAGACAAAATTCATCCAAGCCTTTGTAGGTGTTGGACTTGCGCCGGATGCGGGGGGGCTCTTTCTACTGAGTCGTGCTATTGGGGCTAATCGTGCTAGTCACTTGGCGATGACAGGAGAGGGCTTATCAGCGGATAAGGCTTTAGAATATGGGATTGTTTATAAATTGGCAGAGCCAGAAAAACTAGAAAAGACAGTTGCCCAGGTCATAAAAAAACTCTTGCGAGGCTCAGTAAACTCTTATGCAGCAATCAAACAACTGACATGGGAAAGCCAATTTAAAGACTGGGAGTCTTATCGCCGATTAGAGCTAGATTTGCAAGAAACATTGGCATATAAAGAGGATTTTAAAGAGGGAGTTCGAGCGCATGCAGAACGACGTAGACCAGTGTTTACGGGAGATTGATTTTTAAATTAGTAAAAAAATAAGTAAAAAAATATTTGACAATCAAAGTTTTATGGTTTATACTTTGACTATCAAAGTAAAGGAGGCCTGTTTTGGAAGATCCAAAAGTAAATGAATATCTAACGGCCATTTTTAACAATGTGTTGGTGATTGAAGAAACAAGTCTGCGTAGTAGCCGATTCAATGATATTTCGATTAAGGAAATGCACACGATTGATGTGATAGGAAGTATTGATGGAGCTACTCCGAGTGATGTTGCTCGGACTTTGATGGTAACCTTAGGTACTGTTACAACTAGCTTGAACAATTTGGAAAGAAAAGGATATGTTGAGCGTATTCGTTCGACCAAAGATCGGCGAGTTGTTCATCTCTACCTGACGAAAAAAGGTCGATTGGTCTATCGTTTGCATCAACGATTTCACAATGAAATGGTGAAACAGATTACAGATGGTATGGATGATGCAGAGTATCAGGTAATGAAGAAAGGACTCATGAAACTCTATCACTTCTTGGAGGATTTGAAATGAGAAACCATGCTAAAATCAGTCAGGTGGCCCACTATCTTCCGAAGAAGATTGTGACCAATGATGATTTGGCTCAACGAATGGAGACCAGTGATGAGTGGATTCGTAGCCGTACAGGTATCGGTCAACGACACATTGTTACTGGAGAGACGACGAGTGATTTGGCTAGTCAAGTGGCTAGAAAATTACTGGAAAAGTCTCAGCTAGATGCTAGTGAAATTGATTTCATCATCGTAGCAACGATTACTCCAGATGCTTCAATGCCATCTACGGCAGCTATGGTTCAAGCAGCAATTGGCGCGAAAAAGGCTTTCGCCTATGATCTCGTTGCAGCTTGTTCAGGATTTGTTTTTGCGCTATCAACAGCGGAAAAATTGCTTGCTTCAGGAGTCTATAAGAGAGGACTTGTCATTGGTGCAGAGACCCTATCTAGGTCTGTCGACTGGTCAGATCGATCAACGGCTGTTTTATTTGGAGATGGTGCTGGAGGAGTTTTGCTGGAAGCGTGTGAACAACTGAGCTTTTTAGCAGAAATCTTGCGAACGGATGGCGGTCGAGGTGCGAGTCTGACAGCAGGGATAGACCAGAAAGAGACGCCATTCTCGACACAAAGCCGTCAACAACCCTTTATCCAAATGGAGGGCAGAGCTATATTTGAATTTGCGACGAGGGATGTTACGGCAACCATGGCAGAGCTGTTAGAACAAGCTAATATGACTGTGGATTGCGTTGATTATTTCTTGCTCCATCAAGCCAATATACGTATTCTGGATAAGATGGCTCGTAAATTGGGAGTGGCGCGTGAAAAATTTCCAGCAAATATGGATAAATATGGCAATACTAGCGCAGCAAGTCTTCCTATTCTCTTATCAGAATGTGTAGAGAGCGGAATGTTGCGATTGGATGGAAGCCAGACTATTCTCATGGCTGGTTTCGGTGGAGGCCTCACATGGGGAACTCTACTCTTACAACTTTAGTTAATTCCTTGCCCTAGGCAAGATTAAAATATTTTATTTTCCAAAAGGAGACACATATCATGGCAGTATTTGAAAAAGTACAGGAAATCATCGTTGAAGAATTGGGTAAGGATGCTGAAGAAGTAACCCTTACAACAACCTTTGAAGATTTGGACGCAGATTCATTGGATCTTTTCCAAGTTATCTCTGAAATCGAAGATGCATTCGACATCCAAATTGACACTGAAGAAGGTTTGACAACTGTAGGCGATTTGGTTGCTTATATTGAAGAAAAAACAAAATAATGACTGTTAAGGAAAGTGCTATTTAGCATTTTTCTTAAAATAAATACTTTGATAATCAAAACATTGAAATATCAAACTATTTTTGAGTGAGGGGGCAACCCTTCACTTGTTTACCTAATGATTTGATATTCAAATGATTAGGTAAGCAAGAAAAAAAGATGAGGGAATTATGAAGACGAAAATAACAGAATTGCTCGATATTAAGTATCCAATTTTTCAAGGTGGTATGGCTTGGGTAGCTGATGGAGATTTGGCTGGTGCGGTTTCAAATGCTGGTGGTCTGGGTATCATCGGCGGGGGAAATGCTCCAAAAGAAGTCGTTAAGGCAAACATTGATAAGGTCAAGTCCATCACAGACAAGCCTTTCGGTGTCAATATTATGCTCCTATCGCCTTTTGCAGATGACATTGTTGACCTAGTTATCGAAGAAGGTGTCAAGGTGGTGACGACAGGTGCTGGCAACCCTGGAAAATACATGGAACGCTTGCACGCAGCTGGTATTACGGTTATTCCAGTGGTTCCAAGTGTCGCTCTTGCTAAACGTATGGAAAAACTGGGTGTGGATGCCGTCATCGCTGAAGGAATGGAAGCAGGTGGTCATATCGGTAAATTGACAACTATGACCTTGGTTCGTCAGGTTGTTGAAGCTGTATCTATTCCTGTTATCGCAGCGGGTGGTATTGCAGACGGTGCAGGTGCTGCAGCTGCCTTTATGTTGGGAGCAGAGGCGATTCAAGTAGGGACCCGTTTTGTCGTAGCAAAAGAATCCAACGCCCATCAGGCTTATAAGGAAAAAGTTTTAAAAGCTAAGGATATTGATACAACTGTATCTGCTTCTATTGTTGGACATCCTGTGAGAGCCATCAAGAATAAGTTGTCATCTGCTTATGCAGCTGCAGAGAAAGATTTCTTGGCAGGTAAAATTTCGGCAGATGCTATTGAAGAACTGGGTGCAGGTGCCCTTCGCAATGCCGTTGTTGATGGTGATGTAACAAATGGCTCCGTGATGGCAGGTCAGATTGCTGGTTTGGTGACTAAAGAAGAAACCTGTGAAGAAATTTTGAAAGATTTATATTTTGGAGCTGCTAAGGTGATTCAGGAACAAGCGAGTCGCTGGGCTTCCGTTGGAGAATAAGATGACAAAAACAGCCTTTCTATTTGCAGGTCAAGGGGCTCAGACACTCGGTATGGCCCGTGACCTCTATGACACCTATCCCATTGTCAAGGAAACCTACGATCAGGCTAGTCAGATCCTGGGCTATAATGTGCGGGACTTGATTGACCATCGGGAAGATGAGCTCAATCAGACCCGCTATACCCAGCCTGCGATTTTGACAACCTCACTTGGCATTTATCGTTTGTTGGCAGAAAAGGGGATTAAACCCGACATGGTGGCTGGTCTATCCTTGGGAGAATATTCAGCTCTGGTGGCATCGGGAGCTTTGGCCTTTGAAGACGCGATTTCCTTGATTGCCAAACGAGGTGAGTTTATGGAGACGGCTGCACCAGCAGGGAGTGGTAAGATGGTCGCTGTCCTCAATGCAGATGTCAGCTTGATCGAAGAGGTCTGTTCATCAGTTACCTCTGGGATTGTTTCCCCAGCCAACTACAACACACCAGCCCAAATCGTTATCGGAGGCGAGGTAGCAGCTGTGGATGAGGCGGTGGAAGCCTTGAAGGCGGCGGGTGTCAAACGCATGATTCCCCTCAATGTGTCGGGACCTTTCCACACGGCTCTCTTGCGTCCAGCTTCGGAGCAATTGGCTCAGGCCTTGGAGCAGGTGGAATTTGCGGACTTCCAAGTAGAGTTGGTCGGTAATACGGAAGCCAAGGTCATGAAAAAAGAAGACATCAAGTCCCTCTTGACCCGTCAAGTGATGGAACCAGTCCGTTTTTATGAGTCAATCGCAACCATGCAGGAAGCTGGTGTGACCAAATTTATCGAAATCGGTCCAGGAAAGGTCTTGGCAGGCTTTATCAAGAAAATTGATAAGACAGCTGAGGTTGTGACAGTAGAAGATGTGGCAAGTCTAACAGACTTGTTGACTAGCCAATAGGGAGAAATCATGGAACTTACCAATAAAAATGTGTTTGTGACGGGTTCAAGTCGGGGAATCGGCTTGGCCATTGCCCATAAGTTTGCTAGCCTTGGTGCCAATGTGGTGCTGAATGGTCGTGGTCAGCTGGGGCAGGACTTACTGGATAGCTTTTCAAGATACGATGTCAAAGTAGTGGCTATTTCAGGCGATATTTCTAGTTCGGCAGATGCCAAACGGATGGTGGCTGAGGCAGTTGAGGCTCTTGGTAGCGTCGATATCTTGGTCAACAATGCAGGGATTACCAAAGACGGAATGGCCTTGCGAATGACGGAAGAAGATTTCGAGAGCGTTTTGAGTATCAATCTAACAGGGACCTTTAACATGACCCAGGCTGTTTTGAAACCAATGACAAAGGCTCGTGAGGGTGCTATTATCAACCTTTCCAGTGTGGTCGGTTTGACAGGGAATGCTGGTCAGGCCAACTATGCTGCTTCTAAGGCAGGTGTGATCGGCTTTACAAAATCCATTGCCCGTGAAGTCGCAAGTCGCAATGTTCGTGTCAATGCTATCGCACCAGGCTTTATCCAGTCCGATATGACAGATGTTCTATCTGACAAAATCAAGGATGCCATGTTGGGGCAAATTCCTATGAAACGCTTTGGATTGACAGAAGAAGTAGCGGATGTAGCTGTATTCTTAGCCAAGCAAGAATATCTAACTGGACAAGTGATTGCCATTGACGGCGGCTTGACCATGCAATAAGGGAGGTTTGAAAATGACAAAATTAAATCGTGTAGTGGTGACAGGCTACGGTCTGACATCGCCAATTGGAAATACACCAGAAGAATTCTGGGATAGCTTGGTCAATGGCAAGATTGGGATCGGAAAGATTACTAAGTTTGATACTAGTGACTATACTGTCCATAATGCAGCGGAAATTAAGGATTTTCCTTTTGACAAATACTTCGTTAAAAAAGATACCAACCGCTACGACAACTATTCCCTCTATGCTCTCTATGCAGCTCGTGAGGCAGTAACCAATGCTGGTCTGGATACAGAAGCGGTTGATAGTGATCGTTTCGGTGTTATCTTGTCAACTGGTATCGGTGGGATTTTGGAAATTGAAGAGCAGGTTGCTCGTATGAACGAAAAAGGACCAAAACGGATTCGTCCCATGGCTCTTCCAAAGGCCTTACCAAACATGGCAGCTGGTAATATTGCTATGCAGGTCGGTGCAAATGGTGTCTGTAAGTGTGTCATCACAGCCTGTGCTTCGTCAAATGATGCCTTAGGAGAAGCCTTCCGTGAAATCAAGTTTGGTTTCCAAGATGTCATGTTGGCAGGTGGTTCAGAAGCGGCTATTACACCTTTTGCAATCGGTGGATTCCAGGCTTTGACAGCGATGTCGACGACTGAGGACCCAGAACGTGCTTCTATTCCCTTTGACAAGGACCGCAATGGTTTTGTTATGGGAGAAGGTGCTGCGGTCTTGGTCTTGGAAAGCTTGGAGCATGCAGAGGCGCGTGGGGCAACGATTTTGGCAGAGATTGTTGGTTACGGTAATACCTGCGATGCCCACCACATGACGTCTCCACATCCAGAAGGTCTGGGTGCTATTAAGGCCATGAAGTTGGCCATTTCAGAAGCAGGTTTGGAGCCAGCTGATATTGACTACATCAATGCCCATGGAACTTCGACACCGGCTAATGAAAAAGGGGAAAGTCAAGCTATCGTATCCGTCTTCGGCAAGAACACGCCAGTTTCTTCCACCAAGTCCTTCACAGGTCATTTGTTGGGGGCGGCGGGTGCTGTTGAAGCAGCGGCTGTTATTGAGGCTATGCGTCATTCTTACGCACCAAAGACAGCAGGTACGACGGAGTTGTCTGACTACATCGAGGCAGATGTTATCTTCGGTCAAGGCCGTGACATGGAAATCCGTCATGCCATTTCAAATACATTTGGCTTTGGAGGTCACAACTCGGTGATTGCCTTCAAGCGTTGGGAGGCTTAAGTGAATATTACAGAAATGAAGGACTTGATGAGTCAGTTTGACCAGTCAAGTTTGCGAGAATTTTCATATAGCAATGCTGGGGAAACCTTGCATTTTAGTAAAAACCAGCAGGCAACAGTGACACCAAGTCCAGCGGTAGAAGCTCCGCTTGCTCCAGTAGTTGCAGCAAGTCCAGCCCCTGTGCAAGCAGTTGAGATTAGTGAGGCAACTCCAGTAGAAGAAAGCTCTGTGGCAGCGGGTGCGGTAGTGGAAAGCCCACTTGTTGGTGTGGCCTATTTATCACCAGCTCCTGACAAGCCAGCCTTTGTGACGGTTGGGGATACGGTCAAAAAAGGACAGACCCTCATGATTATTGAAGCCATGAAGGTCATGAACGAAGTGCCAGCTGACCGTGATGGTGTAGTCACAGAGATTTTGGTGGCCAACCAGGACGTTGTAGAATTTGGACAAGGATTGGTACGCATCAAATGATTGATATTTTGAAAATTAAAGAGGCTCTTCCTCATCGCTACCCTATGCTCTTGGTCGATCGTGTCCTTGAAGTATCGGAAGATGAGATTGTCGCCCTCAAAAATGTGACCATTAACGAGCCCTTCTTCAACGGGCATTTCCCAGACTATCCTGTCATGTCAGGTGTTCTCATCATGGAGGCTTTGGCACAAACCGCAGGTGTCTTGGAGTTATCCAAGGAAGAAAACAAGGGCAAGCTGGTCTTTTATGCCGGCATGGACAAGGTTAAATTTAAGAAGCAAGTTGTACCTGGTGACCAGTTGATTATGACAGCTAAATTTGTCAAACGCCGTGGAACCATTGCGGTCGTTGAGGCAAAGGCAGAGGTGGACGGAAAACTGGCTGCGTCGGGGACGTTGACTTTTGCTATTGGAAATTAGTATCTAAAGGAGATAGGATTCATCATGTTTGAGAAGATTTTGATTGCCAATCGTGGTGAGATTGCGGTGCGGATTATTCGTGCGGCCAGGGAATTAGGGATTGCGACGGTGGCTGTCTATTCAGAGGCTGACAAGGAAGCCCTCCACACCATGTTGGCAGATGAGGCTGTCTGTATCGGCCCGGCCCGTTCGACAGACTCCTATCTCAATATGCAGGCAGTCATCTCGGCGGCTGTTGTGACAGGTGCCCAGGCCATTCACCCAGGTTTTGGTTTTTTGAGTGAAAACTCTAAATTCGCCACCCTCTGTGAAGAGGTCGGTATCAAATTTATCGGGCCTTCTGGGACGGTTATGGATACCATGGGGGATAAAATCAATGCACGAGCAGAGATGATTAAGGCTCAAGTGCCTGTCATTCCTGGGTCAGACGGTGAAGTCTTAACCAGCCAAGAAGCCCTTGAAATCGCTGAAAAGATTGGCTACCCTGTCATGCTCAAAGCATCGGCAGGTGGTGGCGGTAAGGGGATTCGGAAGGTTGAAAAAGCTGAAGACCTAGTGCCTGCCTTTGAATCAGCTTCCAGCGAAGCCAAGGCAGCCTTTGGAAACGGAGCCATGTATATGGAGCGTGTTGTCTATCCTGCCCGGCATATCGAGGTGCAGATTTTAGCGGACCAACATGGGCATGTCATCCATCTGGGAGAACGGGATTGTTCCCTTCAACGCAACAACCAGAAGGTCTTAGAAGAGGCACCATCCATCGCTATTGGTCAGACTATGCGGAATCGGATCGGTCAGGCTGCGGTCCGTGCAGCCCAATCAGTCGGCTATGAAAATGCGGGGACTATTGAGTTCCTCTTGGACGAAGCCAAGGGCGAATTTTACTTCATGGAAATGAACACACGGGTGCAGGTAGAACATCCTGTAACTGAATTTGTAACTGGTGTGGATATTGTCAAGGAGCAAATCAAGATTGCAGCTGGTCAGGAACTCAGCGTTCGCCAAGAAGATGTGCGGATTACAGGTCATGCCATTGAATGTCGCATCAATGCTGAAAATCCAGCCTTCAACTTCGCACCAAGTCCGGGTAAGATCTCCAATCTCTACCTGCCAAGCGGAGGCGTTGGTTTGCGTGTAGATTCCGCTGTTTATCCAGGCTACACCATTCCGCCATATTATGATTCTATGATTGCTAAGGTTATCGTGCATGGGGAAAATCGTTTTGAAGCCCTGATGAAGATGCAACGAGCACTCTATGAATTGGAAATTGACGGAGTGGTGACCAATACTGACTTCCAGCTGGACTTGATTTCCGACAAGCGAGTGGTGGCTGGTGATTATGACACCGCCTATCTCATGGAAGAATTTTTACCCCGCTATCAAGCAGAATTATAGTCTTTTAGTTTACTTTTAGTACTAGGCAACGAACCACAGGCATAACTCAATGCTTTCTTGTTTCTAGGCATTGACTTGAAACAGTCCCCCAGACTGTTTCAATCAGCCAAGGCGAGTTAACGAAGTAATAAAAGTCAACTAAATGACGATAAAAAAAGTAAACTAGGAGAATGCTATGGCTTTGTTTCGCAAAAAGGACAAATATATCCGCATCAATCCCAATCGTTCGCGGATAGAGTCAGCACCTCAAGCAAAGCCAGAGGTGCCAGATGAACTCTTTTCCAAATGCCCAGCTTGTAAGGAAATCCTCTACAAGAAGGACTTGGGACCAGAGAAAACCTGTCAACACTGTTCCTATAATTTTCGGATTACGGCCCAGGAACGCCTGGCATTGACAGTTGATGACGGTTCGTTTGAGGAATTGTTTACAGGGATTGAAACAACTAATCCGCTGGACTTTCCAAATTATCTCGAAAAACTGGCAGCCACCCGTCAAAAAACGGGCTTGGATGAGGCTGTTTTGACAGGTAAGGCGACCATCGGCGGACAACCAGTTGCCCTTGGTATCATGGATTCGCACTTTATCATGGCTTCTATGGGAACGGTAGTTGGTGAGAAAATTACCTGCCTCTTTGAGTTAGCGATTGAAGAGCGTCTGCCAGTCGTTCTCTTTACAGCTTCTGGAGGTGCTCGTATGCAGGAAGGCATTATGAGTTTGATGCAAATGGCCAAGATTTCGGCAGCCGTGAAACGCCATTCCAATGCTGGTCTCTTTTACCTGACGGTCTTGACGGACCCCACAACAGGAGGTGTGACAGCTAGTTTTGCTATGGAAGGCGATATTATCTTGGCTGAGCCGCAGACCTTGGTTGGCTTTGCAGGCCGTAGGGTTATTGAGTCAACTGTGCGTGAAAATCTGCCAGATGATTTCCAGAAGGCTGAATTTTTACAAGAACATGGCTTTGTCGATGCCATTGTCAAACGACAGGACTTGCCTGCGACCATCAGTCGCTTGTTGAGAATGCATGGAGGTGTCAGATGACCAGTGATGTAGCACGTATGATCCGTTTGGCGCGTGACCAAGCTCGCCTGACGACCTTGGACTATGCCACACAGGTTTTTGATGATTTTATAGAATTGCACGGTGATCGGAATTTCCGTGATGACGGAGCGGTTGTCGGCGGCATCGGCTTTTTAGCAGGTCAGCCTGTGACAGTTATCGGTATCCAAAAGGGCAAGAACCTCCAAGATAACCTAAAACGCAACTTTGGTCAGCCCCACCCAGAAGGCTACCGCAAGGCCCTTCGTCTTATGAAACAGGCGGAGAAGTTCGGGCGTCCCGTTGTCACCTTCATCAATACTGCTGGAGCCTATCCCGGTGTTGGTGCCGAGGAGCGAGGACAGGGTGAGGCCATTGCCCGTAACCTCATGGAGATGAGCGACCTCAAGGTGCCTATAATCGCTATTATCATCGGCGAGGGCGGCTCTGGTGGAGCTCTGGCTCTAGCAGTCGCAGACCAGGTCTGGATGCTGGAAAACTCCATGTACGCCGTCCTTAGCCCCGAAGGTTTCGCCTCTATCCTCTGGAAAGACGGTAGTCGGGCCATGGAAGCAGCAGAACTCATGAAGATCACGTCATACGAGTTGGAGAAACTCCAAGTGGTCGATCGGGTTGTTTTGGAAAATGGCAGAGCGACCAAGGAAGTGCTGGCTGACATCAAGGAAAACCTGGTTAACCAGGTGGCTTTCTTACAAGCCTTACCACTTGAACAACTACTCGAAAACCGCTATCAACGTTTTAGAAAATACTAGGAAGACCTAGTATTTTTTTGATAGATTTGATACAATGGATAAAATAATTTCAGGAGGTTTTCCATGTTAGTAAAAGCAGATCTATCAAACGCAGAAGAATTGCTACCTATTCAGCACCGAGCATTTGCGGCTTTATATGAAACCTATCAGGACCAGTACAATCCTGCCATTGAAATTATGGACTATTTCCAATCACGCTTTGCACGACCAAATTGCAGCTACTACAAGATTGTCGAGGAAGGGCACACAGTCGGACTAGTACGAACAACGGCCGCTGAAGATGCTGACCAGGGCTGGCTAGGCTTGATTGGCATTGATCCAGACCACAGAGGAAAAAGCTATGGTCACAAGGCTATGCTCGAATTGGAAAGCATTTATCCGATAGTCAAGCGGTGGGTACTCTGTACAGTCTTGCAGGAGCCTAGATTGGTCGCTTTCTACGAAAAACTCGGCTATAAGGCTATCAAAACCGAGCCTGAGCAGGAGGGTATGGATATGGTCTATATGGAGAAATGGATAGGAGATTCAGATGCTTGAACAGTGTCGCAGATACCTGGATTATCAAGGGGTTCATTATTGCAAGCCTGAAAAAGCAGGAGCTTTGGTAGGCGATATGATAGCCTTAAGAAATGTAGCACAGGTAGCACGCAAGGGGTTTCAGACATTAAGTTTAGTCTTAGCTGAGCACGTCAGTCCCTTTGTGCCTGAGAGGGTCAGTCAATGGATGAATCAAGCCCAAATTTGCAGACCACATTTTTGGACCTATTACCGTTTGCCCTCTGCTAGTCTAACGGACTCAGCTCTAGCTATTCGTCTGTATGGTAAGGGAGCTGAAGCGGGGATTTCAGTAGAAGTCAGCTTCATTGAGCGAAAGAAGGTAGAGGCCTCTCTTTTTCAGCAACACCGTGTGCTGAACTGGCCGATTCATGCACCACTTTATTACTGGGTGCAAGAGGGACAGGTATTTTATCGCCTAGATGGAACTGAGGAGAATAGGCAGAGCCTATTACAAGCCGTCGAAGCAGGACGCGTTCGAAAAGTACTGGTCAAGTATGATGTACCATTTAGAATGACTGCCTCTGAAGAGGAACTGCGAAAACGCTTGGCTAACAGCTTTTCTCTACTAGAACCTTATCTGAATATGACAAAACCCACCGAATAATCAGTGGGTTAATGGCAGACAAGCATCGTCATGATGTTTGTTTTTTTCTTAGATCAGTTACGGCTTAATCACATCAACCCCACCCATGTATGGACGGAGAACTTCTGGAATGGTGACAGAGCCATCTTCGTTTTGGTAGTTTTCAAGGATTGCCGCAACGGTACGGCCAACCGCTAGACCAGAACCGTTGAGGGTGTGGAGCAATTTGACCTTACCGTCAGCAGCATCGCGGTAGCGGATTTGGGCACGGCGAGCTTGGAAATCTTCTGTGTTGGAACAGCTTGAGATTTCACGGTAGGCATTTTGGGCTGGAATCCAGACTTCCAAGTCATAAGTCTTAGCTGCTGAGAAGCCCATATCGCCTGTACAGAGGGCCAAAACGCGGTAAGGCAAGCCTAGTTTTTGAAGGATATTTTCTGCGTTTGCCGTCATTTTTTCCAATTCATCATAAGACTGTTCTGGTGTGGCAAATTTGACCATTTCAACCTTGTGGAATTGGTGGAGGCGGATCAGACCACGGGTGTCACGACCAGCAGAACCAGCTTCAGAACGGAAAGATGGGCTCATAGCTGTGAAGTAGATTGGTAGGTCTTTTTCTTCCAAAATTTCGTTACGGTAGTAGTTGGTCAAAGGCACTTCCGCAGTTGGAATGAGGACGAAGTTTGTATCTGCCAACTCAAAAGTATCTTCCTTGAACTTAGGATATTGACCTGTACCGAACATAGAGTCGTAGTTGACCATGTAAGGTGTGATGATTTCCTGGTAACCTTCTGCGATATGCTCGTCCAACATGAAGTTGTAGAGGGCACGTTCTAAGCGAGCACCCAAGTTCTTGTAGAAGAGGAAGCGTGCACCGGTTACTTTTGCCCCACGTTCCCAGTCCAAAATATCCAGATCTTCGCCCAAGTCCCAGTGTGCTTTTGGCTCGAAGGTAAATTCACGCGGAGTCCCCCAACGGCGAACTTCCACATTTTCTTCTTCATCGGCACCAACAGGAACAGAATCATGTGGTGTATTTGGAAGAACAGTGAGAATAGCGTTCAATTTTTCATCAATTTCCAAGAGTTCAGCATCCAAGTTTTTTACATCGGCAGACAGTTTTTGCATGGCAGCAATCTTGTCATCAGCATTTTCCTTGTTGCGTTTTGCTTGGGCAATCTCCGCAGAAACGGTGTTGCGCTCTGCTTTGAATTCTTCTACAGTAACCAAGATTTCACGGCGTTTTGCATCCAATTCCTTGATGTCTGCCAAGGTTTCGGCAGCCACACCACGAGTAGCTAATTTGGCAGCCACTCCGTCAAAATCTGTACGAATACGTTTGATATCTAGCATAATTGTCTCCTTTAGAATAAAAAACACAGAATGAGAGATGCTGGAGCGATATTTACCGCGGTTCCATCCAGCTTCACATTCTGTGCACTTAATTGTATTTTGATAATTTCACAACGGTAGAATTTCACAACTTTTTCCTATCTGCTCACAGCGACCGCAGACTTTCTGAAAGGAGCTAGTAGCTACTTATCCGTTTCTACTATTATACTTGAATTTTTATTTTTTGGCAAATAGATTCGAAATCATGTAAGTCAAATGATTTGATAAATGTCTGAAACTCCGCATAGGTCCAAAATGGAGTTTATCGTCAAAAAGTAGTACCTAGACAAACTGAGAGTTATCTATGTTTTTATGGTTTTGAAAAAAATAGTAAATACACTCCAAATACAAACTTGATTGCTGCATCAATATATGCAACTAACACCAATGAAATATCAGTAAAAATATAAGCTACAGCAATATTTATAGTACAAATAATCCCCAAATATATCATTGATTTTCCATGCACAAAATAATATGGAAAAAAATGCAAAGCTGTCGCCATTAATGCACCCAGCCAAATTAATCGCCAATTCTCAGTTGCAAAAAAAGGTCCACCTAAGAAAACCATTAATACGAATAATAAAATAATCGCATACAGAGAAACTTTATCTTGAAATTTACTCGACGAACCGTTGGATAGTTTATTCAACACTTTTTTATTCATATTTATTGAGAAAAAACTGATAACATAACCAATGCAAAATACTTGCATATTGATGATTTGTTTTCCTCCTATTAAAGTTGCCAATGAAATAATCACCGCTACTACAATTAACCATAAACCACAGGCTCTCTTATAATTAAATTCCAACTTTTCATCTTTATTATAATTTAAAGAAAACATAAATATCTCCTTAAGATTTCTAATTTCTCTTTGTTTAAAAATAAATCCCACTATAGTTTCTCAGTGTCTACAGGAATAGCCCAATATGAGCCAAACTTTGTGTCACCAGGTATACGTCCATCCGCGCAAAGAACCTGTATTCTTCTAACTATAATACCCATTTTTCTGATGTTTGCTTTATTGATAAATATTCCATCATAATCTCTCCGTAAATAACTTTACAGCTGCACTCATTAACAATAGTATATTCCAAACCACGAATAAAATCAAATTTTAAATATAGTTCTGCCGATTGTTTGCATAAGAGTCGGTAATTTCACAACTTTTTCATTGCCGATATGTTCACGGGCAATTTTAAGAATCTTACCAGAATCTTTAGATGCAAACAAGAATCGACTTTTCTCTGTATAAATTTCAAAATGCCGACTAACTTTTTTTTGGTGTACATTGGCTCCGATAGTTTGGATTGAATCCCAGGGAATCTGAATATAGCGCTCGACGTTGCTATCAGGATAAAATTCGATTGCTTTGTCTCCGACTAAGAATTTTCCAACTTTACCACCAAAGCCCATGTAGGAAACCCCTGTGGTTTGTAGTTCAACGCTTGTATTTTGTGATTGTGCCATAGTGCTCCTTTCCTAGATGTTCATTATATCATAAAACCCCGCAAGAGCGGGGTCCTTGATTACATAATGTTGAAGAAACGAGCAAGAATACCTACGATGAAGAGACCGATAATCATTGTGATTGGTGTTACTTTCTTCTTGAGTAAGTGCATGCAGAGGAAAGTAAGGAGAAGTCCCATCAAACCAGGAATCAAGCTGTCCAACTGACCTTGCAATGTTTGTGCTTGAGTTGGGTAAAGGCTAAGTCCACTAAGGGCGTCACCCAAGATACCTTGAAGTTCAGCACCAGTAACAGTACCTTCTGGGAAGACGATATAAGCACCTTCTGACAATTGTTTAGCAGGAAGATTTACAGCGAAAGTAATAGATACCCAACGTTGAACAAGAACGGCAAGGATGAACATACCAAGGATAGATGCACCTTTAGTAATATCTTGAAGGATACCACCTGACATGTCTTTGGTAATTTCGCTACCAGCTTTATAACCAAATTCTTGTGTGTACCATAGGAAAGCCATACGGATTGCGTTCCAACCAAAGAAGAAGATGATTGGTCCCATGATATTTCCAGATAGTGCAAGTGAAGCACCAAGAGCACCAAGGATTGGTCGAACAGTAAACCAGAAGACTGGGTCACCGATACCAGCAAGAGGTCCCATCATACCGATTTTCACACCTTGGATAGCTGTATCATCGATTTCAGCACCATTAGCACGCTCTTCTTCAAGGGCAAGAGTTACACCAAGGATTGGTGAAGCAACGTATGGGTGTGTGTTGAAGAATTCCAAGTGGCGCTCAAGAGCAGCAGCTTGATCTTCTTTTTTCGTGTAAAGTTTTTTGATCGCTGGGATCATTGCATAGGCCCAACCTAAGTTTTGCATACGCTCGTAGTTCCAAGAACCTTGAAGGAAGGTTGAACGCCACCAAACTTTTTTACGATCGCTTACGGAAAGTTGAATTTTTTCTGACATGATGAATCTCCCTTCTCTTAGTAGTCTTCAAGGATATCGCCGATTGGGTCATTTGAACCAGCGTTACCACCGTTACCTGATCCGCCTTGTTTAGAGAGGTTGAGGTAAATGAAAGCAATAGCAACACCGATGGTTCCAAGTGCAATCAGTGTCAATTGGCTGATAGCTGCAAGGGCAAAACCGATTGCGAAGAATGGCCATACTTCACGAGTCGCCATCATGTTGATAACCATAGCATAACCTACGGCAACAACCATACCACCACCGACTGCCATACCGCCTTTGAGCCATTCAGGCATTGCTTCAAGGACAGCTTGAACAGCTTCAGCAGGCATTGCAAGTAGAAGTGCTGCAGGGATTGCAATACGCAAACCTTGAAGGAGAAGAGCGAACAAGTGGTAACGTTCTACCGCAGCGAAGTTTGCATCTTTAGCAGCTTTGTCAGCGCCATGTACCAAACCAACTGAGATAGTACGAACGATCATTGTAAGGAAAAGACCAGCTACGGCAAGAGGAATAGCAGTTGTTGTTGCAACGGCAATACCATCAGCTGAGAAGTCGCCACCTTTGATCATGATGATTGCAGCAGCTACAGAAGCAAGAGCTGCGTCTGGTGCAACGGCTGCACCGATGTTTGCCCAACCAAGTGCAATCATTTGTAGAGAACCACCAAGCATAACACCTGCAGCCAAGTTACCAGTCACAAGACCGATAAGGGTACAAGCTACCAATGGTTGATGGAATTGGAATTCGTCAAGGATACCTTCAAGACCAGCGAAGAAGGCAACGATGACAACGAGAATTGCAGAAATAAGTGTAATATCTGACATGTTGTAATCCTTTCTATACTAACAGATCGATTTATTGAACGTTTGCCTTGTTGATAAGTTCAAACAAGTCTTTCTTCGAATCGTTTGGTACTTTACGCACATCAAATTCAACGCCCAAGTCACGCAATTTTTCAAAGGTTGCAACGTCATCTTTGTCCATTGACAATACGTTGTTAACCATTGTTTTACCAGTTGAGTGAGCCATAGAACCAACGTTCAATTCTTTGATTTCAACACCACCTTCAATTGCTTCAAGAGCTTCCTGTGGTGTTTCGAAGAGAATCAAGGCGTGAGTGTTACCGAATCGAGGGTCTTTAGAAACCTCAATCAATTTCTTGATTGGGACAACGTTCGCTTTTACGTTACCAGGTGCAGCTTGCTTGATAAGTTGTTTGCGCAATTCATCTTTAGCAACTGTATCTGATGCAACGATGATACGATCTGCCTTAGAAGCAGGAGTCCAACCAGTCGCCACTTGGCCGTGCAAGAGACGAGTGTCGATACGAGCCAAATTGATTTTCAATTTGCCGTCTCCGATAACAGTCCCTGGAGGGATTGCACCTTGTGGAGCGGCTGGTGCTGCATCAGCTACTGGAGCAGCTTCTGCGGGTTGAAGTTCTTCTGGAAGAACCTTCACACCATCCTTGGCTTCCTTGATAATGTTTGCCGCAACTTCTTCCACGCCAGCAGCAGCGTTAATCATACGCTCTGTATAAGCTTGGATAAGCATTGGCAAGTTTAGACCGGTGATGATAGCAAACTTACGATCTGGATTTTCACCAGCTACACGGCTTGCTTGGTTGAATGGTGAACCACTCCAAAGGTCAGCCAAAACCAAAACTTCATCATCGGCATCGAATGCGTCCACGGCAGCATTTAGCTTAGCGTATAAATCATCTGGACCTTCACTTGGCATAAAAGTAACAACCTGTACTTTTTCTTGTTCGCCAAAGATCATTGAACCTGACTGATGAATACCAGCAGCAAATTCGCCATGACTTGCAATAATGATTCCAATACTCATTATTGTTCCCCCTAAATTTTTTCTAGTTCCTTTGAAATGTAAAACTATGAATAGGCTTACATTTTTTGAACTTGTCTATTATAAAACGTTTTCAGTGCATTTGTCAAGAGAAATTATGTTAAAAGTGCAAAATGTTTCCGAAACTTTTCATAATCATGTTTCAGAAAAGTGATAAAAATATGCAATGAATATGATAAAAAACTGACAGTTTATCAGGTTTTTTGATGTCTATAAAAATAGGTTTTCTAGTTCACGTGCGACACCATCTTCAAAATTAGCAAATGCTGTCAATCTGTCGGCATGTGGACGAAGTGTATCGCTACAATTTTTCATGGCATAGCTGGTACCTGCGAGTTCTAGCATTTCGACGTCATTGTGCTCATCACCAAAAGCAACTAAGTCGCTAGGAGTGGCTTGGTAGAGGTTAAGAACATAGCTCAGAGCGGTTGCCTTATTGACACCTTTTGCACAAGTTTCGAGGATATTTAATGGTCCGCCCCACGTATTGATTTCTAACTCATCCTTGAAATAGGCATTCATTTCTTTTGCAAGTTCATACTTATCAGTTGCACGAGTCTGCATAAGGATGGAATGAGGATCACTAGTGATTAATTCAGGTTTGATGAGTGTATCTGGAGTAATCTGTTCAACCCCCATCAGAGCCGGATCGATCTTGTCTAAGTTCTTTTGAGTGATGTAGAATTTATTCTTGTATTCACCAGCAATAAAATCTGCCTCGAATGTTTCTTCTTCTTTTAGAAATTCGAGTAGGTATTTTTTGTCGATTAAAATATTTTGTTCCCATTGCCATTTCTTTCCAGGGATGTGAACTAAAGAACCGTTGAAATTAATCATGGGAGTATCTAATTCTAATTGATGGTAAAATTTTTCAGCCATTCTATAAGGTCGTCCTGTTGCGATGAGAACGGTATGTCCTGCCTGACTAACTTTTTTTATAGTAGAAATAGTGTAATCAGATAGTTGACTTTCAGCGTTTAACAATGTTCCGTCTAGATCAAGGGCTATTATTTTCTTCATATTCTATTCAATCTACCTTTCTAAAACTAATAATTTCCAGTATAACAAAAGGAGATAATAAAAGCAAAGAAGCGATAAATTTTGTATAGATTTTTGTAAGTCTGCAACGTTCGGGATTTACGGATGTTTTTAGTCAAAAATCAATAAAATAACGTTTTCGAGATTAAAAAACTTGAAATTGGAATATTTTTTGATTATAATGTTTTTATCGTTCGTAAATTAAAAGGAGAAATGAAAAAATGGATCAATTTTTTAAATTGAAAGAACAAGGAACGACTGTTTCTACGGAAATTATGGCAGGACTTACGACTTTCTTTGCCATGTCATATATCTTGTTTGTTAACCCGAGCGTATTAAGCGTTGCTGGAATGCCAACTCAAGCAGTCTTTTTAGCGACTATTATTGCGAGTGCTGTATCAACGCTTGTTATGGGATTATTTGCTAACGTACCTTACGCCTTGGCACCAGGGATGGGACTGAACGCCTTCTTTACCTATACAGTGGTTATCGGTCTTGGATTTACTTGGCAGGAAGCCTTGGCTATGGTTTTCCTCTGCGGTTTGTTTAACGTTTTTATCACCGTTACAAAGGTTCGTAAGAGCATTATTAAGGCGATTCCGATTAGCTTGCAACATGCCATCGGTGGAGGTATCGGGGTTTTCGTTGCCTATCTTGGTTTTAAAAATTCAAACCTGATTACTTTCCTGACTTCTGGCTCAGACATTATCACTGTCAATGGTGTTGCACCTGCTGAAGCAACAGCAGAAACATTCTCAAATGGTGTTTTCTCTGTCTTAGCTGGCGGTGGTGTAGTTCCTTCTATCTCAACCTTCACTGATCCAAGTGTTCTCTTGACAGTGTTCGGTCTCCTCTTGACAGCTGTTTTGGTTATTAAAAATGTTCGTGGTGCGATTTTGATTGGTATCATCGCAACAACTTTGGCAGGTATTCCAGCAGGTGTTGTGGATCTGTCTACAATTGATTTTACAAATAACAATATCGGTACAGCCTTTGCGGAGCTTGGTACAACTTTCCTAGCGGCTTTTGATGGTCTATCTTCGCTCTTTGCTGACTCAAGCCGTCTACCACTTGTTTTGATGACTATCTTTGCATTCAGCTTGTCAGATACCTTTGATACACTTGGTACCTTTATCGGTACAGGTCGTAAGACTGGTATTTTCTCAGAAGAAGATGAGAAAGCTCTCGAAAATGGTACAGGCTTTAACTCTAAGATGGACAAGGCGCTATTTGCAGATGCGATTGGTACCTCTATCGGTGCACTATTTGGTACTTCAAATACAACAACGTATGTTGAATCGGCTGCAGGTATCTCTGCAGGTGGTCGTACTGGTCTGACAGCTGTTACAACTGCCATTCTCTTCTTACTATCAATTTTGATTTTACCATTCATTGGAATTGTGCCAAATGCTGCAACAGCTCCAGCCTTGATTATCGTCGGTGTCATGATGGTTTCATCCTTCCTTGATGTTGATTGGAGCCAGTTTGAAGACGCTCTTCCAGCCTTCTTTGCGGCCTTCTTCATGGCACTTTGCTTCTCTATCTCTTACGGTATTGCAGCAGCATTTATCTTCTATTGCCTAGTAAAAGTTTCAACTGGTAAGGCTAAAGAAATTCATCCAATCCTTTGGGGTGCTACAGCTCTATTTATTCTGAATTTCATCATTCTAGCTATCTTGTAATCTGTTTATTATCCTTGAACTGATCTTCATTTGAAGGTCAGTTTTTTTATTTACGATTAAAATATATGGGAATCAATGTGATTTATTCAGCAGAATGCTGTATTGAATATTGTAAATTGAAAACGGATGGAGTTTATTTTTCCATTTCGTCGCTTCTCTGTCTCCTCTTAGTGCCATTTTTACTCCTTGTGACTGTATTTTAAATGGCTGTTCATTATTGTAAGCAAGATGTCACATACCTAGACATCTGTTGGATTAATGTCATGATGGGGGTGAAAAATTTATCATGTAGTCTTTGGGAGTCACAGGGCATAGAATAACCCCTGAGCTTGGGCTCAGGGGGAGTTTTCTAACTATAATGTTTGAATAGCGAATGAGTTGCCTGATGGATGGTGCGGGCTGTTTCGGCATTGTTCATGGTATAAAGATGAACACCTGCGACATCATTGGTCACTAAGTCAACAATTTGATCTACAGCATAGGCCAGACCTGCTGCCCGAAGAGATTCAGGCTTGTGCTCATATTTTTCTAAGATAGCTTTGAACTTGCGTGGTAAGCGAATGTTTTCACAGGTTTTTAAGAGTCGAAGTGCCTGATTCCTGTTGATGATAGGCATAATACCTGCGATAATAGGCACTTCGATGTCTGCTAGAGAACATTTCTCTTGAAAATTGTAGAAGGCTTCATTATCGAAGAAGAGTTGTGTTACTAATGTCGAACAACCTGCGTCCACTTTCTTTTTTAGGTTCTTGATATCTGATACTGCGTTTGGCGATTCAGGATGTCCTTCTGGATAGCAAGCTCCGATGATATCAAATTGAGGAGCTTCTTCCTTGATAAAGGAAATCAAGTCAGTTGCATACTGGAAGTCCTCTTTAGGGGGAAGACCTTCAATAATATCGCCACGAAGTGCTAAAATCTGATGCACACCAATTTCATCGAGAGAATGGAGAACGGATCGGACCTTTTCTTTTGTCAAGTAAGCAGCTGGCAAATGTGCGATAGTTGGAATATCTAACTCGTTGCGGACATGGTTAGCCAACTTGACAGTAGTCTCTTCTACGTTCAAATTGTTATTGCTGCATGTAACACTGATAAAATGAGGGGCCAAACCTTGCATCTCATCAAGAGTTTGGATAATCTTTTCATTGCCTACTTCTGGTTTTGGAGGGAAAATTTCAAATGATAGACTTGGGGTTTGACCGATCATAAATTAGAGTTCCTTTCTGGCCGCCTTAGCTGCTTGGGTCAAGTGGATAAGGCTAGCTTTTGTTTCTGATTCGCCACGAGTCTTGAGTCCGCAGTCTGGGTTAATCCAAACTTTTTCTTTCGGTACTTTAGCAAGGATGGCTTGGATTGTGTGTGCAATTTCATCAACGGCAGGGACACGTGGAGAGTGGATGTCATAGACACCAGGACCTACCTGAGTTTGGAAATTTTTAGCCTTGAGTTCATCTAGAATAACAAGATTTGAACGGCTGGCTTCAAAGGAGATAACATCCGCATCCATATTGTCGATGGCAGGAATGATGTCAGTAAATTCGCTATAGCACATGTGAGTGTGAATTTGTGTATCTGGTGCAACAGTTGAGTGTACCAAACGGAAGGCAGGGATTGCCCAATCAAGATACTCGCTGTACCAGTCGCTACGACGGAGTGGTAGTTTTTCACGAAGGGCTGCTTCGTCAATTTGGATGATCTTGATACCCGCTGCTTCAAGGTCAAGAACTTCTTCCTTGATAGCAAGAGCAATTTGAAGTGTTGATTCTTTGATAGAGATATCTTCACGTGGGAATGACCAGTTGAGGATGGTTACAGGACCTGTCAACATACCTTTAACTGGTTTGTTGGTACGGCTTTGAGCATAGCTAGACCATTTGACAGTAATTGGGTTCAAGCGTGTTACATCACCCCAGATGATTGGTGGTTTTACCCCACGCATACCGTATGATTGTACCCAACCGTTTTTACTGAAGAGGTAGCCAGACAGGTTTTCACCGAAGTATTCAACCATGTCGTTTCGTTCAAACTCACCGTGAACTAAGACATCGAAGTCAACTTCTTCCTGCCACTTGATCCACTCATCCGTACGAGCTTCTACAAAGGCATCATACTCAGCTTCGGTAATATCTCCACGGCGGAAAGCCAAGCGTGTGCTGCGAATTTCTTTGGTTTGAGGGAAAGAGCCAATCGTTGTTGTCGGAAGAAGTGGTAAGTTCAGCTTCTCGCGTTGAATGACTTCACGCTCTGCAAAGACTGGTAGGCGTGTATAGTCTGCATCTGTCAAACCTGCCAAGCGGTCTGCAAGGGCTGCATCACGACCAACACGTTCAAGGGCAAAGAGTTCCTTGTTAGCTGTGAGAGCAGATTCGCCTTGACCATTTCGGATAGCATCTAAGTCGCGCAATTCGCTCAATTTTTCAACAGCAAAAGCGAAGTGGTTGAGGATGGCTGGTTCAAATTCTTCATTGGCTGTTGTAAATGGTACATGAAGAAGGGAACAAGAAGTTGTCAAGACGAGGTTCTCTGCAGGGATAGCCTCCAAAACAGCCAGGCTCTTCTCGTAGTTGTTGCGCCAGATATTTTTACCGTTGACGATACCAGCGTAGAGGGTCTTGTCAGCTGGGAAACCTGTCGCAACAAGTGCAGCAGTTTCCTTACCTTCTACAAAGTCAAGACCGATGGCATCAACTGGTAGGCTGGTCAATTCTGTGTAAATATCACGAACATCACCGAAGTAGGTTTGGATGAGGACTTGCAAGCCTTTCTTGTCTGCCAAGAGTGTTTGGTAGATGTTTAGGAAAAGGGCTTTTTCTTCTGCAGTCAAGTCCTTGACCAAGCTAGGCTCGTCTAACTGGATTTTTTCAGCACCGAGCTCTGCCAATTTTTCAAAGACTTGTCCGTAGGCTGCAACTAAGCTATCAGCGAAATCAGTAGCAGTTAAACCTTCTTCAAAATCAGTTAATTGTAAGAGTGTGAATGGGCCAATCAAAACTGGACGAGTTGTGATGCCCAAGTTCTTTGCTTCTTGGAATTCATCGAAAATCTTATGACCTGCTAGTTTAATCTCTGTATCTTTTTCAATAGCTGGAACGATGTAGTGGTAGTTGGTGTTGAACCATTTTTTCATCGGTCTAGCACGAACGTCCCCTTTTTCTCCTTGATAGCCACGCGCAAGAGCGAAGTATTTTTCAAGGTCAGTCAAGTCAAGGTTCTGTACTGCTTTAGGTACAATGTTGAAGAGAACAGCTGCATCCAAAACATTGTCATAGTGAGAGAAGTCGTTGCTTGGGATTTCAGTAATGCCTGCTTCTTTAACAATATTCCAATGCTTAGCACGTAGGTCTTTAGCTGCTTCCAAAAGTTCTTCTTGTGGAATTTCATTTCTAAAGTATTTTTCAGTGATAAATTTTAACTCACGGTGTTCTCCGATACGTGGGAAGCCGATAATAGTAGTAGTCATGGTTTTTCCTCCAAAATATTTCTATGCTCTTATCCTAACAGAAAAAATACCACTTGTATAATTGTAAAAAATTAGATATTGTTATAGTTTTTAGTTATAACAACCTTGGTATGGATTTCGTGTTTAGAATGTCTACTATACAATACAACTATTTTCTTTTTCAACACTTCATAATACAGAGTAGATTGCATCGTTATAGTTTTTCTTAATGTGTTGATAAATATTATATATTTGTCAAAATTTTAAATCCTTGGTAGACTAGTACTACTTTTTGAAATTGGAGGAAGTGTTATGAAGAAGAAGTGGCTAACAGGCTTATTATCTACAGTAGCAGTACTAACCTTGGCAGCTTGTGCTAGTAGCGGTTCATCAACTGCATCATCAAGTTCAAACTCAACTGCCGATACGGAAACTTTTACTTATGCAATCAATGGAGACCCTAGTTCGACAAACCCAATTAATACTAGTGATCGTTGGGGCTTGACTTTAACTAATTTTATTTACTCTCCACTTATTCGTGTTGAAGCAGATGGTACTTATGTAAATGAATTGGCAGATTCCTATGAAGTTGCCGAAGATGGTCTAAGTATCACTGTTAAACTCCGTCAAGATGTCAAGTGGTCTGATGGGGAAAGTTTCAATGCTGATGATGTCATCTTTACTTATGAACAAAAGATTAAAAAGGAAAATGGTGGTTCAGATGGTCTTTATATAAACGACCAACCAGTTAAGCTTGAAAAGTTGGATGATTACACGGTTAAATTCGTTCTTCCAGCTGTTTCTGCACCAGCCTTGGACAATATTGTTACGGAAACATACATTATTCCGCAGCACGTTTTCAAGGATGAGACAGACTTCTCGGCAAGCCAATTGACAGCAACACCAGTCGGAACTGGTCCGTACAAGTTTGTAGAATACAAGCATGGTGAATATATCAAACTTGCTGCTAATGAGTACTACTACAAGGGAGAAGCTGAAATTGATAACCTCGTTTTGCGGATTATTGAAAGTGCTGATACGACTAAAGTAGCCTTACAAACAGGTGAAGTGGACGCGGCATTTGTCCTGCCTTCTGATATTCAAGATTTGAGTACGGATACCATCACGACCTATGCCTACAGTGAAAACCGTGTTGGTTACCTTGGTCTCAATACTTCAACTGAAGAATTGAAGGATGTAAAAGTTCGTCAAGCCTTGCTGTATGCCTTAAATAAAGAAGAGTTCAACCAAGCTGCTTACTTGGATAAAAAATACTATGAAAATCCATATTCATTCTTGCCTGTTGCTAATCCATATGTGACCGAAGATGTTGAGAAATATGAGCAGAATCTGGAGAAAGCAAAACAACTCTTATCTGAAGCAGGTGTTAGCAATTTGACTTTAAATCTTGGTTATGCAGGTTCTGATGCAGCTCAAACCTTACAGGCTACCTTAATTCAACAACAATTGTCAGCTATTGGTGTGACAGTTGAATTAGCAGGTGGGGACTCTACAGCACTCTTTACAGAGTTGAAAAAAGAAGGTTCAACAGCTTATGACCTCTTCTTGGGTGGCTATATTATGGGAAATGACCCTGATCAATATGCCCGCCTATTCAAAACTGGCGGTGCTTCAAACTACTTCAAATTAGCGTCAAGTGAGGTAGATAGCCTCTTTGAACAAGGAGCTGTTGAATTGGATCAAACAAAACGCGAACAAATCTATGATGATTTGCAAGCGACACTGGCTGACCAAGCTGCTATCTACCCAATCGTTGATAACAAGAAAGTGTTGGCGGTGAACAATCGTGTGAAAAATGTTGAAGAAGCCGGTTTAATTCCAATTTATACTTTTGAAGATCCGTCGAAGTTAACAATTGAATAGTCTTTGCATGCTGGTATGACCAGCAAAGAGGAGAAGGAGTGGCAAAAGCTGAAACTCCTCCCCTCTTTTTCGTGTTTTTGGAGGATATATGTTTCGATATATTATCAAAAGAATCTTGCAGGCAATTCCTCTCTTGCTGCTGATTTCTTTTATTGTCTTTTCTTTGATTCAATTGGCACCGTTTGATGTCATAGATTCGATGACAACGCCAAATATGAGTCAAGAACAAATTGATTTATTAAAGGTAAAATATGGTTTGGATCAACCGTTCCTTGTTCAATACGCTGTCTGGCTGAAGGGGTTACTGACTGGAGATTTAGGTTTTTCACTAATGACTCAACACTCGATTGGAGTTGATTTGGCTGAAAAAATTCCAAATACCATTTCATTGGTCCTGCCCGCATATGTGACTGCTCTAATCTTAGCGATTACATTGGGTTTGCTTGCGGCGTCTCAAAGGGGTAAATGGGTGGATAAGTTCATTGATGCCTTTGCTTCTGTAGGAATTGCAGTCCCGACCTTCTGGTTTGCCATGATTTTAATTTACTTTTTTGGATATAAATGGCAGGTTTTCCCATTTATTGGGATGCATACCTTGGGAAAAGAAGGAAATCTTCTAGATTTTCTGGCACATTTTACCTTACCCTATGTGACCTTGACTATGGCATTCCTACCAGAGTTGATTCGGTTTATTCGAGCCTCAGCAATTGTAGAGGTTGAGAAAGATTATGTGACCGTTCAAGAGGCTTTCAAAGCCAGCCGATTTGAGATATTTGGGAAACATGTGGCCCGCAATGTTTTGATTCCTATTGTGACTCAAATTGGGATGGCCTTGCCGATGCTGGTAACAGGTGCTATTATCACAGAAACCATTTTTGCATGGCCGGGAGTTGGTCCTTATTTGACAGCAGCTACTAAGAGTTTGGACTATCCAGTGATTATGGCTGTCATGCTTTTGTCTGCAACCTTAGTTATTCTAGGGAATCTCTTATCAGATATTCTCTATGCTGTGGTGGATCCGCGTATTTGGAAAGGAGGAGAAGGTCAATGATTTTGAAGCAATTTAGGGAGACTATAAAGAGTTCGCCACTCTATTTATTCTCGATTTTGTTTATTCTTTTTCTACTATTTTTATCCTTGATTGCGCCACTGATACCGATAGATCCAAATGTGACCAATGTAAGTCAGATGAACCAGGGTCCTAGTGCAGCGCATTGGTTTGGTACAGATCAGGTGGGACGTGATTACTTCATTCGAGTGATTTATGGTGGTCGCATCTCACTCTTAGTTGGTTTATTGGCAATGACTGCATCAGTTACGATTGGAAGTCTTGTTGGTATTACAGCAGGCTATCTTGGAGGAAAATGGGATAATGCTATCATGCGGTTTGTCGATGTCCTATCATCCATACCTTGGTTGGTCTTAGTTATCGTCCTCAGCGTCTTTCTGAAACCAGGTTTGACTACGATTATCATTGTAATAGGTGGTTTTTCTTGGATGAGTATTGCTCGGATGTTGCGTGCTGAAACATTGAAAGCCAAAGTTGCGGATTATGTTGGGTATGCTGCCTTTATTGGTTTAAAGAAACCAGTGATTGTCTGGCGGCATATTTTTCCAGCAATCCTTCCGACTTTGATTGTGACCGCTTCAACTAGTATTTCATCAGCTATTATGACGGAATCAGCCCTCAGCTTCTTAGGAATGGGGATTCAACAACCCCTAGCATCCTGGGGAAGTCTCTTGCAAAATGCTCAGTCTACCTTGCAGAGTGCTCCTCATATGGCAATATTGCCTGGACTTTTTATCCTATTGACCATTTATTCATTTAACAATATTGGTGATCTGATACGGGATTGCCTTGAAAGAGAGGTCTACTAATGTCAAAACAGCTAGTCGAAATGAGTAACCTCACCATTGTCAACAAAAAGAGAAAAGGACAATCGATACTGGTGAAGGGGATTGACCTGTCTATTCCCAAAGGAAAAATTGTAGGTATTGTTGGAGAGTCTGGTTCAGGTAAGAGTTTGTCGATGAAGTCTCTGATGGGGATTTTACCAAAAGGTTTGGAAGCAAGCTATGATCGATTTGAGATGAATGGTCAGCAAGTACGTAATCCAAAGGTTTTGCCTTTGTCTATGATTTTTCAAGATCCAATGACTTCCCTTAATCCCTTGCGGACAGTAGGTTATCATTTACAGGAAGTTCTAAGACGTTTTCAACCCAAATTGACTAAGGAAGAACGGGACAGAACTATCCATGAAATGTTGGAAAAGGTGGGAATTGAACATCCAGAATTACGTCTCAAGCAGTTTCCTTTTGAATTTTCAGGTGGTATGCGTCAAAGGATCATGATTGCCATGGCCTTGTTGACCAAGCCGGATTTGTTAATCGCAGATGAGCCAACAACAGCATTAGATGTAACCATTCAGGCCCAAATCTTGGCCTTGCTCAAAGAATTACAGGAACAGTTAGGTTTGACAGTTGTGATAGTGAGTCATGATTTCAGTGTTATTGCTGGAATCTGCGACTTGGTTTATGTCATGAGGAATGGATTGGTTGTGGAACACGGAACGGTTGATTCTATCTTTTCACAACCCTTACACGCATATACCCAGTCACTATTAAGAGCAGCTCGTTTGGAAGCCAGTCTTGGAGCGGTTTTAGCCGACTCCGAAGATAGTCAGTTGATTCAAGTTAGTCCAGGACATTGGGTTAGAAAGGAGGAGAAGAATGGATAAGGAAGTTCTAGTACAGGTTTCGGATGTGAGCAAAACTTACTCTAAGAAGAATTGGTTTGGGCAAGAGCAACGTGTCGATGCTTTGAACGGTGTAAATGTGTCTATTTATAAAGGTGAGACACTTGGTCTGGTTGGTGAATCAGGCAGTGGCAAATCGACACTTTCTAAAATTGTCTTAGGATTGGAAAAGGCTAGTCAAGGCCGGGTTGATTTTCCAGGTTTGACATCAGAAGAATTAAATAATCAAGCCCTGCAAGTGATTTATCAAGACCCCTATTCTTCTCTCAATCCCTACCTGTCGGCCTTAGAACTGGTCAAAGAACCTCTCTACTCACTTCCTAAGAAGGAGGCGGAAGAGAAGGCTCTAGCTATGCTGGAAAGGGTGGGAATTCTGGGGGATGATGTACATAAACGCCCCAAATCATTTAGTGGTGGTCAACGCCAGCGAATTGGCATCGCTCGAGCAGTTGTTTCTCATCCAAAATTTATCGTCTGTGATGAACCGACCTCGGCCCTTGATGTGTCGATTCAGGCGACCATACTGGATTTGTTGAACCAGTTGCAAGAGGATTTAGGACTGACCTATCTCTTCATTTCTCATGATTTAAACTTGGTGCACGAATTCGCAGATCGTATTGCGGTCATGTACAAGGGAAGCTTGGTTGAAATTGGTCCAGCACAGGATATTTTCCAAAATCCCCAACATCCCTATACTCGTTACCTATTGCAATCCAATCTGAGCCTTGATCCGCTGGAGGCACGTGCTCAGTTGCAAGAGTTATCTCAAACTGGGCTTATAAAGGATTTTGTAACAGATGGTGTATGGACTCAAGTGGATAAGGAGCATTTTGTACTAAAGGCAACTGATAAATAATTTTTATCAGCCCATAAAACTTCTATATTAGACAGGCTTATTTGGTCGTGTTACAATATATAAAATCGCAGAAAGGAGTTTCTTATGGGAAAGGTGATTATTGGAATTTCAGGAAATGAGCAAGAATTTCCAACTAAATCTGGTCGCGTATATGTAACGGTAGCGCGTGAATTGGCAGACAGCGTTCGTCAGGCAGGTGGTGTGCCAATGGTTATTCCTATGGGAACTCCTGACTTAGCCAAGGATTATATCGATATGATTGACAAGTTGATCTTGTCAGGTGGTCAGCATGTGGATCCAAGTCTCTACGGTCAAAAACGCTTGATTGATAGTGATGACTACCTCTTGGAACGTGATGAATTTGAACTGGCTTTGATTGAGGAAGCTCTTCGTCAGGGAAAACCAATTTTTGCAGTCTGCCGAGGGATGCAGTTGCTGAATGTTGCTCTAGGCGGAAGCTTGGAACAAGAGGTGGCTGATCATTGGCAAGAGGGAATCGAGGGAACTTCTCATCGTTTACAAGTGAAACCTAAAAGCCGAATCGGTCAACTGTTTGCCCAAGGGAGCCCTATTAATTCCTTCCATCAGCAACGAATCAAGGACTTGGCTCCAGGACTGGTGGCGACAGGTTTGGATCCTAGAGATGGTACGATAGAAGCTTATGAAAGTAGAGGGAACCAAGCTTTGTTTGGTATCCAGTGGCATCCAGAATTTCTCTACAAAGACTGCAAGCAACATCGAGACTTGTTTCAGTATTTGGTGGATGTGTTTTAGTCACATCATGGACACTCAGAAATTGGGTGTTTTTTTGTTAGAAATTAAAAACGGATACTTTATTATTTAGATGAAATAATATACAATATATATTGATAGTAAATAATGGAGGGTTATATGATTAAGAAATGTCAAGAATCCAAAGGTTTTGGAAGTATTAGAAAAGGAATCCATGGGGCAGTAGGAGTGCTGGCTCTAGGTTTGCTGTTTTCTACTACGGATGTTGTCTTTGCTGATGAAGTGAGTGAGAATACTCCCACAACAGCAAGTTCTGAACAAGTCATAAATACTTCAGAAACTCTTATATTAACTGCAGAAAATGATGTCGAAATACCAACCGAAATTGTAGGAAACGAGGGGACTTCAGAGGTTGAAACCACGACAGGTACAAATTCTCCGACAGTAGGAGCTGTTCCTTCAACTGATGTAGAAGCAAGTAATGTAAGCGGAGAGTCAATTTCGACTAAACCAGAATCAAATACGAATTTAGAGGCCAATATTTCATCGACCAGCTCTCCAGCAACAGATAGAGCAGCAGAGGTATTGGAAGACCGTACAGCACCAAAACTGGTTTCTTATACATTAGATAAAACAGAGTATCAGGCTGGAGAGACCGTAACTCTAACAATTGATTCAGAGGATGAGAGTAATCTCACTTACGTATCATCGAAATTAATATCTTCAGATGGAACCCAGAGTCTCTACTTTTCTTCTAGCAATTTCGAAAAGTTAGCAAATGGCTTATATCGTTCGGTATTAACAGGCTCCATTCCAGAAAATCGTCCAAGTGATGTTTATTATATAGAATATATAAATCTTGGAGATGAGATTGGCAATAATGTTATTTACTACGATTCTTCGAAAAATACATGGGCAGAACATACATTTGCACCACTTTCGATGACGGTTAATAGTATTACTTCAGGTTCAGTCTTGATTCATTATCAACTTGAAAATGGGACTGCCATAGCTGAAGACAAGAGAATTTCAGGCGTGGTGTCGACGTTAGCATTTGGTTCGGAGGCACCAGTTGCGACAGGGATTACATACGATACTAGTAGTGAAGCTCCATTGTTTCTGAATGGTATGGATGGTAGGCAGTATTATAAGGTTAAAGTAGACGGTGTAGAGCAAGGGCTTTTGAAAGTTGGTTTGACGGAAGTAACCTATACTTACACTCCTTATTTGGTATCTACAGAGCAGGTCGAAAAGAAAACGGGCCGTGTGATTGTTCAGTATCAAACAAGGTCAGGGCAAATTCTTAAAGAATCAGTTGAAGCCGTTCCAGAAACATTAATTAGTTATCGTGAAAAGACGGTCTTTGCAGATGGAACAGAGAGCTTATCTGAACCAATTCAAAGCTATCCAAATTTCAATGTCTATGATTATCAAGTATGGACAATTGAGCAAGATGGAAAAATTTATAGATTATCATATGAGAACCAACCTTCTCTTTACGGTGAACTTGTAGAAGGCGATACGGTATTGACTCTACAGTATATTCCTGTTCCTAAATTGGAATCCCTGACATTTGATAAAGAGTCTTACCAGCCGGGAGAAAAACTGACTGCTAGTTTTGTGGTTTCGTCTGAAGAGGAAATGGAGCGTATTTACTTTGGTCTATCTGATAAAAAACTGTCTAGTCAATATGTGCTTAGAGGAGAGAGTAATAACCCAATCAAGATTGCAGACGGACTGTATCGCTTTGATGTTACGGTACCAATAGCAAGTGATTATCCTAAGTCAGACTTATCTTTGGACTTTATATATTTGAATGCTAAAAACGAAAGTTCATCAAATAGCCTTTCAGAACCTGAAATTATTCAAAATATTGCTACCCAGGCTATCATCAACTCACCTAATATCGTTACTGATTTTTCAGCACCTAAGTTTATTGAGTTAGAAACTAGTCGAAATGAAGCTAAACAAGGTGAGACAGTTGAAGTGGTACTTTTAGTGGAAGATAATTCGAATATCACATCTGTTAATCTCGTATTTGAAAGTGAGTCAGGAACACTCCGATTTGGCGAAAATATTACAAATATTGAGCAATTGGAGGGAAATCGAAAAAGACTGACTTTATCTGAAACAATTCACTATTCTTATTTACCAGGACAATATGATCTGAGATATTTATATCTGACAGATATTTATGGTAATACGAGTTACTTATCCACTGTTGATAGTTTGCCTGCGAAAACCATTGTTGTCAATCAGGCTAATGATGTAGAAAATTTAAATCCGGTTGTTGAAACGACAATAGTAACCAATATTGAGGTTGTTGAAAAATCAAGTGGGCGAGTACTGATTCGCACAAATTTCCATGGTGAAGACCTTGAAGCAATGAAACAAGTGATTCGTGAGGCAATTTCAGCATATGAAAATGAACATGGTGTAACATTTGATTTACTTGGTGCTGGTGGGACTCAAATCTCTTCAAGGTCAGTTACTGTTGGAAATCGGACTCAAACAGAGGTAATACGTTCATACCAGCAACTAGTTGTAAATACATCGGATAACCCTCTGCCTGAAATTGAGAAAAAACTTCTACCAGAAGGTGTGATCTACGATAATTCAACTATCAGGCAAGCCTTATATACTATTCAATTTAAAGATGGTGAATCAGTAGTTAAAGAGAGTCGTCGAGTTGCAAACTCCACAATTGATAATGTCATTCGTGATGAAAGTAATGGTATTGATGAAAGGGCATATTATTTTGAATCTGTTGAGGTAAGTCAAGGTTTCACTACAATTTTTAGTAGCGATTTGAATTATAATGGTCCCTTTTATGAAATTGTTGTCAATTTGAAATCAAGCTCGAAAGTAGAAAATATAGAAGTAGACTCACCAGTCGAAGAAACGTCGCCATCTTCACCAGAAGTAGACTCCCCAGTTGAAGAAACGTCGCCAACTTCACCAGAAGTCGAACCGCCAGTCGAAGAAACGCCGCCATCTCCACCAGAAGTCGAACCGCCAGTCGAAGAAACGCCGCCAACTTCACCAGAAGTCGAACCGCCAGTCGAAGAGACGCCGCCAACTTCACCAGAAGTCGAACCGCCAGTCATAGAAACACCTGTTGCACTAATCAAAGGAGTATCAGCAGTTACTGAATCTTCAAGTAACCTAACTAATCTAGTGTATCCAGTTATCGAAGTATCGACCCAATTGACATTGGGAAATACTAATAACGAGGCTTTATATTCAGCAACTACCGTTTCGAGACAGAAAGTAGAATCTGAAAAATCATCGGCCTCAATCTTACCTAGAACAAATGGACATCAGTCCAAGCTACCAATTTTGGCGGGACTCGCACTTCTTAGCTTAACTGTAGCTAAAAGGAAAAAAGATTTCTTAGGCTAGCAAGCTGGGAAAATATTACGAAAGAGGGAAATAGCTTCCCTCTTTTTATTATCGATACTTATAGTTGCAAGGGTATTTGTTATAACGAAAAGTTATAACTTTCTATAAAAAAAGTCAATTAGTCAGAAAGAACATTCTGTGTTAAGATAGATACAGTTCTAATTTAAGGAGATCATTTTATGAAATTAAAAAAATTGTTTAGTTTGGCAACAGCTGCTTTATCAGTAGGTGTACTTGCTGCATGTGGTAGCTCGTCTACTAGCTCTTCATCCGATTCTTCAGCAACAACTGTTCGTGTGGGTGTGATGAGCTTGAGCGATTCTGAGCAAGCCCGTTGGGATAAAGTTCAAAAAATTCTTGGTGATGAAGTGAAATTGGAGTTCACTCAATTTACAGACTATTCACAGCCAAACAAGGCAGTAGCTGAAAATGAAGTAGACATCAACGCATTCCAGCACTACAACTTCTTGAATAACTGGAATCAAGAAAACGGTGAAGACTTGGTCGCTATTGCGGATACTTATATCTCACCGATCCGTCTTTACTCAGGTACAGCTGATGGCAAAAATAAGTACACGAAAGTGGAAGAAATTCCTGATGGTGCAGAAATTGCGGTTCCAAACGACCCAACAAACGAAAGTCGTGCTCTTTACCTTCTTCAAGCAGCTGGTTTGATTAAGGTTGGTGTATCTGGTACAGAATTGGCAACGATTGCTGACATTACTGAAAACAAGAAAAACTTGAAAATCACTGAGTTGGATGCGAGCCAAACAGCAAGCTCACTTAGCTCAGTTGATGCAGCGGTTGTAAATAACACCTTCGTATTGGAAGCTGGTTTGGATTACAAGAATGCCCTTTATAAAGAGCAAAAAGATGAAAACTCAGCACAATGGTATAACTTGATTGCAGCTCGTAGTGATTGGGAAAAATCAGAGCAAGCTGAAGCGATTAAGAAAATCGTTGCTGCTTACCACACAGATGAAGTTCGTGAAGTTATTGAAACAACATCTGACGGTATGGATGAGCCAGTTTGGTAAAATGCAAATAGGTCGAGGACTGGGCAGAATTGTTCAGCCCTCTATCTGTTTTTATAGAGATAAGAAAAAATCTCTTAACCAAAGTCAGAAATGTGGGAGAATATTTGATTTTGGTTAGTAGATTTAATTGGTTTTCATTGAGTATGAGGAGAAAGTATGGCAGATAGTAAAGTTCAATTATTTGAAAATGATGCGATTATTCAAAACTATTTTGAAAAGTTGAAGGTCTTGATTTCAAAGAAATCTATTTTTGCTCAGCAGATTGGTTTGTTGGATGTGGCGACTTACTTGAAAGATATGTTTGAAGAAGCTGGTGCAGAGGTTGTTTTAGACGACAGCTATGCAGCACCATTTGTCATGGCAACGTTTAAGGCTTCGGTGTCAGATGCGAAAACATTGATTTTCTACAATCATTATGATACAGTACCTGCAGATGCCGATCAGGTCTGGGAGAAGGGCAACCCCTTTGAATTGACCATTTCCGATGGCTATATCTATGGTCGCGGGGTGGACGATGACAAGGGCCATATCACAGCTCGTCTGTCGGCCTTGAAAAAATATCAGTCTAGACAGAATGGCCATTTACCAGTCAATGTGATTTTTATTATGGAAGGGGCAGAGGAGTCAGCCTCTGTCGACTTGGATAAGTATCTTTCAAAATACAAAGAACATTTGATTGGTGCTGATTTACTTGTTTGGGAGCAGGGGCATCGCAATAGCCTACATCAGCTAGAAATTGCTGGGGGAAATAAAGGAATTGTGACCTTCGATCTTCAGGTCAAATCAGCTGACTTGGATATTCATTCTTCCTATGGTGGTGTCATTGATTCGGCAAGCTGGTATTTATTATCAGCACTTCAATCCATGCGGGCTGCAGATGGACGAATTTTGGTTGATGGTATTTACGAACAAGTGCAAGAACCAAATGAACGTGAATTGGCCTTAGTGGAGGAATTTGCACTTGCGACCAGTCAGTCTGTGACGGATATTTATGGATTAACCTTTCCAACCTTGGTAGAAGATCGTCGTGAGTTTCTCAAGCGTTTGTATTTTGAACCATCGATTACCATTGAAGGCTTGTCAACTGGCTATCTTGGTCAAGGTGTCAAGACCATCATACCAGCTCAAGCTTCTGCTAAGATGGAAGTCCGTCTGGTACCTGGGTTGGAGCCGCATGATGTATTAGATAAGATTCGCCAGCATTTGGACAAACATGGTTTTGACAAAGTTGAGGTTGTCTTCACTCTAGGAGAGATGAGCTACCGAAGTGATATGTCGCACCCTGCCATTGTCAATGTGATTGAATTGGCCAAAAAATTGACACCAGAAGGAGTTGCTGTCTTGCCGACGTCACCAGGGACAGGCCCCATGCATACAGTTTTCCATGCCTTGGGCGTGCCGATTGCAGGATTTGGTCTAGGAAATGCCAACAGCCGTGACCATGCCGGTGATGAAAATGTCAGCATCGCTGACTACTATAGCCATGTTGAATTAGTAGAGGAGTTAATTGCAAGTTATGAGTAAGGAAATGATTAAGCTAGATAATATTGATGTAACTTTCCAGCAGAAAAAACGTACGATTGAAGCGGTAAAAGATGTCACCATTCACATCAATCAAGGGGATATTTACGGTATCGTAGGTTATTCTGGAGCTGGTAAATCTACCCTTGTTCGAGTGATTAATTTATTGCAGGTGCCGACAGCGGGTAAAATTACTATTGATGAGGATGTAATTTACGAGGGAGAAAAGGTCACACTTACCCCAGCTCAATTGCGAAGCAAACGCCGTGAAATCGGCATGATTTTCCAGCATTTCAATCTGATGGCTCAGATGACGGCAGAAGAAAACGTAGCCTTTGCCCTTAAGCATTCGGGTTTGAGCAAGGAAGAGAAGAAAGAAAAAGTTGCTAAGTTGTTGGACTTGGTTGGGCTTTCCGACCGTGCTGAAAACTATCCAGCTCAGTTGTCTGGTGGTCAAAAGCAACGTGTTGCCATTGCCCGTGCCTTAGCAAATGACCCTAAAATCTTGATCTCAGATGAGTCTACTTCTGCCTTGGATCCGAAAACAACTAAGCAGATTTTGGCACTCTTGCAGGAATTGAATGAAAAATTGGGCTTGACCATTGTTATGATTACCCACGAGATGCAGATTGTAAAAGATATTTGTAACCGTGTGGCTGTTATGCAGGATGGTCGCTTGATCGAAGAAGGTTCAGTTTTAGAAATCTTCTCTCATCCAAAGGAAGAATTGACTCAGGATTTCATCAAAACAGCAACAGGAATTGATGAGGCCTTGGTGAAAATTTACCAGCAGGATATTGTTAAGAATTTGCCTGAAAATAGCATTTTGGTGCAACTCAAGTATGCTGGTTCCAACACGGATACGGCGATTGTCAATGACTTGTATAAATTCTATCAAGTATCTGCCAATATTTTGTATGGCAATATTGAAATTTTGGACCATACGCCAGTCGGTGAGATGGTGGTGATCTTATCAGGTGAACCTGGTCAGTTGCACCGTGCGATTGAGGCAGTGACAGAGGCCCGTGTAGAAGTGACGATATTGAAAGGAGCAAACTAGATGTTAGAATGGATTCAAACGAATTTTCCAGATATTTATAAATTGGGCTGGGATGGTCAGACAGGTTGGTTAACACATTTTAATTTGACCCTCTATATGACCTTTGTTTCCTTTGCTTTCGGTGGATTTATGGGCTTGGTGTCTGGTTTGTTCTTGGTCTTGACAGGTCCACGTGGGGTTATTGCCAATAAGACTGTATACTGGATTTTGGATAAGGTAGCTTCTATCTTCCGTGCCATTCCTTTTATTATCTTGTTGGCAGCTATTGCTCCTTTGACAAAAATTATTGTTGGGAAAACCATTGGTACAGAGGCGGCTTTGGTGCCGCTCGCCCTTTCAGTCTTTCCGTTTTTTGCACGTCAGGTTGAAGTGGTCTTGTCAGAATTGGACCGCGGTGTCATTGAGGCGGCTCAGGCATCAGGTGCGACTTTCTGGGATATTGTCCTTGTTTATCTGCGTGAGGGGCTACCAGACTTAATTCGTGTGACGACCTTTGCCTTGGTTTCCTTGGTGGGCTACACTGCCATGGCAGGAGCTATCGGAGCAGGTGGTTTGGGACAAGTTGCGCTATCATACGGCTACCTACGGTATAATAATGATGTGACCTTTTTAGCAACTCTTTTGATTTTGGTCATCATCTTCGTAATCCAGTTTATTGGAGATTTCTTGACGAGAAAGATTAGTCATAGGTAAGTTATGTTTTGAGAGGACAGTTGGTCCTCTTTTTTTTGATCTTTGTCAACTGTAGTAGGTAGATGTTAGCTCTACCTTGAGAGGTTCCTAGCGATCTTCTATCTTTAGACTGTTCCAATTTCTGGGTGGTACGTGAAAAAGTACTTCCCCAATTCTTTTATAGTCATTTGAATTAACTTTGATACCTCGTCACTTTCGCCTTGCCATACTTTAGTATAGCCTGCGCCTCAGTTCCTTGTCTGAAAGCTAATTCATTCTATACTATTCAAAACAATTAATAACTGTCTTGGTAATGTTCACCTTCCTAGAGTAAAGAGTGCTAGCTTCCCAAACTTGTCCTAGAAGTGGTACCTTTACAAAAATAGGAAATATAAAATCGTATCATTTGACAAAAAGGGGGGGGTGTGATACAATAGCATAGATATCTATATATCAATTGTATCTATGTGAAATTTCCCATAGTAAAAGCAACAAAGATCCAATGTAAACTAGCTCATCTCATTCTTCTAAGCAGATTTGTACCAATCACACTCCCAACTAGATTGATTATCACAACTTTTATGGTGAGATGTTGGGTTTTCTACTATGTTTTAAAGGAGATATTTTTCTTTTTTTAATGTAGGGACGATGTTGCTATTTTCTTTGATTTCTCACATGGTTATTATATTTTTTAGGAGGCGTTTCATGCGCAAAATTAAGAAAAAATCATTTGATTGGTACGGAATGAAACAACACTTTTCAATCCGTAAATATCATTTTGGTGCAGCTAGTGTATTGCTAGGT
>ALKQ01000053.1 GCA_000440235.1 Streptococcus suis 10581 | reverse complement strand
AACTAGTTGCGAATGAAATGGCAACAGCTTCGACGGGAGTTATAGAAGCTGGTCATTCAAAAGTTGTCTTTAAAGTTGTGAAGAAAGCTGAAGAAAAAGCAGCAACTTCTGAAACTACTACAACAGCTTCAACAGAAACAGCAACTGCTAAATCAACAGAAGACGCAGCTACAACAACTGCAACAGTTTCTGAAGCTGTAAAAACACCTGCTACTGTAGAAGAAGCAAAAACTGTTCTTGAGCAAGTAACTTCAGAAGCAGAAGTATTGGCTAATGAATCTGAACGCCTTGTAGCTGCATCTGATAAGGAAAATACAGCCTTGACAGCAGCTGCTGCAGCGACTAAATTAACAGCAACACAAGCAACTGCAGTCTTGAAGGATTCAGTAGCGACACTTGACGAAGTAAACGCACAAATCAATGCAGTTCGTACAAACGTAGAAGCTCTTGCTTTGGAATTGCGTAAGTATTATCCAGATGGTGAAATCACTGCAGTATTGGATACCGCTACTGGAACTCCAGCTGCAACGACAATCGAAACTACAAACCCGGCATCTGTCTCTTATGCTCAACACGGTGTTTGGGAAATCCCAGATCCAGTTAAGGCTGCGAACTCAGGTCTTACAGCTGCTGAGAGAGAAGCAACCATTACAGTAGCTGAAAAGAATTATCCTGCAGGCTATATTGGAGACCAAGATGCCAACCGTGATACTTTCTTGATTTTTAATTTCGACACAGTCGGTGGCTATGGAGATGGTAAAAACTTTAATGATTGGGCGGGTCATAACTACTATATGACTTTCTCAGTGTCAACTGATTCAACTGAACGTGCGGCATCTGACGTTGTTTATGCTAAGTTGGTTGAGAAAACAATGAACGGTGATAGAGTTGTTAAAACTGTTGAACTAAAGCCTAATGTCAAAACTGTGGTTGATGAGTTGAACGTTCTAGAGAATTACCAAGCTCATAGAGTAAAATATGATTTTACTTACATTGTTTCAGAGAATGGTGTCACAACTCGCCAAATTTCAATTTATAATTCAAATGGTGTCAACTGGAATACTGCAGTTTATAACAAACTAGATCAGACAAGAGTAAATGTAAACATGAATTCTTTTTCAACAACTGTTCCGAGTGATACGATCCAAACAACATCATATTATGTAAAAGAAAATGCAGCGACTGGTCGCCTTCGTGAGTTGCTAGCACGTCACACTCAAGATAGTGGTTTAATCGGGGATGCTTTTCATATTGCTGGTGCTATCGATTTTGATAATTATGAATTAATTGAGTCAGAATTACCTAAGGTAGAAAGTGGTATATTAGCTAGCGACTATAAAGTTGGTACGCAATATGCTGTTTTCCGTGGAAATTGGAACGAGGCACGCTTGTACACCATTACAGATATTAATGGTGCGTTGCAAATGCAAGTCTATATGCTAGATCCAAACAATCCAGACTGGGCTAATTTTTACAAAACTAAAATGAATAATAGTGGAACGGTCTCTGACTTGGATGATTACTTTACGTTGATGTTCACTACTGAAGAAATGCAACCAGGAGGAACATACAATACTAAGCCAGGAACGTTTACATCTAAATTTTACGATGCCAATAAACTTGTTCTTGAAGGAAAACAGGTTCAGGTTCTTGATTCCAATGGTGATGTACTTGGAACATTAAATGATGCCAAAACGTCTTACACCACTGCTACTGGTCAAATTGTAAATGTAAAAAGTGTGACAGATACTATGGTGACTGACGAAGATGGTACCGTTCATACTGTTAACACAAAAAAAATCTATAAAACGGATGCAGCTGGTAATTACGTTGATGCAAACGGAAATGTCCTTACTCCTATTCAGTGGAACGTTGATGCTCCATATAGAAATGGAAAAATAGCAGATGGCTATGGAACAGACCGTAAATTCGATACTGATAGCGTAACTGTTTCTACAGGACCTCTAGATGCGAAAAATACGAATGCTCTTTGGAAATTTGGATGGAACTACAAGACACCAGATATCTCTGATGCTAATGTAGACAGAGGTGGTGATGATCGTTGGGAACTTGGCGGGTTAGAGATGACATTATCCAACTCTAATGTTAAGAATGAACAAAATGCTCGTTACTTCTACACTGAAAAAGGTGGCGTTGATGTTTACTACGTAGACACAGAAGGTAAAATCCTTAAGGATATGGTGACTGTAGTTGGACATGGTGATACAGGTTCAGAATATAATACCGCAGCCGTACGTGATGACAGCATCGTAGCAGCAGATGATACCGTATACTACTACAAAGAAATTGATACCACAGCAAAAAATCTCCACCCTGTTGTAGATGACAAGACGGATACAGATTACCGCTCAAATGAAAAAATTGATGCAGAAAAAGGTACCATTAAGTCTGATACAGTTAAACAATTAACTTATGTTTACGAAAAAGCTGGTAATGTTAATATCAACTATGTAGACACAGAAGGTAACCCACTTAAAGCTCCAGTAGCTGATGTAACAAATGGTCAACCAGGTTCAGACTATAACACAGCTCAAGAAGGTGAAAAACCAGAAATCATCAAGACTAAAGACGGTAAGACTTATAAACTTGCTCCGGCAAATACTTACAACGTTGGTACAGTTTCAGATGATAACAACTTGACTGTCGTTGGCAACGGTAAAGCCAAAGGTATCGACGACGTAACAGGTACAGTCGAGTCAGGTGTTACTAAAGAAATCACTTATGTCTACAAAGAAGTGAAAGGTGACGTTATTGTTCATTACGTTGATACTGAAGGTAAACCAATCAAAGGTACAACAGATGCAGGCACAGAAACTACAAGCACAGTAACAGATACACCAGAAAGCTCAACAGGTACTCCGTACGACACAACAGACCTCCGTCCAAATACTATCACAACAGCAGACGGTAAGATCTACAAACGTGTTCCAGCAGCAACAATCGGTAAAGAAACTGGTGACGTTGTAGAAGGTACAACCGAAGTCACTTATGTCTATGAGTTACTTCAAGGTGATGTTATCGTACATTACGTCGATACAGAAGGTAACACAATTGCAGACGATGTAACAGACCAAGTTATCACTGACACAGGTACAGACTACGATACTAAAGATA
>ALKQ01000052.1 GCA_000440235.1 Streptococcus suis 10581 | reverse complement strand
ATGTTGTGCAGTTTTCTCAAAGTAACTTCTGGAAGGACGGGAACTAGAACTTACTTTGAGAATTTACCAAAAATAAAGAGAAAATAAGCCATTCCTAAAAATTATCTGACACTTTTAAGGAATTGTGCTATACTATTGTTATAAAAATCACAAAGGAAACGATATGAAACTGCAAAACCTTCAAGTTGGACAATCTTATTTAGTCAAAGATTGTCTAACGCAAGATGATATTCGTAAACACTTAGCGCACTTGGGTTTAAAAGTCGGAGAAGAGATTCGCATCATTTCAAAAACCAAGACCAATGCAATTTTCCAAGTCAAGGCAAGCCGTCTAGCCCTAGATAGAGAAATTATTGAATCTCTGGTTTTAATAGAAAAGTCAGCTACGGAAATAATCAATCTATCTGAGGCACCTATTAGTAGCTCAGCTAAGGTCATGGACATCTATGCAACAGGTGCACTCCGTCGTCGCCTCATGGATATGGGACTTACAAAGAACACGCAGCTATTTCTCAAAAAAGTCGCTCCCCTGGGCGATCCAATCGAAATTACCTTGAGAGGATACGAGCTGACACTACGCAAATCCGAAGCGCAAATGATTGGTATTCAAATCACAAGCGAGGTGGGGAAATGACAAAACACATCGCCCTTGCAGGAAATCCAAATAGCGGAAAAACAACTCTTTTCAACCTCCTAACAGGGACCAACCAACGTGTTGGTAACTGGCCTGGAGTCACCGTTGAAAGAAAATCTGGAACGATCAAAAAGCGAAAACATTTACTAATTCAAGATTTACCAGGTATCTACTCGCTGTCTCCCTACACACCAGAAGAACGGGTTGCCAGAGATTATTTGATAGCAGACCAACCAGCTGCTATCCTCAACGTCCTTGATGCAACAAACTTGGAGCGGAATCTCTATCTGACCTTGCAGTTATTAGAAATGGGCCTTCCTGTTGTTATCGCCCTCAATATGACAGACGCCCTGAAAAGTCAAGGTCGCTCAATAAACAGCGACCAGCTCTCCTATCAACTGGGAGTTCCTGTACAGCCTATCAGTGCACTAAAAAAGCTAGGTATATCCCAGCTCCTCCATGAAGTAGAAAAAATTACCAATCAACAAGCTGAGCCAATCTATCCTCAGTATGACAAACAATTTGAAGCTGGCCTCGCCCAAGTTATTGACCTATTATCGGATTCCATCCCAAATCATCAAAAACGCTTCTACGCCATTAAGCTACTCGAACAAGACCAAGCCATTCTAGACCAATTGCAACTCAATGCACAAGACATGCTTGATTTGACCGAAATCATTGCCATTTTGGAAAAAATTTACGCAGACGATATGGAAGCCATTATCGTTAATCAACGCTACCAATTTATCGAGAAAATCACAGAACTGGTCACAAAAGACAGCGATAAGACTTTTAACCTGTCTGATAACATCGACCGACTTGTTACCAATCGTTTTCTTGCCCTCCCTATCTTTGCGGCAGTCATGTGGCTGACCTACTTCCTGTCTATTCAAACGGTTGGTACAATGGGGACTGACTGGGTGAATGATGTCCTCTTCGGAGAGCTTGTTCCAGGCCTTATTCAGGAAAATCTAGATCGATTTGAAATCGCTGGCTGGCTACAATCCCTGGTCCTTGATGGCATTATTGCAGGATGCGGAGCCATCCTCGGTTTTGTACCACAAATTTTCGTCCTCTTCGTCTGCTTGGGAATCTTGGAAGACATCGGCTATATGAGCCGAGTCGCCTTTGTCATGGATAGGATTTTTAGGCGTTTTGGTCTATCAGGCAAATCCTTTATTCCCATGTTGATTTCCACAGGCTGTGGCGTTCCTGGAGTCATGGCAAGCCGGACTATTGAAAATGAACAGGACCGAAAAATCACCATTATGACAGCAACCTTCATGCCCTGTTCTGCCAAACTTCCTATCATTTCGCTGGTAGCCGGTGCTTTCTTTCCTGACAATCCTTGGATTGCTCCAAGCGCCTATTTTGTCGGTATGGCTGCCATCGTCCTATCCGGAATGGCACTAAAAAAGACCAAGCAGCTCGGTGGAGTCGCAAGCCCCTTTATCATGGAATTACCATCTTATCACTTACCAAAACTCAGTACGGTTCTCCGATATGCATTCGATAAGGCACTTAGTTTTATCAAACGGGCTGGTACCATTATATTTGTGACCAACATCATTATTTGGTTCAGCAGTTCCTATAATTGGTCTTTACAAATGGTAGAAACAGATGAAAGTATCTTAGCCTCTATTGGACGCAGTTTTTCTCTCCTCTTTGCCCCACTTGGTTTCGGAAATTGGCGAGCAACTGTTGCAGCCATTACAGGTCTCTTAGCCAAGGAAACCGTCATTGCCACCTTTGGTATCCTCTATAAATTAGGAGAAACAACCGAAGAAAATCCCGAACTCTGGGGGCTTTTACAACAAGACTATACAGCATTGTCAGCCTACTCCTTCCTAGTCTTCAATCTCCTCTGTGCCCCTTGTTTTGCGGCTATTAGTGCCATTCACCGTGAAATGGGAGAAGCCAAGTGGACATGGATTGCTATCGGTTTCCAAACAGGTTTAGCCTATGCAAGTAGTTTGGTTATCTATCAGATTGGTCTTGTACTTATCTACGGACAATTACCAACCGTCTGGACATTTATCGCTATCTTTCTAATTATCACAGCCATCTACAGCCTAATGAAAAAACAAGCCAATACTCTTCCAATCATCACGCTAAAAACATTAGAAAAAGGAGAATATTAATGCCCACACTTATCCTCTTTCTCATCATCGTCATCTTATTTTCTCTTGCGATTCGCAGTCTCATCAAAGGAAAAGGATCCTGCGGAGATTGTTCCTGCGACTGTGCTATTAAGCAAGAGATGAACGAATCTTCTCACCATAGACATCCATAACAAAAAGGGAGTGGGAAAGAACTCGACCAAGATAAAAAGAGTTCGTCAACAAGTCCTTATTTCCAATTGTTGAGCTGAAACAGTCTATCCCCAGACTGTTTCACTCCCACCCCCGCACAGCTCAAACTGTCTGGGAGACAGTTTGAGGTTGGAGATAAGGCGAACTATGTTCTCATCAGTCGTAGAGGC
>ALKQ01000051.1 GCA_000440235.1 Streptococcus suis 10581 | reverse complement strand
GAGTGTGAAACACGAACAAATCTGCCAATCAACCACTGCGCTGAGATGTTGACACGAACTCTGAGAAGTGAGCCTGGGCTTTTTGCCCAGCCTCTTTTTACATGTAGCTTGTCTATTAAATTTTTAAGTAGCGGTTCATGGAAATGACTGATCCCAAGGAACCAATAATAATACCAATTACAAAAAGTGCGCCAATCATTCCTGGAACAAAGACATTCATACTAATCAGAGACAAATCTTGACTAGCAAGACTAGCATTTACTGAAGTATAGATCATCTTATAAAGAGAATAGACTAAAACAGAAGGCAAAATAGCTCCGAGGAGACCTACCCAGGCACCTTCCCAGAGGAATGGCCCACGGATATAACTGTTTTTAGCACCAACCAGACGCATAATCTGAATTTCACGGCTACGAGAAATAATGGTAATCCGAATAGTATTGGAAATCAAGAAAACAGCAGTAAAGAGCAATAAGCCAGTTGCTGCCAATCCCCATGTACGAACTAGATTAGCTAATTTAAAAATACGTTCCGTTTCAACTTCCCCATCACGTACCTCTGTAACACCATCAATTTTAGCAATCTCTGCTGCAACAGTTTTTACATACTGCGGTTCAGTCGTATCAATGATATAAGCATCGTAAAGTGGATTGGCATCTCCTTGGAATAGGTTCCAAGTATCTCCCAAGGTAGCTGTTAATTTCTGCAACTGTTCATCCTTACTTGAATAAGTGACAGATTGTACATTTTCTAAGGCTGTAATCTGATTGTACACCTTTTGATAATCTGGATTAGCTACCGTCTCTCCTCCTTCGTTCACAATCGTCTCAGCTTGATCAGTTGAGTTCGCTCTCAAGTATACATTGATACGTACATTCTGTTCCAAATCCGAAGCAAGCTTTGCTGTGTTTAAAATAACTGAAGCAAATAGACCAACCAAAGTAAGAGTAATAGCTACAGATGAAATAGCTGCAATTGTCATCCAACCATTTCGCTTCAAACTCTTCAATGATTCAATAAAGTGTCTAAAAAATCGTCTAATCATCGTATCCATACTCTCCTTGTTCTTCATCCCGTACTACACGACCATCTTCAATCGCAATAACACGGTGACGAAGTGTATTTACAATCTGACTATTGTGTGTCGCCATCAAAATCGTTGTCCCCTGTAAGTTAATTCGCTCCAATAGATTCATGATTTCCCAAGAGTTTTCAGGGTCCAAGTTACCAGTTGGTTCATCAGCAATCAATACTTTAGGATTATTTACAATGGCACGGGCAATAGCAATACGCTGTTGCTCACCACCTGAAAGTTCATTTGGGAAAGAACGAATTTTGTGCTTCAAACCAACCAAATCTAAAACTTCCATTACACGTTTCTTGATATTCCGTGGTTTTTCACCGATAACTTCCATCGCATAAGCAATATTTTCAAAGACAGTCTTTTTAGGTAAGAGTTTGTAGTCTTGGAAGACCACTCCTACACTACGACGTAGAAGAGGAACATCTCTCTTTTTAATTTTTGCAAGGTCAAACTTACCAACCTTTAGACTCCCCTTATCGAGCTTTTCCTCCCGATACAAGAGTTTGATAAAAGTTGACTTACCTGCACCAGAAGGACCTACAATGTAGGCAAATTCTCCCGCTTCAACATTGACTGATACTCCGCGAAGGGCAGTCGTTCCGTTTCCATATTTCTTGGAAACGTCTTTCATTTCTATTATTCCCATAGGATTTCCTGTCTTAGACAGTCCTTTCTTTAGATTTGAGAACGTTTTTTTCAAAACACAATCAGTATTCTATCAAAAAACTTCCTTGATGAGCGAAAAACGATCTCTTATATACAAGCACTTCACTTGTAAATACAGGTTCTTAGCTAATTCGCCATTTTAAATATGCGTCTATAAAGCCGTCCAAGTCTCCGTCCATAACCTTATCGACTTGAGCCACCTCATAACCAGTACGGTGGTCTTTTACCATTGTATAAGGTGTAAAGACATAAGAACGAATCTGACTTCCCCAAGTGATCTCTTTCTTGTCACCCTTGAGTGAGTCTACTTCTGCCGCTTTCTTCTCCTGCTCCAATTGATACAATTTAGCCTGCAAGAGTTTCATTGCACGATCACGGTTACCATATTGGGTACGGTCAACTGTGGACTGAGTCACAATCCCTGTCGGAATGTGCGTCAATCGAACACCCGTTGAAACCTTATTGACGTTCTGTCCACCAGCACCTCCTGACCGGAAGGTATCCATCTTGACTTCATCATCACGAATTTCAATTTCAATGGTATCGTCCAACTCAGGCATTACCTCTACAGATGTAAAGGAAGTATGGCGACGTTTTGCTGAGTCAAAAGGTGAGATACGCACCAAGCGATGAACACCCATTTCAGACTTGAGCAAACCATAAGCATTTGGACCTGTAAAACTTAGAGTCACGGACTTAATACCTGCCTCATCACCAGCTTGATAATCCAATGTTTCTACTGTAAAACCTTTGGCATTTCCATAACGCTGATACATCCGCAGGAGCATTTCTCCCCAGTCTTGTGCCTCGGTACCACCCGAACCTGGATGGATTTCCAAGATAGCGTTATTGTGATCATAGGGTTCTGACAAGAGCAAGGTCATTTCATAAGCAGTCATGGTTTTGTCCAAATCTGCCAACTTTTCAACCAACTCATCCCGAACAGACTCATCTTCTGCTAGAAAATCTAGCAAAATTTCGGATTCATCATATAAATCCAACATCTGATGGAAATTTCCGTAGGTGTTTTTTAATTCATTCAACTCCTGAGACGTCTTCTGGGCTGCCAAATTATCATTCCAGAAATCTGGCTCCGTCATCTTGTTCTCAAGAATGGCAATCTCTTCTTCCAGACCTTCTAAGTCAAAGAGACCCCCTAAAAGAAGTTAATTTTTTGCCAAGTTCTTCAATCTTTTGGCGAATTTCTGCTGTATCCATATACACCTCATTTTTATTCATAATCTTTATTATATCACATTTGCAAGTCCTTGACCATGTTGAGAAAGGCCGTTTGCTCTGCTATGACATCATCATTGTCTGATGAAATACCTGCGATAAAGGAAACCATCTCATCATTGGGCTGTTTGACCAATTGCCCCAAGGCCCAGATCGCCGTTGCCATGTGGACCGGATTTTGTTTTTTATCGATGATTTCTAAGAGTTTGGGAATGGCAGAGCGATCATTACTATTGGCCAAGGCTATGATGGCATTGCGCTGGAGAATATTTTTCCCCCGCCAAGAACCAGCAATCATGCCAAATTTTTCCTTGAATTGTCCATTTGACAAGTCCAAGAATGGAATCAGCTCTGGCTCAGCCAAATCTGGATCAATCTCCACCACAGGTGGACTAGAAATTCCTTTATTGTAAGGACAACAAATCTGGCAAATATCACAACCATAGATGACCGTCTTGATTTTCTTACGAAACTCCAAGTCCATCATCCCCTTATCCTGGGTCTGAAAGGACAGGCAACGACGGGCATTCATGGTCGTATCACCTAATAGACAAGACGTCGGACAGGCTGCAACACAGCGATTGCAATCACCACAATCATAATCTACTGGTTGATCTGGTTCGATGTCCAGATTGGTCACCAGTTCTCCCAAAAACATATAGGAACCAAATTCCTTAGAAATGACTAGCCCATTCTTCCCGATAAAGCCAATTCCTGCACGACGAGCGACCGCTGTATCCACCAAAGCTCCTGTATCTACCATAGCCTTGTATTCCAAACCATCCGTCAGTTTCTCAATTCCCCGTGCCAAACGCTCCATCTTATCTTGCAAGATATAGTGGTAATCAAGCCCCCATGAACTAGGGGTAATCTTCCCACGTTTGTATTGGGTCTTCTGCGGTTTGACAGGCAAATGTCGAGGATAAGCTACCGCGATAGAAATGATGGTTTTGGCAGATTCTAACGACAGTTTGGGACGGATACGTTCTTCAATATTCTTGTGTTCAAATCCTGACGAACGCCCCTCTTCCTGACTAGCACGAAGTGATTTCTCCAAATAAGCAAAATCATCAGCCGTTGTAAAACCAATCTTCGAAATTCCGATTTCCTGAGATAATTTAATAATCTCTTCTTTGATATTCATTACATTCATTTTAGCAAACTTTGGATATATTTAGCAAGACCTACAAAGCTAAATAAGTTATTAATATAACAAAAAACGTTAGCACAAAACAAAAAATATTCATACGAACATATGCCTTCTCCCGCCAAATACTGGTCAAGACATACATGATATTAATGCCGATTGCTCCCCCTAAGCCGTTAGCCAGTAAATCAGTTATATCTGCAACCCCAAGTAAAAGAAGATATTGCAGAACCTCAAAACAGAGACTCACTAACATAATCAAACATAGATTAGCCACCCACGATGCCTTGCGAAATAGCATTTCCATATAAATACCAAAGGGAATAAAACTTACAATATTAAATAGAATTTCTGGAAAATCCAGCACTCCATCATAGACCGCTGTTCCTGCAAACGGAATTAAGTTTATACTAGCATAACCATAGCGTCCATATACGATGCTCAAGTCCATCTTAAAGACAATCATCCAAGTAAGTAAAAGGAGATAGGCAAAAAATAAAAACATACTCATTTTCTTTGTCTGCATAGAAATTCTCCTCTCAACTAGCATATTTTATCATTATATCATAAATGCTGTTCTATAAAATGTCACTTCTGTGACAAAGCTCGTTCCATATTACAAGTACTTTACAGCCTACTAAAAACAGAAAAGGAAGACACTACCAAGCCTCCCCTTATTCCCAAAAATATCTTATTAAAATGTCTGATTGCTATGCTGAAAAGCCTTATATTGATGGATTTGCAGCATCAAACGCTCAAAGTTCGCTTCCTTACATGCTCGCATGATCAAGAAGCAATCAATAAACTTCCACAAATAAAGCCCCAAAAATAACAAGAAACCAATCAAGATAAATAGCGTAACAAAAGATACTGCAAACGCAATCAGCTTGGCAAATCCCAATTCTTTATTTCCGACATAAAAACGGTCGACACCAAATTCACCGAAGAAAATAGCCAAAATAAGAGCGACAAGAGGTTGACGCATCTCAACCATCATAAGAACGTTTAAAGCCTCATCATCTAAATCTTCTAGTTCTTTTTGCAGAATGAATAACTTATCAGATGGCAAATAACTGCTTTTACTTAAAATATAATTCTGAAGATAATTCATATAAACTCCTACCTCTTCAAAATTATAGCAGTTTCTTATTCTTCAAGCAAGCCTGTAGGGGAAAACAGTGTCAGAAATCGTTTACATTTTTTTCTTTTTTGCTATAATGAAACTAGATTACAAGGAGGTTCATATGAGAGTTATTATTCATTATCCAAAAACTATCAAACAACTATCCTCCCAAAAACTTCCGCTTCTGGTAGATGGAAAAATTGCTGGGACAGTTACTCAAGGTAAAATTCTAAGCTTACCAATTACACAACCATCTGTTACACTAAGCATTCGAGGGGATAAAAAATCAAGCATTCAAGTTAAAGAAAGCGATAGGGTCCAAATAGTAGAAAACAGTAAATACTTCACTCTCTACTATTTCAGCTTGGCTATCGTACCAATCGCCTTACTATTTAACTTACCAACTCTTGTCAAAACCATCCTCCTCATACTAGCACTAGCCATTACTTTGTTGGGACAAGCAATCTTCCCAAAATACATTATCAGTACAGAAAAAAGCTCAGACCACTAAATCTGAGCTTTTTCAAATGATATTCTTTTAGTACAAGGCAACGAGTCGCAGGAGGCTGGGCAAAAAGTCCAAAGCCACTTCTCAGAGTTCGTGTCAACATCTCAGCGCAGTGGTTGATTGGCAGATTTGCTCGTGTTTCACACTCCAAATCTGACCTAATCAACTGTGCGGGGGTGGGAAGACGAACTCTTTTTTGACTAGTTGAGTTCTTTCCCACTCCCAAGGCGAGTTAACGAAGTAATAAAAGATAAGCTGAATAACTATATTAGATAGCTTTTTCATCCAATCCCATTTTACGTTGAACAAATTTAACAATTTCTACAACGACAACCATGAGACCTGAACCAATAATGGTTACCAACCACTGGGTTGGAGAGAGAACGGATACATGGAAGAAATTGCTAAATCCTGGAACAACGATTGTCGCCATTAACAAAAGGAAAGCAAATGGAATTGACCAGTTGAAGAGTTTATTTTTGAACAAACCAACTGTGAAAATGGACTGATAAACAGACTTAACATTGTATGCATGAACCAGTTGGATCAAACCTAATGTCACGTAAGCCATTGTCAAAGCATCTGCATGGATTTCTTCATAAATGCTGTGTTCTGGGTAAAGCAGGGCAAATCCATAGACACCCAATACCAAAGCGGTCTGTAGAATACCTTGATAGATGATAGAGCTAAGGACACCACCTGAGAAGAAGCTTGAATTGCGTCCACGAGGTTTGTGTGTCATAATACCTGGTTCAGCAGGCTCAACACCAAGGGCAATCGCTGGAAGAGTATCTGTTACCAAGTTGATCCAAAGAAGATGAACTGGCTCCAACACGTCCCAACCGAAGAGGGTTGCAAGGAAGATACACAATACCTCAGCAGTGTTAGCTGACAAGAGATACTGGATGGTTTTTTGTATGTTTGAGAAGACTTTACGTCCTTCTTCAACCGCCACAATGATAGTCGCAAAGTTGTCATCTGCAAGGACCATATCAGAGGCACCTTTGGAAACTTCCGTACCTGTAATCCCCATACCGATACCGATGTCGGCTGTCTTAAGTGATGGCGCATCGTTAACACCGTCACCAGTCATGGCAACAACCTTACCATCATTTTGCCAAGCCTTAACGATACGAACCTTATGTTCTGGAGATACACGAGCGTATACCGAGTATTGTTTGAAGACTTTTTGGAACTCTTCATCCGTCAATTCGTTGAGCTCTGCACCTGTAAATACATGGTCTTCTGTATCATTTGGATCGATGATACCAAGACGTTTTGCAATCGCCTCAGCTGTATCTTGGTGGTCCCCTGTAATCATGATTGGACGGATACCCGCTTCCTTAGCAACACGAACCGCTTCAGCTGCTTCTGGACGCTCAGGGTCAATCATACCTACCAAACCTGAGAAGACAAGATCATTTTCAACAACGTCAGATTCCAATTCAGGAATAGCATCAACATACTTGTATGCCATCATCAAGACACGAAGGGCTTGTTTAGCCAGGTCCTTGTTAGTGGCAAGAATGGCTTGTTTATCCGCATCGGTAATCGGACGGATTGTACCGTTTTCTTCAATTTGCGTTACACGTTTGAGCAATTGGTCTGGAGCACCTTTAACAGCTATAAAGAAGTTTCCCGCAGCTTGTTGGTGAACAGTTGACATCAATTTACGTGTTGAGTCAAATGGCAATTCAGCCACACGAGGCTCAGATACCAAGACTTCACGAACGTCAAAGTTTTGGTCCAAACCAAATTGAACAAGTGCCGTTTCAGTTGGGTCACCGATCAATTTACCAGTTGGGTCAACTTTTGTATCATTGGCAAAGTTCATAACACGAAGCGTTGTATTGCTTGCATCCAAAGCTTCTTTAGCATCCACCAATTGACCGTTTGTATAAACTTTTTCAACAGTCATCTGGTTCATAGTCAAAGTACCAGTTTTATCTGATGCGATGATTTCAGTTGAACCAAGTGTTTCAACAGCAGGCAACTTACGGATGATGGAGTTACGCTTAGCCAATACTTGAGTACCAAGTGAAAGGACAACCGTTACAATAGCTGGCAAGCCTTCTGGAATAGCTGCAACCGCAAGAGCTACAGAAGTCATAAGAGCAGGCAAGATACCTTCTCCACGTACGAAGACTGAAACAGCCATCGTTACCGCAGCAATGACAAGAACTGCGTATGTCAAGACCTTAGATAATTGGTGCAAGTTTTGTTTCAACGGCGTGTCTGTTTCATCTGCATTGGCAAGCATGCCTGCGATGTGACCGACTTCTGTGTACATACCTGTGTTTGTAACCACACCAAGACCACGTCCGTAAGTAACGTTTGAGTTCTGGTAGGCCATGTTGACACGGTCACCAATCGGTGCATCTTCAGCCAAAACTGCTGACAAATCTTTATCAACTGGTACAGACTCACCTGTAAGAGCTGCCTCTTCGATTTTGAGGGAGTTAGCTTCCAACAAACGCATATCGGCAGGGACAACATCACCTGCTTCAAGCAAGACGATGTCACCTGGTACCAAGTCTTTAGAATCAACTTCGACTACATGATTGTCACGAAGCGCACGCGCAACTGGGCTTGACATGTTTTTTAGCGCCTCAATGGCTGCCTCAGCTTGACCCTCTTGATAAACACCAAAGGCAGCGTTCAAGATAACTACGGCCAAGATGATAATGGCATCTGTCAAACCGTGTGAACCTTCTGTAATCACCGTCAAGATTGCTGCTGCAATCAAAATAATAATCATCAAGTCTTTGAACTGATCCAAGAATTTAGCTAAGAGTGTGCGTTTTTCACCCTCATCCAATTCGTTACGACCGTAGTCTGCTAGACGTTTGCTTGCCTCATCACTAGACAAACCGTCCAAAGAAGACCCCATGCTTGACAATACTTGCTCTTCGCTCTGTGTATAAAACAAATCGCATTTTTGTTCTTTTGACAATTTCCTTCTCCTTCTCGGTCCCTTTTTTACCTAACAAATAAAAAAGAGACCTGTTTAATGAGAACCTCTCTTCACAGCTCGGCACTTCTATCTAGGGCTAGTTTTCTGTCGCTCATCGTTATACTCTTCGAAAATCCAACTCAGCCGTTGTTGACTTGAATTGATGAACTTTAGTTCAATCTGCATCGGCGTCGCCTAGCCTGACTTTGATTTTCATTGAGTATTAGTTTTTTTTGAAATACAGTCAGTATTCCTTCAAAAAACTGCCTTGATAGACACAAAACTCTCTCTTATCTAAAAATACCTTACTTGCGAAGACAGGTTCTAAAACAAGTCTCGCTATTTAATATATTGCCGGAAACAAGTCGGATTGACGACAATATCACGGAATTTTCCGCTAGCTACTCCCTCGATTTGTTAACTATTATATCAAAAATCCCGAGAAATTCAAGAATATTTTTCTGGAAATAAGAGATTATTTCCACGAGATTTCCAAATCATAGGAAGCAAAAAGCTGCTGGTTCTCCAATCCCTTTAATTCATATTGCAACTGGACACTTTGATCCGAACGGTTTAATTGGTAACGTTTTGTATCGGTCACAAAATGCTGGATTCCTAACGGTGTAGGAATGGTCACAATAGCTTCTTTACCAGAAATGAATCGCATAATAGACTTCGGAGTGGAAAAGCGTGTCATCACTAACTCTTCTTCGTCACATTTTATGACAACTTTTTCAGCTTCATCGTTACTATAAATGAGATAAAGATTCCCATCTTTTTCCTTAATTTCCACTTGAAATTGCTGATCCACTACCTCAATCTGCCCGTCCAGATCAATTTCATTTCGTAAATGAATATCCATAGTTCCTCCTACTATTTTTTAATCCTAGTAACAAAGGATGAACGAAGCAGAGTAAAGCCTGTATACGCTGCAACGAAGACAACTAAAATTTTCAAATTATTAATATCCAAATTTGATAGGAAGAAAGCAGCTGTCAAAACACCTAGCACCCCACCGACAATGATTCCTGGAACTCCTGGCCAGTTTACTCGTCCTGATTGGATAAACTGCTTGGCACCAGCTGTCATAATCATAGCAGCATTCAACATCATAACTGGAAGAGCAACCGCTGGACTAATTCCCATCAATGAGAAGAAAATTAACTCAGGAGCATAGTTACCCAGTCCCATACTCATCAGCATCCCCACCATAAAATCAAAGGCAATACCAACAGCCAGTTTCCAACCAGTTAAGCCCTTTACTTCATTAGTAAGATCTGCGCCAGGGTTAGTAATCATGCGATAGACCATGAAACAGGCTGCAATAATTAGTAAAATCCCAAGAATTCGTTGAACTTTCTTTGTATCCCATTTTTGAGTTACCTTGGCACCAACAAAGGCACCCGTAAATGCCGCTGCTGCCATAGCAATCAGAGTGACAATATCAACCTCAACTATCGTAATAAACAATAGCGCCTCTACTAAGACTGGTATGATGTGCGCCGTTGTCATGGTCGCAGGAATTTTACGATCGTCTTCCACCAACTTTGTTAGTTTAAACATAGTGGTTGTCGTTGCAAAGGTTCCAATCCCCAAGGTGTCTAGCAAATCAGTAACATAACCGATACCAAATCCTGTCCAAAATTTCTCTTTTAGAGAAATATCGTGCTTTTTAGCATAGGATAGAATTGTGTAAAGCATCCAAAGAATTAGGGCTACAATAAAGACCTGAATAGTTAATAAGATAATTTGATTATTCATCTCTTCATTATACCAAAAGATTCCATTTGGTACATAGCAATATCCTTGTGTTTTAGAAAAATCAGGAATTTATCTCCCTTTTTTGTTATAATGAAACTATGATAGAAAAAGTATTTCGCGATCCAGTTCATAACTATGTACATGTTGATCATGAGCTGATTTATAAACTTATCAATACAAAAGAATTTCAGCGACTACGCCGCATCAAGCAACTAGGGACTACCTCCTATACCTTCCATGGTGGCGAGCATAGCCGCTTTTCGCACTGCCTCGGCACCTACGAAATCGCCAGACGGATTACTCAAAAATTTGAAGACAAGTATCCACAAATCTGGGATACAAACGAGTCCCTACTGACCATGGTTGCTGCGTTACTCCATGATGTCGGACACGGAGCCTATTCTCATACCTTCGAGCGTCTATTTGATACAGACCATGAGGAAATGACCTGTGCTATTATTACTAGTCCAGAAACGGAAATCAATGCTCTATTGAAACAAGTTTCACCTGAGTTTCCAGACAAGGTTGCTAGTGTCATCAAACACACCTATCCAAATAAACAGGTCGTTCAACTCATTTCGAGCCAGATTGATGTTGACCGGATGGATTATCTATTACGAGATTCCTACTTCACAGGTGCGAACTATGGTGAATTTGACCTAACTAGGATATTACGTGTCATTCGCCCGACAGAAAATGGAATTGCCTTCAAAGAATCTGGTATGCATGCAGTAGAAGACTACGTTCTCAGCCGCTACCAGATGTACATGCAAGTCTATTTTCATCCAGCAAGCCGCTCTATGGAAGTCCTATTGCAGAATTTACTCAATCGTGCCAAACTACTATATACTAGTGAACAGGAGTTTTTTGCACGAACTTCACCTCGGCTATTACCTTTTTTTGAGCATCGTATCCGTCTAACCGACTACCTCAGTCTGGATGATGGAGTTATGAATACTTACTTTCAATCATGGATAGATGGACCAGATCGTATTTTATCTGACTTAGCCCAGCGCTATATCAATAGGAAAGTGCTCAAGTCCATCACTTTCAAGGCCGAAGAAGAGGAAGCTTTGGACCGCCTGCGTAGCCTGGTCGCAGACGTCGGGTTTGACCCAGAATACTATACTGCTATTCACCACAACTTTGATTTGCCGTATGACATTTACCGACCGAATGCAGAAAAGAAACGGACTCAAATTGAGATTTATCGCAAAGATGAAACCTTGGTAGAACTATCCTCTCTGTCACCAATTGTCCATTCCTTATCAGGCACAATCCATGGCGATAGCCGCTTCTATTTCCCAAAAGAAATGTTAGAAGAAACAGGAATTTTCGCACCTCAAATAGCTGATTTTAACAGCCACATACATAACGATCACTTTATAATCGGAGAATCAAATGAGCATTAAACTTGTCGCCATCGATATTGATGGTACACTACTAAATAGTCAACACCAAATTACAGCTGAAGTACACTCAGCAATCCAAGAAGCAAAAAAAGCAGGCGTTAAAATTGTTATTGCTACTGGTCGCCCCATTTCCGGTGTTCAAGCAATTTTAGAAGAACTCAATCTTACAGAAGCAGGTGACTACGTCATCACTTTTAACGGCGGCTTAGTCCAAGATGCAGCAACTGGTGAGGATATTGTCAAAGATACCTTGACTTATGAGGATTATCTCGACATCGAATCTGCTGCCCGTAAACTCAAGCTCCCAATGCATGCCAGCACCAAGGAAGGTATCTATACTGCCAACCGTAACATCGGTAAATACACCATTTACGAATCAACACTAGTAAGTGCACCCATTTTCTATCGCACTCCTGAAGAAATGGCTGACAAGGAAATTATCAAAACAATGATGGTTGATGAGCCAGAAATTCTTGATGCTGCTATTCCACTTCTACCGACCAGCTTGACTGAGAAGTACAACGTAGCAAAATCAGCACCATTTTATTTGGAAATCACCCCTAAAACTGTTAACAAGGGACAAGCTATCATTCATCTAGCTGAGAAGCTTGGACTAACTATGGATCAAACTATGGCCATCGGTGACCAAGAAAATGACCGTCCAATGTTGGAAGTTGTTGGTAATCCTGTTGTCATGGAAAACGGAAATCCTGAATTGAAGAAAATCGCCAAATACATTACGAAGTCAAATGATGAGAGCGGTGTAGCCCACGCTCTTAGAGAATGGGTACTGAAATAGCCTCTTAAAATATCAAAAAAAGCATCGAATTCAAAATCCGATGCTTTTTGTTATAATCTTTTAGTTTACTTTTAGTACTAGGCAACGAGCTGCAGACAGCTTGTACAGTCGAGTGACTGTGCAAGGTTGGAGATAGCACTTGCGGAGCAAGTCACCCCTGCAGAGTACGGCAAAGCGAGTTCAAACAATCCAGTGGAGTGTTTGAAGTTGGAAATAGGGAGTGGGAAAGAACTCGACCATCCATAGAAGAGTTCGTTTTCCCACCCCCGCACAGTTGATTAGGTCAGAGTTGGAGTGTAAAACACGAACAAATCTGCCAATCAACCACTGCGCTGAGATGTTGACACAAACCCTGAGAAGTGGCGCTGGACTTTTTGCCAAGCCTCCTTACGTCGAAGTAATAAAAGAAAAACTAAATGACTATATTAGAAGTTCAACAAAGCCAAGAAGCTTTCTGCTTCAAGTGATGCACCACCAACAAGCGCACCGTCAACGTCTGGACATGCCATGTATTCAGCAACGTTTGATGGGTTTACAGAACCACCGTATTGAACACGAACTTTGTCTGCAACTTCTTGACCGAAATCAGCAGCAACAACGTCACGGACAGCTTTACACATGTTTTGTGCATCGTCTTTAGTAGCTGATTTACCTGTACCGATTGCCCAGATTGGCTCGTAAGCAATAACAAGTGATGCTACTTGTTCAGCAGTCAAGTCTTTCAAAGCTGCAGAAACTTGTGCACCTACAAATTCAACCGCTTTACCAGCTTCGTAAGTTTCAAGTGACTCACCACAACAGATGATTGGTGTCAAACCATTACGGAAGATAGCGTGTGCTTTCTTGTTAATATCTTCATCAGTTTCGTGGAAGTAATCACGACGCTCTGAGTGACCGATAACAACATAGTTAACGCCCATTTCAGCCAATACTTTTGGAGATGTTTCACCAGTGAAGGCACCAGCATCTTCAAAGTAGCAGTTTTGAGCAGCAACTTTCAATTCAGAATCTTTAGCGAACCACAAAAGAGCGTTTAAATCTACAGCTGGAGCTGCGATAGCTGCTTCAATTTTGTCGCCAGCAGGCAATTTTCCTGCAATTGCCTCAACGAAAGCTTGCGCTTCTTGAGGGTTTTTGTTCATTTTCCAGTTACCGGCAATAATTGGTTTACGTAACATTTCACTTACCTCTTCTATATTTATTGTACAAGGTACATTATAGCATAAACTTAGCTAAGATTAAAGAATTTCTGTGCATTTTATGAATACTTACAGAAAAACTCTCTACCCGAAAGTAGAGAGTTACAATTAAGTTGTCTGACTATAATTGTTATTTCTGGGAACTCAATCGAATTAAGCTTCGATTTCTGTAACCATACCTGAACCAACAGTACGTCCACCTTCACGGATAGAGAAAGTAGTACCTTGTTCAACGGCGATTGGGTGGATCAATTCAACGTCGATAGTAACGTTATCACCAGGCATTACCATTTCAGTACCTTCTGGCAATTTGATTGAACCAGTTACGTCAGTTGTACGGAAGTAGAACTGTGGACGGTAGTTGTCGAAGAATGGAGTGTGACGTCCACCTTCTTCTTTAGTAAGGATGTAAACTTCACCTTTGAATTTAGTGTGTGGGTTGATAGAACCTGGTTTAGAGATAACTTGACCACGTTCGATTTCATCACGTTGTACACCACGAAGAAGCACACCAACGTTATCGCCGGCAAGACCTTCGTCAAGTTGTTTACGGAACATTTCAACACCAGTAACAACTGCTTTAGATTTTTCTTCTTGAAGACCAACGATTTCGATTTCGTCGTTGACACGAACAGTACCACGGTCGATACGTCCTGAAGCAACAGTACCACGACCAGTGATTGAGAATACGTCTTCGACTGGAAGCAACAATGGTTTGTCAGTGTCGCGTTCTGGTTCTGGAATGTACTCATCAACAGTGTTCATCAATTCCATAACGATGTCTTCGTACTTAGTGTCACCTTCAAGAGCTTTAAGAGCTGAACCTTGGATAACTGGAAGATCATCACCTGGGAAATCGTATTCTGAAAGAAGGTCACGGATTTCCATTTCAACCAACTCAAGCAATTCTTCATCGTCAACCAAGTCAACTTTGTTCATGAAGACGATAAGGTGTTTAACACCAACCTGACGTGAAAGAAGGATGTGCTCACGAGTTTGTGGCATTGGACCGTCAGTTGAAGCTACTACAAGGATAGCACCGTCCATCTGAGCAGCACCAGTGATCATGTTTTTAACGTAGTCCGCGTGTCCTGGAGCGTCGATGTGAGCATAGTGACGTTTTTCAGTTTCGTACTCAACGTGTGCAGTGTTGATAGTGATACCGCGCTCGCGCTCTTCTGGAGCAGCATCGATAGACGCATAGTCTTTAGGTTGGTTAACTGATGAAGGCAAGCGACGTGCCAATACAGTTGTGATAGCTGCTGTCAAAGTAGTTTTACCGTGGTCAACGTGTCCAATTGTACCAATGTTAACGTGGGGTTTACTACGATCGTATTTTTCTTTTGCCATTTTGGTAAAAGCCTCCAATAAAATATATTTTATAGATAGACAGTAGGCAATACGGTCTAACTTTACCTTACTATTCTATCAAATTGTAGCAGAATTGCAAGCATTTTCTACCGTTTTTCTGATTTATTCCACATCTAGCTGATAATAGGGCTGATTTTGGACACTGGCTCCGATGCTGGAAGCGTAGATCCAGTCGGCATTTTCTAGCTCTACAAAGTCTTCTGCTCTGCCTGTGAGAATAATGCCTGCGAATTCTAATCTATCAATCTCTGCTTGCTGGGTGAAGTCGGTGTCGCCGAATTTGTTGACATAAGCTTGTACATCACCCTTGATTTCAGGAGAGAGGGCGTAATCGCCTTGGTAGTCCACCAATTCTTTCATCACAGTAAGGGGGCTTGTATAAGGAACAAGGTCATCTGTGGCTACTTCTGCTGTCACTGCTTGTAGTTGTTCGGAATCCATGCCGAATAGACTGACTAGGGATAAGTATTCTGTTCTCAGCTGAGATTTTTCCGTCCCAATCCAATACCAATTCTGTTTGAGATTACCTGGGACCATGTTCCTTATCTCTGCTAATGTATATTTCTTATCAAAAGTAATAGCCACTTCTACTATCTGCCCCTTCATCTCCTTGACATAGGGCAATTCCTGACTGCCCGTAGTTGTTTTAGTATTGTAAAAAACAGGTAGCTTGCTGTTGCTGTCTTGGTGGTAGTAATATTCTTCAGAACCCTCTGGGAAATATTGAGCAAAATTGGCAAAAACACCATAGAAATTATATTCTACTTCCAGATGTCCAAACGCAAAAGGAACACCTGCTACATCCTTTGACAAATTATAATCAACATAGCCTGAAACAATTCCTATTTCATTAACATAGAATCGTTCCACATCTACATTTGGATAGGTTACCTGAAGGACATGATTAAAATGCTCCTGTGCCTGCTGACTCCGATAGTTAGAAAACAAACGGAGGGCATAGAGACTGGATAATAGTAAAACAATTCCCACTATACTACTAAGCCCAACGGTCTTCCATAAATTCTTCCGCTTACTTTTTTTTGTCACTTCTTCAAAAGTCTTCATAGTCATATCCTCTCTCTTCTAGTGCTTTCCCCAACTGTTTGCGTCCTCGGTAAAGGCTGATTTTCACCCAACTTTGACCAGCACCTAAAATATGCGCAATCTCTTTGACACTCATATCTTGGAAGTAGTATAAGTCAATCACTTGCTGGTATTTTTCTGGCAGGTCTGCAACAGCTTGATAGAGTTCCTCATAATCTTCTTGGTCATAGACCAAAAAATTTTCAGGTGTAAAAAACTCCTTTTGTAAAATTTCATGGTAGCGCTTGTCCCTCCTATATTTGTCGATGTAGGCTCTAACTGCCGAACGATAAAGCCAGGCTCGTAATTTATCAAAAGGAAGGACAAGTTCTGCTTCTAAAATTTTCACTAGAACATCTTGGGCAATATCCTGACTGTCAGCTGGGCCGGCTCCTGATTTTTGCAGGTAGTAGGAAATTTCCTCTGCAATACCAATAATTTCTTTTTCATATTGATCTAGTTTGATACTTATCCCCTCCCTTCACTGATAAAACGAATGAAAATGTGTTTGGTTACACCTTTTTAAAAATATTATATCATTTTAAGTATTCAAAAAAACAACCTCCGAAGAAGTTGTTTCTTAATCATTAACCTGAGTTGCGCAAACCTGTCGCCACACCGTTGATAGTGATGTGGATGAGGTTTTCTTGTTCCTTGCTGAGTTCTCCACGACGAAGGCGGTTAATCAACTCAATCTGAATATAGTTAAGTACGTTGAAATACGGCATGCGATGATCAAGACTAGCTTTTAGGAACGGTAGTTCTGCTAAAAGCTCATCATTTTGCTCGATTGATAAAATGATTTCTTTTGTCAACTGCCATTCATCTAAAATGACATGGAAGATATTTCGTACCTCTTCGCTTTCACACATTTTAGCATATTCAAATGCGATATTCATATTGGATTTAGACAATACCATATCCACGTTTGATAGAAGTGAACGGAAGAATGGCCAAGATTCGTACATTTTTTGTAACTTAGACAAATTATCAGGGTGCTTATCAATAAAGCGTTTGAAACTTGAACCAACTCCATACCAACCTGGCAACATAACACGGTTTTGTGACCAAGAGAATACCCATGGAATCGCACGCAAACCACAGATTTCTGTGATGGTTTTTCGAGCCGCTGGACGTGAGCCAATGTTCAGGCTTGATACTTCACGAATTGGACTAGCGGCAAAGAAATAATCATAAAAATGTGGATTATTGAACACAAGATCTCTATATATACGATAGCTATCTGATACAATTTCATCCATGGTTTCGCGATAGCCATCGATTTCATTTGGATCGGTAATCATTTGTGTAACCATACGGTCAAGCGTTGCAGATACCAGCATTTCTAAATTATAGTAGGCTGCGTCTTTGTTACCGTATTTATTGCCTATCACTTCGCCTTGTTCTGTCAAACGAAGCCGGTCCTTGATAGAACCAAATGGCTGAGATGTAATCGCATCGTAGGACGGACCACCACCACGACCAACAGTACCACCACGACCGTGGAAGAAGGTGATGTTTACTCCGTAGTCCTGACCAATTTGCGTCAATTCATTCTGTGCTTTGTAGAGTGTCCATCCGGAGGACAGGTAGCCACCATCCTTGTTGGAATCTGAGTAGCCAAGCATGATTTCTTGGTAGTATTTATTGCCTGCAATCCAACGTTTCGCTAAATCTAATTGCAGATATTGACGCATGGTATCAGGTGCATTATCTAAGTCCTCGATTGTCTCAAAAAGTGGAACAATCTGAACACGGGCCTTATCGACATCTACTAGACCAACTTCTTTTAATAGGACAGCTAATTCCAGCAAATCAGAAACACTCTCCGAGTGTGAAATAATATGTTGCTTGATGATTTCCTCACCTAGCTTATCTTTCAATTCACGCGCAGCAGCAAAGATAGCCAATTCTTTTTCTAATTGTTCTGACTTTGGTATGTGCGTTGCAGAAAGAATGCGTGGATCTGTTTCCAACTGTTTCAAAAGAACATGGCATTTAGCTTCCTCAGATAAACTGGAGTAGTCTTCTACGATACGGGCAGAGGCCAATAGCTCCGCAACACTTGCTTCATGAATAGAAGAGTCTTGGCGCATATCGATACTAGCTAGGTAGAAACCAAACGCTTCAACCGCTTCAAGTAATTCTGTAAAATCACCTTTCAATAGCGCCATAGATTTATTTTCAATCAAAGATTGTTTGATGGCTAATAAATCAGCTTTAAACTCGGCTACATTACTATAGCGAACATCTGACGGCTTATTGTGAACTAGATAATCTCTTGTATTTGCAAGTTTCATCTGAATGTAGTGAAAAGCACGACGATAAGGCTCATTTTCACGGTAGACAGAACTATCTTCAGATAAATCCGCCAGCATCTTAACCGCTGTAGATACCTTTACAATGGAAGTCGAGAGCGAAAAATTCCGATAGAGTTTATAGAGTTGCTCATCGTAATAATTCATAATAACTTCACACTGAGTCAAGGCAGACAGCTTCAAGGTCTCTGCAGTAACAAATGGATTTCCATCACGGTCTCCCCCAATCCACATACCCATTGTAATTGGACGAGGATTATTTAAGACGATTCCTTTCTCAGCGGCCAAACGTTTGTATTCCCGCTGCAACTTAGTGACAGCCTTAATAAAGGAAGAATTGTAATACTCCATAACGTTTGTGATTTCGTTGGTTACCTTCAACTTCTTCTCACGAATCATATCCGTCTGCATGATAATTTCAATGTAACAACGGAGCTCATCTTCCCATTTGTTTTTATTGAGCAAGCCCAATTTTACATCGCGATAACGACGAAGCAACTCATGAATATGCTTGGTTAAATCAAGCATAGACTGGCGTTGAACCTGAGTAGGATGGGCTGTCAAGACTGGAACAACATTCAACTTTTCAAGGATTTCAGCTGCATTTTCTTGTTTGGAAACCATATCAATTGTTGTTGAAATCTTACCAAGATAATCTTGAACAATATTGTTTTGATGGTTGATTTCATAGGCCAAATCAACATCTTCTGATATATTAATCAAAAGTGGCAAAACAGCAAAGTATCGAGAAATAACTGCTAGTTCATCATTATTCAACTGACTGATAATAGCAATCAATGCCTGATAATCATCCTGACGAGACAATTGAGATAATTCTACAATTTTAGCAAAAGTCTCTGCAGGCATCATTTGGGCTGCTACTTCTTCCAAAATAGATGTTAGAATCGTTACTTCTTCACGGATTGCTTCCTTGTTGTTATAGTTTTCTAATTTTTGAATAGCCATCTCCTACCTCTTTCCTATCTCTAAATTAGCGTACGCTCTATTTCTTCTTCAATTAATCGACGTTTTTCACTAGCATCAATATTCAAAACAAACCCTATCCCGATGGAAATAATCAAAAGACTCGATCCACCCTGTGACAAGAAGGGGAAAGTTACCCCCGTCGCAGGAATAATTCCTGAAATTCCTCCGATATTGACAAATGTTTGAATCAGAAGCATACCTGCCATTCCAAGTGCCATCATCGCATTAAATGGACTACGAGCACGGACGCCTACAATAATAATTCGAATAATCAAAAAGAACAATAAGGCTAGAATTAAACTAGCTCCGACAAAACCGAGTTCTTCAATGACAATCGAAAACGCAAAGTCGGTGTGGGCCTCTGGTAGATACCCCTTTTTCTCAATCGAATTTCCCAAACCACGTCCAAGCCATCCACCGTTACTCATCGCATAGTAAGAATGAGTCAATTGAAGACCTGAATTGGTGGCATTACCAAATGGATCAAAATAGGCAGCGAAACGACGAGCAATATAACCAAAGAGCGGAATTTTTTCCACCGTTTCGACACCCAAAATACGAATCGTCCCTAGAATAACTGTTGAGGCGACCACAATTCCCAAAATCGCTGTTGAAAACCAGCGATAGGCAATCCCACTCACACTAATCATCACGACCATAATCAGCATAATAATCGTCGCATTTCCCAAGTCTGGCAGTGTCGCAACTAGACCAAGGAGGAGTAGACTGACCACCCGCCAATCTGTAAACTCTTTCGGAATCCAACTTCCTTTAATCAACGATACATAGTCATAAGTCCGAATATCCGCCTGTTGTTTTGCAAACTCATGTGCCAGATACCAAATGATAATTAATTTCAAATATTCTGCCGGCTGCAAGGTTCCTGCGATTGGCAGAGGAATCCAGCCATGAGCCCCGTTAATCGGAGTAAACAACCGAGAAATAGCTAACAGAAATACTTCTACCAAAATAACCGAATAGATAACGGCTTTCTTGCGTAAAAAACTTAATTTCATACGATAAATCGTATAGATTGCTACCAAGCTGACAATCCAGAATCCTGCCTGGTTAATCACTGTTCTAAATGGATTTCCACCATTAATAATTTGCGTAGCACTGGTTGTCGAATAGACCATGACCAACCCAATCACCGATAAGATGAGATAGGGAATCAGTATGGAATAATTCAACAACTGGCGTTTGTCAATCTTCATTGCTTATCCAACCTTCTTCGAGTATAGCTCTTATTATAGCATACTTTGTATAAAAATACTTATCACTTTCTAAGTTGCTCTGCAAACATTCGGAACTAACTTTTGTCGACAAGAAAAAGGCCGAAGCCTTTCATATCTATTCAAATGTTTCAAGATAAAATTCAATTTCATCCCCATTCGCAACTGTAAGGTCTTTCGCCCCTTTATCAGCCATTTGGCCATTAACTTTATACATCCAGTATGTATTGGTACTCGTATCTTGGCTAACACCATCAATTTCTGTTATCAAACCATTGTCTTCTACAATGTCGTGGTGTTCTTTAAGTACATCCATGACGCTATCACCTTCTTCCGCAGTCACTTCCTGACGATTCTCTTTGTCCTTGGTTGTAATCTGCAAAGTGACTTCGATAGCCGAGTTGCTCTGTTTCTCAGTAATGTTTGTACAAGCAGCCAAGAAGAGCGAGAAGACAACCATCAACATAATACTAATTTTTTTCATTTATAAAATCTCCTAAAAATATAATCAATAATTGGATAAAACAAAACTGTTGAAGCAGCGTGTAAACTATCAAAGACTAAACCATTAAGCCAGAAGACGATAGGGGAAGCCCCAAACTGTGTAGCAGATAAAAAACTTATCGTTAGCCCATACAAAAAGACAAGAATCCCCGCCAGAAGACTCTGTAGCCACAAGGGAATGTTCTCTTTTTTGATAAAAGGACCGATTGCCAACCACCATATAAATTGGATAAAAGCAAAACTAAGAACTTGCCACAAAACAACTGTGCCAAATCCAAAAAGCAAGCCACTCCCTACCATCACTAGTATCATCAATATCCAGCTCTCCAGCAAACTGAAATAGGACAGAACAATGAGGAAAATAGCCGTGAGAGGCTTTATATTGGGAAATGGCCCAAAAACCACCCTTAAAACAATCGTCAAAGAGGACAGAACAACTAGCTGACTAACACGTCTTACTTTTTCACTTTTGTCATGCATACCAATTTAGCCTACCCTATTCCCTTTATTATGTCAAGTTCAGATAATCTTTTACTATTTCTTGAATCGTATTTTTTTGATTTTTTCATGATTTTACGGTAGAATTGAGGTGATGAGAAAGAAACTAAATCCGATGATTGTTGTTGGTTTTTTCCTATCCTTCTTTGCTCTTATTTTCATCACTGGGGTGACTGGAAATACTGTAAATAAGACGGAGGTAGCTAACGAAACCGCAGTCACACAATCAAACACCAGTACAAGTTCTAAAACAACAAATTCTAGCTCAAGTTATTACATTGCAAATGCGCTCGAAATGAAACCTATCATCGACGTTTCTGCTTGGCAGAGACCGTCTGAAATTGACTACGATACCCTTAGCAAAAACATTTCTGGCGCAATCGTTCGTATTCAAAGTGGATCACACACTAAAAACGAAAATACTGCGACTGATAAAAATGGGTTAGATAAATCCTTTGATACCCATATTAAAGAATTCCAAGCAAGAAATATACCTGTTGCTGTCTATGCCTATGTCACGGGAAATAGCATTGAGAACATGCAGGAGGAAGCTCGAAGCTTTTATAAGGCCGCAAATAAGTACAAGCCAACCTTCTATTGGTTAGACGTCGAAGAATATACCATGGATGATATGAATGCTGGAGTGGAGGCTTTTCGAAAAGAGTTAGAAACTCTCGGTGCTAAAAACATTGGAATTTACGTCGGAACCTATTTCATGGAAGACCACAGCATCAATGTGGATAAATTTGACGCTATTTGGATTCCTACATACGGTGATGATTCTGGCTACTACAATGCCGCTCCAAATACTGACTTGGACTACGATCTTCACCAATATACCTCACGTGGTTATGTAAACGGCTTTGAGCACCACCTAGACCTCAACATTATTACTACCCTGAAGGATCCTAATGAAGTTTATCAGAAGCTATTTACAACACCTGAATAAAATGTTATAATCCCACCAATTACATATACACAAAGGAGTGCTTCGGCTGAGATCGCGACTGCGAAATCCTCGAACCTGATCTAGTTAACACTAGCGTAGGAATTGTGTGCTTTATAGAATGATACTATACTCTGCTATAAACACTCCTTTGTTGACCATCTACAAAGGAGTCTTTTTATGTCCACATCAAAATTACCCATCCTAGCCGAAGTCGCTATCTTTTCTGCAATTGCCCTCGTCTTTGACAAAATCTCGCTCTTTACAATGCCCCAAGGTGGATCTGTGTCTTTAGTCATGCTTCCAATCTTACTGTTTGCTCTGCGCCACGGACTAGGGGTAGGGGTTCTTACTGGTGGTATTGTAGGAACCATTCAACTTTTCTACGGTGGCTACTTCCTAAACGTTTTTCAAGTTTTTCTTGACTACGCACTTTCTTACGCCGGAATTGGTTTAGCAGGTTTAGTGGCTCCCACCCTATCCAAACAAAAAAATCTAAAAAATGCTACTCTCATCATTACTCTGGCTAGTTTTCTAGGAGGAAGCATCCGATTGTTAGCCACCTTCTTATCAGGAATTATTTTCTACGCAGACTACGCTCCAGATGGTATGCCTGTCTGGTTCTATTCCTTTACCTACAATATCAGCTATATTCTTCCTTCCACTGCAATTGCCTCTATTCTGCTCATTTTACTCTATAGAGCAAGACCAGGTTTTTACAATCTTTAACCAAAACTGCCTGCTGGATTTTATCTAACAGGCAGTCTTTTTAATTATTTTTACTTGCTTTATGCTATAATAGGAACGTTATAATACATTTTGGAGGAAATTATGGCTTCTTGGATTTCAAGAATTATTAAAGGTATGATTATCGCACTCGGCTTTATCTTACCTGGTGTCTCTGGGGGGGTACTCGCTGCTATCCTCGGAATCTATGAGCGACTAATTGGATTTTTAGCAAATATTCGAAAAGATTTCAAGGAAAACTTTCTTTATTTTGTTCCTGTAGGAATTGGTGGAATTTTGGGAATCGCACTTTTCTCTTTCCCTGTAGAATTTTTATTGCAACATTTCCAAGTCCCAGTTTTGTGGGCATTTGCGGGAGCAATCGTGGGAACTATTCCTAGCCTACTTAAAGAATCAACTCAAAAGAGCAAACGAGATAGCATTGATTTAGCTTGGTTGATTGGAACATTCATTATTTCTGGCCTCCTACTTTACAATTTGAGCGATCTTGTCGGGACACTTCCAGCTACTTTTGCTAGTTTTGTATTGGCAGGTGCCTTGATTGCTTTAGGGGTACTTGTTCCTGGACTCAGCCCTTCAAACTTACTATTGATTTTGGGTATCTACACGCCAATGCTAAATGGTTTCAAATCACTTGATCTATTCGGTACCTTCCTACCAATCGCAATCGGTGGCGTTCTTGCAATGGTTGCATTTTCAAAAGCAATGGACCACGCTCTGAAAGTATACCATTCACGTGTTTATCACTTTATTATTGGTATCGTTTCGTCTTCTACTCTCCTAATTTTGATACCACAAGCAAGTAATAAAGAGTCAATTTCCTATGCTGGAGCGAACTTTATTACATGGATTGCTGCTATTGTCCTATTTATACTAGGAGCATGGTTAGGGCTTTGGATGAGTAAACTTGAGGAAAAATATAAATAATGGCAAAAAAGGTTAAAATAAAGAAAACCTTGGTGGACCAAATATTGGACAAGGCTAAGATCAATCATGATAGCCTTGTTTTAAATGCCTTCGAAGGTCAACTTCCACCAGGAATTGAAGAACACGAAATTTACAAAACACTGGCATTAACTGGAGATAAAACTGGACCAATTATCGGCATTGTTCCAATCACAAAACACCTGTCTGAGAAAAAATTAGCCAAGATCTCAGGCAATAAAAAAGTCAGCATGATTCCGCAAAAGAACTTGGAAAAAACAACTGGCTACGTCCACGGTGCCAACAATCCCGTGGGCATTCGTCAGAAGCATAATTTCCCAATCTACATTGATCAATCTGCCCTTGAACTCGGTCACTTGATTGTCTCTGCTGGTGAAATTGGTCGCTCGATTAAAATCGATAGCCAGGTTTTAGCTGATTTTGTAAAAGCTGACTTTGCCGATTTGATTGAGGGGAGGGACTAGACTTGAAAATCTACTTTGTCCGTCACGGTAAAACCGAATGGAATTTGGAGGGGCGCTTTCAAGGCTATTCTGGTGATTCAGCTCTTTTGCCTGAATCTTATCAGGATTTAGAAAAACTAGGCAAATACCTTGCTGAAATCCCCTTTGATGCTATTTATTCTAGTGATTTGCAGCGCGCACATAGCACTGCCGTAGAAATTGCAAAAGCCAATCACCATTGCCAAACCGTTCTAACCACACAACAATTACGTGAATGGAATTTTGGAACGTTAGAAGGAAGCAAGATAGCAATTTTTCGTGCCATCTACCCAAAACAAGCCTGGGCACTCAAACATAATCTAGCACTTTTTAACAATGACTTATTTGAAGCTGAGAGCGTTCGCCAAGTAACTCAACGAATGGTGGACTTTGTCCAATCGCTGAAAGGGCAAGACATGGAAACAGTCCTCATCGTCAGCCATGGTACCTTTCTAACCGCTTCTATCCATCGCCTACTTGGTTTTCCACCAGCCCAGCTCCGTCACCGAGGCAGCTTGGACAATGCCTCCATTTCCATTTTGGAAACAACTGACTTTAAACACTTTACCGAACTGGCTTGGAATGATACCAGCTACAAATCTCACTAAGAAAGCAGTTTCCTGTTTTCTTTTTTGCTGATTTTTTCCCTATTCTATGATAAAATGGAAGTAACAGACTTTGGAGGAATAAAATTTTTATGTCAACTGAACATTTTGAAGAATTAAATGACCAACAGATTGTACGTCGTGAGAAAATGACGGCTCTTGCTGAACAGGGCATTGACCCATTTGGGAAACGTTTTGAGCGTTCTGCCAACTCAGCTGAATTGAAGGCCCAGTACGAAGACAAATCGAAAGAAGACTTGGAAGAATTGGGCCAAACAGCGATCATCGCTGGCCGTATCATGACCAAGCGTGGTAAAGGTAAGGCTGGCTTCGCCCACATTCAAGACCGCGAGGGTCAAATTCAGATCTACGTTCGTAAGGACGATGTTGGCGAAGAAAACTATGAAATCTTCAAAAAAGCAGACCTTGGTGACTTTATCGGTGTCGAGGGAGATGTTTTCAAGACAAACGTTGGTGAGTTGTCTATCCATGCTCGCAAGTTGACTCATTTGTCTAAAGCGCTCCGCCCATTGCCAGAAAAATTCCACGGTTTGACAGACATCGAGACCCGCTACCGCAAACGTTATTTGGACTTGATTACCAACCGTGAAAGCTTTGATCGCTTTGTGACTCGCTCAAAAATCATCTCAGAAATCCGCCGTTACCTTGACGGACTTGGTTTCTTGGAGGTGGAAACACCAGTCCTTCACAACGAAGCTGGTGGTGCTGCTGCTCGTCCATTCATCACCCACCACAATGCCCAAAACATTGACATGGTGCTTCGTATCGCGACAGAACTCCACCTCAAACGCCTGATTGTCGGCGGTATGGAACGCGTTTATGAAATCGGCCGTATCTTCCGTAACGAAGGTATGGATGCGACCCACAACCCTGAGTTCACTTCCATTGAGGTTTACCAAGCTTATGCAGACTACCAAGACATCATGGACTTGACCGAAGGTATTATCCAGCACACTGCCAAGGCTGTTGTCGGCGATGGTCCTGTGACTTATCAGGGCACTGAAATTGCTATCCATGAGCCATTCAAGCGTATCCACATGGTTGACGCTATTAAGGAACAAACTGGCGTGGATTTCTGGCAAGAGATGAGCTTCGAAGAAGCAAAAGCCCTAGCAGCTGAGCACAAAGTCCCTGTAGAAAAACACCATACAGAAGTTGGTCAAATCATCAACAGCTTCTTTGAAGAATACGTTGAAGCAACTCTTATCCAACCAACCTTCGTCTATGGTCACCCAGTAGCCGTATCCCCACTAGCTAAGAAAAACGATGAAGACCCACGCTTCACAGACCGCTTTGAGCTCTTCATCATGACCAAGGAATACGGAAACGCCTTTACAGAATTGAACGACCCAATCGACCAATTGGAACGCTTCGAAGCCCAAGCCAAAGCTAAAGAACTCGGTGACGACGAAGCGACAGGCGTTGACTACGACTACATCGAAGCCCTCGAATACGGTATGCCACCAACAGGTGGCCTGGGAATCGGTATCGACCGCCTCTGCATGCTCTTAACAGATACAACAACTATTCGGGATGTGTTGCTATTTCCGACGATGAAATAAGCAAGAGGAGCTTGCTAGTATTATTTTCACTCCCGACGATGAAATAAAAATTACAAACTATTTAACACCGTTACGTAAAACACTCTTGGAAATTCCAAGAGTGTTTTTGCATGCAAAAAATCCCAACCACATGGTCAGGATTTTCAGGAGATTATGAAAAATATTTAGGATTAACTATAGTATAACTCATCCAATCAACTATCTCATCAGCCTAGAGACTGATTTTATTTTTTCATCATAAAATTATCTAAACAATTAAAATAATTGAATTGCTAGAAAATCTAATTTTTATCAATGGAGATTGATTTGCAATTCTTACAATAGGGACGAATGAATATTTTATCACTTCTTGCCTTCCATTCAAATTGGCATTGACAACATTTATAATGGACAGGAGTTTTTGAATCAATATATTCTAAAACCTTAATATTTGGATTTTTTGAGAAAACTTTATCCAAATATCTCTGCCTCCTTTTTTCTACCGAAGATTTTTGGGGATGATTTTTTACTACTGTTTTCGGCGTTAATTTTACTGTCTTTTGTTTAGCTCTTTTGTTAATAAAAATAGTTCGTTGCTTTGATTTTTCTATCTTAAAATATATTTTTTCCAAAAGAGTATTTGGAGCATCATCATTCTGGAGATTATCAAACAACTGCTCTGAATCAAGTGAAGAAGAAAATGCTTCAAATAGAAGTTTACTGCCAACATTTGAATTTATAATAAATTGAGTATCCTCATTAGTAGAACTTTCAAGCTTAGCAATAATTTCCTCTAATGGGATCAAAGTTGCATTTTGAATGACACTATCATTTAATCCTGTATTTTTTTCAACAGAAAGAGTAATCATAGTTGTTGAGAGGTGCCCATTAGGATAAGCTAAAATAGGTTGAAAAGGAATCTTTCTAAACAATGGAGGTATCATAATATCTTTTTCAACATAGGTAAAACCTGATTGAATTTCATCTGTCAAATCATTTTTAATAATATATTCAACAGTATCAATTATTTCATTTTTATTTGTCTGAGTTACTCTTACCGATACGACATAAGCAAAATCAGAAAAGAATGAGCTTTTACTTTTACCATATGTATTAGAAATAAAATCTATATATACCGTGTTTTCGATAGGAATTGGCGCCGCATAGTATCTTATTTCTCGATGGCCTAGTTCGAATGGATGAAAGTTTTTGTGGGGTAAAATAAGTTCAAGCAATGGTTTTTTTAACGTAACAATTTGAGAAATCTGCTCGCTTATCAATTTATCATATTCTTGTTTTTCTTTTTTTACTTTGGAGTGTTCTTTTAGCAACAAATTACTATTATTTTTTAATTCCTCCAAATTAATATGAGGTATATTACTTTATTATATCTCTATTTTCTTTGGGATTGCATATAGAAGGTTGAATGGCATTTAGTAATGTTCGAGAGTTAAGCTGATTGAATCCAACAAATTGTGATTTAAAGTAATTTATATAATATAGTTCTTTAGATTCTAACTCTTCTAACGAACAAAATTCGACTACTTTCATTTTGAAATCTGTTAAAGTACATTGATGGTCAATCATATACTGAAAAATTTTACAGTAGAAAAAACTTCCATCATAAAAAGGATCTTCTCTCTCAAAAAAATAAGATAAATAAGTTGATTCTGATAATCTATTTAGAAACATAATTTTTTTTAAATGACTATCGAATCGTTTTTGAACATCTTTTGATTTTCCGATATAGATTGGCAGGATACTATTATCACCAAAAAAGTCTATGTAGAGCATATAAATTCCACATTTGTTTATTGTAGTATCTTCATTTACTTCTTCTAAAAATGGAAAGTCTAGAATCTTATTTTTTATAGCAAATATATTTTCCATATTAATCTCCATAATGATTTTTTTATATTATAGCACAAATCATTTATAGAATATTTATATAAATATTCACTTTAAAAGAATAAACATATCATCTAAGTTAACTTTCAACTATGAAATAATTTACATACCGGTCACTATCTAATCATTCAAAAAATCCCAACCACATGGTCAGGATTTTCAGGAGATTATGAAAAATAATTAGGATTGAATATAGTATAACTATTCCTATCAACTATCTCATCAGTCTTGGGACTGATTTTGTTCTTTCTTAGCAAAATATTCTCGGACAATTGGTGCAACTTCAGTTCCGTAGAGTTCGATGGCACGGAGGACATCTTCATGCGGCATTGAGCCTATTGGGAGATGGAGGAAGAAACGGTCCAAGTCAAGTGTTTCAATGGTCTTGATGATTTTTTCAGCAACTCGTTTTGGATCTCCGACGATGGTTGCCCCTTCGTCTGTCAGGGAGTAGAGATATTGCGCCTTGGTCATCTCGCTCCAATGTGGGCGGTCTTTGGCAATATTGTCCGTAATTACTTTAGTTGGATGACAGTATTCTTCCACAGCCTTGTCATGGTCGTCTGCAATCCAGCCCCAAGAATGGGCTGCAACTTTCGTTTTCTCTGGATCATGACCTGAGTTGCGGGCAACCTTGCGATAGGCATCGACTAAAGGTTTAAAGCGATGGGCACCTGCACCAATGACAGCATACACGATAGGCAAGCCTTTCTTAGCAATCTTGATGGTGGACTCTACATGACCACCTGTTGCGACCCAAATGGGAAAATCTTCCTGTACAGGACGCGGATAGACTGGCTTATTATCGACTGACTGGGTAAAATGCCCATCCCACTTGAGATTGGTTTCCTTGTCGATTTCCAGAAGCATATCCAACTTTTCATCGAAGAGTTCTTCATAGTCATGGAGATCATAGCCAAACAAGGGGAATGACTCCGTAAAGGAACCACGACCCGCCATGATTTCCGCTCTGCCATTTGACAAAGCATCAATGGTGGTGTACTGCTGATAGAGCCTTACGGGGTCCATGGAGGAAAGGATGGAAACTGCTGATGTCAGCTTGATATGCTTGGTATTGACGGCACCCGCTGCCAGCACAATCTCAGGTGCAGAAACCGCAAAATCTTCGCGGTGATGTTCACCAATCCCATAGACATCAAGCCCCACCGCATCGGCTAGCTCAATTTCTTTGACTAACTGCCGAATCCGCTCGTCGTGGCTGTAAGTTTCGCCTGTCTTTTCAAGAGGGGTTGTTTCGCCAAATGTTGAAATGCCTAATTCTACCATGATGTGTTCTCCTTTGAAATCACTATTTCTTAATTGATGTGTTTATTTTATCTCTAACTAGTGATAATATCAAGAGCTTTGCTCACAAAATAAAACGACTAGGAAAACCTAATCGTTTCATCATATTATTCGTAACGTAATGCCTCAATTGGATCAAGCTTAGAAGCCTTATTAGCAGGAAGAACGCCGAAGACAATTCCGACTGCTGCTGAAAATGCTAAACTTCCTAATACAACCGGTATTGATATTTCAGCTGTCATCTCTCCCATAACCTTTGTGGCGTTGAGAATAAACACAATGGCTTGAGCGATAGCTAAACCGATTGCTCCACCTAAAGTGGTCAATACCATGGCTTCAATCAAGAACTGCATCAAGATATTTCCTCGGGTTGCCCCCAGAGCTTTACGAAGACCGATTTCACGTGTCCGCTCAGTCACAGATACCAACATGATGTTCATAACACCGATACCACCTACAAGAAGTGAAATTCCTGCAACAGCACCGATAAACGTAGTGACACCTGACATTTGGTTCTTAAAATCATCTAACATAGCTGACATATCATAGATATCATAACGGGCTTCCTTTAGACCTGTAATGTTGGTCAAGTATGCTGCGGCAGCCTGACCAACCTCAGCAGCTCTACTCACATCTTCTACATGGACATAGAGGCCACTATTTTCCTTGGTACCCATTTCAGCAGCCAGCTGAGTATTGGTCATAATGGCATTTCCGCCTGAGTTGAAACCATAGAGGGAAGTACCTGCTTTGGGATCTTTGTAAACACCAACTACAAGATAAGAATTAGCATTGACACTGACGATTTGGTTGAGGGCACCATCGATTGAACCAAAAAGCTTCTCAGCCAAGGCGACATCCAACATGATAATGCGGGAAAAGCGGCTGTAATCGTTAGCCGTGAAGCGACGGCCACCCAAAATCTCCAACTCTTTAATACCAAAATAGGATTGACTAACACCAGTAATAAAGACATTATCAGCTTGCGCATTGCCCGCTGCTACAGTAGAGGTACTTGAAGCACTAATGTAGTAGCCACTGAGCCCATCGATTTCCAAAAGCCCCTTTAACATTGTGTCGGTTACATCTGGCTCCTGTTCTTCAGAAGCCTCGCCAGGAACTGTGTACGTAAATGCACCCTGGGTTCGTTCTTCAGTTCCAACAAAAGGGGTAAAGTAGACCTGAACATTATTCTGATCACCGGCCAAAGACTTTTCAATACTCTTAGACATACCTGTTCCCATTGCTACAATGATCACAACAGAGGCCACGCCGATGATAATACCTAACATAGTTAAAAGAGAACGCATCTTATGGGCTAGGATAGACTTGAGGGCAAATTTCCAATTTTCCATCTAGACTTCCTCCCTTCTACTATCTTCTGTAATAATGCCATCGCGTAGGACAATTTTACGTTTGGCATAGGCAGCAATTTCAGGTTCATGGGTGACCATAATAATAGTCTTGCCTTCATTATTCAACTCTGTTAAGAGTTCCATAATTTGCTGGCCTGTCTTGGAATCCAAGGCACCTGTTGGCTCATCCGCCAAGATAATAGCTGGTGTATTGACCAAGGCACGCGCAATAGCCACCCTTTGTTTCTGTCCACCTGATAACTCAGATGGCAGGTGAGTCATCCGCTCAGCCAACTCCACTTTTTCCAAATAACGTTTGGCTAATTTTTTTCGTTGATTGGCTGGAACTCCTGCATAAATCAAAGGTAACTCGACATTTTGAAGGGCATTGAGTTTTGATAGCAGGAAAAATTGTTGAAAGACAAACCCGATTTGGTCATTCCGAACCTGAGCTAATTTTTTCTCAGACAGTTGACTGACTTCTTCACCTTCTAACCAATAGTTCCCTGAACTAGAACGATCTAAAAGCCCGATAATGTTCATCAGGGTTGATTTACCTGAACCAGAGGGTCCCATAATAGCAAGAAATTCGCCTTCTTCCACCTCGAGATCTATATCTTTAAGGACACGAAGTTCTTGGTCACCGTTTTTATAGGATTTGTTTATATTGGTTAATCTAATAAGTTGGTTCTTCATTGGCTTCAACCTCTTTTCCTTCTTCAAGGTCTGGAGTTGGAATAGTAATGACCTGATCTCCTGCTGCAATACCTGCTGTCACCTCTTGATTGAGAGCATCCGCATTTCCAAGGGTAACCTCTACTTTTTTAGCCTTCCCTTCAACAATGGTCCATACAAAGTTTTTATCTTCTTCTGGAACAACTGCTGTTACAGGAATTAAAATATGATTGGTAGTATTAACCACTTCAATATTAACTGTAAAACCTTGCTTCAATTCACCCAATTCACTGGTCAAAGCAGCCTTGAAAGGATATTTGGCACCTGAACCACCACCTGCACCTGCTACTGCACTTGCGGTTTGATCTGTTGCTGGATAATTTGAAATATAGGTAATCTTACCAGTCCATGACTTATCTGGGTATACCTTGCTGGTTAATTTCACTTCTTGATCAACTGCAATATTTGCCAAATCATATTCCGTCAAATTTCCTGTCACTTGTAGGCTACCTTGGTTGACGATATGAACAACGGTCTGACTAGAAGTTGAACTCTTCGAAACTGATTTATTCACTTCAACAACCGTACCAGCTACTGTACTTGTAACTGTAGCTTCTTGCAAGGCTGTATACGCTTTATCCACAGCAGCTTGTGCATCTGCGTACGAATCATTCAAGTCTGCCAACTGCATATCTACTGAACGTTGAGCTGCAGCTGTTGCCGCTTCATCTGTTGCAGCATCACCCGTTGTTTGAACAGTCTGACCATTGTTTCTCAAATCATAAATCTGACGTCCAATCTTATCACGCCCACGAACAGCAGTATCCAAAGCAGACTGCAATTCTGTTGCATCATAGCGAATCAATGGTGTTCCTACTTCAACCTGAGTTCCTGGCTCAACTAAGACCTCGCTCAAATCTCCTTTTGAAGGATCATAGTAAACGTATTGTTCATCTGCTGCAGAAATCGTTCCTGTCAATAAGGTCGATGAAGCAATCGATCCCTCTTTAGCTATTGTATAGGTCAAACTGGTCGCAACTTGCTCTGTAGAAGTTGGTGAGGAACCACCTAATACACCTCCAAATACCAAGGCACCACCAATTAAGGCGACAGCCGCAACACTGAGACCACTGAACAAAGCAATTTTAGCTTTCTTTGTCTTTAACATATGATACTCCTTTTCTAATTCAAAACATATTTATTTTGTATTGTCTTTATAATACACAAATACACGTTTTTTTGCAAGTGTTTTCTTAATTATTTTACAAAAAGTTCGGTATTTTTCCTACTTACAATTTTGTAAGAGAACGTAGCGGATTTTTGATTGATAAGTAAAAAAACGATAGAATGAAGATAATTATCATTTAGAGGAGAAAAACTCATGAAAGAATTTGATATTATTGCCATTGGTGGGGGCAGCGGCGGTATTGCTACTATGAACCGTGCTGCTATCTATGGGGCTAAGGCTGCTGTGATCGAAGGAAGCTATCTAGGAGGGACCTGTGTTAACCTTGGTTGTGTACCCAAAAAAATTATGTGGTACGGTTCTCAAGTGGCTGAAGCCATTCACCACTATGGACCTGAGTATGGTTTTACCAGCCAGGATGTAAAATTTGATTTTGCCACCTTGCGTAAAAATCGCGAAGCCTATATTGAGCGTTCACGCGCATCCTACGGTAATACTTTTAACAATAACGGAGTAGAAGTTATCCAGGGTTTCGCACGTTTTGTGGATAATCAAACGGTTGAAGTCAATGGTGAGCTGATTCGTGCCAAACACATTGTCATTGCAACCGGTGCCAAACCGGTAGTCCCTGCTATTCCTGGCAGTGAGCTAGGGATTGTATCTGACGATGTCTTTGCATGGGAAGAGTTACCTTCTTCTGTGGCTGTGATTGGTGCTGGTTATATCGCTGTGGAAATGGCCGGTCTCCTACATGGACTCGGTGTCCAAACTGACCTATTTGTTCGTGGAAATCGCCCTCTTCGTAGCTTTGATACCTACATTGTTGATGCCTTGATGGAAGAAATGCAACGTACCAACCTTCCACTCCATACCGGGAAAACTCCTGTCAGTCTTGAAAAAACTGGTGATGGACAAATCCAGATTAACTTTGCTGACGGTAGTAACCATATTGCTCAGAAGGTCCTTTGGGCAATTGGACGTAAACCAAATATTGACAAACTCAACCTGGAAGCAACTAGTGTTCAACTTACTTCTTCAGGACATATTTCTGTCAATGAATACCAAGAAACAGCTGTACCAGGCATCTATGCCCTCGGTGATGTAACTGGTGAAAAAGAATTAACACCTGTTGCAATCAAGGCAGGTCGTCTTTTGGCAGAACGTTTATTTAACAATAAACCAACCGCAAAAATGGATTACACAACCATCCCAACTGTCGTCTTTTCTCACCCCGCTATCGGAACCGTTGGTCTAACTGAGGACGAAGCGATTGCTCAATACGGTCAGGAAAATGTAAAAGTCTATACTTCAGCCTTTACTTCTATGTACACTGCCCTAGAAAACAATCGCCAAATGGCTAAGTTTAAATTAGTAACTGTGGGTGAAAATGAAAAAGTCGTTGGACTGCACGGCATTGGCTATGGTGTCGATGAAATGATTCAAGGATTCTCAGTTGCTATCAAAATGGGAGCTACAAAAGAAGAATTTGATGCCGTTGTCGCCATCCATCCGACAGGTTCTGAAGAATTTGTTACTATGCGTTAACTCAATTGAAAAAGTCCAGACATGAAGGTCAGCACTGTCTGGACTTTTTCTTATGGTAATATAGCAATTGCTCGCACTGGTGAACCCGAAGCCTTCTCCCAATGAGGAAAAGCGATTGAAATCAATGCACCTGTTGGTGGTACCTGATCCAAGTTTGCCAATACTTCCAACTGATAAATATCTTTTGATAGGAGATAGTATTCTTCTGGTAAACTTCCTCCGTATTTGGCTGCAGATACTCCTGAATCGGTATCCAAAGTTTCATGGCCAACTGCTTTCACCTGACGTTCTTCAATCAAATATTCTAGGGCTTCATGGCTCCATCCTGGTGTACGTTGAACTCCATCTTCGTCTAGATTACGAATGGCATCTTGACTAGGCCAGCGCTTTGACCAATCCGAACGAAAGGCAACAAAAGATTCTGGCACTATCGGACCATATTCAGCCTCAAAGTCTAAAATATCCTACTTAGTTATCTCGTAGTCATTATTTGCTATAACAGCAGCTGATTTATCAATAACGTAGAGTGGCAGGAGTAAATCTTTCAAATCAATCTCATCAAGATAACGAGCTCCTTCTACAAAATGAATCGGAGGATCAATATGGGTTCCATACTGCCCCACAACCGTAAATTGTTCGACAAAGAAGCCATCCTTATGAGTAAATAGGGCTTTCTTTTCGAGAGCTGGTAGCGCAGGGAAATGCGGGCTCTTTTCATTGATTTGGTGAGTCAAGTCTACCCAAGTTTTAGATTTAAGAGTACGGTAAATATCAAGTAATTCTGTCATAGAAATTCTCACTTTCTTTTTTTATTATTCTAGCATAAGTATAGGTTGTTTTACATATAATTTGTTGTTTTTTTACTATATAAGTTTCTTATTAGCTGTTATAAAAATCACCTATAGAGTTGTTACATCCGATGAAAGAGCATTGACTTTCTTATCCAATCTCACTATAATTTTTGTTAACTATAAAATTTTAAGAGGATAACAAATGAAAGCAACTTCTATCAAATCACTTGTTTATATCGCTATTGGAACAGCCTTAATTTCCACCCTTTCGCAAATCAGTCTGTCTATCGGGCCTGTACCATTTACATTACAAACCCTAGCTATCGGCTTAGTAGCTTGTCTATACAAACCCAAGGAGGCAATTACAAGTGTCAGCTTATATCTAGTTCTTGGCGCTATCGGTTTACCTGTTTTTGCTGGTTTTTCTGGTGGCTTTGCTGCACTCACAGGACCGACATCTGGCTTTCTATGGGGTTTTCTACTCTACACTATCATCACTTCTGCCCTCACTAAATCAGACTCCTCACCAGTCACAATTTTTCTAGCCTGCCTACTTGGAACTGCAAGTTGCTTCCTTATAGGCTGTTTGGTCTTTAAGCTTGTTTCAGGAGCGAGCTGGTCAGATACCTTAGCCTGGACAGTCCTTCCCTTTATCCTGCCAGACTTGGTCAAAATTTCCATTGTTACTCTATGCCACCGCCTATTGCAACCTATCACCAAAAAAGAAGCCTATTTTTCTTAGGCTTCTTTCATTTATTTATTAGCAAAGGCATCCAAGAGGACTTGGAATTCCTCATTGCTGAGCGTGATCCCCTTGCCCATCTTAGTGTGGTCAGGGCTCCAGGTTCGGATATCAAACTTGGCTGGTGCGCCATTAAAAGATACTCGATTAAGCTCCTTGGTCCATCCTTTATCATTTTCAGATAAGACCAATAATTTTTCTTCAATTTCAAATGTAAATTCTGCCATTTGTTACCTCCTCACTTATCTATTCGAAAAAGCTTGTCATTTTTATAAAAATTAGATAATATAATTATATCAAGTTTGAAAGGATTATGCCATGAAGAGGTTTTTAGAAGTTATTTTCGAGCAGTTCACCATCTTTTTAGAACATGGCAAAACTCCTAAGTCTATTGAGCCAGATAGCAAGGAAGAAATCAAGAATAACTTGGAGCTGGCTTTATATAAAAAAGCTGCAGTCCATGTCATCTATGGTGATCGTAGTTTCACAGGTGACATTGTGAAATATGATACCGATCGCCAACGGATTATCATGAAAAATTTCAAACGTCAGGTTACCAGCATTATAAAAATCGAGGACATAAAAAAAGTTACCTTGGTTCCAGATAGCATCAAGACTTCTCAACAACAAACAAAAGGCTGAAATTTCGGCCTTGCAGATTGAAGAAAAAGTCCATTTTGGACAATTTTCTTCAATCTTTTTTCTTTATGTTGAAAATTAAAAACTCTCAGAAACGCCGAAATATCAATGTTTCTAAGAGTTTAATGACTTGCTATCTTTCGCAAACTTCTCAATTTTTTATATTTTTAAGAGTTTATCTACGTTCTGAGGCTGAAATTTCGGCCTTTTTATATTTATGCACGAATAGTTAGGGATTGTCCATCTTCTTGGTAGAGGTTGATGAGGCCTGATTTGCAGGCACGGATCATGTCGCCAGGATAGATTTCACGGTCCAGCTTAATAGTTAAGAGTTCCATCGGCTTGTTGGCACGGTCAATCTTTTCTCCATTTGAATCATGCAAGTCCTGAATAGTGGTTTCAAAATGACGGAAACCTGGTCCGTAAAACTCTACTTGGTCACCTTCGTTGATAACATTACGCTGACGAATGGTTGCAGTCATGGTTTCCTTGTCAAAAGCCACTACTTCGGCGATGAATTTGTATTCTGGAATCTTACGGCGGGCTCCAAAGAGTTGCTCATTTTCACTCGGCGGGCTATAGTAGAAACCTGTCGCCAATTCACGTTGGGCAACCTTCCACATCTCATCAATCAGGTCTTGCTTGATCGCTTCAAACTTTTCTGGGCTTTCAAGATAAGCATCTACCGCTGCCTTGTAGCAGTTGGTTACGGTTGATACGTAGTGGACAGATTTCATTCGACCTTCGATTTTCAGACTATCAACCCCATTTTCAATCATGTCTGGGATATGGTCGATCATACACATATCCACCGCAGACATAGAGAACTCCTCTGGTATTTCCCCCTTAATCGAACGGCGTTCTTCGCCAAATGGGAGGTCGTAGAGGTTGTACTTCCAGCGGCAAGACTGAGAACATCCGCCACGGTTGGCATCGCGTTTGCTCATGTGGTTGGAGAGGACGCAGCGACCTGAGTAGGAGATACACATGGCTCCGTGAACAAAGGCTTCAATCTCAACGTCTGTCCGTTTGCGGATTTCAGCCACTTCTTCCATGGTCACTTCGCGGGCCAGAACGACACGAGTCAAGCCCAATTCCTTCCAGAACTCGAAGGTCTCATAGTTGGTTGATGAAGCCTGGGTAGACAGGTGGATTTCAAGGCCTGGTGCTTCGGTTGCACAGATAACGATGAGAGCCGGGTCAGATACGATAACAGCATCCAAGCCCATGTCCCGCAATTCACGGAACCAGGCTCCTGCTCCTTCTTCATTGCCTTCGTGGGTCACCATGTTGGCAGCAACATAGACCTTGGCGCCACGGGCGTGGGCATATTCAATCCCTTCCCGCATCTCGTCCATGGTAAAGTTACCAGCTCGGCTACGCAGACCGTAGGCCTGACCGCCAACAAAGACCGCATCAGCACCATAATCAATGGCAACCTTCAATTTTTCCAAAGTCCCAGCAGGTGACAAGACCTCGGGACGCTTTAATGTTTTTGACGTCATGTAAAATCTCCTCTATTTGCGACGGTTTCCACATGAAACGATATTTTTTCATGTGGAGACCTAGTGCAGAGTTTAGAAAATCGCCCAAAGGCGTTTTCGTGCTCTGACCTTACATAGTAAGTGACAGAGCTAACTCTGCCAGGATAGAATACTGTAAACGATGTTGTTTCACTCGGAAACATAGGACAGAGCTAACTCTGCCAGGTTAAAGTAAATAAATTGTGATAAAACTATTGTTATTTAACCTTATTGCGGTCAAATTCGTAGAAGCCTGTATCCAAGCCACGTTCAGCTGGATGGAGCTTGCGTACCTGTTCATCCAAAAGGAAGGCCTGATCATAAGTGAAGTCGCCTTTTTCAATCAAATCTCTTGCTTGAACAAAAAGCTTAACAATTTCAACAAAGTTCTGACCAGGGCAATAGATACCATCAAGTTTCCAATTATGATAACCATGTTCATCTAATTCTGATAGCTTGGTCATCATATCAATGTCATTGTTGATAAAGATATGGGTGCCATGCTTATCTTCAAAAATGGAATAGTGGCTATCTGGGTCGCTCGGCTCAGCTAAGAAAAGTCCGCGTCCCCGTGACAAGTCCGTTTCATCAGCCTTTGTAAAATTGTAGTAATTCTGTAACAAGGTTCGTTTAGAATGGTGAATAACAGAGGCGCCGTAGACCAAGATTTCCGCTGGCATTTCCAAGTTTTTAGCAATATCAAAGAGTTCTTCTGATGGAATCTCTCTTGCCAAAACAGCCTCTACTGCTCCATGATCTTTCCAGAAGTTGATTTGTCGACTGGAGGTGACAAATACTGAGGTGTCGTAGATTAGCTTAAAATTGTAGCCATCACGTTTATTGATATAGAAAATTCCAGTATCTCCGACAACCAGATAATCAACCTTGATTTCCCTCATTAGCTCCATAAACGGTTTGATATTGTCCATCATATCTTGATGCATGAGGGCATTGGCAGCGACCGTCAATTCCTTCCCAGCGCTATGAACTAGCTCTGCTATTTCCCTGAGTTCATCATAGGTAAAATTTGTTGGGATGCGAAGGGCATGATCCTCTTCCCCAACATAAATACGGTCAACTCCCGCTACAAGCAGTTCTTTGACCTGCTCAATACTTTCAGCTGTTGCTGTAATGATAATTTTTTCCATAAAGATAATTATATCAAAAAGAGCAATATCTGATAAGTGACTACCTGTATTTTAATGTTCAGACTTTTCTAATTTTTCTCTTGTAACATTATTGTAATATAAATGACATAAAAATTCAGCAATGTTATGGTATTCTTTAGGGAGCAGAGAAGGAGACGATATGGCATTAAGACACTATCAGTCCCATGAGTACCAGTACGAAGAGTATATCCCGAAAGAGAAAAAGGCTAATTTTCAAACCTATCAGGCAAAAAATACCAATAAAGAACGTCTAAAGGAATTGTTGTTTTTTGTTAATATCGCATTTTTTAGTTTGATAACAGTCATCGCTAGTTATGTCTATCTATCCGTAGGCATTCCTGTTTTTGTTGCCATCATATTGGCAAGTGCGACGGGTTTTCTTGGACTACGTTTGGTTCAAATTGGGCTAAAGAAGAAATTTAAACCCAAACAAGTTATAAGAAAAAATGAATAATGAAGTATAAAGGCAGAGAAGTTATCCTCTGCCTTTTTTGAATGAACTACCGCCGTCTGTGAACAATTGATTCTCTGCACCTCTTAATATAGTCTGGTAATTTTCTATTTTATAATCTAAACGATCTAGAGCTTGCTGAATTTCCGACAAGCGTGACCGCAGTTCTTCCTGCTCTTCTTTTAGTAAATCAATCCGAGCTTCCACTGTACTATCTCCTGCCTGCACCAAGCCCATATACTCAATCAAGCGCTCAATAGACATACCAGCACTCCTAAAACAGCGGATAAATTCCAAAATGGCTACATCACTTTCCGAAAAGTTCCTTACTCCAGAAGATTTTCTTGCAATTTTGAGAATAAGTCCTATCCGCTCATAGTAGCGAATGGTATCTGCTGATAGACCTGTTACATCACTAACTTCTTTGATATTCATTCCAGGCTCCTTTCTTTGTTTTCGCTTATTATACACCTTGAAGTCCACTCCAGGTCAAGTCATTATATAAAAAATCTGGGTTTCCCCAGATTTGCCATCCTATAAATACTCGCCCTTGATAACAAAGAAGGTGCCACGAATTTCCCCTGCCAGTTTGGAGCGTTGGCGGGCAAACTTGAATTTACCTTCAAATTCTTTGGGAATGTCAATGCCGTCTGACAATTTGAAACCGACCGCTCGTTTGCCTCCTTCTTCTAGCGTATAGAGGACATTGACTGCCAGCCCATTGTCATAAAAGACAAAGGACCAGAGAATGCCATCTACCTCAAGCTGGGCTACGTTAAGCGAGGTATATGGAAAGTTCATGTCCCGCTCTGCCAAGACCTGCTCGATGAAGGGCAGGATTTCAGGCTTCTCTTCTGGAGTATAGACCACGAACTCCTGCTTGTATTTGTTCCAGAAATAGCGGGCTTCATTGGCACGCAGACCTGCCAAGACTTCTGCGACTGGACTAGTTTCTAAGCCTGTCGTTTCGACTTCTTTAAAATTTACTGTATAAGACATGATTTTCCTTTCAATAAAGAAAGCACCCGAAGGTGCTAGGTATTTATGCGTTAAACGCTTCTGTTAATTGTGGTACCACTTGTTTCTTACGGGAAACGGCACCAGCAAGGAAAGCGTGGTTGTTTTCCAGCTTGAAGTTGAAGGCTGCTTCTACCTTGTCCATGTTGCTACCAAGGGCAAGGATTTCAGAGTTTGAGTTAACGATGTCCGTAATCATGAGGACAAAGTCAGAGTAGCCATTTGCTGCGGATGCTGCTGTCATAGCTGCTTCGATTTCTGCTTGGCGTTCCAAGACTTCTGCAATGTCCACTGTGTTGACTTGGGCTACACGCACGTCATTTCCGTTCAAACCAAAGGTTTTGGCATCGATGTCAATCAATTCTTCTGCTGACTTGCTGGCAAGGTTGGTTCCTGCTTTCAAGAGTGCCAAGCCGTATTCTTCTAAGTTAACCCCAGCCAATTCTGCCAATTCTGCGGCTACCTGTGGGTCAGAAACGTGAGTGGTTGGTGATTTGAGCAAGAGGGTATCTGAAATCAAGCCAGACAAGAGCAAACCTGCCACTTCTTTTGGAAGGGTGATCCCATTTTCCTTAGCAGCACGGTAAACGATAGAAGAAGCTGAACCAACTGGCTCCAACCGCATGTACAATGGATTTGCCGTTTCAAAGTTTGCAACACGGTGGTGGTCAATAACAGCTGCAACTTCCACATCCTTGATGTCTGCGATAGACTGTTGGAATTCATTGTGGTCAGTCAAGATGACTTGGCTAACGCCTTCTGCCTTAGCAGACTCAACCACGCGCGGTGCAGTAACACCAAAATAGTCAAGCGCAAACGCTGTTTCTTCATTTGGCGTTCCAAGAGCAACTGCTTCCGCATCACGACCAAACACTTCACGCTCCAAGTGAGCCCAGCCGTATGATGATGCAATGGCATCTGTATCAGGATTTTGGTGACCAAAAACTAAAAATTTAGACATGTCTACAACCTCATTTTTCTAATAATCTCCTACATTTTACCATAAATAGAAAGACTTGTGAACATGGATGGGTCCAGATTTGCCAAACGTTTTCAAAAAGAGTAAGATAGAAGGTAGTAATACAAAAGGAGAAAGATATGAAATTTTCAGACTATACCTATGTCCGTCCCGATTATGAAGCCATCAAGGCTCAATTTACTGACCTGACCGACCAGTTGGCTCAAGCAAGTAGCCTCGAAACCACACGCACACTGGTTACTGCCATTACCAAATTACTCAACCTGGTCGATACCCAGTACAACCTCTGGATGATCCGTCATACTATCGACATGAACGATGAGTTCTACAATGAAGAAACCAAGTTTTGGAATGAATATTCACCACTTTTTGAAGAATTGACCACCAACTACTACCGTGTCATTGTCCAGACGCCTTGCAAGGAAGAACTGTCAGACATTTTACCAGAAACTTTCTTCATGCAGGCTGAGAACAAGCTCAAGACCTTCTCATCAGCTGTCATTCCCTTGTTCCAAAAGGAAAATGAATTGACCGATGAATACAGCAAACTGATTGCTGGAGCAGAGATTGATTTCCAAGGTCAGACCTACAACCTGGCACAAATGGGGCCATTCGGTCAATCAACTGACCGCGAGGTCCGCAAGGCTGCTTCTGCTGCCACAACTGCCTTCTTTGAAAGCAAGGAAGCTGACTTTGACCGTGTTTACGATGAATTGGTCAAGGTCCGTACGGAAATCGCCCACAAACTCGGCTTCAAGGACTATGTGGAATACGGCTACCTCAAGATGAACCGTTTCGATTACAATCGTGATATGGTCAAGGTTTATCGTGAGGAAATCCTCAAGCATATCGTACCGATTGTACAAAATCTGCGTCAACGCCAAGCCAAACGCTTGCAGGTGCCAAGCCTCAAACACTACGACCTCAATCTTGAGTTTTTGGACGGAAACGCAGTCCCTCAAGGTGACCCTGACTTTATCGTCAGCCAAGCCCAAGACATGTACCGTGAATTGTCCGCAGAAACAGGCGAATTCTTCGATTTCATGATTGAGCATGAACTCTTGGACTTGGTTGCAAAACCAGGCAAAAACAGCGGTGGCTACTGCACCTATATCCCTGACTTCAAGAGCCCATTCATCTTCTCCAACTTCAACGGAACCAGCGGTGATATTGATGTCTTGACCCACGAAGCAGGTCACGCCTTCCAAGTTTATCGTTCGCGTTGGATTCAAAGTCCAGAAGTTGTTTGGCCAACCTACGAAACCTGTGAAATCCACTCTATGTCTATGGAATTTATGACCTGGCCATGGATGGACCGTTTCTTCAAGGAACAAGTTGATAAATATAAATTCACCCACTTGGCAAGTGCCCTTCTCTTCTTGCCTTACGGTGTCTTGGTGGATCACTTCCAGCACGAAGTCTATGAACATCCAGAGATGACACCAGCTGAACGCAAGGCGACTTGGAAAAAACTCCAAGATCTCTACTTGCCAGACCGTGACTATTCCGAGTCAGAAGCCCTCAACCGCGGTATCTTCTGGTATCGTCAAGGTCATATCTTTGCTAGTCCATTCTACTACATCGACTATACCTTGGCCCAAGTTTGTGCCCTCCAATTCTGGAAACGCACGCAGGTAGATCACGATGAAAATGCTTGGGAAGACTACATCCGTATCTGTGATTTGGGTGGCACCAAGTCCTTCTTGCAAGTGGTTGAAGCTGCAAACCTCCAATCACCGTTCAAAGAAGGGGCCCTCGAAAGCACAGCCAAGGCTGCTGCCGATTGGTTAAATGCAGTTAAGGATGACGAACTATAAAAGACAAAAATCTGAATGAGATATGAACTCATTCAGATTTTTTTGATTTGACAAAGTTGATGTATTTATCACCGAAGACTTCAATTTGTTGAAGAACCATCTTGAATTCCTGACCAATCTCGCTCAGTTCATATTCTACTCTTGGCGGAACCTGTGCATAGACTTTACGAGTAATTAAACCATCATCCTCCAATTGACGTAACTGCTTGGTAAGGGTTGCTTGGGAAATCCCTGTTAATCGACGGTGCAATTCATTAAAACGAATCGGTCCTTCTTCGATGTGGTGCAAAAGTAACATACTCCATTTCCCTGATAAGACACTCTGAGTGGTCACATAAGGACACTCTGGCACGGTATGAGATGTAAATGTTGGCATTATTTCTCCTTTATTTTTCTTTGATATTATTCATTGCTTCATAAAAAGAAAGTGACTATTCAAAAAAATCGTACTTGTTTTATTTTTAGTACCTGTTACAATAATACCATAAACTGCGAAAGCAGGAAAGTATTTTCTCAAAAGGAGCGATACAATGATCATTCATTGCACTATATAATACAAAGGAGTCCCTATGTCAATAATCTCAGTTTTCAAAAATATATTTACAAAAAAGGAAGAAAAAAACATGAAAAACATTTTATTTATCGTCGGTTCACTACGTGAAGGTTCATTCAACCACCAAATGGCAAAGCAAGCTGAAAGCATCTTAGAAGGTCAAGCAACTGTATCTTATCTTAACTATAAAGAAATCCCACTTATGAACCAAGATTTTGAAACACCAGTCTTGCCAGCTGTCCAAGCTGCACGTGATGCGATTATGGCTGCAAATGCTATCTGGATTTTCTCACCAGTTTACAACTTTGCTATTCCAGGCACAGTGAAAAACTTGATTGACTGGCTCAGCCGTGCCCTAGACTTGTCAGAAACACGTGGCCCATCTGCCCTACAAGACAAAATTGTTACTGTATCATCTGTTGCCAATGCTGGACATGAGCCAATGTTTGCTAGCTACCATGCTCTCCTACCATTTGTTCGTATGCAAGTTGTAGGTGAGTTTACAGGGACTACCGTCAACCCAGAAGCATGGGGAACTGGACAGTTGGTATTGTCAGAGGAAGCTATCGCTGGTCTGCAAGCTCAAGCTCAAGCTTTGTTAGAAGCTTAGACTCTATAGGTCAATACAGATCTTTATCGAGTTGAAGATGATAAAATTGCAGAACTCTGGGATGTTGTTGTACCAATCGAGGAAGATTCCAAAACTGTCAATAGCAATGCTAAATTCTAATCAAAAACCAAGAAAATAAGATGAAAGAAAATTAAAATGAAACTATATTACATCATCGATGCTTATTGTGGTTGGACCTACGGCTTTAACCACATTTTCACAAAATTCATGCAAGACCATCCTGACATAGAAATAGAGGTCATTAACGGAGGATTGTTTGTCGGAGATAACAAAAAGAAAATGGTTGATTTCCAGCAGGCACAGACCATCAACAAACAAATCGAAAGCTATTACCAAATGTCTTTTGGCGATAACTACAATCAATTGTTTAAGGATAAGGACTTTACCATGGACTCCCTTGGTCCTGCTAGAGCCTACTCAGTCTTGAAAAACTACGTTGAACCACACCAGCTTGCTCAGCTAACATTAGACATTCAAGCCTTATTTTTTGAAGATGGATTAGACCTCAATCAAGCAGACAGTTACACTAGCCTAATCGGAAGCTATCAGTTACCTACAAAGGCTATGGAAGAACTATCAAGCAACTTGAAACAACCAGAAAGTCTACACCCAGACTTTATCAAGGCTTATGAAATGGGGGTAACCTCTTTCCCAACCTTGTTACTCGAAAAAGACGGAAACTTCTTTAATCTTATCAATAAAGTTCGCACAGTAGACGATTTGGAAAAAAATTTCCAAGCAGCTATTACGCAATAGAAAGGGCAACTATTTATGGAAAAACATTATAAGCTACAAAATGGAACAGAATTACACATCTTTACAAATGATGAATCAAGTTTTATGGTTACGGCGACCTTAATCATTAAAAATGGCAAGGCTCTCCTTGTAGGTTCAGGGTTTAAACAATCAGAAGGAGAGCGAATTGTTCGCTATCTACAAGACGCGCAACTGACATTAGAAAAAATCTTTATCATTCAAGGGGATCCAGACTATTATTTTGCTCTTGAGCCTATCAAAAAATCATTCCCAGAAGTCATTGTCTATGCAACGTCTTATGTTATCGACCATATTTTAAAAACAGTATCAAAAAAATTACAGGTATGGGGAGGCTCTTTAGGTGACCAAGCTCCTAAAAATATTATTTTACCAGCGCTCATTCAAGAATCTACATTAGAATTTGAAGGTGATAAATGGGAATTTTTCGGTAGTGAACCAAGTCAAATCAATCTTTGGAATGTAGAAACCAAAACCATTATTGGCGGTATCAATACCTTTAATCAAATTCACCTCTTCTTAGCAGATTCACAAACTACCGAGAAATTGAAAGCCTGGCAAGATCGATTAAAAGATATGAAGGCACTGGATGCCTCTCTCATTATTCCAGGTCATGCAGATAGTGAAGGTTCATTTGATTCTCAAGCACTTGATTTTTCAATCGCCTATATTGAAGTAGCAATCAAATTAAAAAAAGAAGTCAAAGACTCAGCTACTTTTGTCGCTAAAATGAAAGAAAAATTCCCTAATCTTCGTAACGAGGCAGTCTTGGAATTGAGTGCTAAAGTCTTAACCGGTGAAATACCATGGGGGTAATGTATGTCAAAAAATCAATTATATAAAAATATTTTAGAAGAAACTTATCTAGCTACTGCTCAAGGTCGAATAGAAGATTTCAAGAGCCATTTAGCTGCTGATGTCTCTTGGACAGAAGCTGCAGGCTTTCCCTATGCTGGTACCTATATTGGTCCAGATGCAGTGATTGAAAACGTCCATGCAAGACTAGGCTCTGAATGGACCAATTATAGTGCCACACCTGTTGATTACGCCTTTTCAGGAAACCGTGTCATGGTTTATGGCTACTACAAGGGGACCTACAACCTTACTCAGAAATCCTTCCAAGCAGACTTTGTCCATATTTACGATTTTAATGCTGAAAATAGAATTACACACTTTATCCAAATCGTAGATAGCGCACTTGTTGAGAAAGCTATGAGATAATAATCAATTTTCAAAAGTCTATTCGTCACACATTCTTCGCCAAAAGATACTAAGTAACTCGAAAATTCCTATAAATTGTATCAGAAAGCCAGGTATCCCTATGTACAATTCCCAATTTGAACTGGGCCTAGTTGCCCTCAATGTTCGCAATCTGGAACTCCAAAGTCTGTTTTACCAGCAGGTATTGGGCCTCCAAGTTCTGACTGAAAACTCTAAACAGATTGACCTTGGTGTCGGTCAGACCACTCTTATTCGTCTCATTCAAACAGAGCAGATAGGCGAAGTTAGCCAAAGCTACGGACTCTATCACTTGGCCATTGTCCTACCTAGTCGAGAGGACTTAGGCACCATTTTCCGCCACTTTATCGACAACAAAGTTCCCCTCCAAGGCGCCAGCGACCACGGTTACAGCGAAGCCATTTACCTAGCCGACACCGAAGGCAATGGCATCGAAATTTACCGCGACCTACCTCAAGACACTTGGGATGTCCGCCCAGACGGCCGCATCGTCGGCATTACTGAGCCTATGGATGCAGAAACAATCTATGCTCTGGGGAAAAAAGCTGACGCAGTCTATCAGATGCCGCTTGGCAGTCGCATGGGCCATATTCACCTGTCCGTTCGAGAAAGCTCCGCTTCAAGCCTATTCTATCAAGAGGTCCTAGCTGTCGAGGATAAATTCTCCGTCCCATCTGCAGCCTGGTTAGCTTCTGGTGACTACCATCACCACCTGGCTGTCAATGAATGGGGTGGAAAACATCTCCAAACACGAACTGAAGGCATGCCAGGACTTGCCTACTATACGGTCATCTATTCCAATCCAGAAGCTTTTGAAGCAACCTTGGAACGCGCCACAGCTGCAAACCTAAACCTTCAAAGACTAGACAATAGCGTAGCCTTTGTTGATATAGACGGCATCAAAACTAAGCTTGTTTTAGAATAATACGAAAAGAGGCTGGGCAAGACATCCATGATGGCTT
>ALKQ01000050.1 GCA_000440235.1 Streptococcus suis 10581 | reverse complement strand
CAGAATAATGAAAACGAACATAAAGCCCTCACTAGGTGTATAATCTTAGTGAGGGCTTTGTGGTTGACGACTTAATGATTCTAATAATCGAGGGCAAAACTGATCCACTCTACTGACGAGCACCCCAAAATATGCGATAGGCATGAGTATAAAAATACGACAAAAATTCGGTAGATAAGCTCTCTAATTTTTAGAAGGAGGGAATTATCATGGATGTTCTCTATCAATCTTGTGCAGGTATTGATGTCCATCAAGCCAATATCGTTGTCTGTATCCTACACGGACCACTCACCTCAACTCGTCCAAAGCGTGAGATGGCTACGTTTGATACAACGACTAAAGGCCTACGTGCTTGCCACGATTTTCTCAGTCAATTTCATGTGGAAGCTGTTGGTATGGAAAGTACAGGTGTTTATTGGCGACCTGTCTGGCATGCTCTATGTGATGACTTCAAGTTGATACTCGCTCAACCAGCCCACATGAAGGCTATTCCAGGTCAGAAAACCGACAAGAAGGATGCTCACTGGATTGCCAAATTAACACGA
>ALKQ01000049.1 GCA_000440235.1 Streptococcus suis 10581 | reverse complement strand
TTGGTCTGCTTCCTCGGAGTTTCGTTCCCGATGAAACCATTCAAGAATTGAGGGAGTTGACCAGACAACGGAAACATTATGTGGAAAGTCGCAATCGAGAAACCAACCGAATCCATAAAATTCTTCAATCAGGTGGTATCAAGCTAACAACCTATATCGAAGATATAATGGGACTATCTGGTCGCAATCTCCTTCAGCTACTGGTTGATGGGACGCCTATCACACCTCGCATTGTCCATCAATCAGTTTACACCAGCTTGAAGAAGAAAGTACCGCAGCTTATGGAAGCCTTGGATGGCTATTTTTCTGACCATCACCGCTTTATGTTAAAGCAGTCATTGGAGATTTATGATTTTTATCAGAAGCAGATTGGGTTGTTGGAAGAGCGAATGAATGTCTATCTATCACAATATGAAAACCATGTAGAAATATTGGATTCCATCCCAGGCATTGATGTCATTACAGCCTCCGTTATTATTTCTGAGGTTGGTGTTGACATGAGTCAGTTTCCTACTGCTGGACATTTAGCTTCTTGGGCTGGACTTTGTCCAGGTAATAATGAGAGTGCTGGTAAAAAACGAAGTACCAAGATTCGACACGGAAATTCTTATTTGAAGAAATGTTTATGCCAAGCCGCTTTCGCCGCCAGGAACAAAAAAGGTAGTCCTCTAGCTGAACGATTTTATCAGATTCAAAGTCGGCGTGGTTCACAAAAAGCAACAATTGCCCTTGCACATCAATTATTAAAAATAGCTTATATCCTCTTACAAGAGCAGATAACGTATCCTGAATTTTTAGCACAGAAAAAGACTACTAGGGACGAGCTAGTAGCTTAACATAAAAAAATTTCACTTTGATTATATCATAGGGAGGGAGTTTTTGCATTCTTTTGAGTTTTCGTATAAAAAGACCAACCTCGCTTCTCAGGGTTCGTGTCAACATCTCAGCGCAATGGTTGATTGGCAGATTTGTTCGTGTTTTACACTCCAAATCTGACCTAATCAACTGTGCGGGGGCGGGAAGACGAACTCTTTTTTTGACCAGTCGAGTTCTTTCCCGCTCCCTTTCTTTGTTTATTTGATTAAGCCAAGATCATATTTCATTCCCAAAATACGTTTGACAGATTGGTCAAGCCGCTCCTCTGTAATAGTTCCAGCCTTCACTTGTTCCACAATATAAGGAATCTGACTAGCATAGCTCGAAGATAAGATCATATCTGTCCCAGCTTGAATAGTCTGCAAGGCACCCGAATTTTGATCAACGAATTGCGATAGACCCAGCATATCAAAGTCATCGGTCATAATGACACCATCAAAACCAAGTTCATTCCGAAGAATATTATTGATTTCAGGTGAAATGGAAGACGGGACATCATCAATGGCAGGGACGATATTGTGACTAACCATGATGGAGTCTGCCCCCGCTTCAATACCAGCCTTAAATGGAAGAAAGTCATTGGCTCGTAATTCTTCTAAACTACGATTGTCATATACCAAATCTGTATGTGAATCAGCATTGTTCCCATAGCCTGGGAAATGTTTCAAAGTCGAAGCAAATTGCTCTTGTTTCAGTAGCTGGACCTCTTGGCTGATATAAGTGGATGTTGTAGTAGCATCTTGACCAATAGTCCGATCATAGATAAATGACCATGGATCTGTAGATAAGTCCGCAACTGGAAAGAAACCGGCATGAATACCTATCCCTTTCAAAAGACTGGTTTTATGCTTAGTATCTTCTAAAACAGCCACCAGCCCCCCTGACTGATACAATTCCAAGGGAGAGGCAAAGGGAGTTTCTAATAACTGACTAACCCGCGTTACCGTCCCACCTTCTTCATCAGAAGCCATTAAAAGTGGTAGCTTGGAATTAGCTTGATAACTTGCAATGTCTTCCTCGACTTGCTCTAAGGTCTTTCCTTCAAAGTCCCGTGAAAATAAGATATAACCACCAAATTGATAGGAAACAAGATCTTCCAACTGATTTTCAGCAGGTATACGTGCAAAAATCATCTGACCAACTTTTTCTTCTAGGGTCATTTGTTGTAGGTAATCAGAGATTAGTTTCTCTTTGACAGAAATCTCTTGAACAGGCACAAAAGAAGGACTGTTGCTGGACTGTCCTTCTCTTTTATTAAACACATAATATGCTAGGGATGCACAGACTGCAATCAACAAACAGGCCAAAAGCGGTCCGACTACACCTAGACTTTTATTTACTCTAGCTCTACGCACTACTATCCCTTTATTCGATTCATATAGTCTTGATAGGATTCGGTTTCCATCAAGGTCTTAGCATTTAAAACACGTTCCTTACTTGGTGGCTTGGTCCCTTCAAGTGGATAAGGTCTACCTAGCTCACGCCACTTAAATTCTCCAAGATTATGGTAAGGCAAGACTTCAAAACGCTCGACATTATTCAAGGTCTTGACAAACTTTCCTAACTCAATCAGGTCATCATCACGGTCTGTCAGTCCTGGTACCAAGACATGGCGGATCCAAACAGGTTTGCCAATATCCGAAAGATAACGGGCACACTCTAAAATAGTCTTATTGCTATGCCCCGTTACAATACGGTGCTGGTCTGGATTGATTTCCTTAATATCCAAGAGCACCAAGTCGGTCACTTCCATCAAGCGATTATATTTTTCCAGATAACGCTCTGTCGAACGGAAAGTCAGAGCACAGGTATCCAAGGTCGTGTGGATGCCTTTTTCTTTTGCCAGGGTAAAGAGGGCAATCAAAAAGTCAATCTGAATGGTCGCTTCACCACCAGATACCGTTATCCCCCCTTCTTTCCCCCAGAACATACGAAAACGCAAAGCTTCATTGAGAACATCCTCTGCAGTTCGTTCTTTGGCCGCAGGATTGACCAATTCCCAAGTATCAGGGTTATGGCAATACTGGCAACGCATATGACAACCCTGCATAAAGACCACAAAACGTACACCTGGTCCATCCACAGAGCCAAAACTCTCAGTCGAATGAACAAGCCCTGTTACTTTTCGGTAATCTACTTCTTCCATCATCTCATCCTCGTTTTCTTAATATAGTTATTATACCATAAAAATGAAAACGCTTCTATAAAAATTGTAGGAAAGGAACCCTAAACATAAACATCTGCTATGGTAGAAGAGTAAATTAACTGGAAAGAACTTGGTCGCTCCCCCTCTTACTGCATTCACTTTTATTCCAATCCCTTCAAATACAGTCAAACTTGCATTGTTCCAAGTACCTTCCGAAAGGCTTTTAGAATAAACTAGTTTTTCAACAGCATAAACCCAGGCTGCATGATTGCGCTCATGTTCACTAGCTTCAGGATTATCCAACATCCTTGGCCAATAATTATACATCATTTCATAGGTAGCACGCCCCCACAAAATGGTATCTGCTGTTGCAGAACCTGGTTAGCAAAATCTTCTAATTCATGGTTATAATGGGCAAAACCAATATCCACAGCTCCCTTTGGACCCTACACCATACCATCAAGTCACATATGCAAAAAAAGCAACTAGATTTCCATCTTCCTCATTTCTAATAAAAAGCTATTCTACTATTTTTTAATAAGCCTGTAAAATATGCCCATTCAAAAACCAGCTACCTTAAAGCAACTGGTTTCCCCTTATTCTTTTTCAACTTCCTCTTCCAGAGTAGTCATCATCATTTTAAGCTTGGTCACCCGACCATTTTTCACCTTATCATTGACAAAGACTAAATGATGGTCTTTACTGTCCACTTCAAAGGTCACCTTTTCTTCCTGGCTTGGAATAGTGCCGACTCCCGTCAAATAATAACCTGCAATGGTATCAACATCATCACTTTCTAGCTCCGTATCAAAATGCTCATTGAAGTCATTCAGAGTCATATTCCCTTGGACAATGTAGGTATTCTCTGCAATTTCACGGACAAAAATCTCTGTCTTATCTGTTTCATCATCGATTTCCCCGACAATTTCTTCCAACAAATCTTCCAAAGTCACCAGCCCCGCAACTCCACCATACTCATCCAGCAAGATAGCCATCTGATTTTGGGTATTCCGCAAGGATTTGAGCAAATCATCTACAAAAATCGTTTCTGGAACAAAGAGAGGTTCCTGCATAATACGTCGGATATTAAGATTGTCGAAACCATTGCTAAAAGCTGCAGATAAAATTTTCTTGGTGTGAATAAGGCCGATGATGTTATCCTTATCCCCATCATAGACGGGAACGCGAGAAAAATTCTGCTTGAGAATGGCCGCCATAATGGTTTCCGTATCGTCGTCAATATCAACCATGAAGGCATCCGTACGGGGAACCATGACTTCACGCGCCATCAGCTCATCCAAGGAGAATACACCTTGCAACATCTCGATTTCTTCCGCATCCAAAGTCTGCTCGCTCTTGGTCAAGATATATTCAATCTCATCCCGGGTCATCTGCTCGTCCGCATCGTCAAAGTTCATAGGTGTAATGCGACTGATGAGATTGGTCGCGGCTGATAAGAGCCAAACGAAAGGACTGACAATCTTTCCTAGGAAAATAATCACTGGCGCCGTAACCACTGCCAGATTTTCCTTCATATTCATGGCAATCCGCTTGGGATATAGTTCACCCAGTACGATGGACACAAAGGTCAACATCGCTAAAGCCAACCAATACCCAGCAGTTTGAGCTGTTGTTGAATTACCCATCCACTTGGCAAAAACAGCACCTAAATCATTGGCCAAGCTGGCACCCGAAAGGATAGAAATAAAGGTAATTCCAACCTGAATAGTAGAAAGGAAATTATTGGGATTTTCTAAAACTTGAAGTAAGCGAATATACTTCTTCTCACCCTCAGCGGCCTTTTGCTCCACCCGTGAACGATTGAGGGAAACAAGGGCCATTTCTGAAGCTGAAAAGAAGGCATTGAGCAAGGTCAATAGTAACAGTAATAATAATTGTAAATGAATGGTCTGACTACCAGGGTCTTCCATGATATTCTCCTATAATAAAATCTATAACATTCCCATTATACCATATTCTTTTCATTTTGGTATAATCGAGGTGACATTCGGCAAAAATATCTGTAAATCTACACTTCTGTGATAAAATAGTCAAAAAGAAAAGTGAGGTCCATATGATTTTATCCATGAAAGAACTGTCCTACAAAAGACAGGGGAAGTACCTATTAAAAGACATCAACTGGGAATTTAAGGAAGGAGAGCGTTGGGCTATTTTAGGCCTTAACGGTGCTGGAAAATCAACACTGCTGCGCATATTGATGGCAGAGTTTTGGAAGACTTCTGGCGAGTTAACTGTTCTAGGAGTGGAATTTGGTAGGGGTGATATTCCCTGCCTACGCACTAAGATTGGGGTGGTTGGCTCCTTTTTGGCAGAGCGATTTCCAATCGATTTGACAGCGGAACAAATCGTCCTGACTGGAAAATACAAATCCTCCATCCTCTACCGTGAGTATGGACAAGCTGAGCTAGACCAGGCTATTGAAATGCTGAAAACAATCAAGGCTGACCACTTGATTGGCAGGACCTATGCCAGTTTGTCACAAGGCGAACGCCAACTCCTACTCATCGCCCGCAGTTTGATGGAAGAACCTGCTATTTTGATTTTAGATGAGGCTACTGTGGGCTTAGACCTTTTGGCTCGCGAACGCCTGCTCCATCACATCGACTACATCTGCCAACTCCCTACGGCTCCTGCCATTATCTACGTCACCCACCACGCAGAGGAAATCACTGACAATTTCACCCATGTCCTCCTGCTCAAAGATGGCAAGGCCTTGGCCCAGGGACCAAAACAAGACATTTTAACCCCTGAACTCCTCAGCGATTTTTATGGTAATCAGGTGGAATTGATTGACTTGGGGGAGGGAAGATTGTTCATTAAGCCCATATTATAAAAAACAAATCCAGCCCTAGTTTGAGCTGGATTTTAATCGTTCCACCATGACCAAAAACGGTGGGGTATTGACTTGGTTAAGCGGTTTGTAAAGCATGGCTGTAAAAACGGTCTGGTCTAGCTGGCTGATAAAATCTAAAACCGCATCCTTCTCAAGAGCTCCGCCCTCGTGACCATAGTAAACCATGATGGCTAAGCGACCGCCAACAACAAGACGGTCAAGGACTTTTTCGATGGCCTGAAGAGTAGTTACAGGCAGAGTAATGACTGATTTATCCGCCGAAGGTAGATAGCCCAGATTGAAAATGGCTGCCTTGCATTCATCTACATACTGGTCTAAATTTTCGTGCCCAGTCAAAACTAATTGGGCATTGGTCAAGCCAGCTTTTTCTAGTTTTTCAGCCGTTGTGGTCAGGGCTTGTTCTTGAATATCAAAGGCCACAACTTTTCCTGCTCGCTGGGCTAAAAATAGCGTGTCATGACCATTTCCCATGGTCGCATCGACCGCTAGGTCCTGGTCTGTTAAAATCTCGTCTAAAAAGGCATGGGCCATGTGTAAAGGTCTAAGCATACTTTCTCCTCAAGTTAATAATCTTATAAAATAATCGGTCAAGGTGGCTTCATCCACCTTTTTGCGTTGCTGGAGCCACCAGCTGACCGTCTCCACAAAAGTCGTCACAACAAAATGCACCAGCAAATCCTCTGGAAGATTCCTCTTATCCTGCATGTAATCTTCGGCCACTTTTGGGAAAATGTCGTGTTTCAACTCCACTTCCAGTTCTCTTAAAAAATAGGCATTGCGGGACAACAAAAGGCTGGCAACACGATCTTGATTGGTCCGAAAGTGTTTGAAAATATGAACCAACAAGGTCTTCACATCCGCATCTTCACGACCTGTAAACAAGTGATGAAAGAGGTCGTGACAAAGTTCTTCTAACAGTGCTTCCTTACTGGCATAGTGAGCATAGAAAGTGGAACGCCCCACATCTGCCAGGTCAATGACATCCTGCACGCGCATATGGTCATAGCCTTTATCATTTAATAAGGTCAAAAAAGCCTGAAAAATAGCTCTTTTTGTTTTTGCAATTCGTCTATCCATTTTTCGTACATTTCAAACAATTTGTTCAGAAAAAGACAAACCGTTTCTATTGTTTCTAGTTTTTCGGCTCATTACAGTGCATAATAAACCTATAAACAGTATAACACAGAAAGGGAATCTCATGTCATCTTCTAAAAATACATTTATTGCTTTTCTCCTCAATATCAGCTTTTCTATCATCGAGTTTATCTTTGGCTGGCTCTTTGGTTCCAGCGCCATCTTAGCAGATGCTGTTCATGATTTGGGTGACGCCCTCGCCATCGGAAGCTCTGCCATCATGCAAACCTATGCCAACAAGCCTGCTGATAGGGTTTATCCCTTTGGCTACAAGAGATGGAATATTTTGGCCGCTCTCTTGACTTCTAGCATTCTGATTATCGGCTCCAGCTTAATCCTTGTGGAAAACATTCCCAATCTTTTCCATCCCCAGCCTGTCAATCAAGCTGGGATGCTGGCACTTGGGATTATAGCTGTCATCATCAATTTCCTTGCTTCCCGTATTGTAAAAAATGGCCATAGCCATAATGAATCCATTCTCAGCTTGCACTTTTTTGAGGATATTTTGGGATGGCTGGCGGTCATCCTTGTTTCCATCATTCTTCAATTTACTGATTGGTACTTTCTAGACCCACTTCTCTCGCTCTGTATTGCTATCTTCATCCTCTCCAAAGCCCTGCCAAAAGCCTGGAACAATGTCAAGATTCTACTTGAAACAAGTCCGCAAGGAGTAAACCTTGAAGAAGTGAAAGGAGTCCTCCTGGCTCTTGAAAATGTCCACGAAATCACTCAACTGAATGTCTGGACCATGGATGGATATGAACATTGTGCGACTGTGACGGTCAAACTGACAAATCCTGCTGTAGCAGACAAGACCAAAGCAAAAATACGGAATTCACTTATCACCTTTGGCATTATCCAAAGCACCATCGAAATTTTGTAAAAAATTTTAAAAAAATCCTCCATTTTTCCTATCCCTTTTGCGAATAAATAGGTATGAAGACAATTATCCTATTTTTCCTGGGAGCTTCTATCGGCTCCTTCTTGGGATTGGTCATCGACCGTTTCCCTGAACAGTCCATTATCGCCCCATCTAGTCACTGCAATGCCTGCAAACGACGGCTCAAGGCTTGGGATTTAGTTCCTATTATTTCTCAGCTTTCCACAAAATCTAAATGCCGTTACTGCAAGGCGAAAATTCCTTATTGGTATCTGGGACTGGAGTTCTTAGCTGGTCTATTGGTCCTGCTCTGCCATTTTCATATCCTATCCATAGCTGAAACTATTCTTATCTTAGCCGGGCTGGTCTTGACCATTTACGACATCAAGCATCAGGAATATCCCTTCGCTGTCTGGCTACTCTTTACCTTTGTTGCCCTCATTCTCTCCCAGCTCAACTGGCTTTTCTGTGGCTTTTTGCTCCTGGCCTATCTGACTGAAAAATGGCAACTCAATATCGGTTCTGGCGATTTTCTCTATCTGGCCAGCCTCTCACTCCTTTTCGGCTTTACAGAAATTCTCTGGATTATTCAACTAAGTTCCATCCTAGGGCTGGCCATCTTTTTCATCTTTAAACCCAAATCCCTACCCTATGTACCTTTTCTATTCCTTGCCAGCCTAATCATCAATATCACTCTCTAAATCGAGCCTAGCTCGATTTTTTTGGTATAATAGAAAGAATAAAGGAGAAAGCTATGACAGTTTTTACAGATGACAGTTTAACCCTGCATACCGATCTTTACCAGATTAATATGATGCAGGTCTATTTTAATCAAAAGATCCACAATAAACATGCCGTGTTTGAAGTCTATTTCCGTTCTCAGCCCTTTAAAAATGGCTATGCCGTCTTTGCTGGTTTGGAGCGTGTAGTAGAATACCTCAACAATCTCAGCTTCAGCCAGACAGATATTGACTATTTGACTGAATTAGGCTATCCCAAGGATTTCCTTAATTATTTGGCAAATCTAGAAATGAACTTGACCGTTCGTTCTGCCAAAGAAGGTGACCTGGTCTATGCCAACGAACCTATCATGCAGATTGAAGGACCACTTGCCCAGTGCCAGTTGATTGAAACGGCTATTCTCAATATCGTCAACTACCAAACCCTGATTGCTACCAAGGCCCGTCGTATCAAGGCAGTGATAGAAGATGAGATGCTGATGGAATTTGGTACCCGTCGTGCCCAAGAAATGGATGCTGCCATTTGGGGCACCCGCGCAGCCTTTATCGGTGGTGCTTCTGCCACTTCCAATGTCCGAGCAGGAAAAATCTTCGGCATTCCTGTTGCTGGTACCCATGCTCATGCCCTAGTCCAAACCTACGGCGAGGATTACAAGGCGTTCAAGGCCTACGCTGAAACCCATCACGACTGTGTTTTCTTGGTAGATACCTATGATACCCTTCGTATCGGTGTTCCAGCTGCCATAAAAGTCGCCAAGGAAATGGGCGATAAGATTAACTTCAAAGGAGTGCGGATTGATTCTGGTGATATGGCCTATATTTCCAAAAAGGTCCGTCAACAGTTGGACGAGGCCGGTTTTACAGAAGCCAAAATCTACGCATCCAACGACTTGGATGAAAATACCATCCTCAACCTCAAAATGCAAAAGGCAAAAATTGATGTCTGGGGAGTGGGCACTAAGCTGATTACGGCCTATGATCAACCAGCCTTGGGGGCCGTCTACAAGATTGTATCCATCGAAGATGAAGACGGAAGCATGCGAGACACCATCAAATTGTCTTCCAACGTTGAAAAAGTATCAACGCCAGGTAAAAAACAAGTTTGGCGGATTACATCCAAAGAAAAAGGCAAGTCTGAGGGCGACTATATCACCTTTGCGGACACAGATGTCAGCCAAATGGACAGGATTTATATGTTCCACCCAACCTATACCTACATCAACAAGACCGTTGAAAACTTCGACGCCCGTCCCCTCCTAATTCCAATTTTTGAAGAGGGCAAGCAAGTCTATGAATTACCAAGTCTAGCGGAAATTCAAGCCTATGCCAACCAAGAATTTGACAAGCTCTGGGACGAATATAAACGTGTGCTCAACCCACAGCTCTATCCAGTTGACCTGGCCCAAGATGTCTGGGATAACAAGATGAACATCATCAATCGCATTCGCAAACAAAGCCAGGCCAAATCCATCTAAGAAAGGTATGTTATGACCCTACAGGAAACAATCATAAAGGAACTTGGTGTCAAGCCACAGATTAACACCAATGAAGAAATCCGTCGCTCCATCGACTTTCTCAAAGAATACCTTAAAAAACATCCCTTTTTAAAAACCTATGTCTTAGGCATTTCTGGTGGACAGGATTCAACCTTGGCCGGTCGTTTGGCCCAGCTGACTATGGAAGAAATGCGGGCGGAAACAGGTGACGACTCCTACCAATTTATCGCTATCCGCCTCCCTTACGGTGTGCAGGCTGACGAGTCTGACGCCCAGGCAGCCCTTGCCTTTATCCAACCAGATGTCAGCCTAACCATCAACATCAAGGAATCAACAGATGCTATGGTGGCTGCAGTCAATGCAAATGGGCTTGCTATGTCTGATTTTAATAAGGGAAATGCTAAAGCCCGCATGCGTATGATTGCCCAGTATGCAGTTGCCGGCGAACGCAAGGGGGCTGTAATTGGAACCGACCATGCCGCCGAGAATATTACCGGCTTCTTCACCAAGCACGGTGATGGAGGTGCAGATATCCTGCCCCTCTTCCGCCTTAACAAGCGTCAAGGTAAGCAACTTCTAGCAGCCTTGGGAGCAGATGAAAAACTCTACCTCAAAGTCCCTACCGCTGACTTGGAAGAGGACAAACCAGGCCTGGCGGATGAAGTCGCTCTTGGTGTTACCTATAACCAAATTGACGACTATCTTGAAGGCAAAACCATCGACTCTCAAGCCCAAACCATTATCGAAGGATGGTGGAATAAAACAGCCCACAAACGCCACCTGCCAATCACAATTTTTGATGACTTTTGGAAATAAAATTGACCCCTGACCATATTCAATCGTCAGGGGTTTTGTATAGTCTAAACAGAAAATTCCTCTCTGTAAGATAAGGAGAGGAAAATACGAAACGGACTGGGGGGTAATGGACACTGACTAGGGGAGGCCATACCTCTATCTCCAGATATACGGAGATGCACGATAAATTGGTCCGTATTCTAAAAGGATTTATTTAAGATAAAATCCTTCACTCCTTGAAAGCGATAAGATTTATCTTAAATTACCTACAATTATACGTTATTATTTACAATAAGTCAATTATTTTTCTAAATTTTCAGAATACTCTGGATAATCACCAGAGATTACTTATCTAGTTTACAATCCATAATAGTATGAATAAAACAACGATAGAGGCCATAAGCCAAAACACCACCAAGTGTATTTGTCCAGAGGTCATCCACTTCAAATACCCGCTGGGCATCAATCAGTAAATCAAGCAAGAGCTGGGTACACTCAATAAACAGGCTCATACAAAAACTATAGCGAATAACTGCTCCAAGGCTCCGCCATTTTTCAAAAAGAAAAAGGAGAAGAAAAACCAGGGGGAAGAGTAGAAAAATGTTGGTGAAATTCTGCAAGAATATCCAGCCCAGATCTGCTAGGCTATCTACCTTATCACCATTGACAATACTATTAAAGGGAGTGGGGAGTAGATAGAGCCGGCCAATCTGAATAATGCCTGGCGTAGAGAAGTCTTTGTATTGAGGGTACCAGGTCTGAGGAAGAAAACAAAGTAAAACAATAGCCAGAGCATAGGCCCCAGCTAAGCTTTTACAAATTTGTCTTCCTAGCTTGGTCAGATTCCCATCTGCTTGGAAGAATGTTCTCATGCTCCAATACCTGCCTTGGCTTTTGCGGCTGCGATGCGAGCACGCGCCTTTTCGCGATCTTTTTTGAGTGTATTGGAACGCAACTGACCACAAGCCGCATCAATATCTGTACCGTGTTCCTGACGAACAACACAGTTGACCCCATTTTTCTTCAAAACATCAAAGAAAGCCAGGGTCCGCTCTCTAGTTGAACGGCTATACTGGTCATGCTCGCTAACCGGGTTATATGGAATGAGGTTGATATAAGACAATTTGCGGATATTCTTGGTCAAATCAGCCAATTCTTGCGCCTGTTCAACTCCGTCGTTAACTTCATTGAGCATGATGTACTCAAAGGTCACACGGCGGTTGGTCACCTTGATATAGTCCTCAATTGCCTCAAACAAGACCTGGATTGGATAACGGCGGTTGATCCGCATGATGCTGGAACGAAGGTCGTTATTTGGCGCGTGGAGAGAAACTGCCAAGTTGACCTGAACACCTTCACGGGCAAAGTCACGAATTTTTGGTGCCAAACCAGAAGTAGAAACCGTAATGTGACGGGCACCAATTGCCAAGCCCTTGTCATCATTGACTACACGCAAGAAGGTCATGACATTATCATAGTTGTCAAGAGGCTCACCGATCCCCATAACAACGATATGGCTGACGCGCTCATTCTGATTACGCTCATCTAGGTATTTCTGCACCAACATAATCTGAGCCACAATCTCACCACTGGTCAAATCACGTTGCTTTGGAATCAAACCAGAAGCACAGAAGGTACAACCAATATTGCAACCTACCTGAGTTGTTACACAGACTGATAGACCATAATGCTGGTGCATGAGAACTGTTTCAATCAGCATGCCATCTGGCAATTCAAACAGGTATTTGATCGTCCCGTCCTTAGACTCCTGTACAATCCGTTGCTTGAGTGGGTTGACCACAAAGTTTTCTTCCAATTTTTCAATCAATGACTTGGGCAAGTTGGTCATTTCCGCAAAGGACTGGACACGGGAACGATAGAGCCATTCCCAAATCTGTGTCGCACGGAATTTCTTTTCCCCATTTTCTAAAATCCAATCCACTAGATTGGCTTGACTAAAGGCATAAATTGATGGTTTCATCTTTCTCCCTACTTCTGACGGATAACAAAGCTACGCTTAGCCTCATTCATCTCCCTATTATTTTCTTTACGGTCACGCTTCTGACTACGCTCCGTCTGACTAGCCTTGGCACCCGCATTTTTCATAGTAAAATGACGCTGTTCCGACTGCTTGTTCTGCTGCTTCCCTTTTTTCTGACGGTCATTACGACTATTCTTACTTTCCTTTGGCGCAATCGGCTCCGTCCGCTGCTGATTTCTGTTGCGATTACGAGAACGACTCCGCTTGCGACGCGGTCTATCCTCCTCCTCAGCAGGCAAGTCTTGTGGATTCGGATTGGCTAAGACGAAATAAGCACAACCAAAATTACAATACTCCGTCAAATAGTCGTCCAAGCGGCTGATTTTTAAGTCTGATTTAACATTTTTATCGTCTGTATAGAATCCCCTTAATCTCAGCTGCTCATTGCCCCAATCTCCCACAATATAATCAAATTTGAGCATGAGTTGTGAAAAACGTTGACCAAAAATCGTCTGGTCAAAAGCATTCTTGTAATCTTTCAAAAGGTCCAATTCAATATTTTCAGATACAACCTTATCTCCGACACGAGCAAAACTCGGACCAGGGTATTTATTATAGTTATACATTTCAGGTGAAATTTCTTTTTTCATTTGTCCTCCTATCTTATAAAATCTTCATACGTAAAAATCATTTGATTAATAATCTATCTGGTCAGAATCTAAATTCTCACACTTAACCTTATCATTATAACACGATTTATCTGGAAATTCTTCTACTTTACCATTTAGGAGAAATTTCTGACAATTATAATATTATTCTCTAGCAAAAAAGGACGATTTACTCGCCCTTCGTTTTCTTCAAATAATCAATAGCCTCTTGAACAGTTTTTACAGGAACTACCTCAATATCCAATCCTGCTTTCTCCGCAGCTTCTTTAGCTTCCTCATAGTTGGTTTTAGCCTTTGGATCTTCCTTCAAAACTTCCACATCAACTGGATTATTTGGTACGAAAAAGATACTTGCACCTGACTTAGCTGCCGAAATAACCTTCTTATCAGCCCCACCAATGTCACCTACTTTTCCATCCTGTTCGATAGTCCCCGTACCAGCAATAATTCGACCATCACGTAAGTCAGGCTCTGCGAGTTGAGTATAGATGGCAAGTGTAAACATCAGACCAGCACTTGGACCACCAATATCTCCCGTTTGGAAATCAATCGGAATCGAACTTTGAACCTCTGTATGATCTACGAGAGTGATGCCTATCCCGTTTTTGCCATTAGACAATTTGATTATCTTACCGTCCGCAGATTTTTCCTGACCAGCGCTAATATAACCAACTGTCACATCACTTCCAAGTTCCAAGCCACTCACATATTTTATCAAATCAGGAGAAGACTCAAATGTTTTTCCATTGATACTCACAACAGTGTCGGCAATATTAAGAACTTTTTTAAAGGTCGAATCATCCGCCAAGGCAAGTACATAGACACCAAAGAAATCAAGATTGACTTCTTTTCCTGCCAAGGTCAAACCTTGGTACTTCGCCATATTTTGCGATGTCTCCATGTAAAACTGTGCTATACGGAAATACTCTTCATTGTCGACCCCTCCTGTCATCTCTTCAGAGGAACGAACTGTCGTATAGGGATCAAACTGAGCAGCGAATAGTTGTAAAGCTGTAGCTTGTTGGACTGATACATAGGTAAAGTTGTAAGATCCATCCTCTTGGTCTATTTGATTGTTCACCGTTAGTACCTGACGAATATCGGCAGCTCCACCTGGACTTTCCAGATAATAAGGCAGACGAACAAAAACGGCAAACCAAATCAAAAGAGTTCCTAAAACAATAGATGCAATTAAGGTTAACTTCCTATTTTTCTTCATTCTTTCTAATCTCCTCACTAACAATTTCTGGAACATAAGGACCTATATCCTGTTTGAAATACAGCAATTCTCGAACCTGACTGGATGATACGAACTTAAGCTCTGGCTTGGCGATTAAATAAATAGTTTCCAAATCTGGCGCCAACTGACGATTGTAAAAATCAAAACTTGACTCGTATTCCAAATCGGTCGCATTACGCAATCCTCGGACCAAATGTGTTACTCCATAGCGCTTAGCTACATCGACTACCAATTCATTTTCAGACAGAACGACCTCGATATTCTCCATTCCTACAAAAAGCTTCTCCAAAATGGCTTTTCTCTCCAAGCCCGTCAAGAGTCCTGCCTTTTTAGGATTGGTAAAAACTCCCACATATAATTTATCAAATAGTCCACTCGCTCGTTCAATTAAGTCCAAGTGTCCATTGGTAATGGGGTCAAATGAGCCCGTAAACAATCCAATCTTATCTGACATATACTGTTACCTTACTAATTCCGTAGAGTTTCTCTTTCCATATCCCCAGCTCTGCTATTTCCTCCGGAAGAGAGACCGCCTTATCCGTTTCGCAGACTACCATAACATCATCTGCTAGTAAGTCACGACGACAAAGTTCTGTTATCACATCTTCAATTTCCTGCTCTGCATAAGGAGGGTCCAAGAATACCAGGTCGAAAGGCCCTTCCACACTGTTCAAAGCCTGTCTAGCTTCCATTGCTAGAAGCTGAAATTTATCTGCTTCCTTAGTCATTGCAATATTTTCACGGATAATGGCTTGTGCTCGTCGATCTCGCTCAACCAGAACTGCTGACTCCATGCCACGAGATATAGCCTCGATAGATAAACCACCACTGCCGGCGTACAAGTCAAGAACTCTACCACCCTCAAAATAGGGACCAATCATATTGAACATGGCCCCACGGACCTTATCCGATGTCGGTCTGGTTGTTTTTCCATCTAACGTTTTCAGTGGTCTTCCACCATAGCTTCCCGATACAATTCTCATAAGGTATATTATAGCAAAAAATGAAGCTCGTTGCTGAAACCAAGTGCACTTTCTGCTTTCCTTTTTGCACTAACTTTTTCAACATTCTACCAAATACACTCTCAACCGCTAAAGCAGGAAATCATTCTCGCACTATTCAACAAAATATTAAAAATAAAAAGCAAGGAAATTCTGTTTTACGCGAAATTCCTCACTTTTATCGTATGTATTTTAACTAGATCGTTACAAGAAAAAATTGGTGTTGAAATACAAATAGCTATTTTTTCCAGTATGCTAATACACCCAGTAGCTAAAAAGCCTACGGATTATCTGGTGAACTCTCGTCAGCTGTTGGAACTGTTTCTACTGACTCAACCAGGCTAGTTGTTGAATCCGTCGTTTCCGCCGATGTTTCAGAAACTGTTGGAGTTTCTACCACAGGTGCTCCTTCACTAGTCGGAGGGACTGAAGTACTTGTACTAGTTGACGCCACGCTGCTTGTATACTGGCTTATTGAACTCACACTTTGATTTCCATATATATTTTGATTAGGCACTACATAGGATTCTTGTGAGGTCTCACTAGCTTCAGCAAGGTCCGTTGACTGACTAGTCCCTGTTTCTGATACTTTTTTCTCATCAGCTACTTTTTGGGCTGCTTCCGCCCTGACCAACTCCGCTTTTAGCTTAGCCTGTGTTTGAGCATCTATCTGCTGTCCCACTAGCTCTTTTACTTGGTCAATCCGTTTCTGTAATGCTGCTTTTTTAGTCGCATCCGTAACCTTGTTTACTGCAGATTGTGCCTCTGCAAGTTTCTCTTCAGTATGTGTTCCTTCTAATACAATGACAGCATTCTCAGCATCCTGAAATAATGTATCAACCGTTTTTTTCTGATTGGGCACTTGCTGTACTGTCTTTGTATCACTTGTTTCGCTTTGAGCATTTTTATACCAACTAGCGCCTAAGCTAATCAATAAAATAAGTCCCATAAAAGAAATAATGCCAATTTCTGCCAATGACAACTTTTCAAATTTCTTTTCCATATTTTTGCCCTTATCCGTCTTATTGCATAAGAAAATACTCTAGCCTACTGACAATGCTACTTAGTCGTTTTTACCTTACCATTCCAGCCATTTAAACCATAACTTAAAATATAGATTTCGTTAAAGCCCTGTTTCTTCAGATGAAGGGCTGCAGGCGTTACCAACTGACCACGATCATTTTCATACATCAAAACAGGCTTGTCCTTGCGTAAAGCATTTGTACTCATTTTTAACTGCTGATAGGGAATATTACGTGCTCCCAAAATGTGCTTCCGACTAAACTCACTCGGATCTCGCAGGTCAATCAACTGACCTCCGTGTATCTTTTCTGCAAATTCTGCATTATCAATCACAGTCGCTGCACGACGCAATCTCCAGTAATTAAAGCCCATCCAGGCTCCCAATACTGCCAAAAATACTAAAAATACCCAAAATGTTTCCATCACTCATTCTCCCTTGATTTCTGATACTCTAATTCCAAACGATGTTCCCGTCGCAAAACCAATTCGGCCTCCATGTAGTCCAACCTATCCAGAAGACCTGCCTGATAAACGCGATTGAGCTCTATCTGCATCATCTCGATGTCATAGAGACGATTGCCCATATAGATGATAATACCAAACCGTTTTAGCAACTGTTGCACATCGTATAGTCGTTTCATATAGTAAATTTTAGCAGAATATCCGAAGATTTTCAATATAAAAACTCAAGTGCTGTTTCCCTGCATTCATCAAAAAAGATTGGGTTCTCCCCAATCTCATTCGTTTATACTAACCAACCCTTTTCCTGTGCTACCTTAACAGCAGCTGTGCGGTTTTCAGCCCCCAGCTTGGACAGGATAGAGGTCATGTAGTTGCGGACTGTCCCGTCAGACAGGTGGAGCTGGCTGGCGATTTCCTTATTGGACAAGCCGTCGGCAACAAGCTTGAGCAGCTGGCTTTCCTGATCCGTCAAGGGACTACGTTGGGTCAGGAGAATGTCCATCAACTCTGGCGAATATTCCTTCCGCCCCGCCAAAACCGTTTCAATGGTCCGCATGAGGTCTGCGATGGAGCGTTCCTTGAGCACGTAGGCATCCACATCTGCCTTGACCGCCCGCTCGAAATATCCTGGTCGCTTGAAGGTGGTCATGATGACGACCTTGACAGGCAAGGCTTGTCCCCGCACCCATTCCAAGACATCTAGGCCCGTCTTTTCAGGCATTTCTATATCTAGTAGCACCACATCTACTGGCTCTTTTTCCAAAAGAGCAATGGCCTGACTGCCGTTCTCTGCCTGTAAAACAGCCTCAACCGCATCTTGAAAACCCAAGAGTTGACAGAGGGCGTCCCGTAACATTGCTTGATCTTCTGCGACTAAGATTCTCATTCTACCACCTCCTCAAACGGAATTCGGATGGACAGGCGGGTGGGATTGGCTAGAGAGATAAATTCCAAGCTTCCTTTCACCGTCACCAACCTATCCTTTATGGTATGCAATTCCTGACCAGTCAACTGGGCAAAGCCCACACCATTGTCTTCGTAGTATAAAACCAATTCTTGCTGGCCTTTTTCAAAAACCAACCGGCATTTGCTAGCCTGACTGTGCTTGAGCAGGTTATTGCCCAACTCTCTCAGCACCATAGCCAGCTTGTTCTGGACGGGCAAGCTGAGCTGCTCTGCTATTTCCCCACCCAAGACGACCAAATCCACTCCTGCCAAGTCCAACATCTGCTGTAAAATCTGGAGTTCCTCTGCCACGGTGTGCTGCTTGAGGGACTGGACAATCTGGCGGACCTCCTGCATGGAGGCCTTGGCCAAGGTCTGAAGGTCTGCCACTTCCTTCTTGGCCTGGTCAATCTGGTCGTGGTCTAAAAGTGTCTGGACCAGCTCAGCCTTGACAGACAGCATGGCAAAGACATGACCCAGCGTATCGTGCAAGTCCTGACCGATACGGTTGCGTTCATTCTCAGCCAGCAGGAGATTGATGGACGCATTTTGCTCCTGTAGGCGTTGCTGAAGGGCTGCCCGTTTGGTCTCAATCCAGCTGAAAATCAGCAAGGCCAAGCCGAAAAAGTGAATAACAAGTGCAAAAGCTCGCATTTCAAAGGGAACAGGGCCAAAGAGAGACCACAGGATAATAGCCAGCAACAAAATCCCGTAAGACACCGTCCGATAGGTCGGTCGATTCTCTTTATAATACCAGCCTAGCATATTGGACAGGTTGTAGATAAAGAGTGAAAATTGCAGATTGCCCCAAAAGCTCATGACGGCGATATAGCCAATCAAGTAAAACCAGCCCAGCAGGGAATAGAGCTTGTGGTCGGTATAAAAGAGGGAGCAATAGACCAAGGCAAAGAGAATAGTCGCTAGGACAACTGCTATCGGATTGGGACTATACTGGGCATAGTAAAAGGGAAAATAGAGAAAGACCATGCCCACGAAGAACATGAGTGGTACCTTTCTTTTTTCAAAAATCATGGCTTACCTCACTGTTGCTCCGATTTTCTATTCAGTATCAGAGCAATTCCTAAGAAAATTATCGCATAGCCTAGGACAATTAGCAAGGATTTCCAGAGAAAATCTCCTTCTTGAGCGTAAGTGGTCACCAGTTGATTGACATGGTAGCTGGGCAGGAGTTTACAGATCCGCTGCACCCAGTCTGGAAAGAGGGAAACAGGCATCCAAGAGCCACCCATGATAGCCAGAACAAAGTAGAGCAAGTTTGCCACAACCGACATGGTTTGTTCCGACTGAATTTGCACCAAGAGCAAGCCGATGGCTAGAAATACGATAGAGGTTACTAAAAGTAAGAGAGCCGAAATTACCCATTCTTGAGCTGTCATCTCTACACCCTTAACTAAACCACCCACCGCAAAAACAATGGCAATGGAAGATACAAAGCAGAGCAAGACCCGTACCAGTTTTGATAAATAGTAGTGCCAGATTGGCAAGGGCGAATGCTGGATAAAGGTCAACCAGCTATTCTTTCTGTCCTCTGCCAGCATCGTGGGAAAGGTGAAAAGGGCAAAGCCCGACATGGAAAAGCCTGTCATGGTCAGCATGTAGGACTGGATGAAGGCCTTTTGCATGGCCGCATCGTCAAACTGGATCGTTGATGAGAAAATCAGGAAAAAGATGACAGGCATGCCGATAGATAGGAGAAATACTCCCAAACTTCTGGATAATTTTACCGCCTCTACTTGAACTAATGCTTTCATGATTCTTCCTCCCTCGTCTTGTCAAATAGGCTATTGAGCAGAGTTTTATTCTGCACTTCCAGGTCCGAAATCCGACAACCTGCCTCCTGCAAACTAGCCCAAACCTGCTCAATGGCTCGGGTCTTGAAGCTGACCGTGTCTTGTTTGTAGCTGATTTCACTGATTTCAGCCAAGCTCTCCACCACCGCCGCAAAGGCAATCGGCAAAGTCACTTCTTTTTCTTGCTCCTCACTCCGCATAGCAAATGGCGTGGTATCTCTTAGTAACCGCCCCTGGTGCAAGACCAAAATCCGCTCCGCCGTATGCTCCACTTCCTCGATATAGTGGCTGGTATAAAAAATAGTCACACCCTGAGCCTTAAGTTCATGGACAATCTCCCAAAAACGCTGGCGAGTCGAAGTATCCATGCCCGCCGTCGGCTCGTCCAAGAAGAGCAACTTAGGCTTGCCTATCAGGCAGATGACGAAAGCCAAGAGCCGCTTCTGACCACCCGATAGCTTGCCGGCCAGTTGATTTTTTTGCTCTGGGGAAAAGCGGAGCAGGCTGTCGATTTCCACATCTGTCAGACTATCCTTGTAGATGGCTTGGAAAAAGCGGAGCAATTCCTTGACCTTCAGGTCTGTCGGGATAGCATTTTCTTGAGGTAAGACTGCCACCTTTTCCTTATTAGACTGAGCCTGTGGAGCCAGACCGTCCAACAAAACCTGGCCTTTCGTCGCCTTCCTATCTCCCAACAAACAAGACATAAGCGTCGTTTTTCCAGCCCCGTTGGGACCGATTAAAGCCACACATTCCCCAGATTTTATAACAAAGGAAATATCAGACAAAATGGTCCGACCTTTGATAACCTTGTCTAGTGCCCGTACTTCTATCATTTTTCTACCTCCTACTTCTTGAACATCTTATAGTCTTTTAGTTTACTTTTAGTACTAGGCAACGAGCCGCAGGCATAACTGGAGTTAGGCAAGGCGAGTTAACGAAGTAATAAAAGAAAAACTAAATGACGATACATAGACAGTATATCTCGAAAAGGGAAGCCCCACTAGAAGCCTTTGTCATTGACTCATGTGACAAATGTCATATTATACTCAACGAAAATCAAAAGTAGCCTAGGAAACGAAGTCGAAGATAGAACTGGAGTTCATCAAGGCAAGTTGACAACGGATAATTTTGATTTTCGAAGAGTATTAAATAATGCAGCAAAAAAGAGTCCTTCTGGACCCTTCATCTATTTACAACTTAGGTGCTTGACCAAGTTCTGCCTGCAGCATCCAAATATGTTTTTCAATACTAGCCTTAGCCACATTGAAAATGTCGTTGGTTACGCTGTCACCTTCTTCATCACTGACATCAAACCCCTTTTGGAAAAGAGCAGCCAGATAGCGGAACACCTCTACCACACGCGCCAATTGCTCTTCCATCGTCACAGTGTAATCACCTGGAACTTCCTTAAGCTGACTATTTTCACCAAACTCTTTAAGGGTAGAAAATGGTGCCCCACCTAAGGTGATTAAACGCTCACTCATCTCATCCAAATAGCCATCAATTTCTTCCATATATTCATCCATCTTTGGATGCCAAATCATAAAGCCACGACCACGCATATACCAGTGAACTTGATGGAGGATTGAATGGGCTACTGATAAATCGGCCACCGCTTGATTCAAAACAGCCTTAGAATCAGCCAGTGATGGACGCGGGCTGAAAGACGCAATTTCTGCTGGAGATTGATAATATTTTTGTTTCATCATATATCACCCTTTCTTTTATTTATAATAATTATAAATAAAAGAAAGAAAAATTGCAAGAATTATCCCTCCTCCTCTGGCTTATTGACAGACAAATCCCTTGCTATATTAACTTATATACGATAGACTAGTAAGTAAGAATAGTATGTGGGAGTGGGAAAGAACTCGACTAAGTC
>ALKQ01000048.1 GCA_000440235.1 Streptococcus suis 10581 | reverse complement strand
TCTATCCCCAGACTGTTTCACTCCCACCCCCGCACAGCTCAAACTGTCTGGGGGACAGTTTGAGGTTGGAGATGAAGCGAACTCTGTTCGCATCAGTCGTATAGGTCAGATTTGGAGTGTAAAACACGAATTGCTGAGATTTGCTTCGCAAATCCTATCTCCAACCTTTAACAGTCCACTTGACTGTTAAACCCAATCAACCACTGCGCTGAGATGTTGACACGAACTCTGAGAAGTGCTCCTGGGCTTGTTGCCCAGCCTCATCGCCCCATCTGTATATATCAAGGAGGGATTTTATGTCAGAAGAAAAATTTGACGCAAAACTAGAACAGCTATCTGGCTCTGCAAAAGAGGTAATTGGTAAGCTGACCGGCGACAAGGAAATCGAAGTTGAAGGACTTATTGAGAAAAGAATTGGCAAGGCAAAAGAGCTAGTCGAAGATGCCAAAGATGGGCTTGAAGGTGCCATTAACGGCATCAAAAATGCTTTCGACAAAGAAGAGAAATAAACAAAGAGTTCAATATAGGTAGGATTGGTCGTGCACTGTTTGATAATGAACATTACACTTAATTTTGTCTTTTACCTATAGCCCGAACAAAAATATGCAAGAGAGGGGAACTCAGACATTTACCTGTCGAGTCTACCTTCTCTTTTCTTATGCCACGAAAGGAGAATCTATGAAAAAAATCGTTTTTGTCTGTCTTGGAAATATTTGTCGTAGCCCTATGGCTGAATTTGTCATGAAAGATTTGACAAATCAATTTCATATTGAAAGTCGTGCTACTTCAAACTGGGAGCATGGTAATCCTATCTACCCTGGAACACAGAAAATTTTCCAAAAGCACAAGATTCCCTATGACAAGACCAAAACCTCTCAACAAATCTCTCAAGCAGACTTTGAGGAATTTGATGTTATCATTGGTATGGACAGCAATAATGTCCGAGATTTACAGAAAATGGCACCAGCACATGCCCAAAAGAAGATTTTTCAATTCGCAGAAAAATCCGTACCAGACCCTTGGTATACTGGAGATTTTGACGAAACCTACGAAATGGTAAAGAAAGGTTGCCAAGACTGGTTGGACAGGTTACAGTCATTTGACCAAGAATAAGATTTTCTATGTAATATTTTTGTAATATTTGTAAAAAAATGGTAAACTATTTCTGACTGAACTGATAATTTCTTACTGTATCCTAGAAAGAACTGATTAGCATCGGTCAAATCCTATGAAAGAGTAAAACGATGAAAGAGTTTAAATTACCTAGTATAAAATGGCATGATATAACAAGTCATTTCACCCGTCCAAAACTTGAAATCCTCTCCCTTATTATCATCCTCATCTGTGCCCTCTCTGTATTTACCGGGCGAATTGCCAGCAAGCAAGCCATGACCTTCAATAATGGCGCCCTGCAGTACAACGGTTATGTGGTCGCAAATAAAATGAATGGTCAAGGAAAATTGACCTTTGATAATGGAGATGTCTACGAAGGACAATTTACAAATGGAATTTTCCACGGTCAAGGAACCTACACATCTGCAAGTGGGTGGGTTTATACCGGGCAATTTAAAAACGGCTATGCCGATGGAAAAGGAAAATTGACCACCGAAGGACAAGCTACCTACGAAGGAACTTTTAAACAGGGGATTTATCAATATGAAAATTAAATGGTTATCCGTTATACGTGTGATTGGATTAGTCTTTGTCCTACTCTATCATTTCTTTATCAAATATTTCCCAGGTGGCTTTGTGGGGGTTGACCTCTTCTTTACCCTGTCTGGATATTTGACAACCGCCCTTTTGATTGATGAGTTTGCAAAACATAAAAAAATAGATATTGTCAGCTTTTTCAGAAGAAGGTTCTATCGCATTCTCCCCCCTCTAGTTTTAACGATTCTTTTGGTTCTTCCACTTGCTCTGCTTGTCCGCAATGATTTCATTGCCAATATCGGCAATCAGATAGCCGCTGCGCTCGGATTCATGACAAACTTCTTTGAAATTCTATCAGGTGGTAGTTACGAAAATCAATTTTCACCTCATCTATTTGTGCATACTTGGACCCTGGCCATAGAAGTTCAGTATTACCTTGTCTGGGCTGGTTTAGTTTGGTATCTGACTCGCATCTCAAAAAGTGTGGGACAACTACGTGGATCAATTTTTCTAACATCTATAAGCCTCTTCTCGCTAAGTTTTTTAGCAATGTCTATCTCAAGTTTCTTTGTGGATAATTTCTCAACCATTTACTACTCGAGCTTCACACACACCTTCCCATTCTTCCTCGGAAGCATTCTCGCAACCATCGCTGGTATCGGAAATACAACAACTGCCTTCCAGCAACAAGTGAATACATTGACTATCAAACAAGCTATAGGTCTGTTTCTTGGAGGACTAGGAGTAGAACTTCTTCTTCTCTTTACTCTTCAATTCAGTTCCATCTGGACCTATCTAATTGGTTTTCTTCTATCCAGTTTAGCTACAGCAACTATGATTTTTGCTGCTCGGGTACTTCACGAGAAAACCGAAGATGTCAAAGAACCTGCAATTATCCTCTTCTTTGCAAGTATTTCTTATGGTATCTACCTCTTCCATTGGCCCTTGCTCATTATCTTTACACAACTGACAAATGCCACTATCGCTGCGGGATTATCCTTTGTTTTTTCTATTATCCTATCAACTATTTCCTTCTATATTCTAGAACCATATATTGCTGGCAAAGTAGGAAGCTTGTTTGGATTAGCAATAGACTTAAAACCCTATAAAAAATGGCTTCTTGGTAGCTTTGCTTGCTTAACCATAGTTGGCTTAGGTATCTGCCTGTTTGCACCAAAATTAGGAAGTTTTGAACAAGAGAGCATGGTTAGCAATCTTTATCAAGCTCAGACCCAACTAAATACAACACGATCTGCCGCTGAAAACGCTAAAGCTACTAGTTTTGAAATTCAAAAAGGAGTTATCATCTTTGGCGATTCTGTTACTGTTCGCGCAAGTGCTGCCATACAGACCGCGCTACCAGATGCACAGATCGATGGAACTGTCAGTCGAAATCTCTCTGAAATTGCTAAATTGATAAATCTTTATAAGCAAAATAATAGCTTGAAAGAGACTGTAGTTGTAGCCCTAGGTACAAATACTACGGATAATTATCAGGAACTACTAGACCAGCTAGTCAAAGATTTTCCTAAAGGACGTCGCCTTATTTTTGTCACTCCTTACGATGGAAACTTCACTCCGAGCGAATCCATTTCTTATCAAACTGGTCAATACGAGAAAGAATTGGCTGAAAAATATGATTACATTTCCATTGCAGACTGGTATCAAGTTGCAAAGGATAATCCAGCTATTTGGTACAATACCGACCTTGTTCATTTCAATCTTGAAAGTAACGGAGGCGAAGTCTTCGCCCAAACGATAAAAAATGCTGTTGAAGCCGTTACTGATGGCCCAATCAAAAACTAGATTTATACATCATCATCCTCTGAGAATTTCTCGGAGGATTTTTGTACTATTTTCCTATAAGTCCAGCGCAAACTCTAAGAAATGGCGCTGTGCCTGAGCTCAGTCTCAATAAATCTTGTGAAATAAGCCACTTCTACAACGGACGGCAAAGCGAAGATGACAAGTTAAAACTCCTACCTTTTACAGTAGGAGTTGGTGTCAAATTGACTATTTTTGCTTACTTTGGAAACGCCATTCAAAGCGTTTCTGATCGTAAAATGGATACATCGTTTGTAAAAGAGTGATGGCAAGTAGCCAACCGCCGAGAATATCTGTCGGGTAGTGAACCCCAATATAGATACGGGATACAGCTACTAGGACAGCAAGTAGAATCAACACGGCTTGTAGCACAAGTCTGGCTATGCCTTTCTTCATCCTCTGGTGAACAATAATAACAACTGCTCCTGCAATCATCATAGTTGATGCAGTATGCCAGCTAGGAAATGAGTAACCGATGGTATCAATCAACCATTCAATACTTGGACGCGGACGTTGGTAGACATATTTCAGGGCTGTGGATGCCACACCCATCGCCGCAAAACTAGCAAGTAGGAAATAAGCTTCTATCTTCCATTTTTTATAGTAGTAAAAGATAGCAGCTAGAATCAAGGTAATAGCTAAAATAATAACCGTATTTCCTAAAACAGTAATAGAGGTCCAAAATTGACTGGCTCCACTTGGTAAATTTCCACGAATGGCAGACTGGACAGTTGAGTCAAAACCTGCTAGGGTACTAGGATAAAATTTTACTACATAGCCCAATATCACAAAGGCTAGAGCAAAAAAAGATGCGTTTCGTAAATGGATTTGTTTATTCTTCATACAGTATAGTTTACCTTATAAAGGTTAAACTTTCTTTAAAATAGGTTGGGCTGCTTTGTAACAGATATAAAATATTGCTGAAAGCACAATCCCTTGTAAAAGATTAAAAGGAAGTACCATCATCAAAAGATAGTTAGTCAGACCCAAGATTTCTTTAATATCAAAATTTGCAAAGGCTGCATAGACAGGCACCGCATAAACGTAATTTAATACCAGCATCACTGCTGTCGAACCAAGCGTCGCAACAGCGGCTGCTTTTAAATAATTTTTTAACGTTTGTTCATTTTTCCAGAAATAGGCTACTGCTAAAATGAAAACTGACATAGCTGCAATATTCATCGGTAAGCCAATAATTGTCGATGGTCCCTGATTATTTAAAATCAGTTTGAGAAAAGTTCGTACCAAAAGGATAGCAAAACTAGACTTCATGTCTAGAACAAGCAGACCAAATAAAATCGGTACGAGAGAAAAATCCACTTCCAGGAAACTGGCTGTTGGAATCAGCGGAAATTTCAAATACATGAGCAGAAAGGATACTGCTGAGAGAATGGCGATAATCGTCATTTTGCGTGTGTTTGTCATAAGGTTCCTCCAATTTTTGAAAATTGAAGAAGCGTAGAAGAGCAGGCAAAAAGCCTCCACTTCGTCTTCTCCCATCCAGACTTTACTGTCGGTTGTGGAATTGCACCACATCAGCTTTCGCTCGCAGACTGTACATGTCTTTCTTTCTATTTTATGGCTTCGTTAAGTCGGCTTGACATACCTTAGTATAGTCTGCGCCTCCTTGCCTAGCCCTAAAATGAAACAAAAACACTTTTTTTGAGTGTTGCTTAAGATTTTTCTATCAGTCTAGGCGACAAGGCGAAGGCATAACTGGAGTTAGGCAAGCCTGGTCAACGACGAATGAGAGAAAAAGAAAAGCAAGAATCAAAAAAATCACTGCCGGTCGGGAATCTCACCCTGCCCTGAAGACTATTTCATCATACCAAAAAAGCCTTGCATTTGCAAGAGCTTGGTAAGTTTTCACTATTTTAACTTGTCCCCATCATAAGTGTGAACCAAATCTAGACCAACGAACTGTTGCTGCCGAAGAGCCTCATATACAATCATACACGCTGTATTAGAGACATTAAGACTACGCACATGTTCATCATTCATTGGAATACGGATAGCCTTCTCTGGATGTTCACGCATAAAATCTTCTGGTAAGCCCTTATCTTCACGGCCAAATAAGAAATAATGAATGTTCCCATCATTATAGTCTTCATCCGAATAGGTTTTATCAGCAAATTTAGATACCAAGTGAACACGTCCTTGTTTGCTGGCACAATCCATAAATTCTGCTAAATTGTCATAGAAGCGAACATCTAACTTATCCCAATAATCTAGTCCTGCACGTTTCATCTTACGGTCATCAATTGGAAATCCCATAGGCTTAATGATATGGAGAGGACTATTGGTTGCAGCACAAGTTCGAGCAATATTGCCTGTATTCTGTGGAATCTGTGGTTCAAATAAGACAATGTGGTTTTTGGCTGTTTCTTCTATATACTCTAATGTTTCAATATTCATAAGGACCTCTCTGGTGACATTTCACTAAACACGAATACCCTCGAAAATCAAATCCAAACCATGTCAGCTTCATTTTGCTGTATACCATGCTTGTTTTCTAGTTTCTTTTTTTGATTTTCATTGAGTAAAAAGACTCGACTGTCTCCTATGGCAAGAAAGACAAAAAAATAGCCACACTGCCCGGAGTCAAGCTCAGCAAACAGCATGGTGAATGATGATTCATTCACTTAACTCACAACAGGTTTGAGTTAAATCAATGAAATCGTGATACTATTGTAGCTTAAAGAAGGCTGAAAATCAAGAGTTTTGCCCCATTTTTTTCAAATTTTCATAGAAAATGAAAAAGGAGAGCAAATAAACTCCCCTTTCTTACATTTATTCTGCTGCAATCCCTTTTTCCGCAGTCAACTCAAGATTTTCATGGCTTAATTTACTGTCCGAACCGATATAAACGTCGTAATATTTAACGCGTTTGTTAACGGCAGTAATACTTTCACGTTCAAAGGTTGGAATTGCAAAGGCTTGCTCGAAGGCATATTCTTGCCAAGCTTTGTAGTTTTCAATATTTTTCTGTTCGTCAAATGACTCAGCAGAGGTAATTTTATTTAAAAGTGCTGTGTTTTCATCTGAAACGAAGCGAGTATAGTTGTACATCGCTTCAGGTCCCCACAATGATGTCGGGTCTGGATCTAGGCCGGCAATCCAAGCAGCAAGATAGACATCAATCCCCTCATCATTGGCAGCAATTGATTCATAGAAAGTATTGTACTCAATAGTTCTTCCTGTATAGAGTTCCACATTCAAACCAATTTCTTTCCACCATGTAAGGTATTGCTGTACCATGGTTTCTTGCGTTTCGGTTGATTTCTGTGCTGCAACACTGATGGTAAGCGGTTTTCCATCAGCATCTTCACGCATACCGTCTCCATCTACGTCTTTATATCCTGCCTCATCGAGAAGTTTTTTAGCCTTTTCAGGATTATAGCTATAGCCAGCTAGTTCTGAATCGTGAACATCTCCAAAGAAAGAGATAATTAGTGAGTTTGTCGGGTGATACAAGCCATTATATAATTTCTCTCCAATCACCGCATTGTCCAACGCATATCCCATTGCTTGACGCAATTTAACATTATTCATCTTAGCATTAGGATTGGTCACATTCTTACCACTAGCATCATCGTACTTACCAAGATTAAAGCCAATATAATTGTAAATACCATCCAGACTACCTAGCAAAGTAATATTAGATAAGTCCTTGTAAGATTCGTACTGATCTGTTGGCATATCAGCAATATCATAATTGCCTGCTTTCATTTCTGCAACAATCGTATCTGGTGAAACAATATCAATCCTGTAACTATCTAGCTTAACTTTCCCTTTAAAGTAGTACTCATTTGGTACATAGGTCACCGACTCGCCATTGACAATTTCCTTGACCTTATAAGGGCCCATACCGACAACTTTTGCCGTACGAGAATACTCACTTGATTCCCAATCTTTGACTGCAATGTCTTTAAAAATGTGTTTCGGCATGACTAAATAAGGTACTCCACCACCAGCATACATCATGGATGGAGACATGTCTTTCACTGAGAGGACTACTGTATAATCATCAACCTTCTTAACACCTGAAATTTCACTTGCTGTTCCAGCCTGAAATTCTTCAAAGCCAATGATATTTGTATAGGTAGTATCTGCACGAACCCCTGTATAGTCTGGACTAGCTAGTTGTTCGATTGTGAAAATATAATCATCGATGGTGAAGGCTTGCCCATCGGACCACTTATAGTCCTTGCCTGTCAAACTAACGGTAACTGTCTTTGCGTCTACATCAAACTCTGCCTTAGCAAGGCCTGAATCGTCTAACGTACGAGCTGAATCATATCCAAACATAGAAATATCAACCATGTCTGCAAAGGTTGAGTCTACCGCCGTTTGCGATAATTCATCAATTAAGATACCGGTCGAAGGTGCCGAAGCTACCAAGGCATATTTGAGACTTCCGCCTTCAATAGTTTGTCCTTCGTGTGTCACTTCTGAGTTAAATGTCAGAGCAACATTGCTCGTCTTTTCTTTAGTTTGGCAAGCTGTTAACGTTAACGTTGCAATAGAAAGCAGACCGATACCAGTTAAAGCGATGTTTTTCATTCTTTTCATATCCCTACCCCATTTATTTATTTTGAATAGTATAGCACGATTTAGCATAAATATGCAACTACCTTACCAACAATATTCGCCTTTGAGTATTCTCACTTTTTTCCATTTTAACTAAAAATAGCAGCGAATAGGGGTAAAAAAAGAGTACCTCTTCAGCCACTACTGCTTCTTCGTTTTTTATGATAGTCCACTAAGCCCAATACTCAATGAACTCGGATAAGTATAGTCTTGTCTGTAACAAAAAGGAGAGTCATTTGGTTTACTTTTGATTCCTTCGACGAGCGGAGGCTGGGCAAAAAGACCAACCTCGCTTCTCAGAGTTCGCCCTATCTCCAGCCTTCAAAGGTTCCCAAACCTTTTGAGAGAGTACTAAAGGCAACCTAAAAACCTATATTTATACAAAACAAAAAGTAGGCTGCCCTACTTCTGCTTATTTCTTTTCAAACTAAACCTGTCCGGCACAGGATCTTCCCCACCTTCCACAAAGGGATGACAGCGACCAATTCGAGCCAACCCCATCAAAAAGCCTTTGAGCCCATGTTTCTGTAAGGCCTCTATCATGTAACTTGAACAAGTCGGCTGATAGCGACAGGAAGGTGGAAAGAGGGGGGAAATAAATTTCTGATAGAATCGGACCAAGCCGATCAAGAGTCTAGTCATTATTTTTTAACTGGCTTAGTAACAGCCAGGGTATGTAGTTTACTGATGTCTTTCTTGTTGAGCTTGCGGTATTCTCCTGGACGTAGGCCGGTCAAGTCAAGATTACCAAAGCGAGTACGAGACAGCTTATCTACCTGCAAGCCGACAGCCTCAAACATCTTCTTAACCTGGTGATTTCGACCTTCATGGATTGTTAATTCCACAACTGAGCGGTTCTTAACAGGGTCCACCTTAATAATCTCGTACACCGCAGGCTTAGTCTTTTTGCCATCAATGACAACACCACGGGTCAAGGGACGCAAAACTTCCTTGTTGGCAACTCCTTTGACACGCGCCAAGTAAACCTTATCAATCTCATTACGAGGGTGGATCATCTCATCTGTAAAATCACCGTCATTGGTCAAGATCAAAACACCTGAAGTATCCCAGTCCAGACGACCAACAGGATAAATCCGCTCCTTAACTGTTGGCAACAAGTCCACAACCGTCTTTCTGCCCTTATCATCTGACACACTAGAAATGACACCACGTGGTTTATTGAGGAGGTAGTAAACTTTCTCTTCATTGTAGATTGGTTGTCCTTCTACTTCTACAATATCTCCAGACTTAATAGTCGTTGCCAACTCACGAACAACCTGACCATTTACAGTAACTAGTCCTTGTTTTATCAATTCTTCTGCCTTACGACGACTGGCAACTCCAGCATGGGCAATGTATTTATTAATTCTCATTTTCTAACTCATTTCTTTCTACGAATAGCTCTGTTTCTTCTTGAATCAAATCTATTTCAGACACATCAGGCAATTCTTCTAGACTATTAATTCCCATGTAATCTAGGAAATAATCCGTTGTCACATAGAGATTTGGTCTGCCAAGAACCTCTTTCTTACCGTTCTCACGAATGAGGTCAAAGGCCTGTAATTTACTGATGGCACCACTGGAATTGACTCCGCGAATATCATCAACTTCAATCCGAGTAATGGGTTGCTTGTAGGCTACGATTGATAAGGTTTCCAAAAGAGCCCGTGACATAGTCTGATTGATTGGTGTTTTGGCATAGATTCGCAAAAGGTTTGCATATTCTTTTTTAGTAACCAACTTGTAGCGATTGGAAGACTCTAAGATGGCTAAGCCTGAGGCTTTGTCTGCCATATATTTCTCACTAAGTTTCTCTAATTGCTGGCTAACAGCTGTGGGCTGCAATTCCAACATCTCTGCCAAATTTCGTAACGTCAAGCCATCCTCACCTGCCACAAAGAGCAGGACTTCGATTTCAGCTAAGCGATTCATCTTCACTCCTTACTAGATAAATATCTCCAAAAGTCTCTGTCTGCTCCAAGACGATTTCATGAACCTTGACCAATTCCAAAGTCGCAAGGAAGATCGTAATCATTTCATTGACATCTTGACTTTCTTGAAAAAGCTGACGGAGTTCAAGGCGTGGAACTGTCTCGAAACGACTGCGAACAAAGTCCATCATGTCTTCGATTTTATATTCATCACGGGCAATGGTCGCATGAGACTGACGAAGGCTTGCCTGTTTTTCAGCCATTACTTTAGAAAAAGCTAGGAAAATGTCAATGACGGTCTTATCCTTGGCTAACTGTACATCATCATAGATCAAATCTAATTTGGGTTTTGAAAAATAGTTGGCCCGTTCATCATGTTGCTCTCCTAATTTCTCACTGAGAAGCTTGAACTTGCGGTATTCTTCCAACTGGTCCAAGAGGTCCATTTCAGGATCATCTTCGGGATCAATTTGCTCAACAACCTTCGGCAATAATCGACGACTTTTAATGACCATCAATTGACTGGCCATGACCATATACTCTCCTGCCACCTCCAAGCGCATGGCCTGCAAGGTCGCAATATAGGCCAGATATTGTTCAATGACCTCTGTAATTGGAACCTCGTAAATATCCATTTGGTACTTGGACACCAGATGCAGTAAGAGATCCAAGGGCCCTTCAAAATCTTTTAATTTTATATCCATTATCTAAATTTTTCCAAACTCATGCTTGTTTTCAGTCCCAACTGCTTGGCGATTTGGTCCAAGACTTTTCCTTCGTCTATCTGTTTTAGAATATACTGCTCCCGCAATTTTTGGGCTGTCCAATCAGGCTTACCGATGGACTGGACAAATTCTGTCAGACGATTAAAAAACCATTGACGAGAATAGGTCTGTCCCTTCTTATCGAAGACATAGCGTCCAGACAGATGGGACTCCATATAGGGTATCAATTCCTTGGGCAGAGTGAGCACGCGCTTGGTTGCTCCCTTCTCAACTGTCAGGACTTGAAAATCCAGATTGACCTGCTGACTAGTCAGCTCTGCTATTTCACTAGGAGTCAGCCCTAGTAAGGCAATCAAAAGAGCAATCAGTTGCCCATCAAGCCAAGGACTTTCTTGAAAGAGGAGAGTTAAATCCTCACGCTCCAGTTTCTTTTTGACGCTGGCTGGACCTGACATCGTTTGTAATTTATAAAAACGATCCAGGAGATTATTTTCATAAAGAAAGTAGAGAAATTGATTGACCGCTGACATTTTTCTTTTCTGAGCAGCAGGTTTCAAGTCTAGAAGAGACTGCTGATAGACCAAAAGAGACTGTTGGCTAATCTCCCCCCTTGTTACTGTCACAAACTGCTGCAGGTCATAGGTATAGGACTTTTGGCTGTTGACACTGACCTTTTTGCTCTGGATAAAAGATTCAATCGCCTGCTTCATTTCTTGCCTTCTTTTGATGCTAGGGGGAAATTATGCAAGAGAGCATTGATTGCTTTTAAGATGGATTTTCGTGTAATGATTCCTATAAATTCTCTATTTTCCCCAAGGACGGGTAAGAAAGATTGATCTACTAGCTTGCGCATCACTTCTGTCAAATCATAATCCAGACCAACAGTCTCTTCATCTGTCTTTACAATCACAGAAATATCTCTGTTTAACTCATCATCCGATAGTTCATTTTCAGCTTGATATTTAATGATTTCCGTCAAGCCGATGGTTCCAAAAAAGCGGCCATCTTCTGTTACCACAGGTACGCGTGAATAGGTCATGTGACTGAGTAACAGTTTTGCATGGTCAATATTATGCGTATCAATAATTACTGCCAATTTATCCGCTGGTGTCAAGAAAGTTTCTTCCTGGTCCAATAAAAAGGCTTCAAATTCTCTTGCAATCATCTTGAAATATCCTTTGTCAATGCTGGGTAAAGTTGGTGCTGTCGATTGTAGTAATCCACATGGAAGTGATTATCATAGATGGTCACAAGAGCATAGAGACATTCTCTGACCAAACCACGAGGTTGACTAACGGAGCCAGGATTGAGGAAGAGGGTCTTGCCACGCACTTCCGCATCAGGTACATGCAAATGCCCATACAAACAAATATCCGCATCCACTTCCTGTGCCCAATAATCCAAGCGTTGCCAGCCGTAGTTAATACCATAGAGGTGTCCATGGGTTTGGGCAATGGTCACATCATCCAATTGAGTAATGAGCTGGTCTGGATAACCGCCAAAATAGTCGCAGTTGCCATTAACCACATGAATACCATCCCAAAGACTATCTTGACTATCCAGCTCCGAATCACCATTGTGAAAGATGGCATCGACCTTGCCAATATAATGATGTTTAATATCCTCTACAATCTGTCTATCCCCATGAGAATCACTCATGACTAGGATTGTTTTGCTTGCTCCTGCCATACTGGAAATGCCTCCACTAATTTTTCTAGTGCTTGTGCACGGTGGGAAATCTTATTTTTTTCTTCTAGGGTTAATTCTGCCGAGGTCTTACCTGTTTCACCTACGAGGAAAAGTGGATCATATCCAAACCCGTTTTCCCCACGGAGGTCCATACCGATAAAACCTTCCCAGTCCGCTTCGACAACCAAACTATCACGATTTGGAGCCGCCATAACTAGGGTGCAGTGGAACTGAGCAGAACGATCTTTCAGGTCAAAGACCATGGCCAACTCGTGCAAGAGTTTGGCATTATTGAGCTCATCTGTGGCGTCTGGTCCTGAAAAACGAGCAGACCAGACCCCTGGCAGTCCGCCAAGTGCATCAACCTTCAAACCCGAATCATCTGCCAAGACCATCTTGCCTGTCAGCTCTGCTATGGTTTCAGCCTTAAGCCGTGCATTTTCCTCAAAAGTCATACCTGTTTCTGCTACATCTGGCAGGGCAGGATAGTTGTTGAGGTTCTCAACTTGGTAGCCAAATCGTTCAAAAAACTTACGGAATTCCTTGGTCTTGCCTTCATTTTTAGTGGCAATCAAGATGGTATCTCCCACGCTTGCCAATCCCTTGTCTTGACCGAAAAAATCGGACATAGCCACACCATCCTTTGGCAAATGAACCAGGATTAGCTTATCTCCCTCGGTCACTAAGATAGCCCCTTGGTGTTGGAGAACCTTGAATTGACGATTGTTTAACTCATTCAAAATATCACAGGCAAATTGGAAGAGGGCAAAGTCCGACTGAAGTTTGATCACTTCAATGTTGACACACTGGTTAAAATTCTCATCTTCATAATTGCCAGCAATTAGTTTGTCAAACAATTGACCAATCTGGTAAATTTCCTGCTCTCTTCCATTTTCACCAAATGAACCAAATAGATTGGCAAAGCTGGCTTTTCCGATAAACCAATTGTGCTCATCTCTGTATTCGTATATCTTGTCTGTCATAGTTCTACATGCTCCACATGAATATCAATGCCCATCCAGCTTTCAGCTATTTCTTTAAAAGCTGCCGGACTAGCTGTTGTGTAAAATCTGTGCTGAGTATCCTGTTCGGTACGGCTGCGGTTGATTTGAAAATAATTTAATAAAACAGAAATATCTCGCGCGCACTCTGCCCCACTGTCAATCAGCTTGACATCCTTGCCCATAGCATTCTGGATGATGGGGCGAAGCAGAGGATAATGGGTGCAGCCCAAAACCAAAGTGTCCACTTTCCCAACAAGCGGGCGAAGTGTCTCATAAACAACCTTTTTAGCAAGACTGGATTGATGGCTATTGGACTCAACCAGTGGTGCAAATTTGGGACAAGCCAGACTGTCTACCTGCGTTTCTGGAGAAAGGGCCTGAATCTTTTGTCGATAAATATCTGATTGAATGGTCATAGCCGTTCCTAAGACACCAACCTTACCAGTTTGCGTTGCCTTAATAGCTGCCGAAGCACCTGGTAAAATAACACCCAAAACAGGAATATCCAACTTTTCCTTGACTTCTTCCCAGGCTACCGCTGTTGCCGTATTGCAGGCAAAGACAATCATTTTTACATTTTTTGTCAAAAGGAAATTGACCAACTGCCAAGTATATTCTCTGATTTGTTCCGCTGGACGGGGTCCATAAGGTGCCCGTGCCGAGTCCCCTATATAAACGATTTCTTCATGGGGAAGTTGGCGCATTAATTCACGCGCAACCGTTAATCCCCCCACACCTGAATCTAAAAAACCTATTGGTCGATTATCCATAATACTGAGATTAGCCAGAAAATCTGACTAGCCTTTCTTTTCTGCTCAAAAAATGGGATCTGGGAATGAATATCCCAGTCCCAGTTTGATTATTTTTTCTTGCTTGCCACTTTTTGTTGGCTCTTGATTTGGCGAAGTACTTGTTGTACTTTTGCTTCGCTTGGTTTTTGCCCCATTTGGCTCATCATCAAACGCAAAGCATTTTCATCCAAAACTGGCTTATCAGCAATGTAGTTTTCCACTTGTTTGCGTGACAAGTAAATACCCAAGGCTACACCACCTGCAAATGCCAATACAATAAGTAAAATTGCTAAACCTAAGTTCATTTGTCAATCTCCTGACTCTTCTAAAAATAATTCATTCGGAATTGCCTTGCGACAATCTCTTAATGAATCTATTATACCAAATTCAGAAGGCTTTTCCAAGACTTACCTGTCAAAATCAAAACCGTAAATGGTCGCGAAATAATCCTCAGGAGTTTCAGCACGACGAATCATACGCGCTGTGCCATCTTCCTGTAAAAGTATTTCAGAGGAACGCAGACGACCGTTGTAGTTGTAGCCCATGGAGAAGCCGTGGGCCCCACTGTCATGAATGACCAAGGTGTCTCCTACTTCTGCCCGTGGTAATTCACGATTAACCGCAAACTTGTCGTTGTTTTCGCAGAGAGAGCCTGCCACATCCACCACTTCGATTGGGGCATCTGGACGTGTCACATTTGTGATGTGATGATATGCTCCGTAAAAGGCTGGACGCATGAGGTTGGCTGCTGATGCATCGACACCAATATAAGTCCGATAGGTTTCCTTACGATGGAGCACCTTTGTAATCAAGTGACCGTGTGGCGCCAACATAAAGCGACCCAATTCTGTAAAGATTTTAATATGTCCCATACCAGCTGGCGTGAGAATTTCCTCATAAACCTTACGGACACCCTCACCAATGACAGCAATGTCGTTTGGTTCTTGCTCAGGACGATAGTTGACTCCAATCCCACCTGATAGGTTGATGAAGTCCAAGGTCACACCTGTTTCCTCACGAATTTCCAAGGCCAATTCAAAGAGTTGACGAGCTAAGACAGGGTAGTAGTCATTTGTTACTGTATTCGAAGCCAGAAAGGCATGAATACCAAACTGCTTGACACCTAGCTCTTTTAACTCCTTGTAGCCCTTCATCAGCTGGTCTTTGGTCATCCCAAACTTAGACTCTTCAGGATGGTCCATAATATCCGTTCCCAGCGAGAAGACTCCTCCAGGATTGTAACGGAGGCAGACGGTTTCTGGAATCCCAGCAACATTTTTCAAAAACTCAATATGCTCATAGGCATCCAAGTTGATTGTTGCACCAACTTTACGAGCATATACAAACTCTTGGGCTTGCGTATCATTTGATGTGAACATGATGTCCTTGAAGCCCATTTTTTCACTCATCAGCACTTCTACATCCGTCGCACAGTCCACTCCACAGCCCTCTTCTTGAAGAATTTTTAAAATGGCTGGTGTCGGTGTTGCTTTGACCGCAAAATATTCCTTAAAGCCTTTGTTCCATGAAAAAGCTGCATTGAGAGCACGCGCCTTGTCACGAATGCCTTTTTCATCATACAAATGAAAGGGAGTCGGAAATTGCTCCGTAATGGTATCCAAAATTTCTTTACTAACAAATGGTGTCTTGGTCATATCTCTACCTCATCAAATATTTTTCTTATTATATCACAAATATGTGAGGAACTGTAGCTTTCAACTCCACCAAATACTTGCAAAATAAATTACGAGCGCTATAATGTGATTATCATTAAAAAAGGAGTAATATATGTCAACATTAGATTTTGATTTTACAGAACGCTTGTATGCCAACTATCTAGCTAATCCCAGCCTACAGGCAACCGAAAATGCCGTTAGCCACAACGGACTTTTGAAATCCTTAGAAACACGCCAAAGCGCCATCGACAATGACTATGTCTTTTCAATCGACTTGACAAAGGACGCTGTTTCAAACCAAAAGGCTTCTGGACGTTGCTGGATGTTTGCTGCATTAAACACCTTCCGCCACAAACTCATCTCTGACTTCAAACTGGAGAATTTTGAGCTATCACAGGCTCATACCTTCTTTTGGGATAAATATGAAAAGTCCAACTGGTTCCTCGAACAAATCATTGCTACAGCTGACCAAGAAATTGGTAGCCGTAAGGTAAAATTCTTATTGGATACCCCTCAACAAGATGGCGGTCAATGGGATATGGTTGTTGCCCTATTTGAAAAATATGGTGTGGTACCGAAATCCGTCTATCCAGAATCTATCTCATCCAGTGCCAGCCGTGAGCTCAATCAGTACCTTAACAAATTGCTCCGTCAAGATGCACAAATCTTGCGAGACCTCCTTGCCAAAGGAGCTTCCTCGGAAGAAGTTCAAATACAAAAAGAAAACTTACTTCAAGAAATCTTTAACTTCCTAGCCGTCAACCTTGGACTCCCTCCACGTAGCTTTGATTTTGCATATAGAGATAAAGACAATGTTTATCACCGCGATACAAATGTGACACCTCAGGCATTCTACGAGAAATACGTTGGTTTGAAACTATCTGACTATGTCTCCATTATCAACGCTCCAACTACTGATAAACCTTACAATAAATCTTATACAGTCGAATTGTTGGGGAACGTTGTTGGTGCCCCTGCTGTCCGCTATCTCAATGTAGAAATGAACCGGTTTAAAGAACTGGCTATTGCTCAACTCAAAGCTGGTGAGTCCGTTTGGTTTGGTTCCGATGTCGGTCAAAGCAGCAACCGTCAAACTGGTATTATGGCAACCAACACCTACGACTTCTCTTCAGGTCTGGGTATCCATTTCCATCAAGACAAGGCTGGAAGATTAGACTACTCCGAAAGCTTGATGACCCACGCTATGGTCTTAACTGGTGTTGATTTAGATGACAATGAGCAACCTCTCAAATGGAAAGTGGAAAACTCTTGGGGAGACAAGGTTGGTGACAAGGGATACTTCGTTGCATCAGATAGCTGGATGGATGAGTACACTTATCAGATTGTTGTCCGAAAAGAATTCCTCACACAAGAAGAACTAGCAGCTTATCAAGCTCAACCACAAGTCCTTGCCCCATGGGATCCAATGGGAGCTCTAGCATAACAAACGACATATAAAAAAAGAGGGCAACCCTCTTTTTTATATGTCATAATTAGTCTCTACTCAAACCACCAAAGATACGGAGTAGGTTGAGGAAGAGGTTGATGAAGTCAAGATAGAGCTGAAGCGCCATGGATACGACCCAACCCTGGCCAACATTACCACCAGTTTGTTCGAAAACATTGCGGATACGTTGGTTGTCATAAGCAATCAAACCTGAGAATACCAAAACAGAAATGATAGACATCATAAAGCTTAGACCAGAGCTACGAAGGAAGATATTAATAACACTTGCAATAATAATTCCCCATAGAGCTGCACGCAATGCCTGAGCCATACCAGAAAGATCCTTCTTCGTTGTCATCCCAATTACAGCCATGATAGCAAACATAAGAGCCGCTGACACAAAGGCAAGAACAACTGTTTCGCTGGTATAGAACATCAAGATCATGCTGATGGTAATCCCATTTGTTACTGAGTAGGCAAGAAACATTGGTAGAGCCATCGGGCTATTTTTAGCTGCCATTGCTGAAGCAGAAACAACCAAGGCAATCTGACCAATCATAATCAGCATCATGATGATGGAGCCTGCACTCAGCAGACTAAGTAATAAAGATTGAAAGACGGTCACAGCCAAGAAAGAAACTAGAGCTGACAGACCAATTCCCATGGCAACCACACCATAAATTTTACCGAAGAAACGGTTGAGGGCGGTATTATCCACCTGATTAATAATAAATGAATCGTTATTCATACTATTCTCCTTTAAATCATCTTATTGAAACCGAAAGACCTTACGATTTTTCCACTTGTGTTGTAAGGGCAGACTCCACTCTCTTACTGCCCAATACTTATCCACACATGTCACAATCCAGGATTCCTTGTAGCGAGGAGGAGCGATTGTCGCACCAAACATATGCTTCACAATGATGTCTTCTTCTAGTTTATTGAGTTGAATGAGTTTCTGAGCATTGCGTTTAGCAATTCGTGGATGAACCCAAGCATGGCTCTTGTTAAATTTGGTATCTCTCCAGTCATAGAAGAATAAATCATGCAATAGACCACCACGAGCTGTTGACTTGGCATCCCAACCAAATTTTTTCGCAATCTTATAGCTTGTATAAGAGACATTGATGGAATGTTCCAAGCGCGTGGAGTAATAATGATGAGGAATCTTCCCCAATTTTTGCACCTTGGGTGTGGCAATCAAGTGCCCCACGTAATGCATGTATTCTTTATCTTGTTTATATGCAACCATTCGTTAACCTCGTTGGATTATTATACCACACTATAGTACAATTGGCTTAAATAAAGCTAAACAATAGAATACCCGCCGCAATGGCTACATTGAGGCTTTCCGCCTGCCCTGGCATGGTAATATGGACAAGTTGATCAGCCTCATCGGCTACAAAAGTTGAAATTCCTTGACCTTCATTTCCCATGACCAAGGCAAAACTCGGATTTGGCGTAACTTCCTTATAGTCAACCGACTGACTAGAGAGGGTTGTTGCCAAGATTTGTATCTGATTGCTTTTTAAAGCAGAAAAAATAGCAGTCATCGGCATCCGATAAACTGGCAAGTGGAAATGACTCCCTTGCATGGAACGCAGAACTTTCATATTGTAAATATCTGCCGACTTATCCGATAGAAATACTCCATCAAAACCAGCTGCATCAGCTGTACGAATCATGGTACCAACATTTCCAGGGTCCTGCACATCCTCCAGAACCAAAAATTTTCCTGTTAAGACATCGGGTAAGGTCTGATTTGGTAAGGACAGTTGAGCTACTACCCCTTGCGGTGTCCGTGAGTCTGCTAAATCCTGCATAATATCTGAACTGACAACTGTTACATTGGATAAGCCAGCAACCCGATGAACATGTTCTTCTGATACCAAGATATGTTCAATAGGTACTTTGGCTGCCAAAGCTTCCTCCAACAAATGCCAACCTTCAATCAAATAAGAAGAAGTACGGTATTTTTTCTGTTGTAATTTCTTAACCTGCTTGACCAAATGATTGGCCTTTGAGCGAATGATCTCCATGAATGCCCCTTTTTCTTTTACTGCTCAGCAACTTCAATTTCCCAACGGCTAAATCAATTATCTTGATTTTTGAACAGTCTTACCCAACCATGATATAATAAAGTAAATGTCTTGTCAAAAGGAGAAACTTATGCGAAAGGTAAAAATGATTGCATCTGGTCGTGTGCAAGGAGTCGGCTTTCGTTGGTCTGTTCAATTTTTAGCTGTGGAAATAGGCGACATCTACGGCAGAGTTTGGAATAATGATGACGGAACTGTCACTATTTTAGCTCAGTCAGATAATGCTGAGAAGCTCAGCTATTTTATCCATGAAATTCGGAAAGGGCCTTCTCGTATGGCCAAAGTCACCTATCTAGATGTCACCCTAGCCAACTTCGAAGACTATAAGGATTTTCAGGTTAGCTATAGATAAAACTTGTATATTTCCGTCAAAAAAAGTAAAATAGAGAGTATACTGAAAAAAACAAAGGAACGAAAAAAATTGAAAAATAAACGTCTACTCATCTTGTCAGGCATGGCCTTATCAACTCTTCTTTTCTTATCTGGTTGTGTTCAAACTGATAAAAGCGGAAATCCTACAGGTCCCATTTGGGATTGGTTGGGACAACCAATGTCCAACTTGATTCGCTTTTTTGCAGAAGATCAAGCTCTAGGATTTGGTCTTGCTATTATCATCGTCACCTTATTGGTTCGATTCATCATCCTCCCATTGGGAATTTACCAATCTTGGAAAGCTGCTATCCAATCTGAGAAGATGAATTATCTCAAACCGATTTTAGGCCCAATCCAGGAGCGCATGAAAAATGCAAGCTCTCAAGAAGAGCAACTTGCTGCGCAACAAGAGTATTTTGCAACTCAAAAACAATACGGTGTGAGCATGCTCGGCGGAATTGGTTGTTTGCCGATGCTGATTCAAATGCCATTCTTCTCTGCAATCTACTTTGCGGCTCGCCATACACCAGGAATTTCAGAAGCTACTTTCCTTGGTATTAATTTAGGTTCAACTAGCCTGATTTTGACAGTTGTTGCTGGTATTTTATACTATGCCCAATCGCTCTTAATGCAAGTCGGCATGGATGAAGAACAGAAAAAACAAATGAAAACCATGGCTCTGATGAATCCAATTATGATCATGATGTTCTCATTTGGGTCTCCTGCTGGAGTGACTCTCTACTGGGTTGTCGGTGGTCTCTTCGGCATTCTTCAACAAGCTATTACAAACTTCATTTTGAAACCTCGTATTCGTAAACAAGTGGAAGAGGAATTCAAAAATATCACAGTGTCAGCAACTCCTCGTAAAACGAAGGACGTTACTCCAACTGCTTCAGCAGTTATTGAAGAAAAGACATCTAACAAGAAGAGAAACCGTAATGCAGGAAAACAACGTTCTAGATAATAAACACTAAAAGATTGGAATTTCCAATCTTTTTTAGCACCTTCGTGAATAAAAAGAGAGGATCTGTCGACCCTCTCCACACCTTATTTCGTTTTTTCAACCTTCAAGATTTTTACATCATAACTACCAACAGGTGTTTCAATTGTTGCAACATCTCCTGTTTTTTTACCAATCAAAGCATGGCCAATTGGGCTTTCATTTGAAATCTTATTTGCAAAGGCATCTGCACCTGCAGCACCAACGATATGATAGACTTCTTCCTCGGTCTCACCAACTTCTTGAACAGTCACAGTCTTACCAATTGCCACTTCATCCGCAGCAACTGCATCACTGTTTACGATTTCAGCATAGCGAATCTTTGTTTCGATTGTTGAGATTTGACCTTCAACAAAAGCCTGTTCATCTTTAGCTGCTTCGTACTCAGAGTTTTCTGAAAGGTCTCCGTAAGAACGAGCAATTTTAATACGTTCAACAATTTCTGGTCGACGAACTAACTTTAGTTCCTCTAGTTCTTTTTCTAATTTTTCCTTTTCTTCCAAGGTCATTGGATATGTTTTTTCTGCCATTTGTCTTTCCTTTTCTTTTATTTTTCATGAAAACAAAATTATGTGGAAAACCACATAATTTTGTTGTAAGAATTTACTCATTATCAAGATGTGCATTTACATACTTAGCAACGTTTTGGTTATGTTCATCAATATTATTTGTAAAGTAAACACTTCCAGTTGTAACATCTGCTACAAAGTAAAGATAGTCTGTCGTGTTGGCATTAATCACTGCCTCGATAGCCGAAAGGCTTGGACTATCCACTGGTCCAGGCATCAATCCTGGTGTCCAATAAATGTTGTATGGTGACTCAATTGATGTATCAATCGCGGCATCTTCTGCTAGAGTTGTTTCTTGACCAAGTTTACCCTGAGCATACAAGATTGCAATATTGGATTGTAGAGGCATTGCTGCATTCAAGCGGTTAAAGAAGACACTTGCAATGTTTCGACGATCTTCATCAGTAGAACCTTCTTTTTCGACCAAAGATGCCAAGGTAAGAACTTCATTTACAGTCAAATTCTTAGCAGCAATCGTTTCATAATATGGTTGTAAACGATTATCCATCGCGGCAATCATTTGCTCAACGAGCTCTTCGATAGTTGTTTCGTCGCTGTATTCATAAACCGCTGGGAAGAGGTAACCTTCCAACTGATAAATAACTCCACTATTAGCAGCTGGTAAGCTGGCAAACAATTTTGGATAAGTAGCAACCATTCGATTAATAAAATCTTGGTTGGTCACAGTAGCCATAAATTGTTCTGTGGTAAATGGTGTTTTATCATTTTTATCTTCTGTCTTGGTATTATCTGTAATAGCCTGAGCAATTTGTGTCAGTGTATACCCTTCAACAATCAAAATCTTACCTGCGGCTTCTTTTTGAGCTGTCGGAGTGCCACTTTCTTGAAGTGCTTTGGCGATGTCATCCACAGACATATTTTGTTTTAAATTATAAAAACCACTTTGGAAATTATTATAGCTCTTAATTTTAGAGTAGTAATTAAAAATAGTAGCATTCTTAATCAACTTGTTATCGACTAAAATTTTACCAATTTCTAAAGTTGAAGATCCTTCTGGAATCTCTACCTGAATAGCTTCTGTAGCTTTTGCATTAACTGGTTCCAGACTAGATTTTACCCACATATAGCCAGTAAGACCTGTCACTAGAACCGCCACTACAATAATCGACATGATAACAGAGACAATGCGTTTAGCGGCTTTATCCTGTTTTTTGCGACGTTGCTTGTTTGCTCTGTGCGACGATGATCGTCTAGACTGTGTTGGTTGCATCTGCTCTTCTGTCGCTGCAACTGGAGCTACTGCCTTCGTTGCAACAATTGTTTCTTCCAGTGAGATAACCTCTGTATCACCCGTTACAGCTGATACATCTTCCGTTGGAAATTCCAAAAATGTATCTTCCAAAGAAGACTTCTCTGAAAGGACAGGCTCAACTGGTTCGGAAACCAACGAGCTTGATGGAGCCTCGTCAAATTCTACAGTATTAGCAGCTACAAGGTTTCGTAACTCTTCCAAGTTCCGCTCCACCGTATCTTGAGGAACCGGACTTGAAATGGCTTCTTTTTCAATCACAAAATTCTCTGGAGTAGCCAAAGTTTCTGATGTTGGCTCTTCAATACTTTCCGTCATCACTTCTGATTCTTGCTGTTCTTCTGGCAAGTATGAATCAGGGAAAGCAATACCTTCTACTTTTACAATTTCAGTCTCTCTATGGGGGGCTTTTTCTTCGGCAAGACTAGGCTGGAGCTCGTTGATAATTTCGTTACGCTTATCAACAAGAACATCCGCTGATTGTTCCGCCAAACGTTTCACCTTCAATTCTTCCAAATCTCGTAAAATTTGATCGCGGAAGCTTGAAGACTGCGTGTTTTTTTCATTCGTATCCTTTGTCACGCTGTTACTCCTTTCACACAGTTACTATACATTATATCTTAAAGGCTTATGAATTGCAAGAACTTCCCTTTCTACAAGGCTTTCCAGTACATATGCTAAATTCCCAAAGTAAGTTCTAGTCTGTCTTAAAAACTGGAAATTAGACTGAGACAAAGAAATAAG
>ALKQ01000047.1 GCA_000440235.1 Streptococcus suis 10581 | reverse complement strand
AACTTGTCATTCAAGATTAAACAAGACTTTGTAGGTACAATTACCAACCAAACGCACCAGGTAGATTTTGGCAATGGCTACTACGGTAACATCGTCACAAACGAAGTACCACAACTCGTCGTCCATAAGGATGTGCTGGATAAGGACGGTAAGTCTATTAATAATGGTACTGTCCAAATTGGTGACCTTGTGACTTACAAGCTAGAAGGTTGGGTGATTCCAGCAGGACGTGGCTACGATATTAAAGAGTATCGCTTTGTGGACCTTCTCCAACACAGCCACGATGATTACCAATCGGTTGTGATTGAAGCTAAGGTTGACTTTACTCTACCAAATGGAACAGTTATCAAGAAAGGTGATGACTTATCATCATATACAGAAACAGTCTACAATGCCCAAACAGGCAAATTTGAGACTCGTTTCAAGGAAGCGTTCTTGGCGCAAATTACACGTGATCAGGAATTCGGTGCGGATGGCTATATCACAGTGAAACGGATTGCCTCAGGCGAGGTTGTCAATGAGTACACACTCTATGTCAACGGGAACCCTGTTATCTCAAACAAGGTTGTGACGAACACACCTGAGCCACCAAAACCAGAAACTCCAAAACCACAAGCACCGGCAAAAGTAGAGAAAGCTCAATTGCCTAACACAGGTGATGCGGCATCTTACAGCTTGTCACTTGCAGGTGTAGTAACCTTGTTTGCGAGCCTGGTTGGACTGCGTAAACGTAAAGACGAAAACAACTAGTTTTCCCTCTTGATTTATGGTATAATAAATCAAAAATGAGAGGGAGATAAGGATGAGAAAGGAACCTACTATGGAAGCACAAGTGACAAAAAATGGATATAAATACTATGTCCATAAACCACGTAAACCCATCCCAGTAACCCCTCAAGCCGTTCCTTCTGAAGCGAAATGGAAGAAGGGACTAACATGGCTAGGTGGAGCTCTATTGGTTGGTTTAAAGAACCTTCCCTACTTGATTATGCGAACAGCTATTTTGCTTGTCACAACACCACTCATGATTCTTTTGTTTATCTTTAACTTAATCAAGAGCCTGATTGTGACAGCGATTGGTTGGTTTGT
>ALKQ01000046.1 GCA_000440235.1 Streptococcus suis 10581 | reverse complement strand
TTTAGCTCAGCTGGGAGAGCATCTGCCTTACAAGCAGAGGGTCAGCGGTTCGATCCCGTTAACTCCCATATAAGCGGGTGTAGTTTAGTGGTAAAACTACAGCCTTCCAAGCTGTTGTCGCGAGTTCGATTCTCGTCACCCGCTTTGAACATAGTTCATACCCAAACTTGGTTTGGGCGCGTAGCTCAGATGGTTAGAGCGCACGCCTGATAAGCGTGAGGTCGGTGGTTCGATTCCACTCGTGCCCAT
>ALKQ01000045.1 GCA_000440235.1 Streptococcus suis 10581 | reverse complement strand
TTGGTCAAGGGGTTAAGACACCGCCTTTTCACGGCGGTAACACGGGTTCGAATCCCGTACGGACTATATTATTCGGAGGATTACCCAAGTCCGGCTGAAGGGAACGGTCTTGAAAACCGTCAGGCGTGTAAAAGCGTGCGTGGGTTCGAATCCCACATCCTCCTTAGTATTATCGCGGGATGGAGCAGCTAGGTAGCTCGTCGGGCTCATAACCCGAAGGTCGTAGGTTCAAATCCTGCTCCCGCAATTTCTTTAAGAATTTGGCTCGGTAGCTCAGTTGGTAGAGCAATGGATTGAAGCTCCATGTGTCGGCGGTTCGATTCCGTCTCGCGCCATTAATTTAATATTATATTTCGGAGAGATAGCGAAGAGGCTAAACGCGGCGGACTGTAAATCCGCTCCTTCGGGTTCGGGGGTTCGAATCCCTCTCTCTCCATACCTTTACGGGCATAGTTTAAAGGTAGAACTAAGGTCTCCAAAACCTTCAGTGTGGGTTCAATTCCTACTGCCCGTGTTATATGGCGGGTGTGGTGAAGTGGTTAACACATCAGATTGTGGCTCTGACATTCGGGGGTTCGATTCCCCTCACTCGCCTATTTTAATATTGGGGTATCGCCAAGCGGTAAGGCAAGGGACTTTGACTCCCTCATGCGTTGGTTCGAATCCAGCTACCCCAGTTCAACTATATGCCGGCGTGGCGGAATTGGCAGACGCGCTGGACTCAAAATCCAGTGTCCGCAAGGACGTGCCGGTTCGACCCCGGCCGCCGGTATAGTTTATGAAGAAACGTTGATTTATCAGCGTTTCTTTTTTGCTTTGTCTGGCGGGTAGGGTGGTTTTAGGCTCAGAATATTTCTGACATTGTAGTACTGTTAGATTTGCTATAGTACTTCTACTTTAGTATGTTGATAATGGTGATGACAAGCTTTTATGGGGCTGTTTGAGGATTTCTCTAAGCGGTGAAAGTTTTGTCATGGGGGTATTCTTCTTATCTCTTGTTGACTTGGAAAAGTATGTAAAATTTTTAGGTCTTTTTTGACAAAAAATGAAAATATTGCACAAAACACTTGACAATTCGCTTGTTATACTAGTATAACAAGGCTTGACTTTACAGACAATCCTTTCCTAATTGCTAAAAAAGGAGACTCAATTAATGGGCAAGAAACTGATAATGAGCACAGCTATTGGAGTAGCGACTCTTAGCTCATTTGTAATTGCAAATGGTGTACATGCTGAAGAGGCTGTAAATACTCCTACAAGCCCTGTAGAGAGCCCTGAGGTGTCTCTGACAGCTAGTGGTGCAGGTATTGAGACGGTATCAGGTGTTATCGTGACCAATGGTACTGCTGTTGTAACAGAAACACCGACTGAAGCAACGGTTGATCAGGTGGCTACTATTAAGACTGCTGCTGACCAGGCTGTGACTGACCAAACTGCTGTGGTGGCTGATGCTACTGTTGCAGAAGAAGCGACTGCAGAAGCTGTTGGCACAGCTACAGGCGCTGTAGCAGACGCAGAAGCAAGTAAAGCTGAAGCGACTGATGAGAACTTTGCAAAAGCTGAAGAAACTGTAGAAGATACCAAAACAGCTATCTCAGAAGCTGAAAGTAATACGAATCAAGCTGTTGATAACCTCAATGCTGACGTAGCAACGAAGACTAAAGCTCTTGAAGATGCGAAAACTCAATTGGCTCAGCTGAAAGAAGCTAAGTCTACAAGCGAAGTCGTTCTTGCAGAAGCTTAATCGAAAGTAAAGGTGTTGAAGGCTGAAGAAGCTAAGATTGCAGACGAAATTACTGTATTGAAAGCGCAACTTACTGAACAATTGGCTAAGCTTGCAGCACTCAAAAATGCTGACCAAGTCCTTACAGTAGCCCAAGCGGAGCTTGCAAAAGCTATTGCTGCTCGCACTGTTGCTAAAGCAACCCTTGACGCTGAAATCGATAAGTTGGACCAATTCTTGAAGAACCAACGTGATGCTAAAGCTCAATATGAGGCTGTGAAGGAGGCTTATACCCAAGCACAGATTGTGGCTCAGCGAGAAACTATCAATGATGCAGGCGGTCAACCGATTGCTATCACAGATAAAGTTGGTAAGATTGTGGGCTACTTTGATGGCAACCAAACTGCAGGTACTAAGCTACAGCCAATCACTTATAGCAGAGTTGAAAAGTATAGACAGCTGCCACAAACAGGCTCACAAGAAAGCCTTTTGGTATTGTTAGGCTACACGGCTCTTGCTGGTCTTGGACTAGGTTATGCAAAAAAACGGAGAAGAGGATAGGAAAGAATGGCAGAACAATTGGCGCGGAGTAATGCTCAAATTTCACAACTGTGTGATCAGGCAGAGCGACTTCGTAAAGGGCAGGCTCATTTGGAAGATGCCGCGGCAAGGGCAGCTATCCAGAATGCGCGAGCTAATGAAAAATTAGCTAACATGGAGCGTTACGGCGTCCATGCAACTATTCGCTGATTCAAATGAACTGGAGAAGTCCTGGTTTGTAGGAGAAAGATGAAAAAGAAATTATTAAGATTAGGTTTTGTAGCCTTGTCAGTTTTGGTGTTAACGGCTTGTCAGATGGGAACGAAAGAATATCTATAGGTTTCTTTTAAGGGGTACGATGGTTATGGAACTGCAACCGTATCTCTTGATAGGGAGGAGCTGATTGCCGAACTTTATGGGAAGGATGCAACAGATGAGGAACAAGATGCTGTCCATGATGGGGTGTCTGTTTCAGTAGATGGCTCTGAGGCATTGAGCAATGGAGATAAGGTGAAAGTGACAGTTGATGTGGATAAGGAATTGGCTGTGGCTAGTAAGATAAAATCTGAAACCTATACCTACGATGTATAGGGGATTATAGAAAAAACAGAAATTAGTTCTCAGGATCTGGTAAAAAAGCTGGCAGTTACTTATACTGGCATTAGTGGTCAGGTAGATTATCCAGAAATCAGTATTGACAGTACTATTCTCTATCCTATTGGGGAGAATGGTGATGATATATTGAAACCTTCCGCAAGCAATAGTACACCAATTTCGAATGGAGATATGATTGCTTTTTCGGTAGAGAAAGTAGAATTAGCCATGAATACAGGCTATGTATTGACAGATGATAAGGAAATTAGTCTTGAGGTTTCTGGTTTGGATAAAATTCCTGATACTGTTAGCGAAATTAAAAATCTAGCTGACTTGCTTGCCATTGCCCGAGAGCAGGCTGAAAAAGATTTTGCAGAGAAAAACCTTACCAGTCAGTATAGTTTGAAGCGTCATCATATTTTTTATCGTCATGACTATCAAGAGACTAAAGGGTGGAAGAATAGTTATTATGGGGATTTAGCTATTGTTTATGAGTATGTTAATGCAAAAGAAGATTCTTTTGTCAAAACTTCAACAGATTTCTATGTTTACAATTTCTCTAAATTGATTATTGACAAGGATGGTATTGTTACACTAGAAGCACCGAGTAAACTAGATAAAGATAAAATGGTTAAGCTATCTGCTCAGTCGGATCATTTTTATCGTGATAGTATCGATGATGTCTATGCAAGCTTGACTAATCTCGAGTATAGGGATGTTACAACAGAGGCGGAATCTGCTGTTAACAGATAGTAAGAATAGTTTGAAATGAAGGAACACTGAGAAATTGTGTTTCTTTTTTATTAAGAAGGCTTACGAGTTGCTATGGATAGATAGGATAGATATACTCTTTTTCAGTAAATTTTCCTTGTTTTTTTGTTTTCTATGTGGTATACTTAACAAGTTAATTAAAAGGTTAAGGGGATGCCTATGAATCGTATTGCATTAGAAATTGAGAAGTACCTGCACGAGATTGTTTTGAGTTCGGAGAATCAATTGGAGATTTTGGTTGGTTCTTGTCAAAGCACGGTGAAGTTGACGAATACGCAGGAGCATATTTTGATGCTTATTGAAAAGGCTGCTTATACTAATACTGAGATTGCTAAGGAGTTGAATGTTAGTCAGGCTGCGATCACGAAGGCTACAAAGTCATTAGTTGCTCAGGGGTTATTGGTGGCGGTTAGAGATGATAAGGATGCTCGTATTGTTCGCTTTAGTTTGACTGAGGCTGCTAAGCCTATTGCTGCAGAGCATGCTCATCATCACGCGCATACCTTGGAAGCTTATGAAGAGCTTTTGGAAAATTATAGTCTTGAAGAGCAGGAGTCAATTGCTCGATTCTTAAGTGAGTTAGTGGAGAAGATTAGAAAATAAATGAGATATATTACTGTGGAAGACTTGTCGTTTTACTACGACAAAGAACCGGTTTTAGAACATATTTGCTATTATCTTGATAGTGGGGAATTTGTGACTTTGACTGGTGAGAATGGCGCAGCCAAGACAACCCTCATTAAGGCGACTTTGGGGATATTGAAGCCCAAACAAGGGAAGGTTTCTATTGCTGAGAAGAGTATAAAGGGTAAGAAGTTGAGAATGGCCTATTTACCTCAGCAAATTGCAAGTTTTAATGCTGGTTTTCCGAGCACGGTTTACGAATTCGTAAAATCAGGGCGTTATCCTCGACAAGGTTGGTTTCGTCGTTTGACAGCCCATGATGAGGAACATGTTCGGATTAGTTTGGAATCAGTTGGCATGTGGGAACATCGGGATAAGCGCTTAGGTGCTTTGAGTGGTGGGCAGAAGCAACGTGCAGTTATTGCGCGTATGTTTGCTTCTGATCCAGATATTTTTATTCTGGATGAACCGACAACAGGGATGGATGCGGGGACCAAGGATGCTTTTTACCAGCTCATGCATCATTCAGCCAAAAAGCATGGTAAATCTGTATTGATGATTACTCATGATCCCGATGAATTGAATAAATACGCTGATCGAAATATTCACCTAGTTCGTGATCAGCAGTCTCCTTGGCGTTGTTTCAACGTCCACGAAGCGGATGAGGAGGTTGCCCATGTTTGATCTATCTGTATTTCATTATGACTTTATGCAACGTGCTTTCCTCGCAATCATTGCTATGAGTCTGTTCTCGCCCATTTTGGGGGTCTTTTTGATACTTAGACGGCAGAGTTTGATGTCGGATACTCTTAGTCATGTTTCGTTGGCGGGGGTTGCATTTGGTTTGGTATTGGGGATTTCACCAACGCTTTCGACTGTTCTTGTCGTTATTGTGGCAGCTGTATTTTTAGAGTATTTGCGGACAATTTACAAGAATTTTATGGAAATTGGAACAGCTATCCTCATGTCGACTGGTTTGGCTATTTCGCTCATTGTCATGAATAAATCTGGTGGGAAATCAGGGCTTAGCTTGGAACAATATCTGTTCGGTTCGATTGTGACCATTAGTCAGGAGCAGGTAATTGCTTTGTTTACGATTGCTGTGATTGTCATCGTGCTGACATTGTTGTTTTTACGTCCGATGTATATTCTTACCTTTGACGAGGATACGGCATTTGTAGATGGATTGCCTGTGCGAGCTATGTCCATTGCCTTTAATGTGGTGACTGGTGTTGCTATTGCCTTAATGATTCCAGCGGCAGGTGCTTTGCTGGTTTCAACAATTATGGTTTTGCCTGCTTCTATTGCATTGCGACTTGGTAAGAGTTTTAAAGCTGTTATCTTTACTGGGATGGGCATTGGCTTTTTTGGAATGGTCATGGGGTTGCTGACTTCTTATTATGCAGAAACCCCAGCGAGTGCAAGTATTACCTTGATTTTCATTAGTATTTTCTTACTGGTGAATGTTGTTCAAAAATTTAAAAAATAAGGAGTTAAGATGAAAAAAGTTGGTTTATTATTCTTGTCTGTCTCAACTTTGCTTTTAGGGGCTTGTGGGAATAGCACAGCTTCTACTGAAGATGGGAAGTTGAATATTGTAACGACCTTTTATCCTGTTTATGAGTTCACCAAGCAGGTGGCAGGTGATGAGGCAAATGTTGATCTGTTGGTTAAGGCAGGGACAGAGGTTCATGGTTATGAGCCGTCAGCTAAAGATATTGCTCGTATCCAAGAGGCAGATGCTTTTGTTTTTGAAAATGAGAATATGGAAACATGGGTTCATGATGTTGAAAAATCACTTGATACAACAAAGGTTAATGTGATTAGTGCGACGGAGGGGATGTTGCTTTTGCCTGGCGGTGAGGAGGAACATGAAGGTCACGACCATAGTGAGGAGGGCCATAGCCATGCTTATGATCCGCATGTATGGTTGTCTCCTGAGCGTGCCATCACACTTGTAGAAAATATTCGTGATAGTTTGGTAGCTAAATACCCAGAAAAGAAAGATGCTTTTGAAACAAATGCGGCAGCCTATATTGAGAAATTAGATGCTTTGGATGCTAAATATTCTGAAACATTATCTGCTGCGAAACAGAAATACTTTGTTACACAACATACTGCATTTGCATATTTGGCTTTGGACTATGGTTTGAAACAAGTTTCTATTACAGGTGTTGCTGCGGATGAAGATCCAACACCATCACGTCTAGCAGAATTGACAGAGTATATTAATAAATATGGTATTAAGTATATCTATTTTGAAGAAAATGCGTCAAAATCTGTTGCAGAAACACTTGCCAAAGAGACTGGGGTTCAGTTGGACGTTCTTAATCCTCTTGAAAGTTTGACGGATGAGGATATGAAAAATGGTAAGGATTATATTTCTGTTATGGAAGATAATCTGACTGCTCTTGAAAAAACAACTTCCCAAGAAGGTTCTGAAATTTTGCCAGAAGAAGGTGCTGAGACTGCGCAAACTGTTTATAATGGTTATTTTGAAGATAGTGCCGTAAAAGATCGTACTCTTTCAGATTATGCAGGTGAGTGGCAATCTGTTTATCCATACTTGCTTGATGGTACACTAGATCAGGTCTGGGATTACAAGGCTAAGATCAAAGGTGGTATGACAGCTGAAGAGTACAAGGCTTATTACGATACAGGCTACAAGACAGATGTTGATCAAATTAACATTACAGATAATACCATGGAATTTGTAGTGGGAGATAAGAAAGAAAAATTCACGTATAAGTATGTGGGCTATAAGATTTTGACCTACAAAAAAGGAAATCGTGGTGTTCGTTTCTTGTTTGAAGCAACGGATGCAAATGCTGGTAACTATAAGTATGTTCAATTTAGCGACCACAATATCGCCCCTGTTAAAACAGGTCACTTCCATATCTATTTTGGTGGAGAGAGCCAAGAAAAACTCTTGGAAGAGTTGGAAAACTGGCCGACATACTACCCTGTTGGTTTGACTGGTTTGGAAATTGGTCAGGAGATGCTGGCTCACTAAGAATAATGAGAAGACTGGGCAAGGTGTTCAGTCTTTCTTCTTGACAATTTTTGACTACAAATGTAAACTAAAATTAGAAAATTATTGTTGGGAGGTGAATGTGTGGAGCAGACAATTTCTGCTGCGGAGTGGCAGGTCATGCGGGTCCTGTGGGCCCATCCTGGTGCGACTTCTCAGGAAATTATTCAGGCCTTGCAGGAAGGCTTTGATTGGCAGGCGACGACCATTAAGACACTCTTGGGGCGGTTGCGGAAGAAAAACTATTTGAGAATGGCCAAGGAAACTAGCAAGTTCCACTATTATCCGCTGATTAGTGAAGAGGAACATTTGCAGGGGCAGGTGGAGCTCTTACTAGCTACCATATGTTCCACAAAACAGGGGCAACTGGTTGAAAAACTGCTAGACACAGGGACATTTTCCCAAAAAAGCCTAGAAAATCTGGCCAGCAAAATCTCGCAGTTACAAAGGACTGCACCCGAGCAAATCGCTTGTCGGTGCTTGGCGGGGCAATGTACCTGTGGGCATCATAAAAAAGGAGAACTACGATGAAACAAATCTTGAAGTTGAAAAACCTGTCTTGTCAAAACTGTGTCAAACACGTGACCAATCACCTCTTGGACTTGGATGGGGTGGAAGAGGTGAAAATCCAGCTGGATCAGCAGTTGGCGGAGGTGGAAACCTCTGTAGCCTATGACTTGGAAGGTTATCAAGAGGCCTTGGAAGATACTATCTATGAAGTAGAAGAGTTGGTATAAAGAAAAAAGCAGCCGTCGGGCTGCTTTTTATAATGCTTTGAGAAATCTATTCAGGTCTAGTTGCACTTGTGCAAGTGAAATTTGGTCCCAGAAGCCGTCTGATTGAAAGCGTGGAATTAGGTGGACATGGAAATGGGTGCCAGCATCAAACAAGCGATCGTTGCAGGCTATGGTCACACCGTCAATGGTCAATGCTTGACAGAGTTTATCAGTCAAAAAGACTTCCAAGTCCGATAATTCATAGCGAACAGCAGGAGGGATTTGGCTGAGCGTGTCATAGTGGTCTTTGCTGATAATCAACAGATGCCCAGTTTGAATAGGGTCAATGTCCCAGACCACCTTGAAATATTCTGTCTGGTAGAGAATATCTTCTTCTTTGAGTTGGTGGCAAAAAATGCAGATCATGTCTTTTCTCCTAGGTTAGCAGAAAAGGAAATCACATAGGATTTCCTTGGGAATTATATGTGTTTTACTCTAACTGCCATTTTTTCTTTCCGCTCCTGCCGTTTCTTTTCGAAGAAGGCAGCTCCTAGGAAAGATACGATTGGCCGTAAAATGTAGAAATAAAAGGCAAGTGTCGGATTAAAGTAAGCAAATAGGATAACGACGATGTTGAAAAGGGCGACGGTCACCAATTGCCGTAAGTGTGCCATGGAAACAAACCGCTTTGTATATGTTGTGTCGGCAAACTTTTCTTGTAGGACAAAGTAATTCAAAATGGATTGACAGAGATTGACTGCAATGGTCACGACCCCATAACCAACAACAGCCGTGGTGGTTATGCCTTCCATCATCCACCGAGTAAAGAGGGGAATGAGGGCTAGCGCTGCCATAAAGTTGAATTGAACAATTAAGATTTTGCTGGTTGCGTGCTCAATCTGTCCCAGAATCTTGTGGTTGTCATACCAAAAATCCGCCACGATGAAAAAGGATACAAAGAAGATGAGGATGCCAGTGAAAAAGTGATGTGTATCAACAGTGTTGCTCGGTAAAGGAATTTCCAGCAACATCATGGTGATGATAACCCCAATCACTGCGTCGGAGAACACCTCTAGATGCTCCTTCAGGCGTTTGGCACGACGTGTCTCATCCTCACGATAGAGTTGGTCCAAAAATGCTTGACGTTCATCGGCAGACAAATGGTCTAACTCAGGATGCAAAAGACCGGCTTCCTGAGCCATTTGTTCAAAGTAGTCGTTCAAAAATTCTTGATTTTTAGGATTTTGCTTGATATTTTTCATCGCTTAATAAGTCAAAACAGAATACTTCTTCTTCCCACGACGGATAACGGTTAACTCGCCGTCAATCTTGTCACTGTCAGAAAGGGTATAGTCCAAGTCCTGCACACGCTCACCGTTGACATAGATGGCACCATTTTGCACATCTTCACGAGCCTGGCGTTTTGAGTTAACAATACCAGAGGTGACTAGCAGTTCCACGATGTTAAGGTTGTCTTCAGCCTGTACAGCGTAGTTTGGAACGTTGCTAAGTCCCTGTTTGAGTTCTTTTGCGGACAGGTTTTTGATATTGCCAGCGAACAATTGCTCGGTGATGTTAAGGGCTTGGTTGTAGGCTTCTTCACCGTGGACCAATGTCACGACTTCCTTAGCCAAAATCTTCTGAGCCAGGCGTTCATGACGGGCAGCGTCAAATTGTTTCTCGATTTCAGCGATCTCATCTAATGACAAGAAGGTAAAGATTTTCAAGAAACGAACGGCATCATCGTCCATGACATTGAGCCAGAATTGGTACATTTCATACGGAGAAGTCTTGTCGGCATCCAACCAAACGGCGTTGCCTTCAGACTTACCAAATTTCTTACCTGTTGAGTCAGTGATGAGGGGAACAGTCATCACGTGACCAGACTTGTCAGCCTTGCGGCGAAGCAACTCGGTACCCGCTGTCATATTGCCCCACTGGTCAGAACCACCGATTTGTAGGGTCACATTGTGCTTGTCATTGAGCTCGTAGAAGTCATAGCCCTGCATGATTTGGTAGGCAAACTCGGTGTAGGAAATCCCTGTTTCAATCCGTTTTTTCACAGAGTCTTTGCTCATCATGTAGTTGACCGTGTAGTATTTACCAACATCACGAAGGAAGTCGATAAAGCTGATGTCTGAGAACCAGTCGTAGTTGTTGACCATTTCGGCCTTGTTGTCACCATTTTCAAAATCCAAGAAGCGAGAGAGCTGACCTTGGATTTTTGTTACCCAACCGTCCACGGTATCTTTGGTTTGCAAGCTCCGCTCCGCATCCTTGAAGGAAGGGTCGCCAATCAGACCAGTTGCACCGCCAACTAGGGCGTAAGGCTTGTGGCCAGCTAACTGCAAGCGACGGCTAGTTAAGATAGCAACCAAGTGCCCCAAGTGTAAACTATCTGCTGTTGGATCGTATCCTGTGTAATAAGAAACCTGTCCTTCTGTCAATGCTTTTACCAAGGCTTCTTCGTCTGTCGTTTGAAAGACCAAGCCACGAGCTTTTAGTTCTTCAAAAATGTTCATGTGGGCTGTCTCCTTTAGGTTTAATATACAGGACCATAAACCATTTTATATGATTTTTGGACCGAACTTCATTTTAAAAAATTCCTCCCTATTATACCACGAAATTGCGGAAAATAAACAAAATTTGGTATAATGGAACGATAAGGAGTTAATATGGCGACTAAATCAGATAAGCAAGATTTTAAAAAGAAAATCAGTGCCCTAGGCCTAGGGGATGTAGTAGGAGTTTTCCTTCGGACGCTGAAATTATTATTCAATTCAGTAGCTGTCTTGGTGTTCCTATTCGGTCTTTTTGGTGCGGGTATAGGAATTGGTTTCGTGGTTAGTCTTTTTGATGATGTTAAGATTCCCAAAACAGAGGAACTGGTAGCGAAGGTTTCAGAAGTTAGTCGGATTTCCACCGTTACCTATTCGGATGGTAGTTTGGTGTCGGAAGTTAATTCAGATCTGCTTCGTGTACCTATTACTTCGGAAGAGGTCTCGAATTATCTAAAACAGGCTGTAATTGCGACAGAGGATGAAACATTTGAAACCCACAATGGGGTTGTGCCTAAGGCCGTTTTGCGTGCGGCACTGGGATCAGTTGGTCTAGGTTCATCTAGCGGTGGTTCAACCTTGACGCAGCAATTGATAAAACAGCAACTTGTCGGAGATGCTCCAACCTTTACGCGTAAGGCTAATGAGATTGTTTCGGCTTTGGCATTAGAGCGGAATATGACCAAGGAAGAGATTTTGACCATTTACTTAAATGTTTCTCCATTTGGTCGAAATAATCAGGGACGAAATATTGCAGGGGTAGAAGCTGCGGCTCAGGGAATTTTTGGTAAACCAGCGAAAGACTTGACTGTTCCGCAGGCTGCTTTTATTGCAGGCTTACCTCAAAGTCCGATTGTTTATTCTCCCTATGCATCAGATGGAACACGTAAATCAGATGAAGATATGGTTTACGGTATTGAACGCTATCAAGATGTTCTCTTTAATATGTATCGGGCATCATTCTTGACCAAGGAAGAGTACGAAACCTACAAAGCTTACGATATTAAACAAGATTTTATTGCTCCAGCTCCTGTAATGGCGGATACGAAAGATTATCTCTACTACGAGGTCATGGAAGAAGCGCAAGAGGTTATGTTTGATTATCTGGTAAAACGCGATAAGGTTTCTGAAAATGACTTGAAAAACGATGAAACTAAGTCTTCCTATGAAGAATTGGCTAAGCAAGAATTGAGTCAAGGTGGTTATACGATCAAGAGTACCGTTGATCAAGTAATCTATGCGGCGATGCAGTCTGTTGTGGCAAATTATGGCTCTGTTTTGGATGATGGAAACGAATATGTCGAGACAGGTAGTGTCTTAATTGATAATGCCACAGGAGCCATTTTAGGATTTGTGGGTGGTCGCGATTATGCAACCAACCAAAATAACCATGCCTTTGATACCCTTCGTTCGCCAGCGTCAACCATCAAGCCTCTGTTAGCTTACGGTATTGCGATTGATCAAGGTTTGATAGGTTCTGCCAGCATCCTTTCAGATTATCCAACGAACTTTTCAAGTGGACAACCGATTATGTATGGTTCAGGACGTGGTACTGGTATGATGAACTTACAGACGGCTATTGACCGTTCTGTTAACATTCCTGCTTTTTGGACCTATAAGATGATGAGAAATGCAGGTGTAGATGCCAAAGCGTACATGGATAAAATGAATTATCATATTCCTATGTACGATATTGAAAGTGTACCGTTGGGCGGTGGTGTTGAAATTTCAGTATTGACAAATACCAATGCCTATCAAACTTTGGCAAATGGTGGCGTTTATAACAAACATTACATCGTTGAGAGTATTACCGCCTCTGATGGAACAGTAGTGTATCAGCATGAATCGGCTCCGGTTCAAGTCTATTCTAAAGCAACTGCAAGTATTATGAACCAGCTTTTGAGACAGGTTGTCAACTCTGGTTATACTACGACGTTCAAGAGTCGATTGAGTGGTTTAAACCCACAGGCAGCATCATCTGATTTTGTCGGTAAGACGGGAACAAGTAATGAAGTCAATGACGTGTGGCTCATGCTATCAACCCCTAGAGTAACTTTAGGTACCTGGGCTGGGAATGATGATAACTCAGAAATGTATGTCTGGACAGGCTACCACAATAATTCACAATATGTGGCCTATATGGTTGATGCGCTTTACAATGTTAATGCGGATATGTTCGCAGGAAAATTTGAATTAGACAGTAGTGTTATTGCTTCTAGTGTCGTTGCTTCTACGGGTCAACGTGCAGGGACGACACAGGTAAATGGGCGCCAAGTAACAGTTGGTGGTGCGATGACAACTAGTTATTGGGCTAAAAATGGTGCACCAGTAACAAGCTATAACTTCATGGTTGGGGGGACAGATAGTGACCGAGCACAGGCTTGGAATACAATTATCGGATCCCAAACGCCAACATCAAGTAGCTCAACCCAACGAAGCAGTTCGACTCGGAGTAGAACGAGTTCTTCAGCTAATAACACGAACCAGTCATCAGAAACGCAAACAGCAACTAGTGAGCAAGCGAATAATGATTCACCTTGATTTTTCCTAGTACTTGTGCTATAATAGTATAAATTATTTGTCGTGTGTCTTGTTTGAAATATTGTCCAAACAAGGCTTGCAGCAGTTAAATCAAACTTTTTCAAAGGAAGATTTAGCTGCTCTTTTTGTGTCTATGAGGAATTTTTTTGAGAATTGTTACCTATTCTTAAAGATTCTAAAAATTCAGAAAAAGGATGAATGTTGGTCATTTTATGGCTGTATATAATTGAACTCGGGCTACACTCCTGTAGAAAAAGATACAGTTTGTGGAACTTTGACTTTGTTTACCCCTTGGCGTCGTAAACGTCTGGCCTTTCTTCGACGATTTGTCAAGAAAGTCCTAGTCGTTCTGACGAGGGTGCGTCAACGAAATCAAAGATTTCGGACTTACCGCTTATTTTCTTTTGGAGTGCTATACGCCCTCGTATCTTTTAATTGAACTCGACCTAAAACCTGTGTGAAAAAGATAGAGCTCCTTGTGTCTGGTGACACGGCGTCACTCTCCTATTTTCACTTTGGTTTTCACGGTCTCGTATCTTTTAATTGAACTCGACCTAAAACCTGTGTGAAAAAGATAGAGCTCCTTGTGTCTGGTGACACGGCGTCACTCTCCTATTTTCACTTTGGTTTTCACGGTCTCGTATCTTTTAATTGAACTCGCCTACAACTCTGTGAAAAAAGATAAGGTTTGTAGAGCTTTGTTTTTGTTTACTTCGTGGCGTCGTAAACGACTGAACTTTCTTCGACCTTCAGTCTAGAAAGTCCTAGTCGTTCTGACGAGGGTGCGTCAACAAAATCAAAGATTTTGGACTTACCGCTTATTTTTCTTTGAGTTGTTTACGGCTTAGTATCTTTTAATTGAACTCGGACTAAATTCGTCGGAAAAAAGATAAATCTCCTAGTGTCTGATGGCACTACGTCGATTTCCTATTTTTCTCTCGAATTTTACGTCCTCGTATCTTAATACAAAGGAGAAAACTTTTGGCAGGACATGAAGTTCAGTACGGTAAGCACCGTACCCGTCGTAGTTTTTCAAGAATCAAGGAAGTTCTTGATTTACCAAATTTGATTGAAATCCAAACGGACTCTTTCCAAGACTTTTTAGATTATGGTTTGAAAGAAGTCTTTGAAGATGTACTTCCAGTTTCAAACTTTACGGATACCATGGAATTGGAATTCGTTGGTTATGAATTGAAAGAGCCTAAATACACATTGGAAGAGGCGCGTGCGCATGATGCGAACTACTCAGCTCCAATCTATGTAACTTTCCGTCTGGTGAATAAAGAAACTGGCGAGATCAAGACACAAGAAGTCTTCTTCGGTGAGTTTCCAATCATGACTGAAATGGGTACCTTCATCATCAACGGTGCAGAGCGTATCATCGTTTCTCAGTTGGTTCGTTCACCAGGTGTCTACTTCAATGATAAAGTAGATAAGAACGGTAAAGTAGGTTATGGTTCAACGGTTATCCCTAACCGTGGAGCTTGGTTGGAATTGGAAACAGATTCAAAAGACATTGCCTACACTCGTATTGACCGTACGCGTAAGATTCCGTTCACAACGCTTGTTCGTGCGCTTGGTTTCTCAGGCGATGATGAAATCTTTGACATCTTCGGTGATAGCGAATTGGTTCGCAATACCATCGAAAAAGATATTCATAAAAACCCAGCAGATTCTCGTACGGATGAAGCGCTTAAGGAAATCTATGAGCGCCTTCGTCCAGGCGAACCAAAGACAGCTGAAAGCTCTCGTAGCCTTTTGACAGCTCGTTTCTTTGACCCACGTCGTTACGACTTGGCACCTGTTGGTCGTTACAAGATTAATAAAAAACTCAACCTCCGTACTCGTTTGCTCAACCAAACACTTGCAGAACATGTGATTAACGGTGAGACAGGCGAAATCGTCTTGGAAGCTGGTACTGTATTGAGTCGTGATGTGCTTGAAAAAGTAGAAGCACAATTCGATGAGCTCAATTTGGTAGAATATATTCCAAATGACAACGCTGTTCTTCTTGAGCCAGTTCTTTTGCAGAAATTCAAGATTGTAGCTCCTAAGGATCCAGAACGTGTTGTTACAGTGATTGGTAATGCTAATCCGGCTGAAAATGTGCGTATTGTTACACCAGCAGATATCTTGGCTGAGATGAGCTACTTCCTCAACTTGGCTGAGGGTCTTGGTCGTGTAGATGATATTGACCACTTGGGTAACCGTCGTATTCGTGCCGTTGGTGAATTGCTTGCTAACCAAGTACGTATAGGTTTGACTCGTATGGAACGTAACTTGCGTGAGCGTATGTCTGTTCAAGACAATGAAGTATTGACGCCCCAACAAATCATCAATATCCGTCCTGTTACAGCCGCGATCAAAGAATTCTTTGGTTCATCTCAGTTGTCACAGTTCATGGACCAACACAACCCACTTTCTGAGTTGTCGCACAAACGTCGTTTGTCTGCCTTGGGACCTGGTGGTTTGACACGTGATCGCGCTGGTTATGAGGTTCGAGACGTTCACTACACTCACTATGGTCGTATGTGTCCGATTGAAACGCCTGAGGGACCAAACATTGGTTTGATTAACAACCTGTCTTCTTACGGTCACCTCAACAAGTATGGTTTCATCCAAACACCATACCGCAAAATTGACCGTGCAACTGGTACAGTTACAAATGAGATCGTTTGGTTGACAGCCGATGAAGAAGATGCTTATATTGTAGCCCAATCAACATCGCCACTTGATGAAAACAACCGTTTCGTTGATAAGATTGTTATGGGACGTCACCAAGGTAACAACCAAGAGTTCCCAGCAGATTCAGCAGATTTCATGGACGTTTCACCTAAGCAGGTAGTTGCTGTTGCGACAGCATGTATTCCTTTCTTGGAAAACGATGACTCCAACCGTGCCCTCATGGGTGCCAACATGCAACGTCAGGCTGTCCCATTGATTGATCCAAAAGCGCCTTACGTTGGTACTGGTATGGAATACCAGGCTGCTCACGACTCAGGTGCGGCAATTATCGCTCAACACGATGGTAAGGTTGTTTACGCAGATGCGGACAAGGTAGAAGTGCGTCGTGAAGATGGCTCGCTTGATGTCTATCACATTTCTAAATTCCGTCGTTCAAACTCGGGTACTGCCTACAACCAACGTACCCTTGTAAAATTGGGCGACATCGTAGAAAAAGGTGACTTCATCGCAGATGGCCCTTCTATGGAAAATGGGGAAATGGCTCTTGGTCAAAACCCTATCGTTGCCTACATGACCTGGGAAGGTTACAACTTCGAGGACGCAGTTATCATGTCTGAACGCCTTGTGAAGGACGATGTCTATACATCTGTTCACTTGGAAGAATACGAATCAGAAACACGCGATACCAAGTTAGGCCCTGAAGAAATCACTCGCGAAATTCCAAACGTTGGTGAAGATGCCCTTCGCAACTTGGACGAAATGGGGATTATCCGTATTGGTGCCGAAGTTAAAGAAGGCGACATCCTTGTTGGTAAAGTCACACCAAAAGGTGAAAAGGACCTTTCAGCTGAAGAGCGTCTCTTGCACGCAATCTTCGGTGATAAGTCACGTGAAGTGCGTGATACATCTCTTCGTGTACCTCACGGTGCCGATGGTGTCGTTCGTGATGTGAAAATCTTTACTCGTGCCAACGGTGATGAATTGCAATCAGGTGTCAACATGTTGGTTCGTGTTTACATCGCTCAAAAACGTAAGATCAAGGTCGGAGATAAGATGGCCGGTCGTCACGGTAACAAGGGTGTCGTTTCACGTATTGTACCTGTTGAGGATATGCCATATCTTCCAGACGGAACACCAGTTGACATCATGTTGAACCCACTCGGGGTGCCATCACGTATGAACATCGGTCAGGTTATGGAACTTCACTTGGGTATGGCGGCTCGCAACTTGGGCATCCATATTGCAACACCAGTTTTCGATGGTGCAAGTTCAGAAGACCTCTGGTCAACTGTTAAAGAAGCAGGTATGGATTCAGATGCCAAAACCATTCTTTACGATGGACGTACAGGTGAGCCATTTGACAACCGTGTGTCTGTCGGCGTCATGTACATGATCAAGCTTCACCACATGGTTGATGATAAACTCCACGCCCGCTCAGTCGGACCATACTCACTCGTTACCCAACAGCCACTCGGAGGTAAGGCTCAGTTTGGTGGTCAGCGTTTCGGTGAGATGGAGGTTTGGGCCCTTGAAGCCTACGGTGCTTCTAACGTCCTTCAAGAAATCTTGACTTACAAGTCAGATGATGTGACAGGCCGTCTGAAAGCCTATGAAGCCATCACCAAAGGTAAGCCAATTCCAAAACCAGGTGTTCCAGAATCCTTCCGTGTTCTTGTCAAAGAATTGCAATCACTTGGTTTGGATATGCGTGTCCTTGATGAAGACAACAATGAAGTAGAATTGCGTGACCTTGATGAAGGTGAAGATGATGACATCATCCACGTAGATGATCTTGAAAAAGCACGTGCAAAAGCCGCAGCTGACGCAGCCGCAGCCTTTGCAGCAGAAGAAGCAGAAGGCAAAGAATAATTAGAATGGATGGAACAAGTTGGTCCAAGCCTCAGAACTGAAAGAGATAAGGACCAACGGTCTTCCACCGTCTGATTTATAGAAAAATAGCTTACCAGCTATCCATTCTGCTGATTATTGTTCAAGAATTTGAGGTCTGGAAAACCAGCCTCTCACAAGAAAAGAAAGGGATTATTAGTGGTTGACGTAAATCGATTTAAAAGTATGCAAATCACGTTAGCTTCACCAAGTAAGGTTCGTTCATGGTCTTACGGTGAGGTTAAAAAACCTGAAACAATCAACTATCGTACACTCAAACCAGAACGTGATGGACTTTTTGATGAAGTTATCTTTGGTCCAACAAAAGACTGGGAGTGTTCATGTGGTAAATACAAGCGTATCCGTTATAAAGGGATCACTTGTGACCGCTGTGGTGTGGAAGTAACTCGTGCAAAAGTCCGTCGTGAACGTATGGGACACATTGAGTTGAAAGCACCAATTTCACACATTTGGTATTTCAAAGGCATTCCAAGCCGTATGGGCTTGACCTTGGATATGAGCCCACGTGCGCTTGAGGAAGTTATCTACTTCGCAGCTTATGTGGTTATCGATCCAAAAGATACTCCGCTTGAGCACAAGTCAATCATGACAGAGCGCGAATACCGTGAGCGTTTGCGTGAATATGGTTATGGTTCATTCGTTGCCAAAATGGGTGCAGAAGCCATCCAAGACCTCTTGAAACAAGTCGATCTTCCAAAAGAAATCGCAGCTTTGAAAGAAGAATTGAAAACAGCTTCTGGTCAAAAACGGATTAAAGCAGTTCGCCGTTTGGATGTACTCGATGCCTTCTACAAATCTGGTAACAAGCCTGAGTGGATGATTCTCAACATCCTTCCAGTTATTCCACCAGATTTGCGTCCGATGGTTCAGTTGGATGGTGGCCGTTTTGCCGCATCTGACTTGAACGAACTCTACCGCCGTGTTATCAACCGTAACAACCGTTTGGCTCGTCTCTTGGAACTTAACGCTCCAGGTATCATCGTACAAAACGAAAAACGGATGCTCCAAGAAGCTGTGGATGCTTTGATTGACAACGGTCGCCGTGGTCGTCCAATCACTGGACCAGGTAGCCGTCCACTTAAATCACTCAGCCACATGCTTAAAGGTAAGCAAGGACGTTTCCGTCAAAACTTGCTTGGTAAGCGTGTTGACTTCTCAGGACGTTCCGTTATCGCCGTTGGTCCAACTCTAAAAATGTACCAATGTGGTGTGCCACGCGAAATGGCTATCGAGCTCTTCAAACCGTTTGTTATGCGCGAAATCGTTGCCCGTGATATTGCTGGAAACGTAAAAGCTGCAAAACGTTTGATTGAGCGTGGTGATGACCGTATTTGGGATATTTTGGAAGAAGTGATCAAAGAACACCCAGTTCTTTTGAACCGCGCACCTACCCTTCACCGTTTGGGTATCCAGGCTTTTGAGCCAGTTCTAATCGACGGTAAAGCCCTTCGTTTGCACCCGCTTGTCTGTGAAGCCTACAACGCCGACTTTGACGGTGACCAGATGGCGATTCACGTTCCATTGTCAGAAGAAGCACAAGCAGAAGCACGTATCCTTATGCTCGCGGCAGAACACATCCTTAACCCTAAAGATGGAAAACCAGTCGTAACACCATCTCAGGATATGGTTTTGGGTAACTACTACTTGACCATGGAAGATGCTGGTCGTGAAGGTGAAGGTATGGTCTTCAAGGATGCGGATGAGGCTGTTATGGCTTACCGCAATGGCTATGTTCACTTGCATACCCGTGTTGGTATTGCAACAGATAGCCTTGATAAACCTTGGAAAGACAACCAAAAACACAAGGTCATGATGACAACTGTTGGAAAAATCTTGTTCAACGCGATTATGCCAGAAGGTCTTCCATACTTGCAAGAGCCAAACAATGCTAACTTGACAGAAGGAACTCCTGATAAATACTTCTTGGAACCAGGATCAGATATCAAGGCTGCCATTGCAGAATTGCCAATCAACCCACCATTCAAGAAGAAAAATCTTGGTAACATCATCGCTGAAATCTTCAAGCGTTTCCGTACAACTGAAACATCAGCCCTACTTGACCGTTTGAAAGACTTGGGTTACTATCACTCAACACTTGCTGGTTTGACAGTGGGTATTGCCGATATCCCAGTTATCGACAACAAGGCTGAAATTATTGAAGAATCTCACGAACGTGTAGAACAAATCAAGAAACAATTCCGTCGCGGTATGATTACCGACGATGAGCGTTACGCAGCAGTTACCGACGAGTGGCGTTCCGCTAAGGAAAAATTGGAAAAACGTCTGGTTGAAAAACAAGATCCGAAGAACCCAATCGTTATGATGATGGACTCTGGTGCCCGTGGTAACATCTCCAACTTCTCCCAGTTGGCCGGTATGCGTGGTCTGATGTCAGCTCCGAACGGACGTATCATGGAATTGCCAATCTTGTCTAACTTCCGTGAAGGTCTTTCGGTATTGGAAATGTTCTTCTCAACTCACGGTGCCCGTAAGGGTATGACGGATACGGCCTTGAAGACAGCCGACTCAGGTTACTTGACTCGTCGTTTGGTTGACGTTGCCCAAGACGTTATTATCCGTGAAGACGACTGTGGAACAGACCGTGGTCTTGACATCCGTTCAATCACAGATGGCAAGGAAATGATCGAGCCACTTGAAGAGCGTTTGCAAGGTCGTTACACTAAGAAAACTGTTAAACATCCTGAAACGGGTGCCGTTATCATTGGTCCAAACCAATTGATTACTGAAGATATTGCTCGTGAAATCGTCAATGCAGGTGTTGAACAAGTAACCATCCGTAGCGTATTTACATGTAACACTCGTCACGGTGTCTGCCGTCATTGTTATGGTATCAACTTGGCGACAGGTGATGCGGTTGAAGTGGGTGAAGCAGTTGGTACGATTGCAGCCCAATCTATCGGTGAGCCTGGTACACAGTTGACAATGCGTACCTTCCACACGGGTGGTGTAGCCTCAAACAGCGATATCACGCAGGGTCTTCCTCGTGTCCAAGAGATCTTTGAAGCTCGCAATCCGAAAGGGGAAGCGGTTATCACTGAGGTCAAAGGTGAAGTTATCGCCATTGAAGAAGATGCCTCTACTCGTACTAAGAAAGTCTTTGTTAAAGGTGTGACTGGTGAAGGTGAGTATGTGGTTCCATTTACAGCCCGTATGAAGGTTGAAGTTGGTGACCAAGTCGCGCGTGGAGCCGCCCTTACCGAAGGTTCTATCCAACCAAAACGCTTGCTTGAAGTCCGTGATGTCTTGGCGGTTGAAACTTACCTTCTTTCTGAAGTTCAAAAAGTTTACCGTAGCCAGGGTGTAGAAATCGGCGACAAGCACATCGAGGTAATGGTTCGTCAGATGCTTCGTAAAGTTCGTGTCATGGATCCAGGTGACACAGATCTTCTCATGGGTACCCTCATGGATATCACAGACTTTACAGATGCCAATGCTGAAGTGGTTATTGCAGGTGGCATTCCGGCAACAGCTCGTCCAGTTCTTATGGGTATCACGAAGGCTTCCCTTGAAACCAACTCATTCTTGTCTGCTGCATCCTTCCAGGAAACAACTCGTGTCCTTACAGATGCTGCTATCCGTGGTAAACGTGACAACCTTCTCGGTCTTAAAGAGAACGTTATTATCGGTAAGATTATCCCAGCAGGTACAGGTATGGCCCGCTACCGTAATCTTGAACCACAGGCCATCAATGAAGTTGAAATCATTGAAGACACAGTAGCAGAAGAGCTTGCAGCAGAAGCAGAGCTTGAAGCTGTAACTGAATAAATTAAGATGGCACATCTCTCTTTTCTAGGGATGTGCTTTTTGATATTCGGAAATGAAGCGCATACATTACTTGATAAGGAATTAACAAGCAGAATGTTTTCTTAAATCAGATGATTTCGATATAATGTGTACGAAAAAGGAAGTATGTGTTATGTATCAAGTTATTAAAATGTATGGAGATTTTGAACCCTGGTGGTTTTTAGATGGTTGGGAAGAAGATATAGTCAGTAAAAAGACCTATGAACGTTATGAGGATGCGCAAAAAGCTTTTCAGAAGGAGTGGGTACGGCTATCAGAGGATTTTCCAATGAAGAAAAGTAAGAATGGCACAATGGTGGCTTTTTGGGATGAATCAGACCAGCATTGGTGTGAGGAATGTGATGAATATTTACAACGGTATCATTCGTTGATGTTGGTAGAAGCGAGAGAAAATTTACCGGCTGGTTTTATTAAGCAACCTACGCAACCTCGTATGCGCCCCTGCAAATTAAAACAAAATATAGTCATTTGAATTAACTTTGATACATCGTCACTTTCGACTTGCCGTACTCTAGTACAGCCTGCACCTCACAGTTCCTTGTCTGAAAGCTAATTCATTCGACTATAATTGCGTAAATGAATAATAAAAAAGGATTGACCTTTGCGGGTCAATCCTTTTTAGCTAAATCTGATAGTAAATGCTTCCGCATCAAGCTCAACATACCCGCCAATTTGAATGGTAAACAGAGGTTGGGTATGGGCAAAGTCCAAATCGTAGAGAACAGGGATGGTTTTGAGAATAGGGTGCTTGTCCAAAATCGCTAACAAAATCTCTTCGGTCATTTTGGTTTCCTTTGGAAATCGTCCAAAGACGACCGCTTGCGGATTAGGATAGGCTTGTAGAAGAGCAGTCAAGTGACGAGCAATAATCAGATAATCATCATCTTCCGCCTCTTCTAAAAATAGAATATATTTGTCTGGTCTGGGTGCGAACTCTGTCCCAGTCAGCAAGTTGAGGGTTGAGATGTTTCCGCCGATGGCAATACCAGAGGCCTGGCCTGGACTGTAGACTTTCCATTCTGTTGGGTAAAAGGTGCGAGGGGCGTCTGGTAGGTACCAAGCGTCGCTAGACCATTCAGGACTCGGGGTCAAGTCAAAGGAGTCTTGTGTCACAGCCTTGAGCCAAGCCTGAGTCTGGTAATCTTGTCCCTCACGCATCTTAAAGCTGCTATAGGATGGTCCCATGTAGGTTTCCATACCTGTTTTGGCATAGATGGCATTGAGCAGGGCAGTCGTATCCGAATAACCACAGAAAATTTTTGGATTTTGTGCAATCAACTCAAAATCCAGATAGGGCAAGAGTTCATTGCAGTTGAAACCGCCAATGGTTGTCAGAATGGCATCGACCGACTCATCCGCAAAGGCTGCTTCCAAGTCCGCAACTCGACTAGCAATCGGAGCTGAATCGAACATATCATTTTCAAAATAATGTTCTGAAAAGGAGAGTTTGAATCCCAGATTTTCTAGTTTTTCCTTGGCGGCAAGATTGGCCTCAAAACCACCAATTCTTTCAATAGACGAAGAAGGACTGACAATGCGAATATGGTCGCCTTTTTTTAATTTTTTCATAGGAACCTCCAAGTTTTTTTATTATTTTAACAAAAAAGTATGGAAAATCAAGTCTCCTTACGAATTGATAGGGTGAGGAGGTTGTATGATTCAAGAAAAAGCAAGAAAGATGATTGAAGAGGCGGTGGCAGATAGGGTCAGTGACATCTATCTAGTTCCTCGAGGTGAGTGTTACCAAGTCTACCATCGTATCATGGACGAGCGGGAGTTTGTGCAAGACGTGGCTGAGGAGGAAGTAACAGCCATCATCAGCCATTTCAAGTTTTTAGCAGGTTTAAATGTTGGTGAAAAACGCCGTAGCCAGCAGGGTTCCTGTGACTATGATTATGGGAGCGGAGAGATTTCACTTCGCTTATCAACTGTCGGTGATTATCGTGGCAAGGAAAGTTTGGTTATCCGCCTGCTCTATGACAATGACAAGGAACTCAAGTTCTGGTTTGAGGCGGCCGAGCGGCTTGCAGAAGAAATCAAGGGACGAGGGCTCTACCTTTTTTCGGGTCCAGTCGGCTCTGGTAAGACCACACTTATGTACCATCTTGCCAGGCTGAAATTCCCAGACAAGCAGATTTTGACCATCGAGGATCCTGTTGAAATCAAGCAGGAGGACATGCTGCAACTCCAGCTCAATGAAGCCATCGGAGCCACCTACGACAATTTGATAAAATTATCCCTCCGTCATCGACCGGACCTGCTCATCATCGGTGAAATTCGGGATGCGGAAACCGCTCGAGCAGTCATTCGAGCCAGCCTGACGGGAGCTACCGTTTTCTCAACAGTCCATGCAAGGTCTATTTCAGGTGTCTATGCCCGTATGTTGGAATTGGGTGTCAGCCCCGAGGAGTTAAATAATGCCCTTCAAGGGATTGCCTATCAACGCTTGATTGGGGGAGGAGGTGTAGTGGATTTTGCAAATGGAGACTACCAAAACTATTCCGCAGACCAGTGGAATGAACAAATTGATCGCCTTTTTGCAGCAGGACATATCAGTCTTCGGCAGGCAGAAACAGAAAAAATTACCCTTGGCTCGCCAGCGTAAGGTCATTGAGCTTTTCAATAATCTTTTTGCTAGTGGTTTTCATCTGGGGGAGATTGTTGATTTTCTTAAACGCAGTCAGCTTTTGGCAGATCCCTATACCCAGGTCTTGTCAGACGGGCTGTTAGCAGGCAAACCCTTTTCAAGTTTGCTGGCGGATTTGCGTTTTTCAGATGCGGTGGTCACACAGGTGGCTTTGGCAGAAGTTCATGGTAATACCAGTCTGAGTTTGAGCCATATCCAGTCCTATCTGGAAAATGTTAGCAAGGTTCGCAAGAAACTAATTGAGGTGGCGACCTATCCAGTTATCTTGCTAGGTTTTCTGCTTTTGATTATGCTGGGTTTGAAAAACTATCTTCTGCCCCGGTTGGAGGAAGGAAATGCTGCGACCGTGCTAATTAACCATCTACCGACCATCTTTTTATCCCTCTGTGGACTTAGTTTGGTGGCGGTCTTAGCTGGTATGGTTTGGTTTCGCAAAACCAACAAAATTAAGGTCTTTTCCCGCTTGGCAGCTCTGCCATTTTTCGGAAAGCTCATCCAAACCTATCTGACGGCCTATTACGCCAGGGAGTGGGGGAGTTTGATTGGGCAAGGCTTGGACCTGCCGCAGATTGTGGGCTTGATGCAGGAGCAGCAGTCGCAGCTCTTTCGGGAGATTGGCCAGGACCTGGAGCAGTCGCTTTCCAATGGTCAGAGCTTTCACGAACACATTAAGACCTACGCCTTTTTTAAGCGGGAGCTGAGTTTGATTGCCGAGTATGGTCAGGTCAAGTCCAAGTTGGGTAGCGAGTTGACAGTTTATGCGGCTGAATGTTGGGAGGATTTTTTCTCCCGAGTCAATAGAGCCATGCAGCTGATTCAACCGCTGGTCTTTCTCTTTGTGGCCTTAATGGTCGTTCTCATCTACGCAGCCATGTTGCTGCCAATTTATCAAAATATGGAGTTATAAAATGAAAAAATTGTTGAAATTAAAAAAGAAAGCTTTCACTCTGGTGGAAATGTTAGTTGTTTTGGGTATTATTAGCCTGCTCTTGCTCATTTTTGTGCCAAATTTGAGCCAGCAGAAGGATGCTATTCAGAAAAAGGGGAATGCGGCTGTTATCAAAGTGGTGGAGAGTCAAATGGAACTCTATGAATTGGAACATGACAAGGAAGCTACGGTAGCAGACTTGCAAGCGGATGGCTATATTACTGAAAAACAAGCGGAGCAGTATGCTAAGGCGAAAAAATAAGGCTTTTACCCTATTTGAAAGCCTGCTGACCTTGTTGGTTGTCAGTTTTCTGGCAATCAGCCTGTCGGGAACAGTACAAACGGTCTTTCGGTCTGTTCAGGAAGAAATTTTTCTCTGGGAATTTGAGGCCATCTATAAAGACAGTCAGAAATTGGCAGCCAGTTCCCATCAAAAAGTGAACCTTGCTATCGGTGGACAGGAAGTTACAAATGGTTATCAGGCTGTAGAGGTACCCGGAAATGTAGAGGTCTTGGAGGAGAAAAATATCAAATTTGAAGAAAATGGAGGAAATTCTTCCCTGACCAAAATTCGTTTTCGGCTTAGTCGAAAGACAGTTACGTATCAATTATATATAGGGAGTGGTCGTTATAAGAAAACAGAAGAATAAGGCTTATATTTTGCTAGAAAGTCTGGTTGCCCTTGCGACCTTAGTGACTATTTGCAGCTTGATTTTATCAGCTGTGGATGCAGGTCGTAGGCGACAGGCTTGGGAATTGGAACAACAGGAGGTTCTCAATCTAGCACAGATGGCTGTCCAGACCAAACAAGATTATTTAGCCTTAAACGGTGTTACAGTTCAGGTTCAACGAACGGCGGATAAGATGATTGTTTTCCACGAGGGAAAGGAGGTTTTATCGGTTGTTAAAAAGTAAAGTTCCTGCTTTTACTCTCCTGGAATGCTTGGTAGCCTTAGCCATCCTATCAGGAAGTCTTCTGGTCTTTGAAAGCTTGTCAAAACTATTGGCTCAAGAAGCACATTACCAACGTCAATCTGTCCAAAAGGAGTGGTTGGTATTTTCTAGTCAGTTGCAGTCGGAGTGGGACCAGGCTGAATTGGTCAAGGTTGAAAATGGCAAGGTCTATGTCGATAAGGATGGACAAGCATTAGCCTTTGGCAAGTCACGGTCGGATGATTTTCGGAAAACCAATGATAAGGGACAGGGCTACCAGCCTATGCTTTATCAGGTAGATAGCGCAGCCATTTCCCAAGAAAACCAGCTAGTGCGCATCGACTTTAGCTTTAAAAACGGGGAGGAGCGGACCTTTATCTATGCTTTTAAAGAAAAAAGTTAAGGCGGGCATCCTGCTCTATGCCCTTTTGATGCTGGCGGTTTTTAGTCTCTTGCTCCAGTTTTATCTCCATCGGCAAGAGGCTGAGAGTCGCTTGGTACAGGTGGCAAGGCAAGAAACGACTGCTTACATCATGGCCCAGATGGTCTTGGATCAGGTTGAAGAGGAATTGCAAGAGCGTGTAGCGATTGTCAAGAAGGTAGCAAGTCAAACAGATGAAATGAAGGAAGATAAAGAAACAGCTAGTGAAACGGCTAATATTAAGGAAGAAGGGGAGGTACAAGAAACAACAAGCACTAAGCCAGAACCAACTACAAAATCAGTTGACACATCATCAACTCAAAACGTGGAAAGCAAACCAATAGAAGATACGGGAACGGTCACTTTTCAAGAGGGTCAGGCTCGTTATCAACTTAAAGGAGACCAACTATTGGTTACAGTTGAGTTAACAAGTGATGGTCTGTATACCTATCAATTTCCTTTGGGGCTATCATCAGAAGGAGGGTGAGTTGACTTGCTCTCCTTTTTGGTGCAAAGTCTGTGAATTTTTGATAAGATAGGAGTATGAATTTTGAAAAGATCGAACAGGCTTACGACCTGCTATTAGAAAACGTACAGACTATCCAAAACCAGCTAGGTACCAATATCTATGATGCCATGATTGAGCAAAATGCTGCTTACGTAGCTGATCAGCATGAGATGAACCTTGTTGTCAATAATAACAAGACCTTGAAACAACTAGATTTAACCAAGGAAGAATGGCGTCGTGCTTACCAATTCTTGCTCATCAAGGCCAATCAGACTGAACCCATGCAGTACAATCACCAGTTCACACCAGACTCTATCGGATTTATCCTATCTTTTCTAGTAGACCAATTGGTGCCGACTCAAAAGGTGACGGTTCTGGAAATTGGTTCGGGGACAGGCAATCTAGCTCAGACCATTCTCAACGCCAGTCAGAAAGACTTGGACTATCTTGGGATTGAAGTAGATGATCTCTTGATTGATTTATCAGCTAGCATGGCAGATGTTATGCAGGCAGAGATTTCTTTTGCCCAGGGCGATGCGGTACGTCCGCAGATTTTGAAGGAAAGTCAAGTAATTTTGGGAGATTTGCCTATTGGCTACTATCCAGATGACCAGATTGCTAGCCGTTATCAGGTCGCCAGCCCAAATGAACATACCTACGCCCATCATTTACTCATGGAACAATCCCTCAAATATCTGGAAAAAGATGGCTTTGCGATTTTGTTGGCTCCAAATGATTTATTGACTAGCCCGCAAAGCGATTTGCTGAAAGGTTGGTTACAGGAGCAAGCCAATATTGTTGCCATGATTGCCCTGCCACCAAATCTCTTTGGGAAGGCTGCTATGGCCAAGTCTATTTTTGTCTTGCAAAAGAAAGCTGCAAGATCGTTGACGCCATTTGTTTATCCCTTGCAAAGCCTTCAAGAACCAGAAGCTATTCAGAAGTTCATGCTCAATTTCAAAAATTGGAAGCAAGAGAATGCAATTTAAGTGAAAATCTGTTATACTAATTAGGAAAACGCTTTAAAAAGGGGAACGATATGTCAAAAACAATTGCAATTAATGCAGGTAGTTCAAGTCTAAAATGGCAACTTTATCAAATGCCAGAAGAAACAGTATTAGCGGCAGGGATTGTTGAGCGCATCGGTTTGAACGATTCCATCTCAACAGTTAAGTATGATGGGAAGAAAGAAAGTGAAGTTTTAGATATTCCTAATCATACGGTTGCGGTTAAGATTCTCCTAGAAGACTTGCTTAAACACAATATCATTGCTGCTTACGAGGAAATTACCGGTATCGGACACCGTGTTGTTGCAGGTGGAGAGATTTTCAAAGAATCAGCTGTTATTGGACCAAAAGAGGTTGAGCAAATTGAAGAGCTAAGTGCTTTGGCACCACTTCATAACCCTGCTCACGTAGCAGCAATTCGTGCATTTGAGGAAGTACTACCAGAAGTTTTGAATGTAGCTGTTTTTGATACAGCCTTTCACACTACGATGCCAAAGCATGCCTATCTTTATCCGATTCCACAAAAGTACTATACCGACCACAAGGTTCGTAAGTATGGAGCGCATGGAACTAGTCACTATTATGTAGCGCATGAGGCAGCAAAAGTATTGGGACGTCCGATTGAGGAATTAAAATTGATTACGGCTCACATCGGAAACGGTGTATCTATTACTGCCAACTACCACGGTCAATCAGTTGACACTTCTATGGGCTTCACTCCTCTAGCTGGTCCAATGATGGGAACTCGTTCGGGAGATATTGATCCAGCGATTATTCCTTACTTGATTGCAAATGTTGATGAGTTGAAGGATGCTGCGGATGTTGTTAACATGTTGAATAAACAATCAGGCTTGTTCGGTGTATCTGGCTTCTCAAGCGATATGCGTGACATTGAATCAGGCATCCAAGCTCACAATCCAGATGCAGTGTTGGCCTACAATATTTTTATCGACCGTATCAAGAAATTTATCGGTCAGTATCTTGCAGTTTTAAATGGTGCAGATGCCCTTGTCTTCACGGCAGGTATGGGTGAAAATGCACCGCTTATGCGCAATGACGTAGTAGAAGGCTTGTCTTGGTTCGGTATTGAGTTGGACCCAGAAAAGAATGTATTTGGCAACTATGGTGACATTTCAACGGCAGAATCAAAAGTTCGTGTCTTGGTTATTCCAACGGATGAAGAATTGGTTATTGCGCGTGAAGTGGAACGCTTGAAATAAGAAAAACGAACTGGTAGTCGGAGACTGCCAGTTTCTCTTATAGTTTATACCTTTAGAAAGGTATAGTTTTTAGCAAGTGGTCAAAATATATAGTGTGTGATACAATAGACTAGCAAAGAAATTTGCACAGAGTAGATGGTTTGCGTCAAGTGTATGTGGATGGGATGTTGCCACATAACGAAGCTGATCTTTGCTTGTATCTGATGTCTCCTAGAGTAGGAACATTGGTCCTGGCTGAGAGTGGCGCGGTAAACCATTGCATCCGCTGTCGAATACACACGACAGCTCCATTTTTTGAAAAAGGAGCATTTTTTATGGAAAAGAAAATTCCAAAACTAACGGTGCAGTTGTTGGCTGCTATTGCGATGACCCTTGCCTTGGTCATGATTGTGGAGAACTATTTCTCTATTCGGATTTCTGATACTTTACAGGTTCAGTTTACCTTCATTCCCAATACTATTTTGGGAGCTATTGCGGGTCCGGTTTGGGCAGCTGTCTTTGCGGCTATTTCAGACCCAGTCTTTGTCTTGTTTAGCGGGCAAACGGTCCTCTTCACTTGGATTTTGATTGAGGCGGTATCGGCGTTTATCTATGGCTGGTTCTTCTATCGAAAACCGCTAGACACCAAGAACAAGGCTGATTGGCTCTATGTTGCAGGGGTTGTTGTCTTGATTCAGGTTGTGATTTCCTTTATCATGACACCGATTGCCCTCCATTTCCATTTTGGAACACCTTGGATTGCCCTGTATAGCAGTCGTTTCATAAAAGCTATTTTTGAAATTCCATTACGGATTGTCGTGACCATGCTTGTCTTGCCAAGTTTACAAAAAATACCTGAATTGGCCAAGTTAATGGGCATTAAATAAAACAGTATCAAGCAACAGGTCATCCCCCTGTTGCTGCTTTTGTAGAGAGGGAATCATGAATTATCAAGAAACTCGTCAGTGGCTATCTAGTCGTCCTGCATCAGATTTAGAAAATGGTGTTGCACGTGTCAACTGGATTTTGGAACGCTTGGACAATCCCCAGTTTCAAGTGCCGACTATTCACTTTGTTGGTACAAATGGCAAGGGTTCGACCTTGAATGCGTTACAGTCTATCTTACGGTCTTCGGATTACACCGTCGGTCGCTTTACCTCGCCGTCTATCATTGATTTTCGAGAGCAGATTGTCTTTGAGCAAGAGATGATTTCGGAGGAGGATTTTTCGAGGATTGTGACAGACTTGCAGCCCTTGATTGAGGACTTGGATCAGACGGCTGGACTGGATGCCATCTCAGAGTTTGAGATTGTAGTAGTGGCTATGTTTGTCTATTTCGCTCACTACCAGCGTCCCGATATTCTCTTGGTTGAGGCAGGCATGGGCGGTTTGCAGGATGCGACCAATGTCCTTGCCTCCTTGGCAGTAGTTTGCCCCTCCATCGGCTTGGACCATCAGGCATTTCTGGGGGAGACTCACGCAGCCATAGCCCGTCACAAGGTCGCCGTCTTGCGTGAGAGGGTTCCTCTCATCTATGCGACCGATTTGCCAGAAGTGGTGACAGTTTTTGAGGAGCAGGCTCGTCAGTTTCAGAGTCCGACCTATGCGGTGGGGCGGGAGATTCTTTTGGAAAATAGCAGAGCAGGCTTTGTAGTTTCAAGCCCTCTTGGTCGTGTGGAAGAGTTGAAAGTCTTGATGCAGGGCCGTCACCAAGAGGTCAATGCAGCCTTGGCAGTGACAACAGCTCAGCTCATCAGTCCTGATTTTCCAAAGATTACCAATGAAACCATCAGCCAGGGCTTGTCCCAAGCCATCTGGCCGGGCCGATTAGAATTGGTAAGACCCAATCTGATGATTGACGGAGCCCACAATAATGAAAGCATCGCCGTCCTGACACAACTCTTAGAAGAAAAGTATGCTGACAGAGATATTGAAATTCTCTTTGCGGCCATCAATACCAAGCCTGTGGACCAGATGTTGTCCCAGCTTAGCCAATTTGGACCTGTCAGCGTGACGACCTTTGACGATTTTCGGGCGGTGAAGCTGGAGGGCTATCCAGCAGGTTATGAGCGGGTCCAAACCTATCAGGAATGGTTGGAGCAGGCGGACTTGGACAATCCCCAAAAACTCTACCTGATTACAGGCTCGCTATATTTCATTACCCATGTGAGGAAGTATGTTTTAGAAAAGTTATTCTGATATTAAAATTTTTCCAAAAAATGTTTTGATAAAATTCTTAAAAATCATGCAAAATACTTGACAAAAGCCCTGCTATACTAGTATAGCAGGGCTTGACACTTCGGCCAAGCCCTTCCTAATTAGCATCATCAGGAGGAAAAGATGAGAAAGAACAATTATATATTTGGAGGTTTTGCGGCGACAACTGCAATTACCCTTGCAACCGTTGGTACACCAGTCCAAGCAGAGGAAGTAACTGCAACAGTTGAAACAGCAACAACTGTCGCTGAGGTTCCTGTAACAGCTGCTACTGTTCAATCTGCCCTTGAAGTAGCTGAGCAAGCCCAAGCGTCTGTAGATGCTCAACAAATTGTTGTTGAAGCTGCAAAAGGTTCTCTCGAAACAGCTGAACAAGCAACTTCTCAAGCTAAGGAACAATTAACTAAAGCAGAGGAGAAGGTCGCTCAAGCGACTCCAGAAAATATCCAAAATGCTGCAGATGCAGTTGAAAATGTTAAAACAAACCAAGCAACTAAAGAAACAGCAGTTCAGACATCTCAAGATGCTGTAAAGGAAGCTCAGGATGCTGTAAACAACCAAGCTAAAGTTGTTGAGTCAGCTAAAAAAGCGACATCTAAAGAGCAGACTGATGTTGATGCAGCGCAGCAAAACGTTGATAATGCCCAAGCTATTTTAGATGGTACTGGTGCTCAAGCAATTTATGATGCGCAAGCAAAAGCTCAAGATATTGTTAATAAAGATAAGGCGAAGGTAGATGAAGCTCAGTCAAAATTAGAAGCTGCTCATGAAGCCGATAAAAAACGCCAAGAAGCGATTGATGATGCTCAAAGAGTGGCAGATAAAGCGGCTAAAACACTGTCTAATAAGACAACAGAATTGTCGACAGCAAACTCATATAATGCTACAGTTAAAGCTGAATTAGCAGACAAGCAACTTGCTTTTGAACATGCAGAGAACAACTATAAAGGTATTCAAAATTTTGTCGTAACTTCTGACTATGTTCAAGCTCTTAAAGATTATGTGAATAATCCATATAATATTTTGTCTGAGAGAGAGAAGTGGGATGAATGGAATGAGGATGCGAAAACTCGATTGAAAGCAGCCAATCAAGCGAATGTTGAAGCAAACTTGAAGTATAGTATTAACCTTAACGATGATAATACTACAGAATATGATGTGAATAATCTTCCGAAAGATTTGCAAACAGAGCTTTCACATTATGCTTCCTATCTGTTAAATCAAATTAGAACAATTTTCGGTACTCCGCTGACAACTGTGACGTCCTCATCAGTTGATTTCGTAGATAAGTCAACTGATAAATCTATTTCTAAAAATTGGGATACATGGACAAGTGGTCACGATGATGAGTCAATTTGGTCTACCGCTGTAGAATACGGACTGACCGATAAAAATTATCCGGTTAGAAATTATCATGAAAATTGGTCGGGAACGTACTTCTACGATAGAGACTATGACTCTGACGGATTTATTTCAATTAGTGGACGTGAAAAAGTAACCAAACAAACGTTAAAACGCGCTGTACACCATGCTGTTATCAGTTTCATGTTTAATGGTGGAGAATGGTTGCATGCCCGATCAATTGCTGGCTTGACAGATACGTCATCTGAGTATGTACCTGGTCAAGGATATGTAGAAAAGTACGACGATGTAGTATACCTTGGTATTGACTTTACCAAGGTGAATGGGAAAGCGGGAGTTCATTTTATTACAGTCGGTACACATGATTTAACCTCTGATTCTACTTTCGACACAGAGTTGATTGAGAATCCTTATAATATTGAAAAAATTACAAAGCTTTACCAAGATGCTCTTAAGATTAGAGACGAGGCACAAGGACAAGTTGACCAAGAAAAACTTAGGTTAGATAGTGCTCAAAAAGAATATGATACGGCTTTAGAAAATGATAAAGATGCCAAAGACGCCCTTTCCGACGCCCAATCAGTCCCTGTTCAGACTCCGGCTGCTCAATTAGAACGTAATAGAGTTCAGTCTATACTTGATGCAAGTCAAAAAGTTCTGGATCAGGCAAATGCTGATGTTTTAGCTCTTGAAAAAGATGTTAAAGTGAAACAATCAAATCTTAATAAAGCTAAAGCAGAACTCACAACCCAACAATCCGAACTGAAGTCAGCTAAAGAAGTTTTGACAAAAGAGGAAGAAGAACTTATTCGACTTGAAGGACTTCGTGATAAGGCACAGGAAAATCTTACTCGAGCTGAGACAGGGCTTGAGGAGGCAAAGAAAGCTGTCCGCAGTGCAGAACAGGAGCTGCTTGATTTGCAAAATGCACCTGAGAAACTAGAGGAGGCTAAGCGCAACTACGAAAAAGCTCAACAACAGCTCAAAGAAGCTAAGGAAACATTTGACGATGCGAGTGCCCTTTTAGAAACATTACTGACGGAACGCGATACAAAACTGTCAGAATACAAAGAACTCAAAGCGAAGTTTGATTTGAATCAAGCGAAACTAAAAGATCTAGAAAATCAAGCGAAAAACAAGGTAATTGTCACATTGCCTGACGGAACAATTGTTGCAGTACCCAAAATAGAATCAACAACAGAAAAAGTGACCTACTCACGTGTAGAACGTGCTAAGACCTTGCCAAACACAGGGGAGCAAACAAGTTTGTTGGCACTCGCAGGTGTGGCAGTATTGTCTAGTCTTGGTCTTGCAAGTGCAAGAAGACGCAAACAAGGATAGTTGGATAAAATGAAAAAATCTTCTTACTTATAGTAGGAAGATTTTTTGGATTCCAAAAAATTTCGGAAAGACTGCGCTATTCCAACAATTTTTAGGAATGAAATATGATATACTAGATGAGTAGAAAAGTGAAGACGGTAGCTCTTGATTTTCTGAAAGTGAGGTGATGCCTATGGGCAATTCATCAAAATCTGACGGAAAGGAGGAGCGTTCTTTTGACAGCTTTTGAAGTTGTGCAGACGATTTTAAGTTTCGGTGGTTTCACAGTTGCTTTGATTGGTTTGTGCTATAAAATCTTCAAAGATGAAGGCAAAAAGAAATAACCGTCAAACTTTGGACAGTCACGGTTATTTCTAAATAATCTAAATTGAGCCACCGTCTTTTTAACGGTTCTACATGGGGTTGGTTTGCAGACCAACCCCTTTTCTATTTCCATTATATCAGATTGCTTGTAAAATGCAAACGCTATGTTAACTTAACTTTGGTGATTCATTTGCTATAGGTTTGTTTCTTATAGTAGGCTCAGACTTATCGGTGAATACCATAATATGACGATACAGGTTAGAGAGCGTTTACTGATATATTATTTTAAACTGGCAAGATAGTTTCAGCGATCATAGGGTACTTCTTCGCTTTGCATAACTGTCTAATAATTCTTAATCAAATCAACCGTTGAGCGGTCTAGTTTTTTAACGATAGCCTGCAAGAAGGCTTGAGCCTCTAAGAAGTCGTCCATGCTGTAGAGAGTTTGATGTGAATGGATATAGCGAGCGCAGACACCGATGGTTGTCGATGGAACGCCATGATTTTTCAAGTGGGCTGCACCTGCATCTGTTCCACCTTTACCACAGTAGTACTGGTATTTAATGCCAGCTTCCTCAGCAGTAGACAGAAGGAAATCTTTCATATTTTTTAGCATGATATGACCTGGATCATAGAAACGAAGTAGGGTACCGTCTCCGATTTTTCCTTGGTCACCATAAATATCACCTGCGGGCGAGCAATCAACAGCGAGGAAAATATCTGGATTGAACTTGGTTGTAGAAGCATGAGCTCCACGTAGACCAACCTCTTCTTGCACATTGGCCCCAGCAATCAACTGATTTGGTAAAGCTTGACCGGATAGGCTTTCTAGCAATTCCGTTACCATAAGGACACCGAAGCGGTTGTCCCAAGCCTTAGAAATAACATTTTTTCCGTTGGCTGTTAGAATTGTTTCATTTTTGGGAACCAGGACATCTCCCGGACGAACGCCGAAAGCCCAGGCTTCGTCATAATTGGCAAAACCAGCATCGAAAATAATATCAGCAATGGCAGGCATGCCAGGAGCGTTAGCCCCACGAGAAAGATGGGGAGGCACTGAACCTGAGATGGCTGGAATGGTACGGCCGTCCTGCAACTGAAGCGTGAAGGCTTGGCTAGAAACAACCAGAGGATTCCAGCCGCCTAGCTCAACAACACGGAAAGTACCGTCTGGCTTGATTTGGCTAATCATAAAGCCAACCTCATCCATGTGGGCAGTCACTAGGATACGAGGAGCATCTTCAACAGCCGTATCCTTGATACCAAAAATTCCACCTAGCCCATCTGTTTCAATGCGGTCCACATGTGGCGTGATTTTCTGGCGGATGTGGTTGCGAACCTGTCCTTCAAATCCTGGTAAACTTTGCAATTCGGTTACTTCTTTAATTTTTTCAAAAAGAGTCATTCTTCTTCCTCCATGACATGATTATTACTATTTTATCATGAAGAGCTAGACTTGTCTTGAAAATATAGAAAAATGTTTGTCTCAGCTGTCACAAGTCCAATGGCATTTTTGGGAAAAATCCGGGGAAATATGATAAAATAGTCAACATGAAAAAGAAAAAGACAGCCTTGCTAGCAGGCTTATTGGGGGCAGGTGTGCTCACCGCTAGTGCTCAATTTTACCGTAAAATCCAAGAAGACCGTAAAAAAGCACAGGCCTTGCAGGAGGTGCGTGACTTTTTCGCTGATTTAGGAGAGATTGCCACGGTCTATGTGGATGAAACAGCTTCAACTCGTGACCAGCTTATTGGCGGGGTTGTGATGGAGGTAGGACAGGTATTTTTATTTGAAAATACCAAAGGTTCTATTCAGTACAGGGAGGAAGAAAGATGATTTTTCCAACAAATCTTGAGGAAGTAGCTGCCTTGATTGAAGATGGCAAGCCAACTGTTTTTCTATTTGTGACAACTTGGTGTGGAGATTGCCACTATATCAAACCGCATTTGCCAGCTATCGAAGAGGCTTTTCCAGATTTCCGTTTTGTGCAACTGGATCGAGATGATTTTATGCCTTTGGCACAGGAATGGGCTATTTTAGGCATTCCAAGTCTGGTTGTTTTGGAAAATGGGAAGGAAATCGGTCGCTTTGTCGATAAGAATCGCAAGACCAAGGAAGAAATCATGAATTTCTTATCTGGCTTGGGTAGATAAATCAGCAGAGAAGCTCTGCTATTTCCCAAAAGAAAGGAAAAAACATGAAGAAACCACTAGGAAAAATCCTTTTAGCACCTGTGGTGCTGGGATTGAGTTTAAGTTTGGCACCGCTGGTTCAAGCGGAAATCCAGACGGATGTCATCAATGAAAAATGGGGCAAGCCAACACTGGTCTACGGTGGCGGTTTGTCAGATGCACAGGCGACAGAGGTTAACAATCTATTTGGTATTTCGGATGTCAATAATGTCAGTCGTCAGGTGGTTGTTGGCGCGGATATGGACCAATATTTAGGTACATCTGGAGCGGACACAGCCTCTCTTTACTCGTCTGTCTTGGTGCAAAAGCAGGACGCTGGCAAAGGGGTTGTGGTGGATATTAAGACGCCACAGAACATCACCTTGATTACCGAAACGCAGTATGCCAATGCGGCTATTACAGCTGGTGCGACAGATGTCTTGATTGACGTTGCGGCACCCATTCAGGTGACGGGAGAGTCCGCCCTGACAGGTGTTTACAAGGCTCTTGCAGCCAATGGTGAAACAGTTGATACCGTTCGAACTGAAGTAGCTCAACAGGAGCTGGAGACAGTCAATGAAGTGGCAACGGCTCATGCTGGTGATGAACAATTTGACAGCTCTGCTTTGGATAAGGCAGTAGCAGAAATCAAGACAGCTCTTGCGGATTACAAGCAATCCAATGGTCAGGTGGCTTCTGAGGCTGACATCAACACCATCATCAATGAAGTTTTGGCCCAAAACGGTTTGGAAAATGTCATCACAGCAGATGAAATTTCTAAGCTAGTCACATTTGCCAAAGCTTATCAGGAAACCTCTGCTATTGATTCGGCTGAGGTTGCTGCCCAGCTCAACCAGTTCAAGCAACAGGCGGAGCAACAAATTTCAGAAGCCTATAAGAATCTACAAGATTCAGGGATTTTAGAAAAAATCGGTGCCTTCTTTGAAAATCTTTGGAAAGGCTTGACCGGTCTATTTGCATAAAGGAGAAATGAAAAAGAAATGATTTTTACATATAATAAGGAACACGTCGGCGATGTCCTTATGGTGATTGTGGCTGAAGACAAGGGTCAGCCTGTTCAGTTTGAACGCAAGGGTCGAGTGGCGCGTGTTTTCCTAGAGGACACAGGAAAAACAGTAGCCTGGAATATCTTTGAAGCATCAAGTTTGGTTGAGCTTGCTGGAAATGGTCAAGTTTTCCTGACAGACGAGCAAGTTGCGACCTTGAATGCTGAATTGGCTAAGGAAGGTTGTACTGAAAGCTTGGTTAACGACAATGCTCCAAAGTTCGTAGTTGGTCAGATTGTGGAATTGGTTCCTCATCCAGACAGCGACCACCTCAATATCTGTCAGGTCAATGTTGGGGACAAAACGGTGCAAATCGTAGCTGGTGCCCCAAATGCTGCACAAGGATTGAAAACCATTGTGGCTCTTCCGGGGGCAATGATGCCGAGTGGTAGCTTGATTTTCCCAGGGAAGTTGCGTGGCGAGGATAGCTTTGGTATGATGTGCAGTCCGCGTGAATTGGCTCTACCAAACGCACCACAAGTCCGTGGTATTATCGAATTAGACGACTCCGCAGAAGTCGGAGCAGCATTTGATCCAGCTAAACACTGGAAGGGATAAGAAGAAATCGAACGGGAATAGCAACCGTTCGATTTTTAACTTTGAATAATTTGTTGTAAATAATTGTGTTATCGTGCAAATTCTTTTATCTGTTCGGCTATTTGTTGGGGGAGGTAATCATGGACGTAGTGAGGGCAATCCAATTGTATGATTTCTATATTGTTTGACTTCTTACTGAAGTGTTGAGCATAACTCAACCATTCTGCCTGTGTAAACCCTGTTCCATCACCATTTGAAACGAACAAGAGCATTGGGATACTGGGAGTTGGCAGATTGTTGATTGTATCAGCATTTTCTTTAAGTTCTTCTAATTCGTTTAGCATATTGGTTGAGATTGGGCGATAGTGCAGTAGGGCTTGATAGGTAGCCTTTTCTTGATTGGATAGATAGGTTTGGTTAAGGGCTGGTTGATTGGCCAAACTGGGAAAGAAACGTGTTATTCCAAAATGAGATGCAAACGAGAGAGCGTGAAATAGGGAAGGATTTATATCCATTGTCTGGTAGGAGGCGGGGAATGCCATGTCTAAGCCAACAATAGCCTCCACTTCGTCAGGATAGTGATTGGCCCAATAGAGTGCCTCGAGACTGGATAATGAATGGGGGCAGAGGATTAACTCTCCTTGAATGCCTAGCTGTTTTAAGGCTGAACGAGTGTCTGCTACGATGGTTTGTATTTCTCGTTCCTCATCAATATCGTCGCTAAATCCGTAACCAAATTTTTCAACGACAATAATTCTAAAATCATCTTTTAGTCGAGAGGTCAAGGCTTGAAAGTCGAGTATAGGAGAGGTAGTTCCTCCACCTGCTAAAAACACAAGTGTTTTGTTACCTTTGCCCTCAACTAACACATTCATTTTCTTATTTTTAATAGTAACTGTTTGTCCTAGTGGTTGCCGAAGTGGTTGTTCCAGTTGAATTTGAATCTGGTGATAACAGTACATGGCTGCGATAGCGATCATAATTATTAACAGCAGACGGTGTGATACCCTCTTTCTCATCATTGAAAAACTCCCTACATTATTTTTATTATTTCATAATTTTATCATCTTTCCTACGAATAAATAAGTAGGAGGATATAAAATGTATAATAAAGTTATTTTAATCGGTCGCTTGACGGCCCAACCGGAACTCACTCAAACACCAACTGGTAAAAATTTGACTCGTGTAACTGTCGCAGTCAATCGCCGATTTAAGACAGAAAATGGTGAGCGTGAGGCGGATTTTCTCAATGTTATTTTCTGGGGCAAACTGGCGGAAACGCTTGTTTCCTATGGCAGCAAGGGTAGTCTGATTTCTATTGACGGTGAGTTGCGAACCCGTAAATACGAAAAAGACGGCAGCAACCATTATGTGACTGAAATCTTAGGACAATCCTTCCAGTTGCTCGAAAGTCGGGCCCAACGTGCCATGCGTGAAAACAATACTGGTGATGACCTAGCTGACTTGGTCTTGGAAGAGGAGGAATTACCGTTTTAAGATGAAATCAGTCCCAAGACCGATGGAGCGTATTGAAAAATAGGCTATACTATAGTCAATCCTAAATATTTTTCATATCTCCTTAAAGACACCAATGAAAGTTGGTGTTTTTTGTGTTCTATTTCCTATCACTCCACCATTCTATCAGCATGATAATTAGAGAAAGTAGGAGAACTCCGTAGAAGAAAAAGATGATGTAATGAGGGTGGCTAAAGAAAAATATCCAGACTAGCCAGAGTAGATAGGCGAATATCATTTTCCCCCAAAGGCCTAATTTACGTTTTAAAAACCATTCTGCAAAACTTTCGTAGGCTGAAAATCGGCTTTCAAGGTAATCAATTTTTAAATCTCTAAAAAATTTCATGAATACCCCCCTAACTTTTTAAAAATAGTATAGCATAATTTAGCGGTAATGGATAGGCAAGTTCTGTCTCGGTCTCAAGAAGGATTTTTACGAAAAAGGAATAGAATTTTCTTGACTATTTTTGACCAAGTGATACAATAGGAAATGTGAATTAGCACTCGGTGGTAAAGAGTGCTAAAAAGACCAGGAGGTAATACCATGTTGAAACCATTGGGCGATCGTATCGTCGTGAAAATTGAAGAAAAAGAACAAACAGTTGGTGGCTTTGTCCTAGCAGGTGCAAGCCAAGAAAAGACAAAAGAAGCAAGTGTCCTAGCGATCGGACAAGGGATTCGTACCTTGAATGGTGACTTGGTTGCCCCAGCGGTGGCAGTTGGAGATACTGTTTTGATTGATGCTCACGCAGGATTGGAAGTTAAAGATGGGGACCAAACCGTTCACATCATCCGTGAAGCAGACATTTTGGCAATTGTAGAATAGAGGTAGAAAAATGGCAAAAGAAATCAAATTTGCAGCAGATGCACGCGAGAGCATGGTCCGTGGTGTCGATATTTTGGCTGATACTGTCAAAGTAACCTTGGGTCCAAAAGGTCGCAATGTTGTTTTGGAAAAAGCTTATGGCTCACCACTCATTACCAACGACGGTGTGACCATTGCCAAAGAAATCGAATTGGAAGATCACTTTGAAAATATGGGTGCCAAGTTGGTATCTGAAGTGGCATCAAAAACCAATGACATCGCTGGTGACGGTACAACAACGGCCACTGTGTTGACTCAGGCTATCGTACGTGAAGGCTTGAAAAACGTAACTGCAGGTGCCAACCCAATCGGTATCCGTCGCGGGATTGAAGCCGCGGTTGCGACTGCGGTTGAAGCCTTGAAAGCACAAGCAAGTCCTGTATCCAATAAAGCTGAAATTGCTCAGGTAGCAGCGGTGTCTTCGCGTTCTGAAAAAGTTGGTGAGTACATTTCTGAGGCTATGGAGCGCGTGGGAACAGACGGCGTTATCACTATCGAAGAATCTCGCGGTATGGAAACAGAATTGGATGTGGTTGAAGGTATGCAATTCGACCGTGGTTATCTGTCACAATACATGGTAACAGATAATGAAAAGATGGTAGCTGAACTTGAAAATCCATTTATCTTGATTACAGATAAGAAAATTTCTCATATCCAAGACATTTTGCCACTCTTGGAAAGCATTCTTCAGACCAACCGTCCGCTTTTGATTATTGCTGACGATGTGGATGGCGAAGCTCTTCCTACCCTTGTTCTCAACAAGATTCGTGGTACATTCAACGTTGTTGCAGTCAAAGCTCCAGGATTTGGTGACCGTCGTAAAGCTATGTTGGAAGATATTGCTATCTTGACAGGCGGTACAGTGATTACAGAAGACCTTGGTTTAGACTTGAAAGATGCGACCATTGAAGCACTTGGTCAAGCTGCCAAGGTTGTGGTTGACAAAGATGGTACAACCATTGTTGAAGGTGCTGGAAATCCAGAAGCTATTGCTAACCGTGTGGCTGTTATCAAGTCACAAATTGAGGGAACAACTTCAGAATTTGACCGTGAAAAATTGCAGGAGCGTTTGGCTAAATTGTCAGGCGGTGTTGCAGTTATCAAAGTCGGTGCCGCAACGGAAACTGAGTTGAAAGAAATGAAACTCCGCATAGAAGACGCCCTCAACGCAACACGTGCCGCAGTTGAAGAAGGAATCGTTGCCGGTGGTGGTACAGCCCTTGTCAATGTTATCGATAGCGTAGCGAAATTGGAGTTGACAGGCGATGATGAAACAGGACGGAATATTGTCCTTCGTGCTTTGGAAGAGCCAGTACGTCAGATTGCCTATAACGCAGGCTATGAAGGTTCAGTTATCATTGATAAATTGAAGAATTCTGAGCTTGGAACAGGCTTTAACGCTGCGACAGGCGAATGGGTCAACATGATTGAGGCTGGAATTATTGACCCTGTTAAGGTGACTCGTTCGGCCCTTCAAAATGCGGCTTCCGTAGCCAGCTTGATTTTGACAACGGAGGCAGTTGTTGCTAACAAACCAGAACCAGCTACTCCAGCTATGCCACAAGGTATGGATGGAATGGGTATGGGCTATTAGAAAATATAGAAATGACACAGCTACTAGGCTGTGTTTTTTCTTGAAAATTTCAAACATATCTATTTGACAATGGTTTTGGGATGTGGTATTATATTAGACGGTACTTTTTACTTTTGGTCTCTCAAGAGTGTACAGGGACGTGCTGACAATTGTTGCAAAAGTACACACAGATAGGGGTTGTCACCAATGCCCTATCACCAAAAATAAAAATATATACAGGAGAATGTAGATGCCTACAATTAACCAGTTGGTACGTAAACCACGTAAGTCTAAAGTAGAAAAACCTAAATCACCAGCTTTGAACGTTGGTTACAACAGCCGTAAAAAAGTTCAAACTAACGTTTCATCACCACAAAAACGCGGTGTTGCAACTCGTGTCGGAACAATGACACCTAGAAAACCTAACTCAGCCCTTCGTAAATTCGCTCGTGTACGTTTGAGCAACCTTATCGAAGTTACTGCTTACATCCCAGGTATCGGTCACAACTTGCAAGAGCACAGCGTTGTTCTTCTTCGTGGTGGACGTGTAAAGGACCTTCCAGGGGTACGTTACCATATCGTTCGTGGTGCGCTTGATACTGCAGGTGTTAACGATCGTAAGCAAGGCCGTTCTAAATACGGTACTAAACGTCCAAAAGGCTAAGAAAGGGGAAATATAAATGAGTCGTAAAAATCAAGCGCCTAAGCGCGAAGTATTGCCAGATCCATTGTATAACTCAAAATTGGTCACTCGTTTGATCAACCGTGTTATGTTGGACGGTAAACGTGGTACTGCTGCATCAATCGTTTACGGTGCCTTTGATCAAATCAAAGAAGCAACTGGTAACGATGCACTTGAAGTATTTGAAACAGCAATGGAAAACATCATGCCTGTACTTGAAGTACGTGCACGTCGTGTCGGTGGTTCTAACTACCAAGTCCCAGTTGAAGTTCGTCCAGAGCGTCGTACAACACTTGGTCTTCGTTGGTTGGTAACAATCGCTCGTAACCGTGGTGAGCACACTATGATTGATCGCCTTGCGAAAGAAATCATGGATGCAGCAAACAACACGGGTGCAGCTGTTAAGAAACGTGAAGACACCCACAAAATGGCAGAAGCAAACCGCGCATTCGCACACTTCCGCTGGTAAGATAGGATGTGAGGACGTTAAGAAAATTCAAGGAAAAATAGGAAATCAGACGATGGACCTTAAGGTCCAAGGAAGATTTATCTTTTTTCCAGAATTTTTAGTCCGAACTCAACTAATTAGGATGTGAGGACATCAAGTTAGTTCTACATAAATCAATTGAGATTATGGAACAAACTTCTCGTTCAATCATCACAAACCGGATTGAGGCTTGCCTCATCCACTTCACACCATTAGTAAGAAATCAAGCGGGTGGGACTTGCCCACTCGCTTTTCTTAAAATATGGTATAATAAAGTACAAAACTAAAATTATAGGAGAACAAACCTCATGGCACGCGAATTTTCATTAGAAAAAACTCGTAATATCGGTATCATGGCGCACGTTGACGCGGGTAAAACAACGACAACTGAGCGTATTCTTTACTACACTGGTAAAATCCACAAAATCGGTGAAACTCACGAAGGTGCATCACAAATGGACTGGATGGAGCAAGAGCAAGAGCGTGGTATCACTATCACATCTGCTGCGACAACAGCTCAATGGAACAACCACCGTGTAAACATCATCGACACACCAGGACACGTGGACTTCACAATCGAAGTACAACGTTCGCTTCGCGTTCTTGATGGTGCGGTAACCGTTCTTGACTCACAATCAGGTGTTGAGCCACAAACTGAAACAGTATGGCGTCAAGCAACTGAATACGGTGTTCCACGTATCGTATTCGCGAACAAAATGGATAAAATCGGTGCTGACTTCCTTTACTCAGTAAGCACACTTCATGATCGTCTTCAAGCAAATGCGCATCCAATCCAGTTGCCAATCGGTTCTGAAGATGAATTCCGTGGTATCATTGACTTGATCAAGATGAAGGCTGAAATCTATACTAACGACCTTGGTACAGATATTCTTGAAGAAGATATTCCAGCTGAATACCTTGACCAAGCTCAAGAATACCGTGAAAAATTGGTGGAAGCAGTTGCTGAAACTGATGAAGAATTGATGATGAAATACCTTGAGGGTGAAGAAATCACTAACGAAGAATTGAAAGCTGGTATCCGTAAAGCGACTATCAACGTTGAATTCTTCCCAGTATTGTGTGGTTCTGCCTTCAAAAACAAGGGTGTTCAGTTGATGCTTGATGCGGTTATTGACTACCTTCCAAGCCCAGTTGATATCCCAGCTATCAAAGGTATCAACCCAGATACAGATGCTGAAGAAGAGCGTCATGCTTCTGATGAAGAGCCATTTGCAGCTCTTGCCTTCAAGATCATGACTGACCCATTCGTAGGTCGTTTGACATTCTTCCGTGTTTACTCAGGTGTCCTTAACAGCGGTTCATACGTATTGAACACTTCTAAAGGTAAACGTGAGCGTATCGGACGTATCCTTCAAATGCACGCAAACAGCCGTCAAGAAATTGAAACTGTTTACGCTGGTGACATCGCCGCAGCGGTTGGTTTGAAAGATACTACAACTGGTGACTCGTTGACAGATGAAAAAGCAAAAATCATCCTTGAGTCAATCCACGTTCCAGAACCAGTTATCCAATTGATGGTTGAGCCTAAATCTAAAGCTGACCAAGACAAGATGGGTATTGCCCTTTCTAAATTGGCTGAAGAAGATCCAACATTCCGCGTTGAAACAAACGTTGAAACTGGTGAAACAGTTATCTCTGGTATGGGTGAATTGCACTTGGATGTCCTTGTTGACCGTATGCGTCGTGAATTCAAGGTTGAAGCAAACGTAGGTGCTCCTCAAGTATCATACCGTGAAACATTCCGCGCTTCTACACAAGCTCGTGGTTTCTTCAAACGCCAGTCTGGTGGTAAAGGTCAATTCGGTGACGTTTGGATCGAATTCACACCAAACGAAGAAGGTAAAGGTTTCGAGTTCGAGAACGCTATCGTCGGTGGTGTGGTTCCACGTGAATTCATCCCAGCGGTTGAAAAAGGTCTCGTAGAATCTATGGCTAACGGTGTTCTTGCTGGTTACCCAATCGTTGACGTTAAAGCTAAGCTTTACGATGGTTCATACCACGATGTCGACTCATCTGAAACAGCCTTCAAAGTGGCAGCGTCTCTTGCCCTTAAAGAAGCAGCTAAATCAGCTCAACCAACTATCCTTGAGCCAATGATGCTTGTAACCATCACTGCACCAGAAGACAACCTTGGTGACGTTATGGGTCACGTTACTGCACGTCGTGGTCGCGTTGACGGTATGGAAGCTCGTGGTAACACACAAATCGTTCGTGCTTATGTGCCACTTGCTGAAATGTTCGGTTACGCAACTGTTCTTCGTTCAGCAACACAAGGTCGCGGTACTTTCATGATGGTATTTGACCACTACGAAGATGTACCAAAATCTGTACAAGATGAAATCATCAAGAAAAACGGCGGCAATGCATAATTGCTAACCCAGGCAGCTTCGGCTGCCTTTTTCTATGTAAGTTTCTGCATTAAAGTATGCAAACTCTTGCAATTTTCGGTAAATAGTTATATAATAAAAACGTTGAAAAGATGCTTGTAGGCTTACAAGTTAATATTTTCACAAAAGGATTAAAAGGCTTGCCTTTTAAAATAAAGAACTCGATTTTCATAAGGAGGAAATCATTCATGGTAGTTAAAGTTGGTATTAACGGTTTCGGACGTATCGGTCGTCTTGCTTTCCGTCGTATCCAAAACGTAGAAGGTGTTGAAGTTACTCGTATCAACGACCTTACAGATCCAGTAATGCTTGCACACTTGTTGAAATATGACACAACTCAAGGTCGTTTCGACGGTACTGTTGAAGTTAAAGACGGTGGTTTCGAAGTTAACGGTAAATTCGTTAAAGTTTCTGCAGAGCGCGAGCCAGGAAACATCGACTGGGCTACTGATGGCGTAGATATCGTTTTGGAAGCTACAGGTTTCTTTGCTTCTAAAGAAAAAGCTGAGCAACACATCCACGCTAACGGTGCTAAAAAAGTTGTTATCACTGCTCCTGGTGGTAACGATGTTAAGACTGTTGTTTTCAACACTAACCACGACATCCTTGATGGTACTGAAACAGTTATCTCAGGTGCTTCATGTACTACAAACTGTTTGGCACCAATGGCTAAAGCTCTTCACGATGCATTTGGCGTTCAAAAAGGTTTGATGACTACAATCCACGCTTACACTGGTGACCAAATGGTTCTTGACGGACCACACCGTGGTGGTGACCTTCGTCGTGCACGTGCTGCTGCTGCAAACATCGTTCCTAACTCAACTGGTGCTGCTAAAGCTATCGGTTTGGTAATCCCAGAATTGAACGGTAAACTTGACGGTGCTGCACAACGTGTTCCAGTTCCAACAGGTTCTGTAACTGAATTGGTTGCAACTCTTGACAAGAAAGTAACTGCTGAAGAAGTAAACGCTGCTATGAAAGCTGCTGCTACTGAATCATTTGGTTACACTGAAGACCAACTCGTATCTTCAGATATCGTAGGTATCTCATTCGGTTCATTGTTTGATGCAACTCAAACTAAAGTTATCGAAGTTGATGGCGAGCAATTGGTTAAAGTTGTTTCATGGTACGACAACGAAATGTCTTACACTGCACAACTTGTTCGTACTCTTGAGTACTTCGCAAAAATCGCTAAATAATCCTTAGTGAAAATCAAAGAGGCTTCGGCCTCTTTTTTGTTTTGGTTGCTGAAATATAGCTGTTTCCTTATGCTAAGAAACAAGGATGGTATAAGTTGTTTCTGATTTGGCAACTTTAGAATTTGAAAAATCTGATTACGAGGCGATAGTTTTTAGATTTCATAACATTTGTGAAAAAAATATCTTTATGCAAGAAAAAATACAGAAAATATGATACAATGGTAAAGTAAATATAATTTAAGGAGTTCTTATCTAATGGCAAAATTGACTGTTAAAGATGTAGAATTGAAAGGCAAAAAAGTTCTTGTCCGTGTGGACTTCAACGTGCCTTTGAAAGATGGCGTTATCACAAACGATAACCGTATTACAGCAGCTCTTCCAACTATCAAGTATATTCTTGAGCAAGGTGGACGTGCAATTCTTTTCTCTCACCTTGGTCGTGTGAAAGAAGAAGCTGACAAAGAAGGTAAATCATTGGCTCCTGTAGCAGCTGACTTGGCAGCTAAATTGGGTCAAGACGTTGCTTTCATCGCAGGTGCTACTCGTGGTGCTGAATTAGAAGCAGCTATCAATGCTTTGGAAGATGGACAAGTTCTCCTTGTTGAAAACACTCGTTTCGAAGATGTTGATGGTAAGAAAGAATCTAAAAACGACGAAGAACTTGGTAAATACTGGGCTTCACTTGGTGATGGTATCTTCGTTAACGATGCATTTGGTACTGCACACCGTGCACACGCATCAAACGTTGGTATCTCAGCAAACGTAGAAAAAGCAGTAGCTGGTTTCCTTTTGGAGAACGAAATTGCATACATCCAAGAAGCTGTTGAAACTCCAGAACGTCCATTCGTGGCAATCCTTGGTGGTTCAAAAGTATCTGATAAGATCGGTGTTATCGAGAACCTTCTTGAAAAAGCTGACAAAGTTCTTATCGGTGGTGGTATGACTTACACATTCTACAAAGCTCAAGGTATCGAAATCGGTAACTCACTTGTAGAAGAAGACAAGCTTGATGTGGCAAAAGCACTTCTTGAAAAAGCAAACGGTAAATTGATCTTGCCAGTTGACTCAAAAGAAGCTAACGCATTTGCTGGATACACTGAAGTTCGCGACACAGAAGGTGAAGCAGTTTCAGAAGGCTTCCTTGGTCTTGACATCGGTCCTAAGTCAATCGCTAAGTTTGACGAAGCTTTGACTGGTGCGAAAACAGTTGTTTGGAATGGTCCTATGGGTGTATTTGAAAACCCAGACTTCCAAGCTGGTACAATCGGTGTAATGGATGCTATCGTGAAACAACCAGGCGTGAAATCAATCATCGGTGGTGGTGACTCAGCAGCAGCAGCTATCAACCTTGGCCGTGCAGACAAGTTCTCATGGATCTCAACTGGTGGTGGTGCATCAATGGAACTCCTCGAAGGTAAAGTGCTTCCAGGACTTGCAGCTTTGACTGAAAAATAGGCGGTAAGTCAGGAATCTATGATTCTGTAGACGCACCCCCGCAAGGCTGAATAGGTTGGTCACAAGCGTAGCAAAGTGAACTGCCATTCAGCTACTGCGTATGAAAGATGAACGATGAAAAGAGTTGGGAGACCAACTCTTTTCTAGTGCAAAGGCTAGATTTTCTGTGAACGTAGTGAGTTTAGAAAATCAGCCTAGGTAAAGGCTAAAATGCAACGGATTTCCGTTGCATTTTGTACATCGCGTAGAGTTTCTACGAAGCTAAGCGAAACAAGATGTACTTCCAGGACTTGCGACGGCACGGAGTGCCTAGTGGCATGCCTAGTCTTTTTGGGAAGTATGACCTTGAAAGACTGGCTAGGTGCAGCTCTTACTGAAAAATAGGCGGTAAGTCAGCTCAAAATATCTGGGAGATATGTTGAGGTTAGAAATAGAAGAAGCGAAGCTTCTGTCAAAAATGATTCCGTAGATTGTTACTTTGATTTTTCTTGGTGACAACTTCAAATAGTCCACTGGGTTATTTGAACCCCGCAAGGCTGAATTTTGGTCACAACTCCCATTCAGCTACTGCGCAAAAATATAAATGTAAAAAAAGACGTTGTTTTTTTGCAGCGTCTATTTGTTTGTCTTACTTCTGGGTTCCTTCTTGCAGCTGATTTAAAGTGGCAGATTATTGGTTTTTGAAAAACTGGCGTGAACAGGAGGCTTTTCCAGTCGAGTTTAGGAGAAAAGAAAAGCTGGGCAGGTATTTGCTATTCTATTTTCCGAAATCATGTTAGAATAGAGGTATGTTTAAAAAATATACATTTGATCCAAAGAAATTTCGGTTGGGGATGCGGACGTTCAAATCGGGTTTGGCAGTCTTTCTAGTTATTCTACTCTTTGGCTATATGGGCTGGGAAGGGATTCAGATTGCGGCTTTGACGGCTGTGTTTAGTTTACGAGAAGACTTCGATCAGAGTGTCCATTTTGGAACTTCTCGTATTCTGGGTAATTCTATTGGTGGTTTTTATGCGCTACTTTTCTTTATTTTGGATAGGTTATTCTTAGATCATTTTTGGGTAACTGCGGTTTTTGTTCCGATATTTGTCATGTTAACGATTATGACAAATGTGGCGATGAATAATAAAGCGGGAATTATTGGTGGTGTATCAGCTTTATTAATTATTACATTGTCTATTCCTGCTGGTGATACGATTCAATATGTGTTTATTCGTGTATTTGAAACCTTTATCGGAGTTTTCATTGCGATTCTAGTTAATTATGATGTGAATGTTATAAAAAAACGCTTTCAGGATAAATAATGTTATAAAATATAACATCGCCTATTGACCTAAAAAAAAAATTCTCCTATAATGGTAGGCAGAAAGGAGTTCGTTATGAGAGAAAAAGAGTTTCGTCGTTCCTTAGCTATCTTTCCAATCGGTAGTGTAATGAAGTTGACAGATTTAACTGCTCGTCAAATTCGTTACTATGAAGATCAAGGCTTGATTAAGCCTGATCGCAATGAAGGGAATCGTCGCTTGTATTCTCTAAACGATATGGACTTACTTTTAGAAATCAAGGATTTTTTGGATGAAGGTTTGAATATTGCTGCGATTAAGAAGGAATATGCAAATCGGGAAGCGAAAGCTAAGGTCCAAAAACAGCAGAAAACCTTGACTGATGAAGATGTCCGTCGTATCTTACATGATGAATTCAGTCGTCAGGGACGATTTTCAAGTCCTAGTTCTATTTTCCGTTCGTCGTAATTAGCTTTTAAAATAGAGGAGAAAAATAATGACATTCACAGTGGCAGATATCAAGCGCGATATCAAAGAGAAAAACGTTACCTTCCTACGTCTTATGTTTACGGACATCATGGGAGTGATGAAAAACGTAGAAATTCCAGCAACTGATGAGCAGGTCGAAAAGGTTTTGTCAAATAAGGTCATGTTTGATGGTTCATCTATTGAAGGATTTGTTCGTATCAATGAATCAGATATGTATCTTTACCCAGACTTGGATACATGGACTATCTTCCCTTGGGGTGATGAAAATGGCCGTGTAGCTGGCTTGATTTGTGATATTTATACAACAGATGCTAAGCCTTTTGCTGGTGACCCACGTGGAAATTTGAAGAAATCGCTTCGTCACATGGAAGAGGCAGGTTTCTCTTCATTCAACCTTGGTCCAGAACCAGAATTCTTCCTCTTTAAGATGGACGAACAAGGAAATCCAACGCTTGAAGTAAATGATAAAGGTGGTTACTTTGACCTCGCACCAACGGATTTGGCTGATAATACACGTCGCGAAATCGTCAATGTCTTGACAGAGATGGGCTTTGAAGTTGAAGCGAGCCATCATGAAGTGGCAGTAGGTCAGCATGAAATTGACTTCAAATATGCGGATGTCTTAAAAGCTTGTGACAATATTCAAATCTTCAAGTTAGTTGTTAAAACAATTGCTCGTAAGCATGGTATGTATGCGACCTTTATGGCCAAGCCTAAGTTTGGTATTGCTGGCTCAGGTATGCACTGTAACATGTCACTCTTTGACAAGGATGGAAACAATGCCTTCTTTGATCCAGAGGATCCTCGCGGTATGCAGCTGTCTCAAACTGCTTACCATTTCCTTGGTGGTTTGATTAAGCATGCTTATAACTATACTGCTATTACAAACCCGACAGTGAACTCTTACAAGCGTTTGGTTCCAGGCTTTGAAGCTCCTGTGTATATTGCTTGGGCTGGTAAAAACCGCTCACCATTGGTTCGCGTACCTGCATCACGTGGAATGGGAACTCGTTTGGAATTGCGCTCGGTTGATCCAACTGCCAACCCATACTTAGCTATGGCAGTTCTATTGGAAGTTGGCTTGGAAGGTATTCAAAATAAAATTGAAGCACCAGCACCAGTAGAGTCTAATATCTATGCAATGTCTGATGAGGAGCGTCGTGAAGCAGGTATCACTGATCTTCCTTCAACTCTTCACAATGCATTGAAAGCTCTTCGTGAAGACGAGGTAGTTCGTGCAGCTCTAGGTGATCATATCTATACGAATTTTTTGGAAGCTAAGAAAATCGAATGGGCAAGCTACGCAACCTACGTTTCTCAATGGGAAATTGACAACTATTTGGATATGTATTAAACAAAGGACCCCGACGGGTCCTTTGTTCACGAGCTTAGGAATTTGAGAGCGAGTAATGGCACTTGGACCATTTTTTCATGAGCTTGAAAACCAGATAGCGAATTAGGACCCCGACGGGTCCTTTGTTCACGAGCCGAGAAATTGGAAAGCGTGTAATGGTTCAGTGGAGTGAAATAGTCTGGGAAGAGACTGTTTCAGTCTGAGCTAAGAAATAGTGGAGGCGAGGGGATAGACATGAGCTTGGAAACGGTCTTTTTTTCAAGCTGGGTTATCTTGTTAATATAAAATAAATCCCAGAGATTTAACCTCTGGGATTTTAGTGTGTTATCGGTCAGGCGTCAGAATCATTGGGATAATGATTGGTTCACGCTCTGTTTTTTCGTATAGGAATGGTCGTAAGGCGTTAACAATGGCGCCGTTGACTGTTTGGATATTGGCATCTTTATTGCGCATGGCGATGCGGATAGCGTTGAAAAGGACGCGTTGGCTTTCGCGGATGAGCTCGCCAGATTCTCTCATATAGATAAAACCGCGACTGAGGATGTCTGGTCCTGCTAATATCATCTTAGAATTAAAATCGACAGTGGCTACTGCAAGGACGACGCCGTCTTCTGAGAGGTCACGGCGGTCTTTGAGGACAGCTGCACCGATTTCACCAATGCGGTTTCCGTCTACATAGATGTCTTGGGCGTTGAACTTGCCGGCCAATCGTGCAGAATCCTTGGTCAGTGCTAGGACATCGCCGTTTTCCATGATGAAGATGTTGTCCTTTGGCACGCCGGTATCCACTGCCAGACTGGCATGGATTTTTTGCATACGGTATTCGCCGTGGACAGGCATGAAGTATTTTGGCTTAATCAGGCGGAGCATGAGTTTTTGTTCTTGCTGGCCACCGTGTCCAGAGGTATGGATGTTGTTAATCTTGCCGTGAATCACATCGACACCGGCTTCAATCAAGATATTGATGAGCTTGTTAACACCTGTGGTATTTCCCGGAATAGGACTGGACGAGAAAATAACCGTGTCGCCCGGCTGGAGTTGAACCTGACGGTGAGTACCGTGGGCGATGCGGGATAGGGCAGCCATTGGCTCACCCTGGCTACCTGTACAGAGAATCATGATCTCGCTGGCAGGGTATTCTTTGATCTCGTTTGGTTCGATAAAGGTGTCTTTTGGAACCTTGATGTAGCCGAGCTCGATACCATTGACGATGGCCTTCTCCATAGAGCGTCCAAAGACAGCAATTTTGCGTCCGGTCTTGACTGCAGCATCAGCCGCTTGTTGCAGACGGAAGATGTTGGAGGCAAAGGAAGCAAAGATGATGCGTCCGTGAATGCCTTCAATCAGTTTCATGATGGACTGACCGACCACTTTTTCCGAGTTGGTAAAGGTTGGAACTTCCGCGTTGGTGGAGTCGGAAAGGAGGCAGAGAACGCCTTCTTCACCGAGTGCGGCCATGCGGTGCAAGTCAGCTGGCTCACCAACTGGAGTGAAGTCGAACTTGAAGTCACCGGTACAGACGATTTTTCCTTGCGGGGTGTCAACGACGATACCAAGTGGTTCTGGAATGGAGTGGGTGGTACGGAAGAAGCTGACTTTGAGGTGCTTGAAGGTCAACTCTGTATTATGATTGATTTCATGCAAGGTCGCATCACGGAGCAGTCCGTGTTCTTCCAATTTGCCACGGATAAGGGCGAGGGCCAAAGGTCCAGCATAGATTGGGACATTGGCTTGCTTGAGCAAGAAGGGAATACCACCGATGTGGTCTTCGTGTCCGTGAGTGATGACCAGACCTTTGACACGGTCTAGGTTTTCAACGATGTAAGAGTAGTCTGGGATAACGTAGTCGATACCCAATAGGTCATCTTCTGGGAACTTGATACCGGCATCGACGATGAGAATTTCATCTTTATACTCGATACCATAGGTATTTTTCCCGATTTCTCCCAAACCACCGATGGCGAAAACGCCAACTTCATGAGGTTTTAGATTGACTGATGACATGGATTAAAACTCCGTAATTTTGAAATCTGCGTGCTCTTTCTCGTATTCAAGATGATTGTCTGATAAGAGGTCGATAAATTCGATGTTGTATTCAGGGCGGTTGGTTTCCACTAATTCACGCGCGATAATACGACCTTCCAATTCTGATGCAGCATCGATGTCTAGATAAAGAGCACGTGTTTGCTCGCGACGTGGGCTAATTTTTGATTCTTGATAGAATACTTTATAAATCATGTGTAGTATAGTTCCTTTCTTTTTGACTGGCAACTATGAAAAAAGCCTCAAACAATTGGGACTGTCTGGTAATGCTTATTCAATTTTCTCGAGTTGTCAATTTATTCAGTCTAAATATTACTCTTCATTATACCATAAAATATGCTGATGGTAAAAGGGTTTGGTAGGAAAATGGAAAAGTGTCATGATTTTCAGAAACAAGCAGTCATTTGGCAGAATAATAAGTGAAATTGACAAAAATATATTTGGATATTATAATAAATGGAAGTGGAATTTTAATGCATCAAGAAAGGGGATGAGTCATGGGTACAGTACCACAAATGAGTTTAGGCGAATTTTACAGGGAACTCCGAAATTCTCGCTTGGTTAAGCAAAAGGATGTTGTCAGAGGAGACTTTACAGCAGCCCAGCTATCACGCTTTGAGTCTGGAAAATCTATGTTGGCGGCAGATAAGTTGATACTGGCAGTTGAAGGGATTAACATGACCATGGAGGAGTTCACCTATAAATACCATGGCTACAAGGAAGCGCCCCATATTGAGCTGGCTAATTTGATTTCAGATTTGTATTACCGACAGGATAGGGATGGGCTAGAGGTTTTATTGGAGTCAGACCTCTTGAAAGCTGAGGGAAATCTCTATGCTCGGTTAAATGGAATAGTCATCAAGGTGGCTCTGGCTGCCTTAGATGGACGAACTGATTTTGACGAGGAGGATAGGAAGTTTCTCTCCGATTATCTCTTTGCTATTGAGGAGTGGACCAGTTTTGAGCTGTATTTATTTTTGAATGCACAAATGTTGTTGAATGATCACATGATTGTTAATTTATTATCTGAGTTGAAGAATAAATCTAAAAGTTATCGAAATTTAAGAAAGCATCGAGACTATTTGAAAAAAATACTGATCAATTCAGTCGGAGAAATGATAGAACGTGAGAAGTACGGTTTAGCGGAGGAGTTTTTAACGGAACTGGAGAGACTGGTTGAGACAACAGATGCTTTTGAACAGATTTTTGTGAATTACTTCAGGCTATGTATTTCACTTATCAAATCAGGTGGCTCAATGGAATTTCAAACAAAAACAGAGGCCTATATTGCCTCCGTTGGATTGATAGTGAGTAGCAAAGTGTCGACGCTCTTGGAACGTCATTACAAATTATGTGTTTTAAAAGAAGATTGATAGTGATGTCGGAAGAATTGGATAAATAATAATGGGTATGGATAGTAAAAGGTAAAATACTGATTTTAAAAATGCCTTCTTCATAGCTAATCAAGCCTCCTTGTTTTTTTTATTTCATTATAACTTATTTTTCCACGGCAATTATTAACTTGAAAATATGTAATTTTATAAAAATAAATTACATATTTTCAAGTTTCGTTAGTATCAATTGACTTGTGTTAGAATTTAGACAAGAAATAATAAATGAAATCAAAGACAGGGAGGTATGCGTATGGAGATGTCACCCTATGTTCTCCGTCAGGAATGTGACGATGGTATTGTCTATTTTAATACAAAGAATAATCATTCATTTCTAATCACGAAACAATTGTTAGAAAAATTGAAGACTGACGAGGAAACCAAAGAGCAATATAAGACCTACCTTGAACAGTTTCATTATTTTCCAGAGGACGACGAAGTAAATCAGTCGTTAAGGAAGATACGTGAGATAGACGACACTTTATTAGAGTTTACAATTTTAACGCATGGGGATTGTAATTTTCGCTGTAAATATTGTTATGAAAAATTTGAAAACATTGCTATGTCAAGAGAGACAGAGGATGCAATTCTGAAATTTGCGGAAGAGCGGTTGAGTACTGGAAAGTATAAGGTTTTCAAAGTTTCATGGTTTGGTGGTGAGCCCCTGCTCGGATATCGTACGATTCAATATCTTTCTGAAAAATTCAAAGAAATTTGTTATAGACTCAATGTGGAATATCTAGCTATTATTACCACAAATGGTTACTTATTATCGCTGAATAAGTTGAAGAAATTAGTTTCTGAGTACAAGGTAATCAGCTATCAAATTACTTTAGATGGGGATCAGAATAGTCATGATTGTCAGAGGGTTTTGAAAAATGAAAGAGGCTCGTACGAACGGATATATAAAAATTTACAGGCTATGAAAGATAGTGAACTAGATTTCTTTTGTACGATTCGATTTAATATTTCAAAAGAGAATCTAGAGAATGTGAAATCTTTTCTATATGAAGATGGCGTATATTTTAAAAATGATAAGCGATTTGGATTTGCTTATCATAATGTTGGTAACTGGGGCCAAGGTGAGCGTTCGGATAAGGATTGTGTGACTTTATTAGAGTATGATGCAAGTTTTGAATTATCTCAACTCGCTATTTCGCTCGGCTACAAAACCACCTTAATTAGTTACTTTTTAAACAATCGCTTTACCTGTTATGCAAATCGGACGAACCACTATATGTTTAATGTAAGAGGGCTCGTACAGTCCTGTACAGTGGCGCTTTATCATCATAAAAATATATTTGGTAATATAAACAAGGGATACATCAATCATGATAAATTAAGGAACTGGGTGATTGAAGTGGAAGAAAACTGTAAATCATGCCCGTTTGTCTTAATTTGTAAGTCAGGTCATTGCCCAATGGCCAAGCGAATTTCAAAACATCCATCAGAGGTATTGTGTCGCAGTATACAAAGGGTTGTTGAGAGGAATCTAGCACTATTCGCATTGACTAAATCTTATCATGATATTTTAGATGTGGGCTAGTAGGAGGAAATTATGGTAGTAAATACAAATAAAAAATATACTGAAGAAGGTCTTTTACAGACTGCAACAAATTTTTGTGTTAATCTTTGTCAAATGCCATAAGAGTTTGATTAGATTGAGAGGAGTGCTAGCCTCTCTTTTTGCTATTGGAGGTTGCTTATGAAGAGAATTCTTGGAATTTATCGTTATATTGATAAAAAATACAGATGGTTGGTGATATTTGGTATCTTTATGAATGGCGGAGTTATGCTGACTCAGCCCTTAGTAATGAGCAAGATATTGCAACTCGGGAGTGGGGATTTAAGTTTTGAAAAAATTTGGCAACTATTAGTGTATGGTTTGTCTGTTTATTTTGTGATTTATAGTTTGATGCTTTTCGCCAATCATACAAATAATATATTTAGAAGAGAAATTCATATCGGAATTCGCTCGTCCTTATTTAGAAAGCTGATTTCAAATTCTAAATATAGCCATAATGATAAGATAACTCTATTAACTCAGGATATGGAATTATTGGGGGATAGATATCTTGAACCGATTGCAGGTTTCCTATGTTGGGGGTTTGTCAGCTTCGTTACTGCCCTTTACATCATAATGCAGGACATTTTGCTGGGGTCTATTTTTGTGGTGTGTACGATTTTGAGGCCGGTTCCACAATTTTTGCTAAATAAAAGATTGAAAAATACTGGGATGGAGTTTTCAGAACTTCGAACTAAAGTTCATGAGGAAGTATCCGATAGTATCCATGGTAGCGAAACGCTTCTTGTGAATCAAAGTGCTGAAAATAGTTTTCATCGGGTAGGTCAAATAGTGAAAGAGTATCAAGTAGCTATACAGCGATATGCTTTTACTCACAATATTGTCTTTTTCTTCAATGGTTTTATGGAGTTTTTCAGCCAGATATTGCCTGTTGCCATTGGTTTTTACTTGATTATGAATGGTGAAGCCATTACGGTCGCTAACTTGCTGACTATGTTTATTGCTGCCAACCGTTTGGCGGGTCCGATTCAGAATTTGATGTATCAGGCGGAGGGCATCCAAGGAGCTCAAGCTATTGCAGATAAAATCTTTGGGATTTTGGAAACGGAACCTGATTTTGTGGAGCGTAAAGAAAGTCATCTGTCTGACATTCAGGGCTTGTATATGAAAGATTTAGCCAAATCCTATGGCGATAAGCAACTGTTTGCTGGGTTGAATGTGGCTATCAAAATGGGAGAAAAGGTCTTAATCAAAGGTGCCAGTGGTTCTGGTAAAACAACGCTCTTTCGGATTTTGTTGGAGCAAGAAACAGCGGATGGAGGTCGTGTTTATGTGACGGAGGCTGGTGGTCAGGAGCGAGAGGATTTTCAAGACAATATCGGTCTGATTAGCCAAAGTCCGTTTTTATTTAGCGATACCATTCGTTACAATCTGACCTTGGGTGATGATTTCACAGACCAAGAACTCTTGGATGTTCTGAGCAAGGTTGGGCTACTTGATGAGTTTTCAGATATTCTTAATGTGAAGGTAGAAAATAATGGTGACAATATCTCAGGTGGTCAACGCGTCCGTCTGGAAATTGCTCGTTTCCTCCTGCGGAAGAAGGATATTCTCCTAGCAGATGAGGTAACGGCAGCCTTGGATGAGAAAAATGGCAAGGCTGTTCGCAAACTCCTACATTCTTTACCGATTATGATATTGGAAATTGCCCACCATATCGACGAGGATATTCAGTATGATCAGATAGTAGAGTTGAAAAGAGAAGAATGACTGACTGGGAAATCATACCCCAGTCTTTTCATTATTTGAAAAAAAGGTCAAGATAGCTTACAATAGAGAGTAGCATTGAAATACTCTTCGAAAATCAAAATCAGACGTTGTTGACTTGATTTGATGAGTGAAAGGTTCCAGTGGAGCCTTTCAGCCTGTTACCTTGAAACAAAATAGTAATAGGGTTCTATCTGCTAAGTAGAAACGAACTACGTTCGCTCTATCTCCAACCTCCAAAGGTTCCCCAAACCTTTGGAGCTAGTCTGATTTTGATTTTCATTGAGTATAAGGAAAGAGAAGAAGATGAAAATACTAGCTTTAGATAGCTCTAACCAAGCCTTATCGGTGGCCTTGGTGGAGGACGGTTACTTGCAGGCGGAAACCCTGCTGGCCGTTAAGAAAAATCATAGTATCAGCCTCATGCCTGTAGTCGATTTTTTGGTGGCGCAGGTGGGCTGGACGCCCAAAGACTTGGATAGGATTGTGGTCGCTCAGGGGCCTGGCTCCTACACGGGGCTTCGTGTGGCGGTGGCGACTGCCAAGACCTTGGCCTACACCCTCAAGATTGACTTGGTGGGGGTATCCAGTCTTCAGTCTCTGGTTCCTCCTGGCCTGACGGGTCTGGTGGTGCCTCTCATCGATGCCCGCCGTAACTGCGTCTATGCAGGTGTTTATGAAAATGGCAGAGCAGTCGAGTCAGACCGCTACTGGTCTTTTGAAGACTTGCTTTCTAGTTTGTCTGGTAAGGAAAACATAACCTTTGTCGGAGAAGTAGCAAACTTTATGGAGCAAATCGAGCAAGCACTACCGACTGCTCAGTATCAAGCTAGTCTGCCGTCAGCCTATCAGCTAGCAGTAATCGGTCAAGACTTACCAGCAGTAGATGTCACCAGCTTTGAGCCCAACTATCTCAAGCGAGTCGAGGCAGAAGAAAACTGGCTCAAGGACAACCAAGCTGGCTCAGAAAGCTATATCAAGCGTGTATGATAGAGATTAAACACTACGACGGTCAGGAAAATCTGGCAGAGGCTGTATTGGAAGTTATGCAGTCGGTCTATGACCAATCTCCCTGGACTCTGGAACAGATTGTGTCCAGTATGGCTAGTCAGGATGAGGACTACTATCTGGCCTATGAGGGTCAGGAGTTGGTCGGATTTTTGGCTGTTCAGACGGTGCTGGATGAGATGGAAATCTTGCAGATTGCTGTCAAGGCTGATTTTCAGAGAATGGGAATCGCCAGTCAACTGATGGCTGCTGTGATGGACTGGGAGGGGGACATCTTCCTCGAAGTGAGGGAGTCTAACAGTGCAGCTCAGGCCCTCTATACACGCCAGCATTTTACCAAAATAGGAAAACGAAAAGACTACTACCGTAATCCTGTCGAGGACGCGGTAATAATGAAGAGAGAACGTGATGAAAGATAGATTGATTTTGGCGATTGAGACCTCCTGTGACGAGACCTCGGTGGCTGTTTTGCGAAATGATGCGGAGCTTTTGTCCAATGTCATTGCCAGCCAGATTGCCAGCCACCAGCGGTTTGGTGGGGTGGTGCCAGAGGTGGCCAGCCGTCACCATGTGGAAGTGATCACGGCCTGTATCGAGGAGGCCTTGTTGGAGGCGGAAGTGACGGCAGAGGACTTGACGGCTGTGGCTGTGACCTATGGGCCTGGCTTGGTCGGTGCCCTGTTGGTTGGGATTTCAGCTGCTAAGGCCTTTGCCTGGGCTAATGGTTTGCCACTCATTCCTGTCAACCACATGGCAGGGCATTTGATGGCGGCGCGTGCGGTCAAGGAGTTGGAGTTTCCACTTTTGGCTCTTTTGGTCAGCGGTGGGCACACGGAGTTGGTCTATGTGTCAGAAGCGGGTGACTACAAGATTGTCGGTGAAACGCGAGATGATGCGGTCGGAGAGGCCTATGATAAGGTGGGACGGGTCATGGGTCTGCCTTATCCAGCTGGTCGTGTGATTGACGAATTGGCACATGAGGGGCAGGATATTTACGACTTCCCTCGTGCTATGATTAAGGAGGATAATCTGGAGTTTTCTTTTTCTGGACTCAAATCCGCCTTTATCAACCTCTACCACAATGCTCAGCAAAAAGGGGAAACCTTGTCTAATGCGGACCTGTCAGCTTCTTTCCAAGCCTGTGTTATGGACATTCTCATGGCTAAGACCAAGAAGGCCTTGGAGCAATACCCTGTCAAGACCTTGGTGGTAGCGGGAGGTGTGGCAGCCAATCAGGGCTTACGAGAGCGGTTGGCAGCTGAAATCACCGATGTAGAGGTCATCATTCCCCCGCTTCGCCTCTGCGGTGACAATGCAGGCATGATTGCCTTGGCAGCCGTTAGTGAATATAACAAAGAAAATATTGCTGGCTGGGATTTAAATGCCAAGCCAAGTCTGGCATTTGAAAATTTGTAAGAAGGAGGGGTCGCGAAAGCGACTTTTTCTATTGACGGAGGAGGACTTGTCCTCTATACTAGAATGATATAACTTACTTTTCAAAGGAGAGAAGATGAAAGAACAGGATTTTCGTGAGGGCTTGCGGGATGCTATCCCAACAGCTCTGGGCTATGCCAGTATCGGTTTGGCCTGCGGTGTCGTATCGGTTAATTCCGGCATTTCTGCGGTGGAAATGGGGCTGATGAGCCTTTTGGTCTATGCAGGAAGTGCCCAGTTTGTCATGTGTGCTATGATGTTGGCAGGGGCTCCCTTGGTGTCCATTGCAGTGACGGTTTTCTTTGTCAACCTGCGGAATTTTTTGATGTGCCTGCACACGACGACCATTTTTCAGGGCAACAGTCTGGGGTCTAATATCCTGATCGGTTCTTTTGTGACGGATGAGTCCTATGCGGTGCTGCTCCGTAAGCACATTGAGGACAAGCAAATTGCACCAAGCTGGATGTACGGCAACAACTTTGCGAGCTACGCTTCTTGGGTAACCTTTACCATTTTGGGTAATCTGATTGGTGGGCTGATTCCAAATCCAGAGCAGTTTGGTTTAGATTTTGCCTTGGTTGCTATGTTTGTCGGGATTTTTTCAGGTCAGCTGGAGGCTATGGCTCGGACCATTCCTTTGAAAAAGATTGGCTTGATTTTGCTGGCGGTTGGTCTAGCCTATGTTGGTCTGTCTGTGCTAGTGTCGTCCTATGTTGCGGTGCTTCTGGCGACACTTTTGGGCTGTTTTGTGGGGGTGATGATTGATGATAAAAACTAGTATTCTATTGATTATTCTGGCGGCGGCCCTGGTAACCTGGGCGCCACGTGTCCTGCCCTTTGTGCTCACTCAGAACAAGTCCCTGCCACCAAAGTTGGTGAAATTTCTCAGCTTTCTACCCATCACCATTATCTTTGCCCTGACCCTGTCCAGCATCATGGACGAAGAAGTGGGCTCCCTTCCCAGCCTTCTCCCTGTCGAAAGTCTGGCCCTCATTCCGACCTTTTTGGTGGTTCTGAGGACCAAAAATATCCTTCTCGCAGTAGTGGTTGGTGTCTTGACGACAGCTGCTCTCCGCTTGCTTTTCTAGGAGGGACTTATGGTTAAGAAAAATGCCAGAGGTGTGGTACTTTGTCTAGTCTTGGCTGCAATCAGTCAGTGCTTAGGGAGTTGGTTTTCAGTAGTGGGTGGGCCTGTTTTTGCCCTTCTAATCGGGATGAGCCTGCACTCTTATATTTCAAGGAAAAATTCATTTCAGCCAGGCTTGACCTTTACCTCTAAGAAGATTTTGCAGTATGCGGTGATTTGTTTGGGATTTGGTCTGAATCTGTCTGCGGTTCTTGCAGTTGGACGTCAATCTCTACCGATTATTCTGTCAACCATCAGTTTTGCCTTGTTTTTGGCATTCTTGATGTGGAAAATCTTGCCCATTTCATCTCATCTGGCAACCTTAATTGGCGTAGGGACCTCTATCTGTGGAGGATCTGCCATTGCGGCGACGGCTCCCATTATTCAGGCGGATGATGAGGATGTGGCACAAGCAATCTCGGTCATCTTTCTTTTTAATGTCTTGGCGGCATTGATTTTTCCGACCTTGGCAACTTGGCTTGGGTTTTCGACCGATTCGGGTCAGGCCTTTGGGATGTTCGCCGGAACGGCGGTCAATGACACCTCGTCGGTAACCGCGACAGCAGCTACTTGGGATAGCCTTTACGGACTGGGCAGTCAGACCTTGGACACGGCAGTGACGGTCAAGCTGACGCGGACTCTGGCTATGATCCCGATTACAACGGTCTTGGCGATTTGGCGGAGTCGAGGAAAGGGAGTTCAGGCAGACAAGAAGTCCCTCTTGGCAAGTTTTCCAACCTTTATCCTCTATTTTATCCTAGCCAGTCTGGTGACTACAATCGCAGGTCATGTTGGATTAGGGACGGACCTATTTTCTCCTCTCAAAACCCTGTCTAAGTTTCTCATTTGTATGGCCATGGCAGCTATTGGTTTGCGAACAGATGTCTTTTCTTTGGTGAAAAATGGCAGAGCTGCTCTTTTTGTCGGACTAGTTTGCTGGCTGGGTGTGACTGTGCTGACACTGGTTTGGCAGGTAATCTTGGGAATTTGGTAAAGCAATACTCTTCGAAAATCAAAATTATCCGTTGTCAACTTGGTTCGATGAACCTCAGTTCTATCATCACCTTCGTTTCCTAGGCTACTATTGATTTTCATTGAGTATAAAACAGCCTTCTCTTGCGAGAGGCTGTTTTTTCATCCCTTCAATCTAAAGGTCTGCGGAGCTTTTTTCAGTAAAATCCAGTAGCCGATGCTGACATAGGTAATCATAGCTATGGAAATGAGTAGGATGTACAAGTGACTGCCTAAATCCAGCTTGATATTGAGATAGGCCACCCAGTAGAGAACGCCACTGAGAAATTTATAGACTGGGTTGACAACCTCCATGTCCTTGGTAAAGGGTTGGAGAATATAGTAGATAAAAAGATCGTGGAAGGAAAATAGAGCTGTTAGACTTAGCAGGAGCAGAGCAGTTAGGAGAATGGTTTCCAAGCTGAGAGCGAACCGCCACAGGATCATGATTACCGAAAAGAGGCTGGTTGCAAAGATGAGATTGAGTTTGCAAGTCTGTAAGAAGCGGTAGTTAAAACCAGCGATAATGGTCTTAGCCTCGCGATAAAAAGGATAGTGAAGCATGGAAATATCGCAGTTAACAAAGACCATCTGAGCAACCACCTTGCCCGACGAAGCTACATACATAATCATGAAGGAAAGCGGTAAGAATTGGAGCAAGTAGTCTTCCGTAAAGGTAACCGGCTCTAAAAAGTAACGAATCCCCTCCAGTGCTGCCAAAATGACTATTAGTGCCAAGACCCAGTTCCGAACCTTCTTATAGAGGACGTTTTTGTAGCGGTCAAATAGCAGAGCGTTTAAGTAGGTCATGCCTGATAGATGAGTCAGGTCCTTTCCTGTTTCCATACTCAGTTTCGCCTGCATCTGCAACCCTTGTCGGGTGTACTCGTTCCCTTTGGTCATCTCAAAAATCTTCTTATCCATCTGCAAGGACTGGTCCATGCAATATTGAAGATAGTCTAGGTGGTTGGTCTGTTGTTTCAAATAACGATAGCCAAACCAAATGAGCAAGACCTGACAGACAAGGACAGGCAGTAAAAAGCTTGGTGACAGATGATTGCGGAAAAGGATAAGGCTGGCAATGGCTGCTAGACCAGTACCCAAGATAACCCAGTATTGCCAAGAATTACGGCGGGATAGAATCCGTCGATTAAAAAACCAACGATTGAGAGCCTGTCCGGTAAAACTTCCTGCTGGAATGGTCAGTAATCCTAGAGGCAGATAGAGCCAATTTCCTGACAGGCTAGAAAAAATGAGTAGGGCAGGCAGGTAGAACAGACTGGTGATAATAGGTTCTACAAAGAGTTGACTCTGTAGAAAACTAGATTGGGATAGTCCAAAATTTTGCATGAATTCCCGTTCGGACTTGGCGATAAAAGGCTCAAATCCCTTGCCAAACCGATAGGTGTAGCCAACAAAGACCATCCACATGGAAAAGCCTAGAAGCCAAGTATCTGACGGGATTTGCCAAAAGTCCAGCTGATTATTGGATAGGAGTTTAATCCAGAAGGTAGCAATGCAAGAATAGATGGTTAACCAAATTCCCTTGACCAGAAAGCGACTGGGAATAGACAGGATGTGCAGGATCAAAAAGAGAGCGGACTTAAAACTGTAAGACTTGAAAATACTCTCTGGAATGCTCTTGCCAATAAGTGGCAGTTTTCGTAGGTAGTAGAAAAATCCGTTGACGGTCCGATAGAGGTTGTACTTTTCCTGATACCAAAAATAACGTAGAATGGTTTTCATAAGCCCCTCCTAGTCTGCTGTTAAGAGGGCAACCACTTCCTGTTCAAAATCAGGATCGTGGAGCTTGTCACTCGGAACAGCCTGCAATTCTTGGTGATGGAGCAACACAATCTCGTCGCAGAGATCCTGAGCCAGCTGCAAAATGTGGGTGGAAAAGATGATAACGGAATCCTTCTTAGCCTCCCGAATCAGCTGTTTAAACTCGTGGGCAGCCACAGGGTCAAAGGAAGTCAGGGGCTCATCTAAGAGCAGGACAGGTGGCTGAACAATCAAGGACAGGAGCAACTGGACCTTGTTCTGCATACCGTGGGAAAAGTCCTTGAGTAGACGGTGCTGGTCTTCTTCTCCGATACCGACTAAGTTCAGCCATTCTTCTGGACTGCGAGGAGACTTGAGCTTATACTTGTGGATATCCATATAGAAACGGACAAACTCGTAAGCCGTCATAAAGGCAGGTAGTTGCGGATAGGTCTGGGTAAAACCGATGTCCGTGTTGTCGTAGTCAAAGGTATTTCCATCTTTCACAAACTGAATCGAGCCACTATCTAAGGTCAGATTTCGGGCAATGCAGTTGAACAGGGTTGTCTTACCAGCTCCGTTCCGCCCGAGCAAACCGTAAATCTTGCCTTGTTCGAAGGTAAAGGAAGTATCTTCCAAAATGATTTTATGGTCGAATTTCTTGGAAACAGAAGAAAGTTTCAGTTGCATAGCCAATCTCCTTTTGTTATATTGTTATGGATTTATCATACAACAATAAACAAAAAAATTCAAGCAGTTTTCGGAAAAATAAAATGGATTTATAGATTATATTATCAGACGAGTAGACCTTTTTTAGTTGTATAGTTTATGGTTTTCTCGACATAATTATAACCTTTTATTTTGAAATGTTTCTATATGGAAAATAATAAGAAACTGATGATTTTTAGAATAAACAAGAAAATTCCAAAAAATGTTGACGCTTTCATTTTTCTTGTGTATAATAAGTTTACAAAATAAAATTTAGGCATGTGACTGGTAAAGCAGGCAGGACCTTTATAGAACGACACTTATTTTTGAGGTGCCGTACTATAGGGGTCCTTTGTTTTTTGGTTAAATGCCAAAAGGAGTGTCCTATGGATTACAAACAAACAGCCAAAGAAATTGTGGCAAATATTGGTGGTAAAGAAAATGTTGCACACCTAGAACATTGCTCGACTCGCTTGCGTTTTACATTAATTGACAATACAAAAGCAAATATCGAGATACTGGAGAAAATTGAGGGGGTTATGGGAGTACGGCAAAATGCACAAACTCAAATCATTATCGGAAACGAGGTAAATGAAGTCTTTGCGGAAGTTCAACCGCTAGTCGGAGATTTAGCAGACAATCTCTCGACAAATAGGAAACAAGCACAAAGTTGGGGGGCAATTTTTCTAGATTTTCTGGTTGCTGTATTCCAACCAGTAGTACCCGCGGTAGCAGGAGGTGGAGTTCTAAAATCAGTTTTGATGTTGTTGGCATGGATTGGATGGCTGAATAAGGAATCTGCTGCCTATACTATTTTCAACCAGATTGGAGATGCTCCTCTTTACTTCTTACCTATTTTAGTGGCTTATAACACGGCTAAAAAATTACGTGCTAATGAATTAGTTGCCGCAGCAGCTGTAGGAGCGTTACTTTTGCCAAATGTAACGGCAATGTTGGCGGAGGGTACGCAGTTATTTGGAGTTACTATTCAGAATATTTCCTATCCTTATCAGGTTTTTCCAGCAATTCTGTCAACTTTATTCTTTGCTTCAATGGAAAAATTCTTGACTAAATATACTCCAAAACCAATTCGGATTTTCTTTGTACCGATGGTGGCCTTAGCCATCACAGTGCCAGTGGCTCTCCTTGTATTAGGTCCGCTAGGGTTTAACTTAGGTCAATTATTAGCAACAGCGGTAGTTGCTCTTCATAATACTCTTGGTTGGTTGGCTACTGGTATTCTAGCAGCAATCCTTCCGTTTATGGTAGTAACAGGAATGCACAAAGCTATGTTGCCTTATGCGATTGAAGCAATGAAAGCTGGTTTTGAAACATTGTATTTACCAGCATCACTTGCTCACAATATATCAGAATCAGGAGCTACTTTTGCGGTTGCCTTAAAAACAAAGAATAGTAAAATGCGTGCTACCGCCGTTTCAGCAGGTATTTCTGCCCTATTTGGTATTACAGAACCGGCTCTTTATGGTGTGACTATTCAGAATCGTAAAGTACTTTATAGTGTTGTAGCTAGTTCATTCTTTGGTGGAATTGCGATCGGGCTTACCGCTTTGAAAGCATTTGCCTTGGTCGGACCAGGATTGGCAACCATGACTATGTATATTGATCCCAATGGTGGTTCAAACTTTATGAATGCTTGGATTGCTTTTGCAATTTCAATTGTTCTATCATTTGTTTTTACGTATGTTACATTTAAAGACGAGAAACTTGAGGGATCTCAGGAAGAAAATAAAATAGCAACCATTTCATTTGGTTCTCCTGTAGATGGTGAACTGGTAGCTCTGGAGGATGTCAATGATTCTGTTTTTGCCTCAAAGCTTGTTGGTGATGGGGTTGCGATTAAACCGTCGAAGGGTATTGTTTATGCACCTGCTGCCGGAGAGGTATCCCTTGTATATGAAACAGGTCATGCGATTGCGATGAAAGCGGATAATGGTGCAGAAATTCTCTTTCACGTTGGAATTGATACCGTACAATTGGGAGGAAGAGGATTTTGTCCTAAGATTGAAACAGGTGCACTTGTCGCACCGGGAGATGTTCTGCTAGAGTTTGATATTTCGGTTATTCAAGAAGCTGGATATGATCCAACAGTGATGGCATTAGTGACCAATCAAAATGAGTATGATGTAGCTATTCAAAAAAATTCTGGACAGGTTGTTCATAATGAGGAAGTAATGCTTGTATCCAGGAAAGACGAGGTGAATTAAATGCAAGAATCAATTTTTCCTAAAGACTTCTTGTGGGGAGGTGCTGTAGCAGCTAATCAGGTTGAAGGAGCATGGAATGTAGGTGGAAAGGGCCTCTCAGTTGCGGATGTTTCTATCTATAAACCAAACGTGGATGTAAAAAATTATAAGGCTCATGTTGCTATCACTTCGCAAGATATTCAGAATGCAATTGAAGATCAGACAGCTACTCATTATCCGAAACGCAGAGGGATCGATTTCTATAACCGATATGAAGAGGATATTGATCTGTTTGCGGAAATGGGTTTCAATGCTTTTCGACTTTCAATTGCATGGACTCGTTTATTCCCAACTGGAAAAGAATTAGTACCTAATCAGGAAGGAATTGATTTTTATAAACGAGTATTTGCTAAGTTAGAGTCTGTTAATATCGAACCCATTGTCACTCTTTCTCATTATGAAATGCCCCTTTACCTTGCCGTAAGTAATAATGGTTGGGCTGATAGAGCAGTTGTAGACGATTTTGTACGATTTTGCAATGCTTGTTATGACCATTTCCCTAATGTGAAATATTGGTTAACCTTTAATGAAGTTGACTCGATTGTTCGTCACCCCTTTACAACCGCAGGAATTATTCCAGATAAATGCGAAGAAGGAAAAGAATTAGAAATCATTTATCAAGCTCTTCATCACCAGTTGTTAGCTTCGGCGATTGTAACACGTGATTTGCATGAGAAGCTTCCAGAAGCTAAGATGGGGTGTATGTTGACAAAGTTAGAAACATATGCTCGGACATGTGCACCAGAGGATGTTGAACGAACTTTTAAAAAGAACTTGGATAACCATTTCTATACAGATGTACAGGTTTTTGGGGAGTACCCACGCCTAATTCTTCGTCGGATGGAGCTTGAAGGAATAAACTTAAATATTCAGCCGGGAGATTTAGAGGTAATGAAGGAAAATACTGTCGACTTCGTGACTTTCTCCTACTATATGTCGATGACAGAGTCGGCTGATCCAAATGCTGAACGTACACCAGGAAATACAGTGCTTGGGGTAAAAAATCCTTATCTTCCTTCAACAGATTGGGGCTGGCAAATTGATCCCAAAGGATTAAAAATTTCACTTTTAGAATTATATGACCGCTATAACAAGCCGCTCATGATAGTAGAAAACGGTATGGGAGCAAGAGACATTCTTGAAGAAGATGGCACTATTCATGATCCTTACCGGATTGACTATTTCCGAGCTCATTTTGAGCAGATGCGTGAGGCAGTAAACGAAGGAGTAGATCTCGTTGGTTATACGAGTTGGGGATGCATTGACCTGGTTTCTGCAAGTACATCTCAAATGTCCAAACGGTATGGTTTTATATATGTAGATGCAGATGATGAAGGAAATGGAACCTATAATCGATTTAAAAAAGACTCATTTTACTGGTATCAAAAAGTTATCCTTTCAAATGGACTTGATTTAGATTAGAAGGATATGTTATAGTATAAATCAATTATTCAAAGTGGAGATACAAGATGATTATCAAAAAGGTATTGAACTCTAGTGTCGTTTTAGTCGATGATGAAGGAGTTGAAAAAATAGCCTTAGGAAAAGGGATTGGTTTTGGGAAGAAGCAAGGAGAAGTACTTGTAAATTCCAATATTGATAAGCTGTTTCAATCTGTAAATACTCCACAGTCCCAACATTTGTTAGGGTTACTAGAAGAAGTGCCAGCTACTTATTTTGATATAGCCAGAGATATTATTGAGTATGCAAAGCAAGTTTTAAATGTTCCGTTACAAGAGTCGTTGTGGATTGGTCTTACAGATCATATCTACTTTGCGGCGGAACGATTTGAAAAGGGACTTGTTTTTGAGAATAAGGTCTTATGGGAAATAAAGGCTTATTATAACAAAGAGTATCAGATTGGGTGTTATGCCATTCAACTCTTAAACCGAGTGCTTCATATATCTTTACCAGAGGTTGAAGCGGCAAATATTGCATTTCATTTTATAAATGCTCAACAGGGTTTGGATAAAAATGATGCTGGTCGTATTGCTAAATTAATAGGAGATTTAGAGACTCTTATACGCTATTCCTCGAATATACAAATTGTTTCAGATAGCTTGAGTTATCAACGCTTTGTAACTCATATTCGATTCTTTGTGGAACGATTTTTTGCTGATAGGATGCTTCAGGATGGAAACCAAATTTTATTTGATCAGATCTGTCAAACCATGCCCAAGGGAATGAAACAGGCTGTAAAGGTTCAAACATTCCTTGAGGAGCACTATCATAAAACAATTACCATTGATGAGTTGACCTATCTAGCCATTCATTTTGAACGTATTACTCGAAAAAATGAGACAGACCCTGTATACTTGCAAAGTTGAAGCCTCCAAGAGATTTTTGGGGAAATAATAGTTAAGCCCACCTATAGGTGAAAAATAATTATTCTAAGCAGAACAAGGTTATTTTTGTATAATAGAATTCACAAAAAAGTCTTAGTATTAAACTAGTTTACTTGAATTTAGAAAGAGGATAGGGATTGTTTTTGCTGACCCTGGCCATCGAAGTTACTATCCTTTAGCCAGTTTTCAAGGGCACGCTTGCGGTCAGGCCATTCGTGGTCTAATAGAGAAAACCAGGCGGTATCTCGGTTACGTCCCTTATAAACCAGAGCCTGACGGAAGGTGCCTTCGTAGGTAAATCCCAGGCGTTTGGCAGCAGCTTGACTGGCTTGGTTGAGCGAGTCGCATTTCCATTCATAACGTCGATAGCCCAGTTCTTCAAACACATAGTTCATGAGAAGATAGTGGGCTTCTGTCGCCTGTCGGGTCCGTTGCAGTTGAGGAGAAAAGATGACCCAGCCCACTTCAATGCTACGATGGTTGGTATCTATTCGCATGAGTGCAAAGGTTCCGACTGCCTGATTGGTTGCTTGGTCAATGATGGCAAAATAATAGGGGTCGGTCGAGTTCAAAAGAGTCTGGAAATAGTCCTGAAATGTCGCTCTGTCCTCAAAGGGTTCAAGGGGCAAGTAGGTCCAGTCAGCTTTCTTGGCACTTGGTCCATAAAACTGATAGAGATCATCTGCATGGTGCAGGCTCAGTTTTTCTAAGCGGACTGTGTGTCCTTGTATAGTCTCCAGACTTGGTCGCTCACCACTGCTATAATGCGGTAAGGGTAGGCCAATCTCTTGACCGAATGAATTGATAGGCATGGTTTCTCCTTTAGGTTGAGCTTGAAGAGCGATTTATAAAAGTGCAATACTCAAAGAAAATCGAACTCAGACTAGGCGACGAAGATGTAGATAGAACTGAAGTTCATCAAATCAAGTCAACAACGTCTGAGTTTGATTTACGAAGAGTAGGAACTTCCAGCCACCCAACCAGTTGCAAGACAGTAGGTGATGTTAAAGCCGCCTGTGTGGGCGTTGATGTCCAAGACCTCACCTGCAAAGTGGAGGCCAGGAATTTTCTTACTTTCCAAGGTTTTGGGGTTGATTTCCTTGAGGTCAACGCCTCCCTTGGTCACAAAGGACTTGGCCAGGGACATCTTGCCCGTAATCTTAATCGGCAGGGCTTTGAGAAGGGAGACTAGCTGGACTAGGTTTTTTGGGGAAACTTGTTTGACCTTGCAGTCGTAGTTCTCTGCGAAAAAGTCGGCTAGGCGGTCTGGCATGAGTTCTCGAAGGGCATTCTTGACTGATTTTTCCCTGTTCTTTTCTAAATGCTCAAGCAGATCTTGTTCAGAATGGGTCGGCAGAGCATCGAGAAATGCGGTTTCGCCACCTTTGACAAAACTAGACAGACGAAGGGCAGCTGGCCCCGACAGGCCAAAGTGGGTAAAGAGCAGGTCGTGGGTGATGACGTGCTTGTCGTAGGTCAGGGTGACGTCGTCCAGGGAAATGCCTTGGAGCTTCTTGTGGGGGAAGTCGGTCAGGACAGGGCTTTCTGCGGCTTCAATCTCCGTGACTTCCAGCTTGAAGTGGCGGGCAATGTCGTGACCAAAGCCAGTCGAGCCGGTGGAAGGATAGGTCTTGCCACCGGTGGTGACAATGAGCTGGGGAGCTGTGAAGGTCTCCTCGCTGGTCTTGACATGGAAGAGGTCGTCTATCTTGCGAACGGACACCACCTCAGTTCCTGTGCGGATATCGACCCCATTTTCTAACATCTTCATCTCCAAGCACTTGATAATGGTCTGGGAGCGATCGGTAGTCGGAAAGACACGGTCGTGGTCCTCGACCTTGAGCTTGACCCCATTTTCCTGAAAGAAATTCATGATGTCATGGTTGTCAAACTGAGAAAAGACGCTGTAAAGAAAGCGGCCATTTCCAGGAATACCAGCCAGTAGGTCTTCCAGTGTGCCGTTGTTGGTCACATTGCAACGTCCGCCACCTGTGCCAGACAGTTTCTTGCCTAAACGCTTGTTTTTTTCAAGGAGCAGGGTCTTCTTGCCATAAAAACTAGAAGAAATGGCGGCCATCATGCCAGCTGGCCCCGCTCCGATAATAATGGTATCTACTGCATTCATGCCTTTATTGTATCATATTTTTAACAAGAAAGTAGTTTGGGTCTTTGCTATGATTTGTGGAATTTTTCCTTGAGATAGAAGATGACGATTGCAGATCGAAGGGAGTATAATGAGACTGAGGAAGTCTAGTTTTTATTAGATGTCCAATCTGTAAATTAAAGGAAAATAGGTGGTAGCATGACAGGCGAGCAAAGAGAGTATCGTTTTCCAGAAGGTTTTTTGTGGGGATCCTCCACTTCAGGGCCTCAAAGTGAGGGAAGCGTAGCTGGTGATGGAAAGGGGGGGAATAACTGGGATTATGGGAAATTTACGAAGAAGGGCTGTACGACATTGCCAAAAATATCCAGGAAAACTATGGCAATATCGAATGGTTGGTAACTGAGAATGGCATGGGAGTCGAAGGGGAGGATGTTTTTGAAGAAAATGGCATGATTCAGGATGACTATCGGATTCACTTCATGGAAGACCATTTGATTCAGCTCCATCGAGGTATTGATGAAGGGGCGAACTGTAAGGGCTATATGGTCTGGACCTTTATTGACTGTTGGTCTTGGTTAAATGCCTATAAAAATAGATACGGACTTATTTCCTTGGATATTGAAACACAGAAACAAACTATAAAAAAATAGGGACATTGGTTCAAACAAGTAAGTGAAGAGAACGGATTTACAAGATAGCTAGAGGGTGATAGTCTTGTTTTGGAAAACTCCCATAATTTGACAGAACTTGGGCTTTTGTGGTAATATTTTAATGATACAAACTATGAGAAATGTAAGTACCGAGGATATTATGGGAATCGAAAAAACAGTCAGTGAGTTAGCTGAAATTTTAGGAGTGAGCCGGCAGGCTATGAATAATCGCGTCAAATCACTTCCTGAAGAATTTGTAGATAAAAATGACAAGGGTGTGACCGTTGTAAACCGTGCTGGCTTGATTAAGTTGGAGGAAATCTACAAAACAACCATTTTTGAAGATGAGCCGATTAGCGATGAAGTCAAGCATCGTGAATTGATGGAAATTTTAGTTGACGAGAAAAATGCTGAAATCATCCGCTTATATAGTCAATTAAAAGCCAAAGATAAGCAACTTGCCGAAAAAGATGAACAACTCAAGGTTAAAGATGTGCAGATTGCTGAGAAGGATAAACAGTTGGATCAGCAACAGCAATTGACACTAAAAGCTATGGCCGATAAGGAAGTTCTCAAGTTGGAATTGGACGAAGTTAAAGCACAGGCAGAAGAAGTGCAAGCTAAAGGCTTCTTTGCACGTTTATTTGGGAAATAAAAAGGTCCGGGGGACCTTTTTATCATGAGCTTGAAAACAAGAGAGCGAATAAAGGTCCGGGGGACCTTTTTATCATGAGCTTGAAAACAAGAGAGCGAATAAAGGTCTGGGGGAGTGAAACAGTCTAGGGATAGACTG
>ALKQ01000044.1 GCA_000440235.1 Streptococcus suis 10581 | reverse complement strand
AATAAGAAAGCGAGGTATAGTCTAGGGATAGACTATTTCAGCCCGAGCTTGGAAATAAGAAAGCGAGGTACAGTCTGGGGATAGACTGTTTCAGCCCGCACTAAAAAATGGAAGATGACATGTGATATAAAAAGATTGGTGGGAACCAATCTTTTTTAGTTTAAGTAGTGAGCACAATTGAATTTGTGTTCTTCATTATATTAATTGGGCTCAAAGACTCTAGAAATCAGAAATGAAAAGGGATACAATTAAGACAAGGAGGAAAATATGGTTGATAATCGTACCATGGCGATTCTGATGGAATTGTTTGCGACTCGAAAAGAAAGTTTGTACGAACTTAGTATTCAAACAGGAATTGAAAAGGAGCAGCTACATTCTAATTTGGAACTAGTCAATCAATTGTTGCAAGAACATTCCTTCCCGCAGATACAATACAAAGATAGCGAGTTTGTTATTTCTACGGAGCTTTACAATCAAAAAGAAAGTGTATTTTCGCTCTTTCGCAATCGCCAGATCTATCTTTCGCAAGAAGAAAGACAGCTTCTTATCTATCTTTATACCTTTATCCGAAAAGAATTTGTATCAAACGTTCACTACCAAGAATTATTGAGTGTGAGCCGTAACACAACATTGACGGATATTAAGAATGTAAAGGAACTTTGCTTGGACTTTCAAGTACGCTTGGAATATACGAGGGCGAAAGGCTATCATCTAATTGGTCGAGAAGAAGATAAACATCGCTTGGCGCTTTATGCACTCAGTAATTGTTTGCAGTCTTCGATTGGTGTGTGGGCTTTGGATTATATTCTTAAATCTTGGGGTGAGGAAAATCCTATTGAAGAATTGAAAATAGTGAGTCAACAAGCTTGCAATTATTATAAAGTCTCAGCTTTAGAAGAGAGATTGGATGAATATTTGTATTTTTTGATATTTTTATTTATCCGTCAGGCGCGTGTTGGCAACCTTATTAACTGGAATTTTGAAGGAAAGGTAGGGTTTGTAAAAGATTTTCTGCAACGACTTTGGAAATTATTACGTTTAAAAAGTACTAGCACATTAGAATTAAATGCTGCGACACAAGAGTATCTGTCACATTTACTGCAAGGATGCTTAGAAGGTGAGAGCAGAGAAAAGGATGATCTATTTTACCACTTGACTGTAGAAATAGTGGAAGAGATGGAACGTTTGTCCTTAATTGCTTTTGAACATCGCTCGGAAATGATTGAAGGTTTGCAACGTCACCTAATTCCTGCTTACTACCGTTTAACATCTCGTTTGGTAAATGTCAATTCATATACTGAAACCATCAAAGAAGAGCATGCTGACTTGTTCTATCTTGTAAAAAAAGCTTTGCGACCTTTGGAAGAGCATCTAGGTTTTACTATACCAGATAGTGAGGTATCTTATTTTGTCATCCACTTTGGTGGCTACATCGAAGCAGGTCAACAACGTTCATATCGTTATCGGGCCTTGGTTGTTTGCCCAAATGGAGTGAGCTCTTCGCTGATTGTAAAAGAAAATCTACGGCAACTATTTCCTAATATCTATTTTGCCGATACCCATTCCTTACAGGATTGGAAGATGCTAGACATGACAGACTATGACATGGTATTTGGAACTATCAAGCTGAATATAGAGCTACCATTTTTCTTGGTATCCCAGCTGATGACCTCTAATCATAAAAAAGAATTATTTCATTTGGTTAATCAGCATTTCCCAAATGCGGCTTATTTTCCGATTGAGATTGAGCAGTTATTATCACTTGTTGGGAAACATGCAACCATTCATCAGGAGCAGGCTTTAAAATATGAATTGGTGCAGTTTCTCAATCAACGCTCCCATGAGCAAAGGGGAAGGAGTCCTATGTTAGAAGAATTGATTACAAAAGAGACCTTTCAATGGTCTGAGGAAGTTTTAGATTGGCAAAAAGCAGTTGCCCTGGCTGCACGACCTCTGGTAGATAAAGGAGCTATAGAAACTCGATATATTGATGCTATGATAGCGAAGGTAGAAGAGTTTGGTCCTTTTATTGACCTAGGTAAAGGAATTGCGATTCCACATGCACGACCAGAAGATGGGGTTAATGAGGTAGGGATGTCAATGTTGGTATTGGATAAGCCAGTTTATCTATTGGATGACCCTAGTCATGAAATTCGGCTGTTCATTTGTATTGCAGCCGTGGATAATCAAACCCATCTCAGAGCACTCTCGCATTTGACAAAAATTTTGCGAGAAGAAGAAAATATTCAACAACTTGTCGGCGCTAAAGAATTTACCGACGTACAACATTTATTAAAGGAGGAACAGTAATATGTTACGAATTGGAACAGCCTGTGGTTCAGGTTTAGGCTCTAGCTTTATGGTTCAAATGAATATTGAATCCATTTTGCGAGATTTAGGTGTATCAGATGTTCATGTGGAGCATTATGATCTAGGTGGTGCCAATCCGAGTGAAGCAGATGTGTGGATTATCGGACGTGACCTGGCTGATTCTGCAACTCATTTAGGAGATGTTCGAATATTGAATAGTATTATTGATATGAATGAGTTGAGGGAACTTGTCACGGCTATCTGTCAAGAAAAAGGTTTGGTTTAAATTGTATACACAGGGGATGACCCGCAAAGATAAAATTATAAAGGAGACAGAAAATGATATTGGATTTTCTCATTGATATTGCTAAAACTCCGGCAATTCTGGTTGCTCTCATTGCTATTCTAGGTTTAGCCTTACAGAAAAAGCCCGCAGCAGATTTAATTAAGGGGGGCTTGAAAACTTTTGTTGGTTTTATTGTTGTTGGTGGCGGAGCGAATATTATTGTTGGCTCGCTTGAGCCATTTGGTCAAATGTTTGAACAAGCTTTCAACTTGAAAGGGGTTGTTCCAAATAATGAAGCTATTGTAGCGATGGCTTTGGATAAGTATGGAACTGCTACATCCTTGATTATGTTGCTTGGAATGGTCTTCAATATTGCTATTGCTCGCTTTACACGCTTTAAATATATTTTCTTGACAGGACACCACACACTATATATGGCCTGTATGATTGCAGTTATCATGAGTGTTGCAGGGTTCACTTCTGTCGGCCTAATTGTGATGGGTGGTTTGGCTTTAGGTCTGATTATGACACTCTCCCCAGCCTTCGTTCAAAAATACATGATTCAATTGACAGGAAATGATCATGTCGCCCTAGGTCACTTCAGTGCACTTGGTTACTGGTTGAGTGGTGTAGTAGGCGGTTTAGTCGGTGATAAGTCTAAGTCTACTGAGGATATTAATTTCCCTAAAGGTTTGGCATTCTTGCGTGATTCAACTGTCAGCATTGCCATTTCTATGTCTTTGATTTACATGATTGTGGCTTTGTTTGCAGGCGGTGATTATATTAAGGAAAACCTTAGTGGTGGTACTAACAGTATGATTTACGCCTTGACCCTAGGTGGAACTTTTGCAGCAGGTGTTTTTGTTATCTTATCCGGTGTACGCTTAATTTTGGCGGAAATTGTTCCAGCCTTCAAAGGAATTTCAGAGAAGTTGGTTCCGAATTCCAAACCAGCCCTAGACTGTCCAGTTGTTTATCCTTATGCACCAAACGCCGTGTTGATTGGCTTTATCTCTAGTTTTGCAGGTGGTATTGTCAGCATGATTATTCTTGCCTTGACTGGCGGTGTCGTTATCCTTCCAGGTGTCGTACCACATTTCTTCTGCGGAGCTACTGCAGGGGTTATGGGGAATGCCTCAGGTGGTGTTCGTGGCGCAGTTTGTGGTGCTTTTATGCAAGGGGTTCTCATTAGTTTCTTACCTGTATTCTTACTTCCTGTTTTGGGAGACCTTGGTTTTGCAGGTTCAACATTCTCAGATGCAGATTTTGGTCTATCAGGTATTTTCTTGGGAATTCTTGCTAAAAATGGCGGTATCCTCACAGTTTCTGTTGGTATTTTTGCGGTATTGGCCTTGATGCTTGGATTGTCATTGGTGAAAAAAGAACAGAAAGAAGGATAATATGACTAGTGGTACAGCTGATTTGAAACGATTTGCCAAAGAAATTCGCTACCATACCTTGGCGACTTTGAATCAATTAGGATTTGGTCATTATGGTGGTAGCTTATCAATCGTAGAAGTGTTGGCTGCTCTATATGGAGAAATTCTGGACATTCGTGTCCAGAATTTCTCTTCTAAGGAGCGAGATCACTTTATTCTGTCCAAGGGACATGCAGGTCCAGCACTTTATAGTACGTTGTATTTGAAAGGCTTCTTTGATAGAGATTTTCTCTTGTCGCTAAATCAAAATGGAACACATTTGCCTTCACACCCTGACCGAAACTTAACGCCAGGGGTGGATATGACAACGGGTTCGTTGGGGCAAGGGATGAGTGTCGCGACAGGTGTTGCTTATGGTAAGAAGATAGAACAGTCCTCATACTATACCTACACATTGGTAGGGGACGGGGAATTGAATGAAGGTCAATGCTGGGAAGCAGCTCAGTTTGCAGCCCACCACGAACTATCGAAACTGATTCTGTTTGTGGATGACAATAAAAAACAACTAGACGGTCGTACCCATGATATTTGCCAAACCTTTGATTTTGTTGAAAAATTTCAGGCTTTTGGTTGGGAATCAGTGCGTGTGAATGGGGCCGATATAGATGCTATTATAAATGCTATTCTAACAATGAAGTCAAGTAAGTCTCCACAACCAAAATGTATCGTTCTTGATACTACTAAGGGGCAGGGAGTTACCTTCTTAGAAGAATTAGAAAGCAATCACCATTTGCGTTTGTCGGGTCAATTACGGGAAGATTTAGAGCAAGTAACTCTTGTTTTAGCGAGAGAGTTGGAGGTGACGAAATGAGACAGACAAAGGAGATGCGACTGGTTTATAGTGATTTTCTAGCTCAGGTAGGGCAGGAAGACACAACCATAGCAGCTATTGAGGCAGACTTATCTAGCTCTATGGCCACAAATAAACTGTCCTCTGTTCTGGGTGGACGTTATGTCAATGTTGGCATTATGGAGCAGGAAATGGTGGGGGTAGCGGCTGGTTTGTCCCTTCTGGGTTATAATCCATATATTCACACCTTTGGCCCCTTTGCAAGTCGTCGTGTTTACGACCAAGTATTTATTTCCTTGGCTTATGCCCAGCTTAATGCCACGGTCATTGGTTCCGATGCAGGAGTATCAGCTGAGATGAATGGCGGTACGCATATGCCATTTGAAGAGTTGGGACTAATGCGACTGATTCCAAAAGCGCGTGTTTATGAAGTCAGTGACGATATCCAGTTTCAAGCTGTTCTTGAGGAAACAACACAGCTAGACGGCCTCAAGTATATTCGCACGATTCGGAAAGCGCCAACGGCTATTTATCAAGGTGGAGAAGATTTTAGCAAAGGCTACTGTGTCCTTAGGCAAGGGGAGGATATGACCTTGCTTGCGAGTGGTATTATGGTAGAGCAGGCATTAAAGGCGGCGGATCAGTTAGAGGTTCAAGGAGTATCTGTTCAAGTCATTGATCTTTTTCGTATCAAACCAATTCATGAAGACATACCAGCTCTATTATCAGGAAGGCCAGTATTAACTGTAGAAAATCATAATCGAATTGGTGGACTAGGTAGTAGCATTTGTGAATTAATGGCTACAGATTTAACGACCCCAGTACATCGAATTGGTATTGAGGAATCTTTTGGTCAAGTTGGGCAACAAGCTTACTTAATGGATGTATATGGTTTGACAGCAGAGCATATTGTTAAACAAGCACAATCAATGTTACAACAATAGTGAGATAGTGATTCGTATTTTATGTAGCCTTTCGATTTACTTTGGCTTGGAAATAGTAGAGCAAATCAAAAGTAAAAAATCAAGCTCTTAGGAACTTGATTTTTTCTTATTCTCTACCCATTCTTCTCTTAAAATTCCATATTTGATAGAATCATGATAATGCCCTTGCCAGTATAGAACCTTGCGGATATGGGCTTCTTTGGTCATGCCTAATTTTTCTGCGGTTCTCATCATGCCCTTGTTGCCAGACCAGGTAGTGAGCCCGATGTGTTCTAATTCTGTAAATTGCTGGAAAATGGTGTCAATCCAGAGTTGGAGAGCAGCTGTGCCATATCCTTTTCTCCAGACCTTATCGTCATAGATTTCAATCCCGATTTCGAGCCAGCGTGTTGGCTGGCACTCCCAGTAATAGCTCACAAATCCAATAGGCAGCTGATCCACTAGGATTGCTCTGACACAATCTTTTTGTAACCACTGGTAGAGTTCAAGTGCTTGAAAATCTTCAAAAGTGGCGCAGGCCTGGTAGTCATCAAAATAGGGAGCTGCAAATTCCTTCCAGCGAGGTGCGGCTTCACGATGGCCAATCTTCCAAAGTGTATGCAAATAATCTTCAGTCATCGGTGCAATTCTAATCATGAGAACCTCCTTTATTTTTCTAGTCTAGCATATTTGATGAAGGCTTGCAATTCCTGTCAGAATATGGGACACTAGAATCATGAAAAAGATACAACGTGAATTTCAAAAAATATATTACAACTTAGACAAGATTCTTTTGCTCTTTTTTACCCTGTTTACCTTTATGGAATTTGTTTGGATACCGCTCAATTCATGGATTTCTGAGGGACTCTTAGCTATGACAGGGCATGCCTACCTTTCACCGACGAATTTGTTGGCGGTGTTTGCTGAAAATCCGCTCGTGACAGGCTTGTTTATTCTCCTCTTTTTTGTCAACATTGCCATTGCCTATCTAGAATTAGCTCTATTGTTCACAGGGGTTTGGCAACTGTTGGATGAAAAAGTCAAGCACCTCCCCGACTATTTACGGGATGTACGAGATAGTATGGTGGCGATTATCCGTCACAGCAGCCTACCAAAGGTTTTATTTCTGCTCTTTTACTCAGTTATTCTTCTCCCGTCTTTACGCCGGGTATTAAATATCTATTATTTTAATAAAATCGTAGTACCCCAATTTATCGTAGATTACCTATCCAACACAGTCTGGCTAGGAATATTGATTTTGTTCGTTCTCCTCTTGTTCTTCTGGCTCGCATCACGCTTTATGTACGCTCTGCCGAACATTTACTTTGAACACAGGAGTGTGAAGGAGTCCATCGCTTATTCTTGGAAAAAGACCAAGGGAAGAAAACAAGTCAGTTCCTTTTTCCGTCTGATTTGGCTGGTCACTTTTCCAGTCCTCCTATTCACAGGAATAGGGATATTGCTCTATCTAGTACAGCTAGTGGCTGAACCTTATCTACCAGACACAGGCCCTTCATATTGGCTGGCAGTTGTTTGTTATGCAATCCTAAAATTAGCCTACTACGGAGTAGTTGCGCTCTTTATGATGGGATTTGTAAGTCTCTTAACAGGGAAACAATTGCCAAACTACCGCCGTAAACGCCTCCGTCATCGCCTGCGATTGGCAATTTTGCTAGTATCTAGTCTGGTATTCGGTACCCAAGGAGCGCTTGCACTCTACTATCCCTTCGATACCCTGCCAGTTACCATTTCCCATCGCGGTGTTGACAATGGCAATGCTGTCCAGAACTCTATCGAGGCCCTAGAGAAAACCTCTCAACTCAAGCCAGACTATATTGAGATGGATGTTCAGGAGACGAAGGATGGTCAGTTTATTGTCATGCATGATACGGATTTATTGGCTTTGACGGGCAATCCCGGAGGTACACATGACTATACTCTTGCAGAGTTGACAGGGATGACTGCATCAGAAAACGGCATGGCAGCTCCAGTTCCTTCTTTTGATGAATATCTTGAAAAAGCGGATGAGCTGGGACAGAAATTATTGGTAGAAATTAAAGTGACCAAGGCAGATTCGCCAAAACTCACCCAGAATTTCTTAAAAAAATACGGTCAACGTTTGATTGCCAAAGGACACCAGATGCAATCATTAGACTACCGTACTATTATCGAAATAAAGCAGTATAGCAAGAAATTAGTATCCTTCTTTATTCTTCCGTTCAACTCTATCTATCCGACGACGGTTGCTGATGGTTATACAATGGAATACACTTCGCTGGATCAAAACTTTATGGTAAAATCTTGGATTCGTGGGAAGTCAGTTTATGCTTGGACACCGAATGAAGAAGAGAGTATGACCAAGATGTTGCTGCTACAAGTGGATGGTATCATCACTGACAACATGACCGAGCTTCAAATTCTGATGGAGGAAATGAAAGAGAATCGACGTTATTCAGACCTCTTTTTCCTGCAATTTCAGTCTTTGATTTATAATTTTGAATAAAAAAACGCGAGAGGAGAATATCCAATCGCGTTTTCTTTTAAAAAGGTAATTTACCTGCAAAGGCACCTAGTTTTTTCTGAGTTGCCTCGTCAACTTTTGTAAGTGCAGCGTTGACGGCTTGGATTGTCATTTCTTGCAAGGTTTCAAGGTCGTCTGCATCCACAACATCAGCCTTGAAGTCGATAGAAACCAATTTCTTATTTCCAGTAAAAGTAGCAGTAACCAAGTCCTGTACAGAGCTACCAGTAAATTGAGTAGCAGCCAACTCAGCTTGACTCTTCTCCATTTGTTTTTGAAGTTTTTGAGCTTGGCGCATCATGTTTTGCATGTTCATCATAAGATTTTTAAGATTCCTTTCCTATCAAGGGTTTAGACCCTCTGGTTAAATTTTCGTTGCCTTATTTTGCCTTATTGTTAAAAATTTTCAAAGGCAGAGGCGTAGTAAATATTATAACATGTTTTATGTAGATAATGCTACCTTCTTAAAATAAGTTATAGTCAGCAATATCGGATATAAATTTGACATATTAACCTATTTTAAATTGACTTTGAGGGATAAATTCGCTATAATATAAGAAAAAACTGGTTATAACCAGAAAATCAAGGAGGAGCTATGTTCCGTTTAGCAAAAGAAGAATTAGAAAAATTGGGAGCTATTATTACGGCGACCGAAATTTACCAACAGCCTGGCTTGTGGAAAGTGGCTCATCAACTCTATCTTGACCAGCTTGAGAAGATTGAGGGCTTCTTGAAGGCTATCAAGGAAAAACATGACTTTGTTCACGTTGTTTTTACAGGTGCAGGGACTTCTGATTTTGTTGGGCAAAGTATTGCCAACTACCTCAACCAAGTCAATGACTTGAAACACATTCGTTTTTCTGCTATTGGTACAGTGGAGCTGGTTAGTCGCCCACATGACTATTTACAGGCAGATGTGCCAACGGTTTTGGTATCCTTTGCCCGTTCAGGCAATTCACCAGAAAGTGTGGCAGCAGTTGAAGTCGCTAAGCAATTGGTAGATCAGCTTTACCAAGTTACTATTACTTGTGCGCCAGAGGGCAAATTGGCCCTGGCAGCCGAAGGAGATTCGGACAATCTCTTGCTCTTGCAACCGGCTGGATCAAACGATAAGGGCTTTGCCATGACAGGTTCTTACAGCTGTATGGCTCTGACAGCCCTCCTCGTCTTCTCACCAGCCAGTCAAGAAGAAAAAGCTGCTTGGGTTGAGATCATTGCCCGTCTGGGTCAAGATGTTTTGGACCGTGAAGACTACGTGCAAGACTTGATTAACCTTGATTTTGAGCGAGTGATTTACCTCGGTTCAGGTGGTTTCTATGGTCTTGCCCACGAAGCTCAGTTGAAAATTCTGGAATTGACAGCAGGCAAAATTGCGACCATGTACGAATCACCACTCGGTTTCCGTCATGGACCAAAATCATTCATCAACGAAAAGACCTTGATTTTCCTCTTTGCCTCAAACGATGCCTACACTCGTCAGTATGATGTGGACTTGCTTAATGAAGTTCATGGTGATGGCATAGCAGAGCGGATAGTGGCATTGTCGGCTGACAAGCTAGCAGATACAGAGGCAGCTAACTTTGTCTTGGCAGATGGCGGAGCAGATCTGCCAGATGTCTTCTTGACTTTCCCTTACATCATCTTTGCACAGACAGTGTCTATCATGGCAGCCATCAAGTGTAAGAACTTACCAGATACACCATCACCAACAGGCACCGTCAACCGTGTGGTGCAGGGTGTGATTATACATCCACTACCATAAACAAGGTATCAAAAGAGCTTCCGCAAGGGGAAGCTCTTTTTAATATGGTAAATGAAGGCTAGACTGCTCCAAATCAAGAGAAATGGTCCAGTTGTTATTATCCCGAACAGTACACTCAAAGTCGGTTGTATAGAGAATCAGTTCTAAGACGTCACCTTTTTTCAGCTGATAAATAGTCGGTTGCAGTTTCCAGCTCACATCCATCCACTGGTCTGGCACCACTTCCTCGACGGTCATTAGATCAGTGCGGTTCTGCAGGTTCATAAAGCCCTTGGTCACCAAGCGTTGCGGCATGTCCACATAAGGCAATTCCACCAGATTCTCTTGGGCATGGTAACGACCGTTGTCTAGACTCAATCTTGCTTTAGGCGCAGGGATTGGGGCTAGACGTTTTTTATTTCCTTTGTCTAATAGCTGAGCAGATAAGAGGCCTTTAGCCACACTGGATGCGACACGGAGTTTCAGAGTGACCTGTCCGTTAATCAGGATATCCTCCGTCATAGGTAGTTCCATGCTGATTTGATTGGCCTTGCCTGCATAGAGGTCTTGGTGAAAGGCTGGGTAGGATTTGCCGTAGCGGTCAAAATCTTCTTGGGCATACTGATTGGAAATGGTCTGGCTTCCAGTACCTAGTGGCAAGACTGCCTTGTTTTCACCGCCAAAGGTGTCCAAGGTCGTCCAGGTTTGTTCACCGCTGTTGTCCTGCCAGATGACAGTCGGCAGTTGGTAGTTATTCTCGTAGCCAAGCAGTTTCTGGCTGAGCAGGGCGTTCATGGACTCACGGAAGTCGATGGACTGCCAGTTGTTCATGTAAACATGGGCACCGTTGTGGAAGAAGAGGTGCTTTTTGATGTGATTAGGCAGGGCGTGGAACATATTCCAGACATGGATGGGCTTAACATTCCAGTCCTGTGAGCCGTGGGTAAAGACCACCTCGCACTTGACCTTATCTGCGTGGAGCAGATAATTGCGGTCATGCCAGTATTGATTGTAGTCGCCGCTGGTGCGGTTCAAGGCAGCGCGTTCTGCTGCCAGTCCTTTTTCGTAGGCTGCTTTATTGCGGAGGAAGTCGCCTGCTTGCAGGCTTTTCGAGTAGGTCAGGGCGGTCAAGCTGTCCAAATCTTCGCCTGGATAGCCACCAGGGCTGGTCACCAGCCCGTTTTCACGGTAGTAGTCATACCAAGAGGAAATCCCTGCTTCTGCGATGACGACTTCCAAACCGTCCACGCCAGTTGTTGCCAAGGCATTGGACATGGTGCCGAGGTAAGACAGTCCCGTTGTCGCCACCTTACCATTGGCCCAATCGGCCTTGACCTCAATCGAGCGGGTGTGGTCTGTGTAGGCCTTGGTGCGACCGTTCAGCCAGTCAATCACCGCTTTATAGCCCTCCACCTGTTGGTAGTCGCCAGATGTCATGTAGCCCGTCGAGCCCAGAGTGCCGACACCAGACATATGGAGGCTGGCGAAGCCACGAGCGAGGAAGTAGTCATTGAGGGAGTATGAAGTCATGTGGCCCAGTTTTTCGGTAGCAGCGCTGACAGGTAGCTCTCGCTGGTCCAAGTCTAGCTTGGTGATGCTGGTCTGCTTGACCTCAATGGTGCCAGCTGGTTTTTCCGCCAACTCCCCTTCCATCTTGTGCAGGGCCTTGTCGCTGGCTACATCGTTAACTCCTTGATGATAAGGACTGTTGGTAATCACTGCAGGGATTTTCCTGTCAAAGTGAGGACGGAGGATGGACAGCTTAACAATGTCTGTCTGCCCAGTCCCAGCCGTATCGACAGGCGTTTCGACATAGACCACCTCACGAATAAGTTTTTTTGTTGAAAAGGTTGCCAAAGATTTGCCGTTGAAGAAGTGGTAGCGATTGTCTTCTGGAATGAGGTCGTCGCTGACCAGTTGGTCAATCAAGGTGTTTCCAGACTTGGTGCGGGTAGCGAGCAGCTGGTAGAGATTGTCAATCATATCTCCATAGATGACAGGGAAATTGCTTTTCTCCACGAAGTCCATGACATTTGTATAATCTACACCAGGCACAAAACCTAGCAACTGAAAGGCGACTTGGTAGAAAATCTGGCCAGTCAACTCACGGTCAGACTGGAAGAAGGTCAGAAGATCTGTCTCCCAGTCCGCAATCATGTTGGACAGGGCAAAGTCGGTATTTGCTGTCAGGAAATGGCACTTTCTGACAAAGGTTTCTAAATTTGTCTTACTACTTGCATTAGGAATCAGTTGAAATCCTAGAGCATCAAGCTCTTGCAAGTAGACGGAGGTCTCTTTTTTTATAAAAGAAAATTGATTAAAGCGCATAAATTCTCCTCTTTTTTAGGATAATAGTCTATAATAGCTATTATATCTGATAAGCTAGTGTTTGTCTAAAAATTATCAGTGTATATAAAGATATTAATGTATAAAACGACGATACAATTAGTTGTAAAATGACGAAATTTTTAATACAATATTGTAGAATGACTGAGGAGTGAAATGTATCGTGTTGAGAAAAAATGATGCTATAGTCCCTGTTTTACGTATTAATAATAGGGCTATTAACCAAGGATTTTTAGAAAAAAATCTAGGAATGAAAACCAAGCTAGAAGATGGTCCTTTTGCTGATTTTGGAGATAGAACAAGCCCAGAAACGAAGCTCGTTTTGACAGAATCTCCTGGTAATCGCACCCGTGCTGTCGAAGGGCTTAAAAAACTGAATAAAATTGTGATTAAAGTAGACAATGCCTCTGAAATTGAAGCTTTACTGGTGCAAGGGTCACAGTATAGTAAGCTCTACCAAGGAAAAAATGGCTATGGTTTTGAAGCTGTGTCGCCAGAAGGAGACACCTTCCTTTTACATGCAGAAGCATCTGTTGATGACCTAAAAGCAATCCTTCCACCTGTTCCATTTAAGGTGCAGGATGACTTTTCTGGATTGACTGCTTTTACAGTAGAGTCTATTTGGATTAATACCCCACAGGCTAGTATCAGTCAAGACTATTATGAGGCTATCCTACCTCAACAAGCCTTTTTGCATTTTGTTGGAGCAGAAGGTAAGGATTTATTAACTCCTGCAGAACAAGTTTGGGATTTAGAAGGCTTGCGTTTTCCCGTCGAGCAGGACTTTGATTGGGCGCATTTGGAAATCCAGTTGGAAAGACCGTTCTTTAAAGATAAAAAAGCAAGATTTATTCAAACGGTTGACCCAAGTGGTATTGAATTGTGGTTCGAAAAATGAGACAAGTTATCATAGACAAGATTTCAGAGCAGATTGAACAAGGGGTTTATCCTGGTGCCAGTCTGGCTCTTTTTTCTAAGGGTCAGTGGCAGGAGTACTATCTGGGCACACAAGATGGTCAGGTGCCAGTTCAGCCGGGCTTGACCTATGATTTAGCCTCCGTTTCCAAAGTAGTGGGTGTAGGGACGCTTGCGACTTTTTTGGTTAATAGCGGAGCTTTGGAGCTCGATAGGACCTTGCAGTCTTATTATCCTGCTTTTGCGGATAGTCAGGTCACCCTTCGGCAATTATTGACCCATACTAGTGGTATCGATCCCTTCATTCCCAATCGGGATAGTCTGGATGCCGACCAGCTCAAGGAAGCGATTTTGAAGATTACCGTAACGGATAGGAAAGATTTCCTCTACACAGACATTAATTTTCTCTTGCTGGGCTTTTTGTTGGAGGAACTGGGTAGAGACAGTCTGGACCAGCTGATCAGTCGAGACGTTCTAGAGCCCTTTGGCATGTCTCAAACCTCCTTTGGACCAGTCAGTCAGGCGGTACCGACGGTACGTGGCGTCAAAGCGGGTCTGGTACATGACCCCAAGGCGCGTGTCTTGGGTGTTCACGCGGGTAGTGCAGGTCTCTTTTCGACCGTCAAAGATTTGGAAATCTTTTTGGAGCGCTATCTGACGGCTGACTTTGCGGCGAATTTAACGCAGGATTACGGTTTTGATGATAAGCGCAAGCGGTCGTTGGCTTGGGATAAGAAAGAGGACTGGTTGTCCCATACTGGCTATACAGGGACTTTTATCATGTACAATCGTCCCTTGCAGAAAGCTGCGATTTTTCTCTCGAATCGTACTTTTGACAAGGATGAGCGGGCCCAGTGGAAGCTGGATCGAAACCAGGTCATGGTCTTGATTCGTCAGGTCTTGGAGGAAGAAGAGGCTGTTGACTAATATAGTCATTTGAATTAACTTTGATACATCGTCACTTTCGGCTTGCCGTACTCTACGAAAGTGACTTGCTTCGCAGGTCTTATTTCCAACCTAGAACAGCCTTTATGCTGTTCTAGCAACCTGCACCTCAGTTCCTTGTCTGAAAGCTAATTCATTCGACTATAACTATCCTTCCGCAACACTCAGTAGATTTTTCGACATAGTAAAAGGACTTGCATGTGCAAGTCCTTTGAGTTTTTTATCAGCAAGATTAAGCTTGACCTGAAACTTCAGCAGCGTGGTCGTCCATTGAAAGAACTTCGTGGAAGACACGTTGAGTCAATTCAGTTTTTTGCTCTTTAGTGAGGTATTTAGTGTTTACGCAGTATCCAGAGATACGAACGATAACATCTTCACCTGCCATAATCTTGTCATAAACATCGTTCAAGTCCATAACGTTCAAGTTGACGTGTTGACCACCTTGTTCGAAGTATCCGTCAAGAATTGTCACCAAGTTGTTCACTTGCTCATCGAATGTTTTACCAAGAGCTTTTGGTGAAACTTGAGTTGTCAATGAGATACCGTCGTTGGCATGTTTGAAGTTGAGTTTAGAAAGAGTATTCAAGTTTTGCAACCAACCACCACGAGATTTAGAAGTTGGGTTAGCACCTGGTGGGAAGAATTCCACTTTAGAAGTGTTAACAGAACCATCTTCGTTGAGGAATACACCGCGGTGAACTGGTGAGTTAGCTGTTTGTTTAGAGTAAGCAACGTTTGAAGTGATTGTCAAGATAGACACAGTTGCTTCAGCATTCTTGTACAATTTGTGTTTGTTCAAACGAGTGAAGAATGCTTCCATGAGCCATTTCGCGATGTCATCTACACGGTCGTCATCCTCACCATAACGTGGGAAGTCGCCAGTTACTTCGTAATCGTAGATGAAGCCATCTTCGTCACGGATTGGTTTCACTTGTGCGTACTTGATAGCAGACAAGGAGTCAACAGTATTTGCGAAGCCACAGATACCGAAGCCCATGTTTGCACGAAGGTGAGTTGGCAAGAAGGCCATTTGAACTGCTTCATAGTTGTACTTGTCAGTCATGTAGTGGATGATGTTCATTGCATCTACATAAGTGTCAGTCAACCAGTCAAGGGCTTTTTCAAAGTTGGCAATAACTTGATCGTAGTCAAAGATTTCAGAAGTATTTGGTTCAACCCCATCGAACACTTTGTAATCTTTGTGAACATCGTCGTAGCCGTTGTTCCAGCTTGAAAGAAGAGCTTTAAGAACGTTAACACGAGCACCGAAGTACTGAATGTTGTGGCGTTGGTCTTCGCTTTCTGGATCAAGTGGAGATACACAGCAAGAGATACATGACATTTCGCCATAACCATCTTTCGCCATTGTTGTCACACCTTCGTATTGGATAGAAGAGTGTTTGTGGCTCATTGCCATACAGTAGCGACGGAATGAATATGGAAGTTGGTCTGACCAAAGAACTGTCAAGTTTGGTTCTGGAGAGTTACCGATGTTGTCAAGTGTGTTCAAGAAACGGTAGTCCATCTTAGTAACACGGTGACGACCATCGTTACCCATACCTGCCATAGATGTTGTCAAGAATGTTGGGTCACCAGAGTAGATTTCGTCGAAGGCTTTTGTACGAGCGAATTTCACTGTACGAAGTTTCAATACGAAGTCATCGACAAATTCTTGGATTTCAGATTCGGTAAATGTACCACGAGCCAAGTCACGTTCTGCGTAGATATCAAGAACGATTGGCACACGACCAAGAGAAGTTGCGGCACCGTTGATAACACGGCAGACTGCCATGAAGGCAATGTTTGTCCATTGGATAGCTTCTTTCGTGTTCATCGCAGGTTTGCGCACATCAACACCATAGTGATCACCTAAGCGGACAACTTGTTGCAATGCTTGGTATTGAAGGTTGATTTCTTCGCGAAGACGGATTGATTCTTCATCGATTTCAGTAATCGCATTCCAGTCAGCTACTTTTTCTTCCATCAAGTAGTCTGCACCGTAAAGTGCCAAACGAGCGTACATACCGATGATACGACCACGTGAGTATGCATCTGGAAGACCAGAAACGTGGTGTGAGTGGCGAGCACGACGGATATCAGCTGTATAAGCACGGAAGATACCATCGTTTACAGTTGTTGCGTGTTTTGTATAGATTTCATGAAGGAGTGGGTCTGGAGTATAGCCGTTTTCGATAAGAGTTGTTTCGGCCATACGAATACCACCACGTGGCATGAAGTTAAGTTTGAAGAGCTCATCGTTTTGGATACCGAAAATCAATTCATTATCTTTATCGATGAAACCTGCTGGAATATCAGCTATAGAAGTAGCACGATCTACGTCCATTGGGAAGCGAGTGTCTTCGTAGCCAGCTTTTGTTTCTTCGATGATTTTTTTGATATGAAGTGAACGCTCAGTTGGGCCTGCGAGGAAGCTTTCATCTCCATCGTATGGAGTGTAGTTGGCTTGAACGAAGCGTGTTACACTTGCCTTATCTTGCCAATCTGTACCTTTAAAGCCTTCCCAGGCTTGGGCGAAAATGTCTTCAGCAACATTTTTTGTTTTAACTTTTGTTGACATGAGGGTTCTCCTTTAAGATATTGTTACTTTTCACATATTTTAGTATATCATATGTAAGCACTTTCTTCAAGACAAAACACTGAAAAATAAATTGGAATTTTTTCCAAGTAGTGGAATATAAATCCAATAATCCAGTCATCGGTCTCTCAAGTTATCATTATATTAAAATATCTAACAGCAGTCAAATATAATGGATTGATATATCGACAAAGAAAGCGCTATCATGTAGAATGTATGTGTATATTATATTAATAACAAAAGATAAAAAGGAGGCAGACGATGAGAGCTTACTCTAAGGAATTATTTTCTAAGAAGAATAGATATTCAATTAGAAAATTGACAGTAGGTGCGGCGTCAGTTATCGTAGGAATTTCTCTATTTTCAGGTGGAACAGTATTGGCAGAGGGAACAGCACTTGCCGATACTCCTGTTGAGACGATAGAAAACAACGATGTTAGCAATACAAATGAAGGAGTTGTAGATCAAAATAGCTCCCAAACAGACGAGGTAGTTGCTACGGATATAGAAGCAGTACGGACGGAATTGAATTTTGCCCAGTCAGAATCTCAAGAAGCCGTTGCGGAATGGACTCCAACTTCTACACCGGCTGGTACAGTTGAGGTCGTTGAAGAAGAAGGAATTCGTTACAACCGCTTGTCCTCTGTTGCAGGTCAGGACAATTCGACAAATATTGGAACATTTGAAAATTCTGACTTGAAGATGAATGCAGATGGCAGTGCGGAGGTATCATTGTCATTTGTAGAACGTTCTGAACCAGAAAAGGCTCGATTTGGTGTTTATCTCAATCATACTGATCAAAATAAACATGTCCTAGTTGGATATGATAAAGGTGGTTGGTTCTGGGAGTACAAGTCTCCTGTGGCTACCAATGGTGGAACTTGGTATAGTGGCACACGTGTGGATGAGCCAGTGAAAGATACGGCTTACCGTCTCAATGTCAATCTGACTACAGGTGGCCAGTTGTCTGCATCCATCGTGTCAGCAGATAACCGTGAAACTGCTCTCTTCAATGCCATTCAAATTCCGGCAGAAGTTTTGGCGGACCTTCGCTCAAGCAATGCTGCTAAATTGAAAGTAACAAGCTATGGTGCAGATCGGACCATCGTAGATGTTAAGGCAACTAACCAGACTGGTCTCAACAGTGATGAAGCAAATGTTGATGAACAACCAGTTGAAGAAACGCCAACACCGGCTGATATCCAACCAGACTGGAGATCTACTTCAGCTATCAAAGGAACAGTTGCCGTTAAGGAAGAAGGTGGAGTTCGTTACAATGCACTTTCTTCAACGACACAAAACAATAATGGAGATAGCATTGCCGTCTTTGAAAAAGCTGGATTGGAAGGTAGTCCAGAAGGCAATGTCAATCTAAACTTGGAGTTTGTAGAGCGTTCTGAAAACAACCAAGGCCGTTTTGGAGTCTTTGTCAAATACAAAGATGTTAACAACTTCCTCTTTGTTGGATATGATAATTTGGGCTGGTTCTGGGAGTACAAGGTTAACGGTATAGGAAGCTGGCTACGTGAACGGACAGTCACTACATCTCCTGTAAAAGATAGTAAAAATACTCTATCGATTTCATACAAATCAGATGGGCAGTTGAATGCTACAAACAATGATGTACAGTTGTTTGACACACTAAACTTGGAAACAGCTGTGAAAGAAGCCTTGTCAGCTGAAAAACGAGTTGCTTTAAAATTAGGTACATTTGGTCAGCAATTAACCAAGGTTGATATAAAAGCAGATGACCAAACAGGTGTGACCCCTATAGATGAAAAAGAAGAAACACCTACAACAGCTTTTGTGGTCAATGATGCGGCAGTTGCCTATGATGAACTCAATTCAGGTGAATTGACTGCCAAGATTGACCGGGCCTTCCCACGTGTTAGAGAATATACCTTCAACGGGAACAAGGTATTTGGACAGGTTCATTCCCTCAATTCACTACGCATCAACAATGTGAAAGTGACGCCAACCGTTACCTATAACAAAGTTGACGACAAGACCGCTCACTATGTCTTGGATGTTGTGGATGAAGCTAACAAAATCAACGCTTCAATCAAGGTTCAAATCAAGGTAGAAGGTAAAGAACTTCACTTTGATGTTTTGGAAGTTAATAACCGCAACCAAGTGACCTATGGAGCAGAGATTGATGATGTTTCCAAGTTGCTCCAAACTATTGCTTTCGATGAAAATAATTTGGTTTCAGTCGCTAGCCATCAAACCGATGCAAAATTTGATGGAAGTCGCATGTCGACCCACACCCATCGTACAGGTGATGAGCATATTCAATTGCAAGATGGTGTGAATTACCAACGTCAAGGGTACATGTATGGCTTTGTTTCAACAGATCAATTTGCGGCAGCAGTTTGGAGTAATTCACAAAATAGCTATGGTGGTGGTGCAAGTGACTTTACACGCTTGACAACAAATAGCCACCGTTATACTGTTGATGGTGAAACTGGTGTTCATCTAGGAATTGCTTTCTCTCCATGGAGATGGGAGGGAGCTCACAACGGTGTCGTTTATCCAGAATATACTCTCGAATTGCCAAGTGCAAAAGTAGTTTTTGCAGCTGATGTAAACAATGATAATAAGGTAGACTGGCAAGATGGGGCTATAGCTTACCGTGACATCATGAACAATCCAAAAGGGCATGAATATGTACCGGAACTGGTAGCTTACCGTATTGCCATGAACTTTGGATCACAGGCTCAAAACCCATTCTTGATGACCTTGGATGGTATTAAGAAAATTGCCCTTCATACAGATGGCTTGGGACAAAGTATCCTCTTGAAAGGTTATGGTAGTGAAGGTCATGACTCTGGACACTTGAATTATGCAGATATTGGTAAACGTATCGGTGGCACAGAAGACTTCAAGACCTTGATTGAAAAATCACAACCATATGGTGCAAAACTAGGTATTCACGTCAATGCATCTGAAACCTATCCAGAATCCCAATACTTCTCTGAAGAGATTCTTCGTCGTCAGGCAAATGGTGACTACGCCTATGGTTGGAACTGGATTGATCAAGGTATCAACATCAGTGGTCATTATGATTTGGCCCACAACCGTTTGAAACGTTGGGAAGATTTGAAGAAAGAACTGGGTGACGGATTAGACTTTATCTATGTCGATGTGTGGGGTAATGGTCAGTCTGGTGGCGAAAATGCTTGGGAAACTCATGTTCTTGCCAAAGAAATCAATATGCAAGGTTGGAGAAATGCCTTTGAATGGGGTTATGCAGGTGAGTATGACTCGACCTTCCAACACTGGGCAGCAGACTTAACCTATGGTGGCTTTACTCTGAAAGGTATCAACTCTAATATCGCCCGCTTCATCCGTAACCACCAAAAAGATTCATGGGTTGGTGACTATCCTGCATATGGTGGTGCTGCAAACTATCCACTGCTTGGCGGCTACGATATGAAAGATTTCGAAGGATGGCAAGGACGTAGTGACTATAATGGTTACATTACCAACTTGTTTGCCAACAACCTGATGACCAAGTATATCCAACACTTCCAAGTAACCAACTGGAAGAATGGTGACCCTGTTCGTATGAGGGACAACGGTGAGACTTACATTTGGGTACCAGAGATGGAAATCACCTTGAAGGATAAGGCTAACAATACACTTGTATTAACTCGTAAATCCAACGATGTCAAGAATGAAGGCTATCGCCAACGTACAGTAACCCTCAATGGTCGTACAATCCAAGATGGCAGTGCCTACTTGGTTCCATGGAACTGGGATGCCAATGGTCAGGATCTTGAAGTCAAAGATCATAAGATGTATTACTTCAACACTGCTGCAGGTGCCACAACTTGGACCCTTCCTTCAGATTGGACTGGTAACAAGGTTTACCTCTACAAACTTACTGAGCTTGGTAAGACAGATGTTCAAGAATTGGCAGTAACAAATGGTCAAATTACCATTCAAGCGGATGCAAATGTGCCGTATGTCCTCTATAAATCTCCACAGACAAATCCAGAGATGTCCTGGAGTGACGGCATGCATATCTATGACCAAGGCTTTAACTCAGGTAAGCTAGACCATTGGACAATTGATGGTGATACTAGCAAGGCTACTTTGGTCAAATCCCAAGGTGCCAACGATATGCTCCGTATCCAAGGCAATACATCCAAAGTAAGTCTTAGTCAAAAATTGACAGGTCTGAAACCAAATACCAGCTATGCAGCTTATGTAGGGGTAGACAACCGCAGTACAGCAAAAGCTAGCATTACAGTCAATACAGGCAGTTCAGAAGTTACAAACTATACAAATGAGTCTATTGCTCTTAACTATGTAAAAGCATATGCTCATAATACATTGCCACAAAACGCAACGGTTGAGGATACAAGTTACTTCCAAAATATGTATGTCTTCTTCACAACTGGAGACAATGTGGATAATGTACGCTTGACCCTATCTCGCGATGCAGATGCTGCAGCAACTTATTTTGATGAAATTCGTGTCTTTGAAAATGATTCAACGATGTTTGCAGGTGGTCACAATACAACTGCTGGTACCTTCAAGCAAAACTTTGAGAGTGTTCCGCAAGGTATTTTCCCATTTGTTATCGGTGGTATTGAAGGAGTTGAGGACAACCGTACCCACCTTGCAGAAAAACATGCTCCATACACTCAACGTGGCTGGAATGGTAAGAAGGTGGACGATGTCATTGAAGGCACTTGGTCACTCAAGACAAATGGTCTGACAGCTCGCAATAGCATTGTTTACCAAACTATTCCACAAAACTTCCGCTTTGAAGCTGGCAAGGCCTATCGTGTAAGCTTTGATTATGAAGCTGGTTCCAATGGAACTTATGCCTTTGCTATCGGTGAAGGACGTTATAACAATGATGCCGGTAGCCTAACGCTGAATCCATTGAACAATTCATGGGAAGATAGTGATAAGGCTAAGAAAGCAAGTTTCTTAGTTACAGGTGCAGATTCTGGCAATACTTGGGTTGGTATCTTCTCAACACGCCGTGGTGGTGATACTAAGGGAGATACTGCTGGAAATGCCAACTTCCGAGGCTACAATGACTTTATGCTAGATAATCTGGTGATCGAAGAAGTTACCTTGACTGGTCACTTGTTGACAACAGATTACTATAACTTGAATACTCCAGTCTTGGATGAAAACTATACTCAAGAAAGTTTGGCACCGTACAAAGAAGCTTTGTTAGCAGTGTCTGCAGCTCCTGAGGATATTAGTATCGAAGATGCTCGTACCTTGATTGCTACCGCCAATACAGCCCGTCAAAATCTTCAAGTGAAGAAAACAGCGATCACAAACGAAGATATTGGCTTGGCTCAGGCTAATGCTCAAGAAGGTGAAGAACTAGCTAAAGCCTTTGATGGCAATCCTTCTACTATCTGGCACACACCATGGAATGGCCGTCATATTAATGAGCCAGCGACAGTGAACCTTCGTAGACCAGTTGACATTCAACGTTTTGAATATGTGCCGAGACAATCAGGCCGCAACGGTATCTTGAAAGCATTGACATTGGTGATTACGGATGATCAAAACGTGGAACATACCTTTACTGGTGCGGATTGGCCAGCAACAAGTGCTACTAAGACAATTGATTTCGGTAAGACAATTAAGGCTAAGAAGATTGTGATTACAGGTACTGCCTCATACGGTGATACTGCAGATCAATTTATGTCTGCTGCTGAATTCCGTTTCTTGACACCTGTTCAGGAAGAAGCCACCCTTGATAAGGCACCTTATGAAGCAGCCCTTGCGGCCGCACGTTCAGCAGGTAAGACAGCTCTTGTCAAAGAAGTGGAAGACTTTATGGCTTCTGTCGAAGCTGCAAATCTTTTGACAGCAAATATCTTAGATGCTACAGTTGCTCGCTTGAATGCTAGTGAAACACCTGCAAACCCAGGCACAGTTGAGCAACCAGTTGATGAGCCAGTCAAACAGGATGAGGACATTGTCACTGCTAAAGGAGAAAGTACCAAAGCAGCTCCTCTTCCGTTAGGGGAATTGCCACCGCTTGTGATTGCAAAAGGTGATAGTGTTAAAGCAGAACCATTACCTGCTTTCGATGGAGGCTTAGTTCCTAACTATGCTCCTACAGCAGCTGCTCTTACAAGTATTGATCCTGCAAGCTTGGCGAAAGAAGCTGCTAGTCCAAAGCCAGCAAAAGCTACTTCAGCTACTTTACCGCAAACAGGTGAAACAACTGAACAAGGCTTGCTCCTAGCAGCTGGTTTAGTAGGTCTAATGGCTATGGCGGCTCGAAGAAGACGATTTGAGTAGTCATTTCAGAATAAAATAATTAGCTTGTTCTCCAAATACATTAGAGGTAGGTATCGGACCTGCCTCTTTTGTATTGTTTATCGAACCTTTTCACAAACTTATAGCAAAATGGAATTAGAAACAGGACACGTCTAAGTTTATACATTTGAAAATTCTATAGTCATTTGAATTAACTTTGATACATCGTCACTTTCGGCTTGCCGTACTCTAGTACAGCCTGCACCTCAGTTCCTTGTCTGAAAGCTAATTCATTCGACTATAATATCTAAAAATGCGAAAGTAGAAGGGTTCTATCTACATCTGACTCCTCCTAGTCTGATTTTGATTTTCATTGAGTACTACTTGCTCGTCAATGTTCGCTTTATGAAAAAATTTGCTAGATAGGCTATAATATGTCTAGTAGTAAGGAGCAGAAAGGAGTGTCCATGTTAATATTTCCCCTAATCAACGATTTATCCAGAAAAATTATTCATGTAGATATGGATGCTTTTTTTGCTGCCATTGAGGTCAGGGATAATCCTGCTTTGAAGGGCAAACCTGTTATCATTGGAGCTGACCCAAGACTATCTGGCGGTAGAGGAGTGGTGTCTACCTGTAATTATGAGGCGCGTGCCTTTGGGATTCACTCGGCTATGTCCTCAAAAGAGGCCTATGAGCGTTGTCCTCAGGCGATTTTCATTTCTGGCAATTATGAAAAATATCAGGAAGTTGGGCGACAAGTTCGAGAAATTTTCCATCGCTATACTGATTTGGTGGAGCCCATGTCTATCGATGAGGCTTACTTGGATGTAACAGAAAATAAGTTGGGCATCAGCTCAGCGGTCAAAATCGCTAAACTCATTCAATACGACATCTGGAATGAACTCCATTTGACAGCTTCCGCAGGTGTTTCCTACAATAAATTTCTAGCCAAAATTGCCTCAGATATGGAAAAGCCGCATGGTCTGACGGTGATTTTACCAGAAGATGCTGTCAGTGTCTTATCATCGCTATCTGTTGAAAAATTTCACGGTGTGGGGAAGAAGACGGTGGAACGCCTCCATGAGATGGGAGTTTTTACAGGGAAGGATTTGTTGGATGTACCAGAGATGACCTTGATTGATAAATTTGGTCGTTTTGGCTTCGACCTTTATCGGAAAGCGAGGGGGATTTCTAATTCGCCCGTTAAAGTGGACCGTGTTCGTAAGTCAATTGGAAAGGAAAGAACCTATCGCAAACTTCTTTATCGGGAGGAGGATGTCCTGAAAGAGCTAATCAGTCTCTGCCAACGAGTAGCAGCTAGTTTAGAAAGAAATGAGAAAAAAGGACGAACCATTGTGTTGAAGGTTCGTTATGGTGACTTTTCAACCTTGACAAAGCGGCATAGCCTGGATGAATACACTAATCAATCAGAAGTGATTGAAAGAGAAGTTCGTCAACTAATTGAAGAAATTGGGAAGATTGAAAAAGGGGTTCGTTTGCTGGGTGTGACCGTGACTAATTTTCAAACTTGAGTTCTGTTTCAGTCTATGATAGACTGAAAAAAAGGAGAAGAGATGCAAATTTCGAGTAGATTTACCATTGCTAGTCATATCTTGGTCTTGCTAGCCTTGGAGGGAGAAAAAGAAAAACAGACCAGTACTAGCATTGCAGGCAGTGTCGGGGTTAATCCTGTCATTACCCGCAATATTCTGTCCCAGTTGAAAGAGGCGGGTTTGGTTCAGGTGGCGCGTGGTGTAGGTGGCGCACGCTTGGCCCAAGCTCCAGATAAAATTACCCTCCTTCAAGTCTATCAGGCTGTAGAGTTATTTGGAGAAAAGGGGAAACTTTTTGGCTTTCATGAGCAACCGAATCCTTCCTGCCAAGTAGGTCGCAATATTCATCCCCTGCTAGATAGCCGTTTGGAAAATGCTCAGTCGGCTTTGGAAAAAGAGTTGGAACAAACAACCATTGCTGATTTATTGGCAGAATTATAGGTATTCAATCATCCTCGTGATGATTTTTTTAAAGTTTTTAGTTGTAACACTTGATGTTACAACAAACATGGTATAAACTAAGCATTGTAAACAAAAACATTACAAGAAAACAAGTGAGGTAAACAATATGAAAATCGCCATTATCGCAGCAAACGGTCAAGCAGGTCAAGTCATTGCCAAAGAAGCAGTTGAACGTGGTCATCAGGTGACGGCTATTGTCCGTTCTGAAAACAAGAGCGTAGCCCAAGAAGTAATCCAAAAGGATGCTTTTGCTCTTACCAAAGAAGATTTGGCAGGCTTTGATGTAGTAGTCAATGCTTTTGGTGCTTGGACACCAGAAACCTTGCCGGATCACGCTCGTCTTGCTGAGCATCTAGCGACCATCCTTGCTGGTAGTCCAACTCGTCTTTTAGTAGTTGGTGGTGCAGGCAGTCTTTATTTAGACGAGAGCCAGACAGCTATGCTGAAAGATACACCAGATTTCCCTGCGGAATACCTGCCAATCGCTGAGGCTATGGGTGCTGGTCTAGACCTCTATCGTCAGGCGACAGCAGTTAACTGGACCTACATCAGCCCAGCAGCCGATTTTGATGCAGAAGGTCAAAAAGCAGGTGCCTACACCCTTGCTGGTGAGGTTTTCCAGGTCAATGCCCAAGGTGAAAGCTATATTAGTTATGTAGACTATGCTGTGGCCTTAGTAGACATTGCCGAAAAAGGTGGCTACCAGCAAGAACGCATTTCGGTTTTTGCATCATAAAATAGTAGAAAAGATAGTTCCCCTCGTGGAATTATCTTTTTTATTTTTTGTTTTATATAGTATAATAATATGTATAAAACAAAAAAGGAGTTCCCTATGATTCACTTGATTTGTCCCAATCCAGCCCTAGACCGCACGCTTCTTGTGGAAAAGATTGAAAAGAATATTCCCCTGAGACCGACGGAAGTCAGGGATTATCCTGGTGGAAAAAGTTTCAACGTGGCCTATGCACTTCGAGAAAATGGAGTGACAGACTACACTATCCATACCATTTTAGGTGGGCAGATTGGTCGCTACATTCAGGAGCTTAATGCTGATGGTGGAAATGCCCTGCGCGTGGTTGAAAATAATCAGAACACAAGAACCTGCAATATTTACGTAGAAACTAGTACAGGCGATGTAGTACTATTTTATGAAAAAGGTTTTGAACTAACAGAGGATTTGCTCAACCAATTCACTCAGCAGATTGAAAATAGCCTGCAAGCTGGCGACATCCTAGTCTTTTCAGGTAGTCTGATGAAGGGGATGCCGGATGATTATATTCAGCGATTTATTGAAAAATACCCAGAGGTACTAACCATAGTGGACACCAGTGGACCAGCTTTACGTGCGGCTTATCAAGCTAGGCCGGCCCTTATCAAAATCAATAATGAAGAGCTGAAAGATATTTATCCAGAGCTGGATGAAGAAAGTCCTGAAGCTATTTTAGGTATCCTGAAAGAAGTGACTCCTCATGAGAATATCATCATTACCATGGGTGGAAAGGGCAGTTTGGCAAAGATTGGCCAGCGCTTCTTCCGTATCCAATCTCCAAAGAAAGAAACGCGTAATCCGATTGCCGCAGGGGATTTCTACCTGGGCTTGCTAGTCAAGGGAATCAGCCAAGGACAAGAACCTGAAATTTTCTTGAAAGAGGCAGCAGCCTTTGCGACAGCCAATTGTTTGAATTATTTTCCAGAGGTTGAAGCAGAGCAGTTTGAAGAAATTTTAGATAAGGTAGTTTTCGAAGAGGTGTAATACATACTCTTTATTAGCATTTATTTTTTGATATTATTCAAGGACGATATTTTTAGAAAGTCTCTTTGTGCGATAAATACAAAAAAGCAAATAGCAACTCGTGCTATTTGCTTTTTAATAAATTCTAGATACAATTTGTTATTCTACCTTATCCAAGGTTACAAAAACATTAGGTTCTGATACTAGGTTGTATTTAGCTTCGACAGCAGGATCAGCAGGATTTCCCCACATAACGACCTTGTATTGTCCACCTTCTAGGATAAATCCTGGTGCAATTCTTCCTCCTAATCCAGTCATTCCAGGGAGAAGAGCCGAATATTCCCCCTCTGCCTCGCGGATTAGGTAGTGGTTTGGAGCATATTCAACTAGATCTGTAACTCGAGCTGTGTAGGTATGGATGAGGTGTTCTCCTTCCTCGTTTTCACTAAGTCGAAAATCTTCATAAGTAGTAAAGGTACCGTCTGCGCTGATAGTTACCTCAATATTACGCGCTTGTTGGCTACTTCCTTGCCATTTTCCAACTAGACTGTCGGGAATAGTGGTAGCTGGTAGGGTTAGGAGCTGAGTGTGAGTCGTTTCGGTACTTAGGACACTTTCTTCGGCTTGAGAGTTCTGAGTTTCCTGGTTTTGTTGACTAGCCTCTGCTGATGAATTGGCTTCAGTTGTAGTTTCTTGGGAACTAGCAGGCTTGGAGGAACTAGTCTGCTTGGTACTTGCTTGGGTCGTTTTACTGGTGGTTGCTTCTGTCTGGCTTTTTTGTTTTTTTGCTGAACAAGCTGTCAATAGACAGGTTACAGAGAGCAACAATACTGAGTAGTTGAACATCTTTTTCATTTGTTCTTACCTCCGCTTATAAACAGAGTATAACAAATAAAAACAAGTTCGTCAACACAAAATTGTAACATTTGTAACAATTTTGTAACAAAAGAAATATTTTTGTTATCTTTTCCTGAAAAATTCTTCAATATCTGCCTGTTCTATGCCAATCATGGGGTCGATAGTTAGCAGGTTGTCTACAGTCAAAATGTATTCTGTGGGTTGGGGACTTGTTTTTTCTGGCTGGTCTTGATCAAGAAGGGAGAGTTGTTGGTTGTTTTCTTTGACTACTTTAACCTGTTCTTTTCTGTCTGGCTGAGTAGGGGGCTGGGTTTGCGTGGTTGTAGCTGTTTTGCTTTCGGCTTTTTCAGCTAAAGCTTCCTTGCTGTCCTGCTCTGCCATTTCTCCTTGGAAACGTGGGACCAGATAGGTTTTGCGGACGGTGCCGGCGTTTTTGACGGCGTAGTCGAAGGCGGAGATTTCGCCTAGGAGGATGAGTTTGCTCTTGGAGCGGGTGATGGCGGTGTAGACCAGGTTGCGCTGGAGCATACGGTGGCTGGTTCTAGTGATAGGAAGAATGACGACTTGGAACTCGCTGCCTTGGGACTTGTGGATGGACATGGCATAGGCCAGGGTAATCTTGTACCATTCGTTACGGGGATAGGTGACCTCGCTACCGTCGAAGTTGATGGTAATCTCGTCCTGCTTGGAGTCGGTGTACTTGGCAGGCAGGAGGTCAGTGATGTAGCCTAAATCACCATTGAAGACATTGGCTTCGGCGTCATTGACTAGATGAATGACCCGGTCGCCTTGACGGAAGGCTTGCTCGTTATGGAGGAATTCTAACTCTCCCTCTTCCAGTGGATTGAGCAGGGCCTGGGTCATGGTGTTGAGTTGGTCAATGCCTGCGGCCCCACGGTACATGGGAGCGAGGATTTGGACTTCGTTTGCAGGGATACCTGACTTGATGGCTGCGCCGACAATACGCTCAATCAGAGCTGGAATTTGTTCGTTTTGCGCTTCAAAATAGGAGCGGTCAGCCTTTTTCTCACGGAAATCGCTCGGCAGAGCCCCTTGGCGAATCTGGCTGGCTAGGGTAACAATGGTCGAATCATCGGATTGACGATAGATGCGTTCTAGAGTGATGCTGGGTAGCTTGTCAATTTTCAGGAGGTCAGCAAGAACCTGACCGGGACTGACAGAAGGTAATTGCTCCGCATCGCCGACAATCAGAACCTGGGTCTGGGAGGAGATGTTTTGGAAGAGTTGATTGGCCAACCAAGTATCTACCATAGAAAACTCATCCACGATGATAAAGTCGGCATCCAAATAATCATCACGGTAGGATTCTTCCTGTCCTTCAACAAGCCCCAGATGGCGGTGGATGGTGGCAGAAGGCAGACCTGTCAACTCATTCATTCGTCTGGCTGCTCGTCCAGTTGGAGCGGCAAGAAGGACTGGGCATTCTTCTCGATTGCGAGTCAGGTCAATCTTATGCAAGATGGCATAGACTGCGATAATACCGTTGATAACCGTTGTTTTTCCAGTCCCTGGTCCGCCTGTCAGAATGAAAAGCGGATTGGTAATAGCTTGGACGATGGCTTCTTTTTGAATGTCATCGTAGGTCAGGGAAGACATAGTTTCCAGCTCTGCTATGGCAGCCTCAACGTCTGCGCGTGGGAAGGGGTTGAAACCATTTTTTCCCATCAGACGGATCAGGTTTTTATGGATACCATGTTCGGCAAAGTAGAGGCTGTTGTCAAAAATCTTTGTGCCTTCTTGCTGTACCTTTCCGTCTGCAATCAGTCCCGTCAATTCTTTGGCGACAGCAGCGGGGTCCAGTTCTGTATGGCGGGATTTTTCCAGCAGTTCAAGGGTAGCTTCCAGCAAGTCTCTGGCCTCCACATAGGTATCGCCTGTTTCCATGGAGCGATGAATGAGGCTAAAGAGCATGCCAGCTCGGAAACGTTGGGGAGAGTCACTGGCAATGCCCAAATTTTCTGCGATTCTATCGGCAATGGTAAAGCCGAGCCCCTGGACATCTTCGACCGGTTGATAGGGATTTTTTTCAATAATCTGAAGTGTTTTTTCTTTATACTGGTCTTGGATTTGAAAGGCCAATTTATTGGGAATGCCATACTCGGCTAGTTTGGCCAAGATCAGCTCGGTTCCATAATTGAGGCGGAGTTTTTCGATAAAGGCTTGCCTATTTTTACTGGATAGACCAGAAATTTGGGTTAGTTTTTCAGGTTCAGCTAAAATTTTGTCGATGGTATCTTCGCCATAGAGCTCAACGATTTTTTCAGCTGTTTTGCGTCCAATTCCCTTGAAATGCTCGCTGGAGAAATACTTAACCAGACCAGCTGAGGTAGGCTTGCTGCGTTCGTAACGCGAAATTTGCAGCTGCTGACCATACTTGGGATGGGTGACCAGATTGCCATAGAAACGATAGTCTTCTCCTTCAATGACATCGGCAATCGTTCCGGTCACAATAATTTCGTAGTCATCATAGTCTGCGTCTGTCTCCTCGATTTCAAGGAGAAGGATTTTATAAAAATTACTAGGATTTTCAAAAATAATCCGGTCAATAGTGCCGGTAAAATACACTTCGTTCATAGAGTTTATTTCCAATAATAATGAAAAAGAAGTTTGGAACGGATTGCTCCAAACTTGTTTGTATTAATCAACAGTCCCAATACGGTTGAGAGGCCACATGCGAAAGACAACTTCTCCTTTGATGTTTTCACGGGAAAATGTTCCTACACTACGACTATCTAGTGAGACAAGGCGGTCATCTCCCATCAGGTAGTATTGTCCTTCTGGGACTGTCACGGTAAAGTCTACGTAACCATTGGCATCTTGTGTGAAAGCTTCAGCAGATTGGGCCACAGCTTGGAATTGTTTGTTGTAAGAATAGACTTCTTGAAGTTTATCTTTCTGGAATGCAGCTAGATATTCATCTAAGTAAGGCTCGTCCACTTTTTGGTCGTTAACATAGAGGACATCGTTTTCGTAGCGAATGGTGTCACCTGGCATACCAATCACACGTTTGACAATCAGTTTTTCCTTGCCGTCGCTGTCTGTCTCACTGGCTACAACAATATCAAAGCGGTCGATAGAGGATGTTTTGAGCATGATGAGTTTTTCTTGGTGTTGAAGCGTTGGGTCCATGGAATGGCCATCGACAGAGACAGGATTCCAGATAAAGTATCGACTGGCAAAAAAAGCTGCCATAAATAGTAAAAAGATGCCCCATTCAGCTAAGAAGGCGACTAGTGGTGAGCGTTTTGTTTTTTGGATTGCTCCCATATTTTTTTCCTCATTTCAATAATTTTTGTGCTTTTTGCGTATTAGCAAAGTGAAGTTTTGCAGTCTCATTGAGACCAGCCATGCCATAGTCTTTTAAGATGCTTGCTGCGACTTGGTCGGACTTACTGCCAGCTCCTGAAGGCAGGCTTCTGCCTACCAATTGACCAAGCTGGACAAGATTTTCTAAAAACATAGCTCTAGCAATAATAGAAGATACTGCCACAGCCAGGTACTTGCCCTCAGCCTTTTCTTCCAGAGTGACGGGGTTGGCAAATTGGTTGGCTTCCTTCTTCAAGTATTTTTGATAATTTTGACTGGAAGTGAAGGCGTCAATGACAATCTTCACAGGATGGACACCCTTTTGCAAGAGTAGGAAAATAGCCTGATTGTGCAGGGCGACCTTGACAGACACCGCATTGTAGCCTTGCTCGATGACTTCGTTGTATTTTTTCGGTGACAATAGCAGAGCTTGGTGGGGGATTTTCTCTTTTAAGAGAGGGGCGATTTGGCAGATTTTTTGGTCTGTCATTTTTTTGGAATCATCGACACCAAGCGACTTGAGAAAGGCATGGTCTTCTGGGCGGACAAAACTAGCAACGACTGCCAAACCTCCAAAATAAGACCCGTTTCCAACCTCATCGGTACCAATCATGGGCAGGTTTTGACCAGGTACAGTCGTCTGTCCAGAGCTTTCTGGCTCATAGCCCCAGAGCCCTGCTTCCTGCTCTGCCATTTCCCCCTGAAAAACGACTTTTCCAGAAGTGTAGATGGACAGGCTGGCACCGGTCAGTTTGAAAAATGCTTCTATATAAGGATTTTTGCTGGTCTGCCGATAGCGGTCATAGTGAGCCATCATGGCTTGTTTTTGCTGGGCAGAGGCCTTTAGTACAACAGTGTTCATCTTCTTATTGTAACACAAATGCTAGTTAGAGTGTGCAGAAAAGGGTGGAATTTACTATAATGGTAGAAGAAAGTGAGGTACACTATGGAAGTTCAAATGAAGTATAAATGGGCGACTCTGGGAACAGGTGTCATTGCCAATGAATTGGTTCAGGCCTTGCAGGCTATGGGAGGAAATCTTTATTCGGTGGCCAACCGTACCTATGACAAGGGTGTGGAATTTGCGCAAAAATATGGCATCGAGAAAGTTTATCGAGAAATCGATGAAGTGTTTGAGGATCCTGAAGTAGACATTATCTATATTTCTACGCCTCACAATACCCATATCCATTATTTGAGAAAGGCCTTGAAGGCTGGGAAACATGTCCTCTGTGAAAAGTCGATTACGCTTAATTCAGAAGAATTAGCAGAAGCGATTCAATTAGCTGAGGAAAATCAGGTCGTCTTGGCGGAGGCCATGACCATTTTCCACATGCCAATCTATCGTCAGTTGAGTGAGGTCATTGCAAGTGGCAAGCTTGGAGATTTGAAGATGATTCAGATGAACTTTGGCAGCTACAAGGAATACGACATGACCAACCGCTTTTTCAATAAGAACTTGGCAGGTGGTGCCCTCTTGGATATTGGGGTCTACGCTCTGTCCTTTGTCCGTTGGTTTATGACTGAAAAGCCAAGTCAGGTCTTGTCACAGGTTAAATTGGCTCCGACAGGTGTAGACGAGCAAGTAGGGATTTTGCTCAGTAATGATGCGGGTCAAATGGCGACCATCGCCCTGACCCTCCATGCCAAACAGCCAAAACGGGGTACTATTGCCTACGACAAGGGCTACATCGAACTTTACGAGTATCCTCGTGGTCAGAAAGCAGTCATTACCTATACTGAAGACGGTAGCCAAGAGGTAATCGAAGCGGGCGAGACAGCCAAGGCGCTATCTTATGAAGTGGCGGATATGGAAAAAGCTGTCGCAGGTATCGAAAATACCATGCACCTAGCATTTACCCAAGATGTTATGGAGATCATGACCCAACTTCGTAAAGAATGGGGCTTGGTTTATCCTGAAGAAATGTAGGTTTTTGACTAATCCGAAAATAGAAATGAGAGTGAGTTAGTAGCCAATTGTTGGATTACTGCCTTACTCTTATTTTTTACTTATACTCTTCGAAAATCCAGACGTTGTTGACTTGATTTGGTGAACGTTAGTTCTATCTGCATCTGCGTCTCCGAGTCTGTTTTTGATTTTCATTGAGTATTATCTAATAATATGACAGTCAGATGACATTTATATTGATTGTGTGACAGAAAAGTCCTAAGATTACATAGTGGAGACAGTTTATTTAAAAGAACGGTTGAAGGCTTGTTTTTCAGATTTAATTTAGGTAAGATAGAACCATCTCAAAAATAAAGAAGGAATAAGATTATGAAACGTAAGAGAACAAATAAACCACAACATATGCGTCGCAAGAGAAAAACACCTATCATGAAAAACAATAAGAAGATGTTATACACATCTTCATTGGCTCTTTCCCTATTTAGTACAGGGATGATTTCGACAAATGTTTTAGCCATCGAATGGGCTCCGCGTACTGTTTCTGAAATTAGCCCAGAAATTGTACAAGAAGAAGGAAAGATGACCTATACTGTTCAGTATGGAGATACCTTATCTGCCATCGCCTTAGCTATGAATATTGATATGGACTTGCTGGCGAAAATAAATCAAATTGCAGATGTCAACTTGATTTTCCCTGATACGGTACTGACGACGACTGTTGACCAAAACAATCAAGTGACTCAGGTTGAGATTGAAGCTCCTGTTCAGGGAAACACAAATGAGACCGTTCAGGCAACTGTTGACCTAACAACCAATCAAGTAACGGTTGAGGATACGGTTGTTCCGTTGGATCAAATTTCATCAGTTACCGACTCAGCACCTGTAGAGGAAGTTGTGGAGCAACCTGTAGCAGAAGCACCTGTAGAGGAAGTTGTAGAACAGCCTGTAGTAGAAGCACCTGTAGAGGAAGTTGTAGAACAACCTGTGGTTGAGGCACCTGTAGAGGAAGTTGTAGAGCAGCCTGTAGTAGAAGCGCCTGTGGAGGAAGTTGTAGAGCAACCTGTGGTTGAGGCACCTGTAGAGGAAGTTGTAGAGCAGCCTGTAGTAGAAGCGCCTGTGGAGGAAGTTGTAGAGCAACCTGTGGTTGAGGCACCTGTAGAGGAAGTTGTAGAGCAGCCTGTAGTAGAAGCGCCTGTAGAGGAAGTTGTAGAGCAACCTGTGGTTGAGGCACCTGTAGAACAGCCTGTAGTTGAAACTCCACAAGTGACAGCCCTATCAACCACTACAACAAGTACAAGTGCTTATGATGTCGGTTTGCAACCTCAGGTAGCAGTCTTCCGCGCAGAAGTAGCTAATGCCTTCGGTATTACTTCTTTCTCAGGTTACCGTCCTGGTGATTCTGGCGACCATGGTAAAGGTCTGGCAATTGACTTTATGGTACCACAAAGTTCAGCACTTGGGGATCAAGTGGCGGCTTATGCAGTTGCAAACTTAGCTTCTAAAAATATCAACTACATCATTTGGAAACAACGTTTTTATGCTCCATATGCAAGTATTTATGGACCTGCATATACTTGGAACTTGATGCCAGACCGTGGAAGTATTACTGAAAACCATTATGACCACGTACACGTGTCATTTAATCCATAAAATAATTATAGCCAAACTCACGGTGAGCTTGGCTATTTTTGCGTGCTTATTAATTGGAAGGTGTGGGATACAAGTTTCTTATTTTATCTCCAGAACTTTTCGTAACCTTTCTTTTCCTCCATATTAAAGGCGATAATATTGCGGAGCAGGTCCCAGTTGACCTCTTGGTCTTCCTTGATTTTGAAGAGGTTGGAAGTTGCTTCGTAGCCCGCCTCCTTGATGTCCTTGGCAAGGGTTTCCATAGTAACCGTTTCAGGTGCAATGGAAATATGGGCCTTGGCAACAGAGAATCCAATGATAAAAGTTCCGTCCATGATAAACATGGGCTGGTTCCATTTGATTTCTGTGGTTAGACTTGGGAATTCCTGCTGGATTTGGGCAAAGATTGCTTCGAGCTTGTCCTTCAAGACAGGATTCTTGACCTTGTTCAAAAATTCTTGGCGCATGATGTTCCCTTTCTTTTTTACAGGATAACATAGAAGAGTAAAATGGTGTAGAAACAATCAGCTTGCTTTTTTCCGATGAGCAATCATACTAAGAAGGATGACGATGAGATAGGCTAGACTTGCAATTGGAGAAACGTCAACTCCGTATTCACCTCCGAACAAGCTGGTTTGATTGTCGAAAAGAAGGATGGAAGTGGAGAGATTCCAAAGGGAGTGGACTAAAATACTGGATAGAATACTTCCTGTTTGCAAAGTAGCAAGCGAAAATAAACTTCCAACTAAGGTGCCAGCAATGAGTAATTGTAGGGCGGTGAGTGAGCTAACAGATCCGTTCAATAGGTGAACAAGTCCGAAAAATACGGACGGTCCCAGAATAGCGACTTTTCTTGAAAAAGATTGTTCTAGTAGATGCATCATGATACCACGGAAGCACATCTCTTCTACAATCGGAGCAGCGATAGCGCCCATAAAGATAGAGTTTACTAAATCGTCCGTCAAAGTTACTTTTCCACCTAGTAAATACAAAACGAGCAAGACAGTTAGTGGGAGAAAGAGTGCAACGACTATCCAAAATTGACTTGGTTTAACGAGTGTTATCCGAAATTGTATTAGGCTCATTCCTAATCGACGAGATAGCCATTTGGCAAATAAATAATACAAGAAGATGTAGAGCCCTGCCATGAGTACAGTTGTAACAATATTGTCACCAAGTACCAGTTGCGGAAGAAAGGCAATCAGGCCACTTGTTATCAAAGCTCCAAACGCAAGTGTACAAAATCCGATACATGTTAGTTTAGTGAGTGGTTTCATTTATTTGTCCTCCAATTTTTGTAGAAAGGTCGGATGCGAGAGCAAGGATTTTATCGCTGATAATAGGGGCATTCATACTTTCAAAAAGTTTTTTTAAGAAGAGAATTTTTCGTATAAAGTCGTCGGGAGAGAGTTCCGTAATACGTAGGCCAATAATGAGGTTGAAATAGACAACCAGAAGTTCGGCAATTTCTTCAGGAAAATCAGTTGGAATACTTCCGTCTGTTACACCTTGTCTCACAACTTCTTGAAATTTCGGAATAAGCAGTGTATAGGATAGTTCGTACTGTTGTGCTAAAATGCTAGGACTTTTCAGGGTAATCTGCGATGCCTGCAAGAAGGATAGTTTTTCAACATCAGAAAGCGAGGTGATGAGAGCGTATTGGATTTTCTCAACCGCACAATTTCCTGGCCACTCTTTTGATAATAAATTCTCATCAGCATCTCCAATCAGAGCATCCAGAATGGCTCCTTTGGAGGGGAAGTGATGATACACAACTCCCTTGGTCAGGCCACCTAGTTGAGAAATAATATCAGTAAGACTGGTTTGGTCATAGCCTTTTTCTAAAAATAATGTTCTTGCAACATCGAGGATGAGCTGTCTGTTTTCGTCAGGGCATTTACTTTTTGCCATTCCGTCCTCTGTTTACATACCGTCGGTATGTAAAGAGCATATCAAAAAATTCCCTACTTTACAATAGGGAATGTACAGTGATTATTTCACCAAAATCGCTAATGCTTGATATGGCTTAAGGGTGATTTTCTTACCGAGTTTGTTATCAGGATAGTTGCTGATGAGGACTTGGCCGTGGGCGTAGTCATCTGCTAGTTCTAGTTCAACCTCTTCTGCAAAGAAGTTGTTTAGGACCAGTAGTTTTTCGCCATTATGCAAGCGCTCAAAGGCATAGACTTTCTGGCTGTCCTTATAGGCTGCCTTGTAGTCCCCTTCTGAAATCAGAGGGAGTTCTTTCCGCAGGCGGATGAGTTCTTGGTAGAAGGTAAAGATTGGGCCTGTTTTTTCCTGCTCAACGTTAATGGTTGGATAGGATTTGCCAGCTTTCAGCCAAGGAGTTCCTGTTGAGAAGCCTGCATTGTCAGAAGCGTCCCATTGCATCGGAGTGCGGGAATTGTCACGGGACTTGGCCTGGATAATCTTGAAGGCCTGCTCAGGTGTGTGACCTTGATCCAAGAGCATCTGGTAGGCGTTGATAGATTCCACATCGACATAGTCGTCCATGCTGTCGTAGTCGGGGTCAATCATGCCGATTTCCTCGCCCATGTAGATGTAAGGCGTACCGCGGGACAGGTGGATAGAGGCTGCTAGCATGGTTGCTCCTTCATTGCGGAAATTCTCCACATCAACAAAGCGGTTGAGGGCACGAGGCTGGTCGTGGTTGTTGTAGAAAAGGGCGTTCCAGCCATTTCCGACGGACATCTCTTCGCCCCAAGTGTGGAAGAGTTGTTTGAGTTCTTCAAAGTCGAAGTCCATAATGGTCCACTTTTGCCCGTCCTTGTAGTCCACTTTCAAGTGGTGGAAGTTGAAAGCCATGGACAATTCTTCCCGCTCAGGAGCTGTGTAGAGTATGCAGTTTTCAATGGTGGTGGCAGACATTTCCCCAACGGTCATGAAGCCTTTTTCTGCTCCAAAAGTAGCATTGTTCATCATCTTGAGGTAATCGTGGGTGATTGGGCGGTCGGTATAAGCTGGCTTACCGTCATTGATTGGGCAATCTTCTAGGACTTCGTCCTTACCAATCAGGTTAATGACATCGAAGCGGAAGCCTTTGACACCCTTGTCTTTCCAGAAGTTGACCACCTTGAACAGTTCTTCACGGACATGAGGATTTCGCCAGTTGAGGTCGGCTTGGGTTACGTCAAAGAGGTGGAGGTAGTATTTCCCAGTATCTCCAAAAGGAGCCCAGGCATTACCGCCAAACTTAGATACCCAGTCAGTTGGCTGGTCACGTAGGATAAAGAAATCTTGGTAGTATTTGTCGCCTGCTAGGGCTTTTTGGAACCATTCATGCTCCGTTGAGCAGTGATTGAGGACCATGTCTAGCATGAATTCGATGCCCAGCTCTTTACCGACAGCCACCATTTCTTCAAAGTCAGCCATGGTGCCAAAATCAGGATTGACGGCTGTATAGTCTGAAATGTCATAGCCGTTGTCCCGTTGAGGACTTGGGTAGAAGGGGTTGAGCCAAATCATATCAATGCCTAGCTCTTTTAGATATGGAAGTTTTTCAATAATTCCTCGTAAATCCCCTACACCGTTTCCAGTTGTATCTTTGTAAGATTTTGGGTAGATTTGATAAACAACCTTCCGTTTGTCTATTGTCATTTTGCTCTCTCTTTCTTGATTTTTCCTTCTTGCATAAGCAATGATAGGAGGAGGCTGGGCAAAAAGCTTAACCTCGCTTCTCAGGGTTCGTGTCAACATCTCAGCGCAGTGGTTGATTGGCAGATTTGTTCGTGTTTTACACTCCAAATCTGACCATTACGACTGATGCGAACAGAGTTCGCTTCATTTCCAACCTCCAACAGTCACTACTCTGACTGTTGGAGCTATGCGGGGGTGGGAGTGAAACAGTCTGGGGATAGACTGTTTCAGCTCAACAACTTAAAACGAAAAATTGTTGACGAACTCTTTTTTGACCAGTCGAGTTCTTTCCCGCTCCCCCTCCTAGGACATTAATTCTTTGTAACTGTCAGAATAGCTTCGCCTTGCGAGATGGCACGAGGAAGATTTCCGATAACTTGAGTGTCAAAGTCAGTTTGGTTGGTCACGATAACCGGTGTTTCAGCGACGAGACCAGCAGCCTTAATGACATCGATGTCAAAGCTAATCAATTTATCACCAGCTTTTACCTTGTCACCTTGATTTACATGGGCTGTAAAGCCTTTACCTTCCAAACCGACAGTATCCATACCAATGTGCATAAGGAGCTCAACTCCGTTTGTAGCAGTGATACCAACAGCATGGTTAGTTGGGAAGAGGACAGATACTTCACCATCGACTGGAGCAACCAAGATACCTTCGCTCGGGTCAATAAGGACACCTTGGCCCATGACACCTGATGCAAATACAGGGTCAGTAGCTTGTGACAATTCTTTGGTTTGACCAGTAAGTGGGCTAATCAATTCGATAGCAGCGCCAGTTTCAACAACTGCTTCAGTTGGAGCTACAACTTCTTCAACAGTTTCTTCTTTTTTTGAAAATGCACCTGTACGTTTGAAAACAGCTGTCAAAATCATTGGGACAACAATCGCAACTACCATTGCTAGCAAGAATGCACCCCAGTATTCAGCCTTGATAGACAAGATACCTGGAAGACCACCGATACCGATAGAAGCAGCTTGGATGTTGAAGGTTACGGAAAGTAGGCCAGCGATACTTGAACCAATCATTGCAGCTACGAATGGGTAAACGTATTTCACGTTGACACCAAAGAGGGCTGGTTCAGTAACACCTAGGTAGGCAGAAATAGTTGCAGGAAGTGAAACCTGAGCTTCTTTTTCATTGTGACGGCTCATGAGGAAGTAGGCAAATACTGCAGAACCTTGAGCAATGTTAGAAAGGGCGATCATTGGCCAGAGACCGGTTCCACCAGCATCTGCAATCAATTGTGTATCGATGGCATTTGTCATGTGGTGAAGACCAGTGATAACGAATGGCGCATAAAGGGCACCGAATACCGCACCGAAGAGCCATTTCAATGGGCCTGTCAAACCAGCTAATACAACTGTTGACAACCATTGCCCGATTGTCCAACCGATAGGACCAAGGACAGTGTGAGCCAAGATGATGGCAGGAAGAAGTGATAGGAATGGTACGAAAATCATAGATACCACTTCTGGAACAACCTTACGCCAGAAGATTTCTAGGTAAGACAGTGCCAAACCAGCAAGGAGGGCAGGGATAACTTGTGCTTGATAACCGATACGGGCAATACTAAATGCACCGAAGTTCCAAGACCAGTCGCTGGCAATAGTTGCTGCATCTGTACCAGGTACAGCATAAGCGTTGAGCAACTGTGGAGAAACCAAACAGATACCAAGGACGATACCAAGGATTTGTGAAGTTCCCATTTTACGAGATACGGACCAAGTGATACCTACTGGCAAGAAGTGGAAGATGGCTTCACCTGGCAACCAGAGGAAGTGATTGACACCATTCCAGAAAGGAGAAACCTGAACGATGGTGTTCCATACAGGGTTACCATCAGCATCGAAGACCAACTGCCCATCTTTCATGGCTTGTCCAAGCCATTCCATCTGAACACCTTCCAAGACGTTACGGAAACCGAGAATCAAACCGCCGACGATAAGGGCAGGAATGATTGGTGTGAAGATTTCAGCCAACATAGTCATAACACGTTGGATAGCATTTTGGTTGCTTTTAGCTGCTGACTTGGCAGCTTCCTTAGATACGCCTTCGATACCAGACACGGCTGTGAAGTCATTGTAGAAGATTGGTACATCGTTACCAATGATGACTTGGAACTGACCAGCGTTGGTAAAGGTTCCCTTTACTGCTGGAATGTCTTCGATGACTTTTACGTTTGCTTTTTTCTCATCTGCAAGAACAAAGCGCATGCGTGTTGCACAGTGAGTAACTGCGTTAACATTTTCTTTTCCGCCAATAGCGTCCAAGAGCTGTTTGGCTTCTTTTTCAAATTTTCCCATATATTTTTCCTTCTAGACGGCTTATGGAATCCGTCACCCTATATTTTTAGACATCTCCCGAAGTATGTCCTTATTTGAAAATTTGTACGGACAAATTTTGTTTGTGTTATTATTGTATCCGATTTCAAAAAATAATGCAAGCGTTTTTGCTTAGTTTTTTTAATTTTGAAATGAATTTTGTTATAATGTTGATAGTTGTATGTTATTTGACAGATGAATTTGCGAGGAAATGATGAAAAAATACCAAGAAATTTATAATGACTTAAAAGAAAAAATACGGACAAATGTTTATCCGGCAGAAAGCTCCCTACCGACAGAACAGCAGCTCCAGGAACTCTATGGTGTTAGTCGTGATACGGTTCGTAAGGCGTTGGCGATTTTGACTGAGGGAGGTTTGATTCAAAAAGTGCAAGGGCGTGGTTCAATGGTCCTTAAACAAGAAATTCTCAATTTCCCAGTTTCAGGTTTAACTTCCTATCAGGAATTGACAAATGTTCTCCAGCTTTCTACCAAGACAGATGTCGTCAGCTTAGATATGATTACCGTTAATAGTAGCCTTTCGCACTTGACAGGCTTTGAGCCGTATAGCAAGGTGTGGAAAGTTGTCCGTACACGTTCGATTGACGGTAAGGTCTCCGTTGTGGATACAGATTATCTTGCTGTCGATGTCGTGCCAGAGTTGACAACTGCTATTGCTGAAAAATCCATCTACGAATACCTAGAAAATAAGTTAGGCCTTGATATTGCTTATGCACAAAAAGAGATTACGGTAGAGCCGACCAGTCGAGAAGAACGAGATTTGATGCAGATTCAGGATGATTATCTGGTGTTGATAAAATCCAGGGTCTACTTAGGAGATACGCGACAATTTCAATACACTGAAAGTAAGCACAAGATTGATAAATTCCGCTTTGTAGATTTTGCTCGTAGAAAGCATTCTTTATAGGAGAGATTAGCCAAATCAAGTTTTTTACGCTATAATAGATAGAAGAAGAGGTAAGATATGGCAAACTTAAATCGATATAAATTTACATTTGGCGAGAAGCAATTAACTTTGACAACTGAGCATGATAATTTATTCATGGAAGAGATTGAGCGTATTGCACAGGAAAAATACCAAGCCATCAAAGAAAAGATGCCGACGGCGGACTCTGAAACCCTCGCGCTCTTGTTGGCAATCAATGCTCTATCCGTTCAACTAACGCGCGAGATGGCATTTGAACAAAAGGAACAAGAACTTGCAAGCGTCAAAGAAAAGGTCTTGAAAAAGAATGTGACCTTGATTGATTTAGATGAGCTTGAGGACAAGGTATGATTTCATTAGCAATTATTCTCATTTTGGCATGGAGTTTCTACATTGGCTACAGTCGTGGTCTAGTTCTACAGGCGTTTTATAGCATGGGAAGTATTATTGCTCTGGTGGTTGCAACGGCTACTTATAAAAAATTGGCATCCTTCCTTTATCTCTGGGTGCCATTTGCCAATGCTACTCAGGGGAGCTCCAACTATTATTTTGATGAGAAATATCTCTTTGACCTAGATATGGTATTTTATGCGGGATTGGCCTTTCTTTTGATATACGTCTTGGTTTATGCTATTGTGCGTTTCATAGGAATATTTGTCCATCTATTAGAGGCTTTTAATCCTGATACAAAAACGACCAATCTCATAAGTGGCGCCTTGGCTGTCTTGGTGACTTTTATTTCTCTTCAGATTGTCATGGTCTTGCTATCAACTATTCCGTTAGCGATGATTCAAGATAAATTGCACAGTAGTTTTCTTGCCAACATCATGATTCAGTACACACCATTCACTAGTAGCTTTTTAAAATCTCTCTGGTTGAGTAATATAGCAGGGTAAGGGAGACCTTATCCTTTTTATCGTCATTTATACTCTTCGACAATCAAGACGTTGTTGACTTGATTTGATGAGTGGGAGTGGGAAAGACATATTTTTATCTTTTATTGTTTTGATAATGAGATAAAGCTAAGGAAAAGACTAAGTAGGAATATATGAATAATAAAATTATTGAAACCCTTGAATTTCACAAGGTAAGACAAAAAATTGAGCCCTATCTCTTGACGGAACAGGGCTTTGAAGAATTGCGACAGTTGGAGCCCATGGTGGAAGTTCACCGTATCCAACAAGCCTTTGACGAGTTGACAGATATAGCGCAGATTTTTGTGGAAAATCCCTATTTCAGCATGTCTGCTACGAGTGACATCGGTCCAGCCATGCGTCGTTTGGAATTGGATACAGACCTCAATATCTCAGAATTATTGGCAGTCAAGCGAGTCTTGGAAGTGTCCAAAACTCTCTTGGATTTTTATGGAAATCTGGAAAATGTCAGTCTTAGCCAGCTGGATAAGCTCTTTGAGAAGATTGAGCTTTTTCCACATTTACAAGGTTCCCTCCAGTCCATCAATGATGCTGGTTTTGTAGAGGATTTTGCCTCAGAAAAGCTAGCCCGTATTCGAAGAAAAATCCGTGAAGCTGAAGACCAAGTTCGTCAGGTCATGCAGGATATTTTGAAGACCAAGGGGGACATGCTGTCCGATAGCATTTTGGCAAGTCGTAATGGACGCAACGTCCTTCCTGTTAAAAATACCTATCGCAATAAGATTGCGGGTGTAGTCCATGATATCTCCGCTTCTGGCTCGACGGTTTATATTGAGCCGCGGGCAGTGGTGACCTTGAACGAAGAAATCAGTCACCTACGTGCAGAAGAACGCCATGAGCTCAACCGTATCTTGCAGGAATTGTCGGATATGCTCCGTCCGCATAGTGGTGTGATCCGTAACAATGCCTGGCTTATCGGACATATTGATTTCGTCCGTGCTAAGCATCTCTTTGCGCGTGATCATCAAGCAGTTGTACCCAAACTATCTGAGAAGCAGGATATTGCCCTTCTCAACGTTCGGCATCCGCTCATTGCTAAGCCTATACCAAATGACCTTTATTTCGGTAGTCAGTTGACGGCTATCGTGATAACAGGTCCCAACACAGGTGGTAAGACCATCATGCTTAAGACCTTGGGTTTGACCCATCTGATGGCTCAGTCTGGTTTGCCTATCTTGGCTGATAAGGGCAGTCGGGTAGCTATCTTCAAAGAAATTTTTGCGGATATTGGTGATGAACAGTCGATTGAGCAGAGTTTATCAACCTTCTCCAGTCACATGACCCACACGGTGCAGATTTTAGCGGAGGCTGATCAAGATTCTCTCATTCTCTTTGACGAGTTGGGAGCGGGGACAGATCCGCAGGAGGGCGCGTCGCTGGCCATGGCTATTCTGGATGACCTTCGCTTGCGGGGCATCAAGACCATGGCAACTACTCACTACCCTGAGCTCAAGGCTTACGGGATAGAAACCTCTGGTATTGAAAATGCCAGCATGGAATTTGATACCAATAGTCTACGACCAACTTATAAGTTTATGCAGGGTGTTCCTGGTCGCTCCAATGCCTTTGAAATTGCACGTCGTTTGGGCTTATCTGATATTATTATCCAGTCAGCCCAATCTTGGACGGATACAGATAGCGATGTGAACCGCATTATCGAGAAATTGGAAAGTCAGACGGTTGAAAGTCGTCAGCGTCTGGATAAGATTCGTGATGTGGAGCAAGAAAATTACAAGATGAACCGAGCCCTTCGCAAGCTCTATGACGAGCTCAATCGTGAGCGGGAAAACGAGCTCAACAAGGCACGCTTGGAAGCCAAGGAAATTGTAGATATGGCATTGGCAGAAAGCGAGGATATTCTGAAAAATCTCCATGCTGCAGCTAGTCTTAAGCCCCACCAGATTATCGAAGCCAAGGCAGAGCTGAAAAAGTTGGCGCCTGAAGTGGTGGATCTGTCTAAAAACAAGGTGCTGAAGAAAGCTAAAATTCAGAGGGAAGCCAAGGTGGGCGATGACATTATCGTTACAGCTTATGGGCAACGTGGGACCTTGACCAATCAGCTCAAGGACGGGCGTTGGGAAGCTCAGGTTGGCTTGATTAAGATGACCTTGGCCAAAGATGAGTTTGAGTTAGTCAAGGCGGAAAAGGCAGAGCAGCCTAAGAAACGCCAGGTTCACACAGTCAAACGTGCCAATGTGCGAGGACCAAAAGCCCGCTTAGATCTCCGTGGCAAACGCTACGAAGAGGCTATGATGGAACTGGATGAATTTATCGATCAGGCCCTTCTCAACAATCTGGCACAAGTAGACATTGTCCACGGTATAGGTACAGGTGTCATCCGAGAAGGGGTGACCAAGTACCTACGCCGCAACAAGCAGGTCAAGGAGTTCGGCTATGCCCCACAAAATGCAGGTGGATCAGGCTGTACTATTGTGACGTTTAAGTAAGGAGCTATGAGTAACATTATGATTATCAGAAAATATCAAACCAGTGATGAAAAAGGCTGGGTTTACTGTAAGGCACTCAGCTACCTCTTCTCTCCATTCTTTGATGATAGAGAAACAGAGAAGCCCGAACTAATGACAGACGTTTATGATCATCGTGTGGAATGGGTGGCTGAAGTAGATGGCTCAAACGGTTTGGGGAATCGTTTGAGGTTGGAGATGGGACTTGCGTAGCAAGTTTCTGCTATTAAGTTGGTCTAATCGACATCGATATTTACACTGAGGAGTGTAGCCAATCTTATATTTACGCACCAAGTAAGCGAACAGCTTATTTTACTAACCTAGCAGTTCACCCTGATTTTCAAGGGCAGGGCATTGCACAAGCGCTTTTTGAAAAAGCAGAGCAGGAGTTGAGAGAGCAAGGTGTGGAAAAACTAGCTATCTTTACCAGAGAGGACGATGCTGCTAACCATTTGTATCAGAAATGGGGTGGGCAATTGGTATGTACTGATTATCTGGTGGTTGGGGCACCCAAGGATATTCCGACCTTCCGTTTTGGTATTGATTTAGAGAGTGGTCGATTGGCCTTTTCTGATGAGTCGGGTCAGTCAGTTCCTTATTATTTAAGAGAGGGTGTCTATGTAGTCAGTGAAGAAGCTGATCTGGATCTCTTTGACATAGAAGATGTCTACCAAGAATTAACCTACGTAGTGGATTTAACAGAAAAAAGTTGAAATATTTCAACTTTTTTCTTTTTTCGCTTGCTATGGAGTGGGCTCCATAGTTTATAATCGTATTATCATCAGTTGGAGAGAGGAAGTGATGTTTTGAAAACGATGAAAGAAGTGGCGGGGGAACTGGACTTGTCCAATGACACCATTCGCTATTATGAACGAATCGGGCTCTTACAGGTGCCTCGAGACAAAAACGGCTACCGGCAATTTGACCAGCAGTCTATTGACTGGCTCTTTTTGGTCAAAATGCTCCGTAAATCTGGGATGTCCATTGAAAGTTTGGTGGACTATGTTGGCCTAGTACGACAGGGAGATAGTACTATCGCTGCTCGAAAGGCGATTTTACAGGAACAGGAAGAGCGGTTGAAGGAGCAAATCGCTCAGCAAGAAGCTGTCTTGGAAATGTTGAGTCACAAGGTGGCGACCTATGATAGTCACTTACTACGCTTTGAACAAGAACGATTAGACAAAGGAGAATAAATATGCAAACAGTTACATTACACAACGGAGTTGAGATGCCAACAGTTGGATTCGGAGTTTTCCAAATTCCAGATCCAGAAACCTGCCAACAGGTTGTTGAAGAAGCTATTCGGACAGGTTGTCGCTTGATTGATACTGCTCAGGCTTATGGCAATGAAGAGGCGGTTGGTCGTGCCATTCGTAATGCTGGTGTGCCGCGAGAAGAACTGTTTATTACAACTAAATTGTGGATTTCAGATATGAGCTACCAAGGAGCCAAAGAAGCTTTTGCGGCCTCTATGGAGAAGTTAGGTTTGGACTATCTGGACCTCTATCTACTCCATCAGCCAGTAGGTGATACCTTTGGAGCTTGGCGAGCTTTGGAGGAACTCTATCATGAAGGAAAAATCCGTGCAATTGGTGTGTCCAATTTTAAACCAGACCAGATTGCTAACCTATCTCTTTTTAATACTGTGAAGCCGATGGTCAACCAGATTGAACTACATGTGTTCCACCAAAAACCAGAAGAGCGGGCCTATCTGGCCAGCAAGGGAATTCAAGTTCAGAGTTGGGGAGCCTTTGCAGAAGGGAAATTCGATGTTTTTACCAATCCTGTTTTGACAGCTATTGCTAGCAAATATGGAAAAACAACTGCTCAGGTCATGCTCCGTTTCCAACTCCAGTCAGGCATTGTTTCTCTATCCAAATCAGCCAAGCCCGAGCGTGTGCGTCAGAATTTTGACATCTTTGACTTTGGACTGACGGAAGAAGATATGACCGCTATCCAAGGGCTCAATACAGATACAACAGTCTTTGCGGACCACCACCAAGCTCAAACCATTGAAGCTCTAGCAGGCTATGTAGGGAAGGCCTTTTAAGAGTAAGCTTGTTTTTGGCTACAACTGGATTTGACAAGCAAAACAGTCTCCCATTCCCCCCTTTGTCTTCCTGCGGTCTAGTTTAGAATGACCAACATGCTTTCAAATCACAATTGTTTAAGCATGTCTATCTCATTTCTCTTCCGTAGCACCTACTCCGTCCCCTTGTCTCATTGCTACAACTGGACTTGACAAGCAAAACAGTCTCCCAGTTTCCCCTCGTCACCCTGCGGTCTAGTTTAACTATGCCCATTTGTTTTTACAACTGAAATTCTTATAGATGGGTTTATCTCATGCTTCATCCCGTAGCACCTACTCCGTCCCCTTGTCTCATTGCTACATCTAGACTTGACAAGCAAAACAGTCTCCCATTTCCCCCTCGTCTCCCTGCGATTTAGTTTAGAATAACTAATATTCTTTCAAATCACAATTGTTTAAGCATGTCTATATCATCTCTCTTCCGTAGCAAATATTCGCATTCTCTTTTCATTTGGTGTAGAATGATAGTACCAAAAACAGAAACGGAGAAAATTATGGTTCAAGTTATTACAGATGCAAACTTTGAAGTTGAAACACAAGAAGGCGTAGTCCTTGTTGATTTTTGGGCACCTTGGTGTGGTCCATGCCGCATGCAAGCACCAATCTTAGAGCAATTAGCAGGCGAAGTGGATGAAGATGAACTGCGTATCTACAAGATGGATGTTGATGAGAATCCAAACACAGCTCGTCAATTTGGAATCATGTCTATCCCAACCCTTTTGTTCAAAAAAGATGGACAAGTTGTGAAACAAGTAGCAGGTGTGCATACCAAAGACCAAATCAAAGCAATCTTGGCAGAAATTGGTTAATTGAAAATGAAAGCAAGTAGTGGGCTCAGATTCGCTGCTTGTTTTTTTACAATTGTGAGTATTTCCAAAATATTAGATTGTGAAGGTTGGCACAAGATGTTATAATAACCTTATCATTGTCATTTTAGAAAGGTTAGCTATGTCAACTATTAGTTACAAACCATTAAATCTCTATCGTCAGTTTAAAACAGCAGCTCGAGAGTTTCCAAATGTTGCCATTTATTTTGACAAACCCTACGCATCCTTCCCTGAATTAGGATTGGAAAATACTTATCAAACAGTTCTTGAGGCCATTCAAAAAAGAGCTGCCCAATTTGCAGCAGCAGGTATTGGCTATGGGGACAAGGTGGTTCTGTATAAGAGCCCAGCTTTCGACACCTATTTGTTAGCAGTAGCGGTAACGGCATTGGGTGCTGTTCCTGTTATGATTTCCTACCATTTGCCATCTTCGAATTTAGATGTGTTTGCGGAGCGATTGGAAGAGTCTTTCATTGTCTACGACCAAGAAACGGAAGAAGGTGTAGCAGGAATGACTCGAACTGACCTGGTCACAAAGGTATTTTTACCCCAAGTCCTAGTGCAAGAAGCAGTTGCTTTTGAAGAAAATCTCTTGCCGGAAGATGTCATTCAATACATGACCCATACTTCAGGGACGACAGGTGTTCCAAAACTAATCTGTCATACAGCACAGACCATGGGCTGGCGAGTAGCTTGGCAACAAACTATTTTTGACAAGATGACGGAGAGAGGCTTGCTGGCCTTCCATATCTCTCCTGTTCATTCACGCTATAATATCGGCGTGTCTTCGGCGATTGGTCTAGGATTCCCCCTCTACCCGCTTTCTTCTGCAAGAAAAGATGATGTTGAACGGGCGCTTGCTCTTCATCGTCCAAGTGCTCTGGAAACCCATCCGAATAACTTTGTCCAATGGGCAAGATTGGCCAAGGAAAAACCAGAGGTCTTTAGTAGCATTCGTTATTACCATTCGACCTTTGATGCTATCAATATTGGTACGCTTCGCGCCTTCTTGGAGGCTTCTAAAGAGCAAGATCCAGTCTTTATGCAGGTTTATGGTCAAAGTGAATGTGGTCCAATGATTTTACGTTACCATCGCTTGGAAAACCTAGGAACAGTTAGCGGACGAGATATGGGGATTGGTCTGGAAGGTTACACAGAAGCACGCATCACAGATGCCCAAGGGAATCCTCTCCCAGCTGGAGAAAACGGCCATATCCAGTTCCTGTCAAAAGGCCGTGCTGTGACTTACTACAAAGAAGATGCCCGTTTCCAAGATAATGTGTACGGTGCTTGGTGGGATAGTGGTGACTACGGCTGCATGACTCCAGAGGGGACACTTCTTCTAAAAGACCGTCAGGTTGACCTCATTGAGCACATCGACAGCAACCTTGCCTTGGAAGACCTATTGTTGGATAAATTGGACTTTTTATCAGAAGTCGTGATTATCCGCGATGTCAATGGTGCACCGCAGCCGATTATCGCTCTGGCAGAAGATGCTGAGATGAATTGGGAAGCTTGGTGGGCCATGGTTGCAGACCTACCACTATTGAAAGAGCCTATCTTGATGGCTTATGACGACATTCCACGAACAGCGACCATGAAGGTTCAACGCCTCAAAATGGAAGCAGAAATGAAAGAAAAAAATCTGTAAGGGTGACGAAACCACGCTTGCAGATAAGAAGGAGTTCACATGAAAGAAATTTACCTAGCAGGCGGTTGTTTCTGGGGGATGGAAGGCTACTTTTCCCAGATCGATGGCATTCTTGACACCAGCGTTGGCTATGCCAATGGACAGGTGGAGACGACCAATTATCAACTCCTCAAACAAACAGACCACGCAGAGACGCTCTATCTAGCCTATGATGAGACTCGTATCAATTTGCGGGAAATTCTCCTCTACTATTTCCGCGTCATTGATCCCTTCTCTGTCAATCAGCAGGGACCTGACAAAGGTCGCCAGTATCGGACTGGTATCTATTACACAGATGAGGCTGATTTTCCGACCATTGAGCAGGTCATGACGGAGCAGTCCCAGCTCTTTGGCGGACGCCCCCTAGCCGTTGAAGTGGAGCCACTCGCACATTACATCCCCGCCGAAGACTACCATCAGGATTATCTCAAGAAAAATCCCCAAGGGTACTGCCATATCGATCTTGGGCAGGCAAAAATCCCTCTGATTGATGTTGCAGACTACCAGAAGCCAGACCAGCAAGTCTTAAAAGACAGCTTGACCGACCTCCAGTATCAAGTCACTCAAGAAGCTGCGACGGAAAGACCTTTCGAAAATGAGTTTTGGAATAGTGACCAAGCTGGCATCTACGTCGATATTACGACTGGCGAGCCGCTCTTTCTCTCGACGGACAAATTCGATTCAGGTTGCGGCTGGCCCTCCTTTACCAAACCAATCAGCAAGGAAGTTGCGACTTATTTCCAAGATAAGTCCCACGGCATGAACCGTATCGAAGTCCGTAGTCGGGCTGGTCATGCTCATTTAGGTCATGTCTTTGATGACGGACCGCGTGATAAAGGCGGTCTCCGTTACTGTATCAACTCAGCAGCCCTTCGCTTCATACCGAGAGAGGAAATGGAAGAAGCAGGATATGGCTTGTTTTTGGATTTGCTTAAATAAATTTAGGAACGCAGAAAGTCTATTCGCAAAGAATAGGCTTTTTGTGTCGTAAGTGTGTAGAGTTTTGAGATTTTGAAAAATTGGATATATAGCTCTTTGAGAGAACCGAACTGGTTCTCTTTTTTCTTTGGAAAAATTATTTGGAGGAGCAATATGACAAAACGTGAAGAGCTAGCTAGACAATTAGTGATTGCTGAGATTATATCAGCTCAAGGAATTACGAAGCAACGTGGAGAAGCACTCCTTAAAGAGCTGGAAGAAGCAGGAGTTATTCGCTTCACTGCTTCAGGAGATTTTGGATTGAAAGTATTGGCAGGATAAGGAGATTATTATGGCAGACATTACAGTAAACCAACTAGCAACACAGACCTTCTATCAAATCCCACAAATCTTCATGACAACGACGGAGAAGCGATATGGATCAGATGGAAAAGTTATCGAGAAAATTAAGACGACTAGCAGTTATGCAAGAGAGCTATCCAACGATGCGAAGTTGGCCTATGGTGCTTTGTACAATCGTTGTCTGTTGAGCATTCGTTCCTACAACGAAGGAAAGAGAGATTATGTGGATGAAAATGGTTCGGTCTTTATGAACTACACAGTCGAAGATTTGATGGACTTACTTGATCGTAGTAAACCGACTGTCCTAAAGATAAAGAAGGAATTGGTCAAGTCGAAACTACTTAGAGAAGTCAAACAAGGGGCAAATAGAGCCAATCGCCTCTACCTTCAAACCGTAGATGCTAGTTTGCAAGAGTATGAATACTATGATGCGACAATCATTTCTGCTGGCCGAGATAAAGGAAAAGTAGTCTATATTCACTCAAAAACACTTGACTATTTTGGCAATAATCTCTCTGAAAATGAGTCAAAAGTGCCTGAAGAAGAAAATGGTAGTCAAAAAAGTTTACCTCCAAAAAATCCCGTCAAATCAATGAAAAATGGAGGTAAAAAAATTGGACGTCCAAATTCTTTACCCGACGAAGTAAAAACTTTTGACCCAACTAATACTGACTACACTAAGACTAATAATATATACGATACTAATCGAAACAAGGGGGAATTTTCAGAAAAGCCATTATCAATCTCTGAAGCATTTAAGCTGGGCAACCATTCTTTCCTGACAGAACAGACAGTCACACAGTTGGCTGCTTTTGGAGAACTTGCTCTTGTACTACAAGATAAGATTTTCCAAGCCAAGCGAGCAGTCGAAAAGGAATTTGCGGACCAGCTACTTGAACGTTTTAGAACCATGGATAAGCCACGACTGGATGGGGAGTTGTTTACCAAGGAGCTGGAAAGAGAAGTCTCTAAACTGCGTTCTAAGGTTAGTCTAGGCAATCATAATGGGAAGCCAATTCAAAATATTGCAGGCTATTTCTATCGGATGCTGGTACTCTTCTGGAAGAAATGCTTGTACCTGGAGCTACATCAGGACTTCCTATGTCTTGATGAGGGAAAAAGGGCTGGAGCCAATCTGTTAGAAGTATATTTCCCTGAATCAATGTCTAAGGATGAGCTAGATGATGCACTGTATTTGTGGGATGCAGCATAAAAACAAACGAAGGAGAAACGATTATGTTTAACAAAGTCATTTTAACTGGCCGCCTAACCAAAGCGATTGAAATTAAGAAAACTCCAGCTGGAAAATCGGTTGCGAGCTTTCAACTGGCGGTAGAGCGTCGTTACAAAAACCAGGCTGGTGAGAAGTTAACAGATTTTCATGACTGCGTTATTTGGAACGCTTTAGCTGAAAATCTAGCCAAATGGACAGGAAAAGGAAAATGGACAGGAAAAGGAAGTTTGATTGGAGTAATAGGTCGTTTAGAAAAACGCAGCTATCAAAACCAACAAGGACAGCGTGTTACGATTTCAGAGGTTATCGTGGAGGAGTATAACCTGTTAGACTATCGACAAAGAGAAGAGGCTCTGGAGTCACTGGAAGAGCCACCTCTACCAGACTATACTCACCAAGAACAGACTAGCTTTTTCCAGGGTCGTACCACAAATATAATTGACTAGACACCAAAGAATACAAGGAGAATAATGTGATGATGTATGTATTTCTAGGTAAAAATGTAGCTCAAAATAGAGAGCTTGCACAAATGTTGACCCAGTTCCAACTGGAGTTTGAGTTGCTCACTTACAATGACATTGAGGAGACAATTTTGAACTTCTGTATGGCTCATACAAGCGACTGTTTTGAGCTGTTGACGGATAAACTACAGGACTATCGCTCACGATCTGACATTAGCTACTCAGAACTATGTCAGCTGATTTTGTCTGATGTTGAGAAGCATATCGAGTTTCCGTTGGTCATTAAGGATGATGTGGTTTATGCAGGGCTGACAAATGCGGAGGCTCGTAGTCTCTTACTGCCTAAAAAGGTCCGTTTTATGCTGAGTCGCCAGTACCTATCTAAGTCCTATCATGTGATGATGGCTAGAAAGAAGGTTGGCTGATGAAGAAGTTGAAAAAGCTAATGTTGGCAGGCTATTCAGGCCGTATCTTGCTAGATTTTATCCTGGCCTATGTTTTACTGAGAGGGAATAGTTTGCTCATCCTGCTCTTGCCAAGGGTTTTGTCAAGCTTCTGGACGGTGTTTTTCCAAGTGTGCTACTTTCTAGGGCTATCCGTCCTAGCTTTTCGCTTGAAGTGGATGAAGCATGAAGATTTTAAGCAAGTACCTAAAGGTGGTTACTTGATAACGCTTGGTATGCTCTTACTAATGTTTGTATCAGCCACAGTCACCAGTCTAGTAGGGCAAGACGTGGCCAGCAATCAAGAGAGCGTTCTAGCTATTCTGGAAGCTACTCCAGTAGTGTCTTTTGCAACCTACTTGATGATTGCTAGCTTGCTAGAAGAGATAATCTTTCGTGGCATATTGTTTGGGCTATCAGAGATTCCAGTTGTTGATATTGTACTGACAAGTGTGTTATTTGCTGTTATTCATCAGCCAGATAGCCCCCTAGTCTTTGCGACCTATTTGTCACTCGGACTGTGTCTTGGCTATCAACGCTACAAGGTTGGGCTTGGTGGCAGTATGGTCTTACATGCACTTTGGAATCTGCTTGTTTTAGTCTATACGCTCCTCGTGTAGATACAAAAAAACGAGCAGATTTGCTCGTTAGCTCTGGGGGTGATCATACATTTTCTCAAGAATAGCATTGATGAAACGACTGCGGTTTGGATAACCTGCCTCTTTAACTGCACGATCAAGGTTGGCGAGGGCTTTTGGTGTGAAGTAGATGGACTTTGACACATTCTTCTCTTCAACGGGGCTTTCAATGCCCAACAACTTTAAGACTTGTGTGCCTTTAGTTTCTTCTAGTTCGTCCTCCACGACTGCCGAGAAGGCATGAGTTGTGGCTCTGCTTGCTTTCTCGGCATCTTGTTTGTCTTTGATAATTTGGCTAAATTCGTTCATGGTAGTCTCCTTTATGCTGCGTCAATGATTTGCTTGATACTGTCAAAGAATGTGGTTGTGCGTTCAATAAATTGTCTGTGGGATGCGGTCTGGTATTTTTTCTCTCGGCAGAGGTCAAAGATGGTTGTCCGAAGGTTATTGGCCTCGTTGAAGATTTCTCTCTTTTCAAGATGTCCTAAGTAGTTATCATAGCTAGAAATAGCTTCGATAAACTTTTTACTAGATGAAGTATTATGCTCAATCTTGTTACCGATGAAGTAGAGTTTTCCCTTAACTAGGCTTTGGCCAGTTTCTAGGTTGATGAAGTCTTCTTTCAAGTCAGCAACATAGCTATCGAGTGCCAGAAGTCCTGACAAGCTATCAAAGGACGGTGAAGAGATACCTAGAATAATATCGGCAGCAAGAAACATATTGGTTGTGATGTTTCCTGTATCATTGTGGGTATCAATCACTACATAATCGTAGTAGTTGTCAAGTTGGTTTTTCTTTAGCCAGGTTAGGAAAATCTGCTCCTTGTTGTTCTTCGTATACAACTCAGCATTAACTTCCTTTAAGTCTGGAGAGCCAGCAATCAGATCGATTGTTTCTGTTACAGATATAGGAGTGACAGGTTGCTTCCGAAAGATATTGGCCAGATGATGAACTGGATCAACTTTACTTACAAAACAGCTCGTAGAGTTGGCTTGCTCGTCACTGTCAAAAAGGATGGTCTTTCCGTAGAGCGACAGGTATTTCACTAGGTTTTTGGCGAGGGTGGATTTACCGTCTCCGCCTTTTTTGTTGTTAATGACAATCACTTTCATTTTCATTACCTCGTTATTAGTATAAGACTATTATAGTCGATGACTATACTTCTGTCAAGTATTCTAATCGAAAAATTGTGATTTTTTATCAGTATAAACAAGTTAGAGAAACAAATCCAATAAGCGTTTGGGTCTCTGTTAGAAATTCTAACAGAAAAAATCGTCTGATTTATAACGATTATTAAAATTAGAATAGAACGAGAGTTTCTATTGTAAAAGCGATTGAAGTTCTCTTGTTAAAGAAGAAAAGAAACTGAAAATCCGTAGAATTAGGGATAGGTACATTCGAATATGTCGTATGTACTCAAATACAATGTGGAGGTAGGCTTATAGATGAATATCGTAACACTAAGCGACTTGAAGCAGATGGGGAAGCTGGGTGGCTACACTATTCGCTTAAAAAGGCAGATTCCATTCTCTTATACCAATTCTATTCTCAGGCAAGACTTTATTGAGTTCACAAGAGCGGGAGTTGTAGATGGCGAGAAGAAGGAAATAACCTTGCGTGAACCCTATGGGCGAGTTATGTTAGAGGCAATTGATACGATTATGGTCAATAAAACCCTAGTAGCCAGAAGGATGCCAGCAGGGCATTTGCAACTAACAGGAAGGGGGTATCGCCGTGTCGACAGAACAACAGGATAGACAGGCAGCTCAGTACCTGGAACGCAGTGCTATTTTCACAGTCAGAAACTTGTATCGCCTACTTGCTTTTACAGCTCAACACCTGACTGGTGAGAATTCGGCATATAAGATTGGGCGACAGGAATTAGAGACCTTGCTCAATAGTCCCTACCAAATTAGCACAATCCGACTGGATGAAACCTTGTCAGGTTTATCCGACAAGGAAGTGGACTTTGAGAAGTTTAACCAGCTGATGGAGGAGCGGAATTTTCCTCTAGCCTATACATGGGTTAACAACACTCTCTACTTTTACACCAAAGATAAGAGTGTCTTGGATGAACACCTTACTCAATTATTGGAAGAGTTAGCGGACAATCCAGAGATGTTTAAGGACATGACAAAAGACAAGACCCTTAATGAGGAAATTTCAAAAGCTAAGGGAGATGTCGTCTTTGAGAAGGGAGCAGTAAAGGACAGGGAGTTGGTTCGATGAAGCATAATCCTGTGAAACTGACTGTCTTTGCGGTGATGGGATTGGCCTTTGGCTACTTCCTTCATCGAGTTACCTTACTCTATGGCAGTCTGGAACACCTTCCGCTTTTGGAACGCTTCAATACTGCTTTAGATAGCTTGCCCTCAGAACTAAGTACACGTCCTATTCTTTTTAGCTTTTCAGTTCACTCTATGATAGCTTTCTTTGTCGGCTTTACGATTTGGCTAATGGCTTATATCTATCAAGCTGTCAATGTTCGCAATTACCGTAGTGGTGAGGAACATGGTAGTGCTAGATTTGGTACAAAAGCTGAAGCTAAGAAATTCTGGAGCAAGAAGCCTGAGAATGATATTATCCTGTCAGCAACTGAACGATTAACCTTGACGGAAAACAAGCCCTTACGTTATGACCGAAACAAAAATACAATCTGTTTTGGTGGTTCTGGTTCGGGTAAAACTTTCCGTTTTGTGAAGCCAAATATTATTCAGGCAGCTTGTTCTTACGTTGTAGTAGATCCAAAGGATCATCTGGCGGAGAAGACAGGAAAATTCTTCTTAGACCAGGGCTACCAGATTAAGATATTTGATTTGGTCAATATGCGGAACTGCCATGGCTTCAACCCTTTTCGCTATGTAGACACAGAAAATGACCTAAATAGGATTTTGACGACCTATTTCAATAACACCAAAGGAACTGGCACAAAGAGTGATCCATTCTGGGACGAATCTACCATGATTTTAGTTCGTGCCATTGCCTCCTATTTGGTTGATTTTTACCGTCCACCACGGACTCCTGCTGAACAAGAACGCTTTAGAAAGCTAAGTTCAAGTGAACAGGAAAAGCAGTTGAATGAAGAGCGCAAGAAGCTAGAAAAGGACAGAGACCGTGGCTATTATCCTTCCTTTACAGAAATAGGTCGTCTCATCAAGCTCCTATCTAAAGAGGAAGGTCAGAAAAGAAGTGTGTTGGAGATTATGTTTGACAAGTATGCTGCTATCTACGGCACAGAGAACTTTACTATGAGGAATTGGCTGGACTTCCAAAACTATAAGGACAAGACACTAGATAGCGTGATTGCGGTCGCAACTGCTAAGTTTGCTACTTTCAACATTCAAAGTGTTATCGACATAACGGAAAAGGATAGTCTGGATATTCTCACCTGGGGGACGCAGAAGACCATTGTCTATTTGGTTATTCCTGATAATGACAAGACCTTCTCTTTCCTTACAGCTCTCTTTTACAGCACCGTCTTTAATATGCTGACGAGACAGGCAGATACGGTCTACAAGGGTAAACTGCCAATACACGTTCGCTTTGAGATGGATGAGTGTGCTAACACTGGTATTATTACTGATTTCGAAGTCTTGATGGCAACGGTTCGATCTAGGAATATTTCGCTTGTTCCCATCTTTCAGGATCTTCCACAGCTTCAGGGACTTTATAAAGAAAAAGAAGCCTGGAAGACGATTATTGGTAACTGTGACACTCTTCTCTATCTGGGAGGAAATGAGAAGGAGACCTTTAAGTTCATGAGTGAGCTGACAGGGAAGCAGACCATTGATGTTGTCAGCACCAGTCAATCTTACGGTATGCAGGGTGGAGGAAGTGTTTCACACCAGAAGCAGGGCCGAGAATTGATGACTGTTGACGAGATAAAAAATATGCCTCGTGATACCTGCCTTGTCAGTATCGCCAACGTGCCAATCTTCAAGTCGCAGAAGTATTTCCCTCCCAAGTCTCATCCAAATTGGAAATATCTAGCAGATGATCCAGACTCGCCTAACTGGTGGGACTATGACATCGCTCAGTTAGAAGAAACGAAACCATTTGACCCAAGTGACCATAAAACTGCTGACCTGAACAATCAGGTCAGAATAGCTTAATAAAAAACTATTTATTTTAAGGAGAAACACATGAAACCTACAATTGATGTAACTAACCTAAACTTGCCATTCGCAAATGGTCAAGCAACCAATGCCTATAATGAAGTCGTTGCACTTTTCCAAAAAGGTGCTTATGCAGGAGCAATTGTTCTCATTTTCTTAGGAGCTTTGGACATTGGTACAAACTTTGGCGAGAACGGGAACAGAGTTGCTGTTATGGGTGGCTTTTTCAAGATTATTGGTGGAGCAATTATTGGAGCGGCAGCACTCTTGTTGGATCAAGCTAAGATGTAAGACGAAGGAGGTGGCAGAGATATGATAGTACTACCATTTCTTGCGACCGAAAAAGTATCTGTTGAGACGCTGTTTGAGGGATTTACCGTTGATTTACAGTCAACGGCAGACCTACTCAAAAATCTCTCCAACTATAACCCGACTGTTTGGAACTTTGTATCAGCAATTACCAAGCAGGTAACAACTCCAATAGGTATAGCCATTATGACTGTTCTGCTGGTCATGGAGTTTTCTAACCTAGCACGCAGACTGGCTGCCATTGAAGGAAAAGCCACTCTTGAACATTTTGCCCCCTTGATTATGAAGCTGGCTATGGTTGTAATTTTTCTCCCAAATGCCATGACACTAATTGAAATGATTCTGGGTGTCGGTATCTATATCATTGAAGGAGCTAGTAAAATTGTGGCTAAAGGTGGAGTTAGCTATGATACCTTCTCTGGCTTTAAGGGTCAAGGTAACATCGGAAATATGATTCTAGGATTGATTGCCTTTATCATTTTTCTTTGTCGCTTGATAAGTGCAGCGATTGTGAATGTATTGATTACTCTGCGTTTTATCCAACTTTACTTGATGATTCCTTTCACTCCTCTAGCCATAGCGACCCTGGTGCATGAGGAGTGGCGTAGTGTAGGGATAGGCTTTTTTAAGAATGTGATTGCTTATAGTATACAAGGTGTCCTCATCTTTATGACAGTAGCTTTTATATCACTTTTCAAGAATGCAACCTCTGGTAGCGATAATCTCTTTATGGCGGTTATTGCGGCGTTGGTACAAGCCGTTCTTTTAATCATCGTCTTAGTTGGTACACAGCGAACAGCAAGGAATATTATGGGAATGTAGTGGGTCACGGCTCGCTACTTTCTTTTAGAAAGGTACGTTATGAATACAAGAATTTTCAAAGATATAGCCAAGTACCAGCACAGAGCTTGGCTTGGTTTTACGACAAGGCAGATGCTATTTGTCCTGCCAGCTTTGGTATTGACAATGTCGATATTAGCCATAAACCCTTTTTTCTGGAAGTTCGGAGACTGGTTTATCTATACTATCGTCTTTGGATTTACAACACCAATGTTGCTACTTGGGATATACAAGCCTCAACATCTCTTTTTTGAGACCTATATCAAATATCGCTTAAATTGGGAAATGCGAGTCCCTGTACGGACATTAAATGGAGGAACATATGAAAAGCCTATTTCAAAAAAAGACAAAATCAGAGAAGCCAGCTGGGAAGAAGACTGAAGCAGAGAAAATGAGAGCCAAGCGGATCAAAGACACTTTGGCAGCGACCAGTGCCAATACCTTAGCTTACCAAGCCCTTTTTCCAAACGGTCTAATGCAGGTAACAGATAGTCATTTCTCTCAAAGCTATCGTCTGGGAGACGTCAACTATCAGACCGTATCAATGGATGATAAGGGGGCAATCATGGAGAAGTACTCAGATTTGATTAACTCTCTTGATGAGCATACTTCTTTTCAGCTGACCCTATTCAATCGTCGGATTGATATTGAGAGATTCAAGAAAGGGGTTCTCTACGAGGAACAAGAGGACGGTTTGGGAGATTACCGTGATGAACTGAATGGGATGTTAGATAGAAATTTCCAATCGGGAGAGAATAATTTCTCTACGATGAAATACATCACATTTGGTCGCAGCAGCAACAATGCCAAGCAAGCCTATCGTTCTCTGTCAGAAATCGGAGAACACTTCAAGACAGGTTTTTCCGAAATTGAAGCAGGTTTTGATTTGCTCGAAGGAGAGGCCCGCGTCAATGCTTTAGCAGACATTCTACGAGGGGATAATCATATTCCTTTCTCTTATCGAGATATGACCTTGACAGGTCTAACAAGTCGTGATTTCGTTGCTCCAGCTATGCTCAGCTTCAAAGATAAAGACTATATTCAGATTGATGATAAATATCTACAGATTGTCTATATTCGTGAATATGGAGCAGAGTTAGGTGATCGCTTTGTTCGTGAGCTGATACGAGCTGACCGTGAGCTGCTAATCAGTATCCATGCCCAAGCACCCGATAAATCAAGTTCTATTAAGTCTGTTAAGACTAAGAAAGGGCTAATGGAACTTCAGAAAGTGCAGGATCAGCAAAAGAATGCTCGTAATGGTATCTTTACTGAGAAGACCAGTATGGGGCTAGAAAGCAATCTGGAAGAAGCAGATGATCTAATTGATACAATCACAAAAACTGGAGACAAGATTTTTGATACAACTTACCTGATTGGTATCTTTGCGGACACTAAGGAAGATTTGAAAGAAGGACTGGATGAGGTCAAGCGAGTAGCTAGTTCTAATGACTTGATTATTGAGAAATTGACCTACATGCAAGAGCCAGCTTTCAATGCTCTATTGCCGTTTGGTTTTAACTACCTCAAAGATGTGACAAGAAGTTTATTGACTAGCAATATTGCTGTCAACTCTCCGTGGACTTCTGTTGATTTGCAAGATACTGGTGGAAAATACTACGGTATTAACCAGATCTCAAACAATATTATTACGATTGATCGACAGAAGTTGAACACTCCTTCAGGCTTGATTTTAGGTACATCTGGTTCGGGAAAAGGGATGGCTACAAAGTATGAAATCGTCTCGACCAAATTAAAAAACAATGATGAGAAGACGGAGATTATCGTAGTCGATCCTGAAAATGAATACTCTATTATCGGTGAGTCTTTTGGTGGAGAAAGAATAGACATTGCACCAGACTCAAGGACCTTTATCAATGTGCTAGATTTGTCTGAGGATAACATTGATGATGACCCAATTCGTATCAAGTCGGAGTTCCTTTTATCTTGGATTGGTAAGTTATTAGATCGTCGCATGACAGGACGTGAAAAGTCGCTGATTGACCGTGTAACTCGGTTGACCTATCGCGACTTTGAGAAGCCGACTCTGAAAGAATGGCTATTTGTTTTGAAGGAGCAGTCAGAAGATGAGGCGCAGCAGTTGGCACTGGATATGGAGTTGTATGTAGAAGGCTCGCTAGACATATTTTCATATAAGACCAATGTCCAAATCAACAATAACTTCCTGATTTACAACGTGAAGAAGCTGGGTGAAGAGTTGAAACCTGTTGCTTTGATGGTTGTGTTTGATCAGATTTGGAATAGGGTTGTTCGTAACCAAAAACTTGGTATTACCACCTGGATTTATTTTGATGAGATGCAGCTAATGTTGGATGATGAGTACGCTAGTGATTTCTTCTTCAAGTTATGGAGTCGTATTCGTAAGTATGGCGGTATCCCGACAGGTATCACACAAAACGTTGAAACGCTCTTGCTCGATCCGAATGGTCGTCGTATCATTGCCAATAGTGAATTTATGATCCTGCTCAAGCAAGCTAAAAACGATCGTGAGGAACTGGTTGATATGCTAGGGCTTTCTGGGGAATTGGAAAAGTATGTTCGCAATCCAGAAAAAGGTGCTGGTCTGATTAAGGCAGGTGGAACGGTCGTGCCATTCAGAAACAAAATTCCGACACACTTGGACTTATACAAAATTATGAGTACAGATCCAAACAATATGACAGGTTAGGAGGCTAGGCTATGAACAGTCCCAAACAGAATATGAGGATTGTCCGCAAAACCTATCGACAGGAAAGGAAAGAAGCTCAAAAGACCTATTCCTTCCAAAAGGCCAATGGCCAGAGCATTATCAAGGCTAGGTCACAACAGGCAGAGCAACTATTTTATAAAAATCCTGAACGATTGACCAGAGTCAATCAAGAGTTGAAGAATAAGCGAGATAGCGACCTTCAAAACTTTCGTACAGATAAAAAAAAGGCCATAGAAGAGAGCAAGGCGGCTTATATTGATCAGGTCAATGCTGCACCTCTTCAAGCTTTAACTGCTAGGGAACTGAAAAAGTATCGTCTCCCTCAGATGGAAGATGAGTACCGTTCTAGCAAGGGACGGTTCAAAGCTAGTCAGGCAGAATATCGTCAAGCTAGACGAAAAGAAATCATAGATTCTGTCTTTAACTACGGTCAGAATACCAAGGAAGAGACAAACTTCAGCCGACGTCAATCTAATTTTCAGCCCTACGAATCAAAAAAGAGTCGTGTAAAAGTTCAAGTTCAGTTGTCTCGAACCGAACGGGTCAAACAGATTTTTCAAGCAAAACAGTTCCGCTTTAAGAAAGACACTTCTCAGACGAATACAGAGCCAACAACAAATAGAACCAGGAGCAAATCAGGATGGTTTTGGTATGATCCTACCAAAGGAATACAAGAGACTTCAGCTAATCATACTGGCCAGAGACAAGAGAAGTCTACTGAAGCAAGCCGAGGAAGAATTCGCTTCAAGCGAGTTGCTAAAAGTGCTAAAGAGACTACTAAGTCTAATCGTTTCCGCTATGATAGTTCGGAAACTAGGGAGAAGAAGGCTGCCCGAGACACGGCTAAAGCAGATTATAAGTCCCGTAAAGCTGACTTTAATAAGGGAAAGAAAGCGTATCATTTCAAAAGACCACGAACAAAGGTCAATTTGGCTAGTCGTTTCATAGTCCGTGAAACAGCTGATTTACTTGCAGATAATGATGATTTGAGTGATATCCGTGATATTCAACAAGCTACTAGAAAGACCGTAAATTACTCAAAGTTTACTTATCGCGGGGGGAAAGCTACTGTCAAGGCTACACGGGGCACATACCGATTTGGGAAAAATCGTATTGCAAACTTGCGAGAACGTACCGTAAACTTTAGAGCAGGAAGAGGCTTCAAGTTGAACGACCCAAAACGTCATGTAAATCAGCGCATCAAGCGATATATACAAAGGATGAGGCAGAATCTGGTAAATTCCTTCAAAAACACAGTTAATTTCATCAAGAGTATACCTCAGCTTATCCAAGCCCTTTTTACCAATCCGATAAGCTGGTGGATAGCTGGTGGAGTTCTGCTTGTCATTCTAATGTTTTCAGCTTTTATGTCTGTTAGTAGCCGAGTTCTCATCCAGCAAGATGAGTTTGAATTGACAAAGGCCTATCAGCACATGACCTGGGAGGACTCGGAGAACTCAATTAACTCGGATAATGGTGCAACCTATTACACCAAGATAGATGATGTCATGGCTTATATGAACTATCGCTTTCAAGACTATAGTTTATCTGATAGGACGAGTGAAAGTATCAGTAGCCAGATTCAAGACCTCAACTCAACGACAGGCTTTACCTCTTCCTCATCGACTACTACGCAGAATGAGACCTACAAGCAATACCTAAGTCAACTTTGGAAAGACTTGAATGGTGGAGACAGTATTAAATCCATGGCCAGCCTTTATAAAGAAAATGGGAAGTATGGTCTAACCAAAGAGCAGATCGAAGAACTGGATGAATACAAGGAATCTGGAGCTTACCTTGGTCTCTACGAATTAGACAATCCTTTTCAAGGACAGACAGTTGACGATGTTTTGACAATGACCTATCGCTATGGCTATTACAATACAGATGGCAAGTCTGCTATGTCTTACCATATTATCCTTGAAGCTAAGCAAGGGCAAGTTATCGTCGCTCCTATGGACGGCTATATCAAGCTAGATGGGGATGATGTCCTTATTGTAAGTAGCGAGGGAAAGATTGTAGAAGCACGATTAAGGATGAAGGACATTGCAACTGGTCGTGTCCAGGAAGGACAAAAAATCTATACTGGAGAGATCATTGGCGAAACAAAGTCGGACCAAGGACTGAAACTCTATTATCAGAAATACAATGATGATAAGGAAAAGTTGGTCTATGTCAACCCAGCCTTCTATTTTCCAAATGTCGTCCAAGTTCAAACGACCATTCTACCAAGTATCGGACAATTCCAGGGTGACGAGGTTGGACGGGCCAAGCAGGTTTATGATTTCCTGAAGGCAAAAGGAGCTAGTAATCAGTTTATAGCTGCCGTACTTGGGAACTGGTCTGTTGAGTCGTCAGTTACCTCAAAACGTGCAGAAGGTGATTATCTCTCACCACCTGTTGGAGCTACCGAAACCTCTTGGGATGATGATGCCTGGCTTTCTATTGGTGGGCCAGCTATATACAACGGAAGCTATCCTAATATTATCCATAGAGGACTTGGCTTAGGACAGTGGACTGATACAGCAGATGGCTCAGTTCGGCATACGCTTCTCCGAAACTATGCGACAAGCAAGGGGAAGAAGTGGTACGACTTAGACTTGCAGCTGGAGTTCATGATGGAAGGAGACAGCCCTTACTACACTAACTGGGTCAAGAAGCACATGACGGATACAGGAAGCCCTGCAACCCTCGCCCAGCTCTTCCTGATATATTGGGAAGGAAATGCTGGAGATAAACTCTTAGAACGACAATCACGAGCAATCGAGTGGTTCTATCAGATTGAAAAAGGGTTTAGTCAAGCAGCTGCAGGAACAGCAAAGGTTGACGTGAAGAGCCTTGAGAGTATCCGAGGAGACTTATATGATGGCATCGTTCCAGGAGGCGGAGATGATATGGGCTATCCTTGGGGTCAATGTACCTGGGGGACTGCCAAGCGAATGAACCAACTTGGTCTGCAGTTGAAAGGTCGCGACGGCTCAAAAATTCCAATTATTAGTACTATGGGGAATGGTATGGATTGGGTAGCTACTGCCTCTCGTCTGGGTGGAGAGACAGGAACTACACCGAGAGACGGTGCTATTATCTCCTTTAATCTAGGTGATACTTATGGTCACGTCGCTCTAGTGGAGAAAGTCTATCCAGACGGTTCGTTCTTGATTTCAGAAACCAATTACAATGGTTCAGCTTACAATCCAACTGGAGTTGTAACGTTCCGAACAATTTCAGGAGCTGATGCAAGTATGAACTTTGCTTATACACAAAAATAAGGGATTTCGTTGGAAATCCCTTTTATCTACCTCTTTTGATATAATTGCTTCCGCTCTGGCCGTCTTAGCTGATCAAAGTTCTCTATACTTTCGGACCATTTCAAGACGTCTTCTATCAGCGATTTCATAAAGTGCAGTTCCTCAGTCTTAGCACCATAAGTGATAAAAGACTTTGCACCTGAATAGTTTTTTTGATGATTGCGACGTTCCAATTGATTTGGATCCTTTTTTACTTCTTCCTCATATTTTCTAATTGCTTTGAGCATATTAGGAGAAGTCTTATAAGTTGTCTTCTTATCAGCATGTTCTTCAGCAGGTGTTACATTTGGTTCTTCCAATGGTTCGTCATCGTAAAACCAAGGAGTTCTAGATGTTTTTTGTTCAGTCATCGGTATTTCTCTTTTCTGTATATAGTCGCTGACTATTCTAAAATAAAATCATCTAAAAGTCAAATGATATAGACATGAAAAAATTTTTTGCTAAAATATTTGACAAAAATATAGCCATCGACTATACTAGGCTTATAAATAATAATTGAGTCAAAGGAGACTACAAATGAAAAAGTCAAAAACAATCTTAAAAGCAACCGCAGTAGTAGCAGCAGGTCTTGTAACTAGCCCGTTTGCTACAAATGTAGTAAAGGCCGACACAGTCGAACCTACAGCTCCTCAAACAGAGGAAACAACAGTAGCAACTGTTAAAGAGCCTAGTCTGGCAGAAGTTAAGACACAGGTAGAGGCAGCTGAAAATCAGGTTGCAGAAACAAAATCGGCTTTTGAGGCACTTGACCAGCAAGTCGGTCAAAACCAGACAGAGTTGGTAGATGCAACAAGTGCAAAGGAGAAGACAGAGCAAACAATTGAACAGTCTTCTAAAGAATTGGAAGTTGCACAATCACAATTGGGCGAAACTGAAAACAAACTTGCTGAAGCACAGTCTACTTACGATAGTGAAGTAGCAAAAAATCCAGAGCTTGCAACCGAGTTGGAAAGAGCAGAGGCTGAACTGACAGAAGCTAAAACAAACCAAGCAAGTTTAGAAAGTGAAGCTGATATAACTAGCAAAGCAGTTGAAGGTGCGGAACAGACCTTAAAGGAGACTCAGTCTGAACTTGATAAAACCAAGGCTTCTATCGACAGTCTTACAGGAGAAGTTGCACAGTCCAAGCAAACTGTAGCAACTAATGAAGATAAATTAACAGCTACCAAGACAGAGTTAGCCACTACTGAGCAAATAGTAGCCGATAAGACAGCACAACTTCAAGCAGCAGTTAACAGTGCGGGCCAAGATACAGTTATCTCTACTCGCACAGTAGAAGTTAGTAAGGTGGATGGTAGCCAGCAAGTAGAAAGTACAAAATCATCTAAACATGAGCAAGTTATCTATGCTGGAACTAAAGCAGTTGAGATTGAATTAAATCAAGAACAGCTCAAAGAGTATAAGGAAAAAGGTTACTTTACTTATACACCTGATGCTGAAGCAGTTTCACAGCACATGGTAGCTATGTTGAAAGAACTTCGTTCTCTAAACGGCATTACGCTCCCTGTACCTGAAGTCAGTGCAGTAGCGATGGACTATGCTACAAAACGTGTTGAAGAAATTCGTGCAAGCCGTGTACTTAGCCACAATACAAGTTTGGATACTTCCGCCCGCAATGGTGAAAATGCTGGATTACTCAAATTAGCCACCACATCAAATTCAGCAACGGCTATCTTATCAGATGAACAGATGGCTTACTATCTCCTTAATCTCTATTTTGCAGACTATGAGAACCTCTATGGTGGTTATGGACACCGCGTAGCCCTTCTTACAGCTTCTGGTGATGGTCTGGGGAATGGTTTTGCAGGACGATACCATGTTATGAACTTCATGGATTATAGCAAGGTAACGGATACTGTAGAATTTTCACGAGAATATTGGGATGTTTTGTCCAATATCACCTATGCGAATGATGCAGAAAATACCATGTACTATAATGGTAAACGTCTGACTTTCCTTCCACGTACAACCTTTAGCTACGTTACGAAGATTACAGAAACCTTACCGAACACTGCTAAGGCAGTCGCTGAAAAAGCCCTGTCAGATTATAAGAAGTCATCAGCGGTACTTCTTAATGAAGCACAGAACAAGGTAACTCAGGCTGAAGCTAACCTAGCTCAAGCAAAATCAGCTCTCTCTGCAAAAGAGAATCAACTCCAGTCTGCTAAGGCTAGTGCAAGTCAGTTAGAGAAAGCGATTGTGGAAGTACAGGCCAAGGTCAAGGCAACCAAGGAAAAAGACCAAGTGGCACAAGATAACCTGAAAGCAGCAGAGGAAGTAACTGCAAGCAAACAAGCAGTTGTAAATGCTTTGATTGCTAAATCTAGCTCGCTTATCTCAGCTAAAGCCAACCTAACCAAAGCACAAGAGCGAGTGACGTCCCTTCAAGCTATCATTTCCAATCTTGAGTCTTCATCCGCACAAGCTGAGAAGACGAAGATTGAGAAGGCTGAGTTGATCCAGGCATTGTCTGCTAAACTTGCGATACTTATGCCTGAACGCGATGCAGCCAAGCAAGCCTTCGATGCAGCGAGTACGGAGCTGGTGGAGTTGCAACGGTTGCTGAACCACCTTCAAGCTAAGGCTATCCTTGATATCAAGCCTCTCACAGTTCAAAGTGAGAACAATGGAACTACGAAGAATGCTGACCATGTAGTGTCTTCACAGGTACCTGTAAACAAATCAGTTAACAAGCCAACGGCTACGACATCAGTAGCAAGAGCTAAAACCTTGCCAAATACAGGGGATGCTTCAACTCCACTTCTAGCTGGAATAGGTCTCCTTATTGGCCTAGCAGGACTGGCACCACGTCGTAAAAAACACTAATACAGTTATCAACCAACTCTAAAATAGGGTTGGTTTTTCTGTTGTAAAATCTGTTAGAATTTCTGTTAGAAAACTAACTTTCATCTGTCAAAAAACACCGCTACTTTTCCTTGTTTTTGTTAGAGTTAGACATATAGAACAGCCCTTTGAAAACTGAATACCCTCCTATCCAGATTAGCGTGCCTGTGTAAGTAAGGATAGAGAGTATCCCCTATAAGATAGGCATTGGCACAAAACATAGAAGAGGAAGTGTCTCATTTGAGAACTCATGGCTTGACCGTGTCAGTTAAGACTGGACTAACTTCTTAGAGTTTGCGATTACTAGACTGAAATCGTGCGAATGGTAGATATGTATGATACGAAAGACGAAAACGAAAGGAAACTGAAATGACAAAAAAACATAACAACAGAATGTTTAACGTTGATGAGCGGGAACGCTTTAAGAAACGTAAAAGTAAAAAATATAAAAATCTCTGCTCTGTTGCGGTAACGACACTTGCTATTGTAGGAGTCGCCACTGCAACAACTGTAAAAGCTGATGAAGTTGCTGGTCCAGAAGTGACAGCGACAGAGGTTGTAACTACGGTCACGGAGACAGAGACGACTACATCAGTGGAAGTAACCCCTGTCATCGAAAGTCTAGCACCCTCGACAAACTTAACAGAAGCACAACCTGAGCCAACTCAGGAAGCAACTACGGTCCAGGAAGCAAGCGACACCCAATCCGGTGAGATTGCAGTAACAAATGCTAGCGAGCAGTTGAATGCTGCTGTACATCAAGCAGAACAAGAAGGTGTTCAGGTCAAGGAAGAAGTTGCCAAAGACTACGGGGTGACCACTTCAGCGGAAGAAACTGCTGCAAAGCAAGCAGAAATTCAGACTGATTATGCCAAGCAGACAGAAGAAATCACAAAAGTCACAGAAAACTATGTGGCTGAAAAAGAAGCCCATGCGGTGGCAACTGAAAAGGTTATTGTTGAAAATAATCAGCTCAAGGAAGAGTACGATGCAAAAATTGCTGCCTACAATGCTGAAGTAAAGAAAGTCAATGCTGCAAATGCCGCTATTGATGCCGCCTACGACAAAGCCCGTCAAGCCTATGAAACTGAAGTAGAAAAAATCACTGCTTCAAACAATCAAGCCAAGGAGCAATATGAAGCTGCTTTGAAAAATTACAAGGCAGAAGTGCAGCGTATCACACAGGACAATGCTCAGAAAAAGGCTAGCTATGAACAAAGCCTAAGAGACTACAACAATCGTGTTCAGCAGGTTAATTCAGAAAATCAAAGGCTTGAAGCTGAGTACCAAGCTGCATACAAGACTTTCCAGGAAACTGTTGCTCAAATTAAAGCTACGAATGCTGAACGTGAGTCGTCTTATAATAAAGCCTTAGCAACCTACCAAGCAGAGGTGGAAAGAATCAATCGTGACAACGAGGCTAAACGTCAAGCTTACGAAAGTACCAAAGTAAGCAACGCCTCAAATGTGGCAGCTATTGAAGCAGAAAACAAGCTCATCGAACAACGTAATCAGGCAGCCAGAGATGCATACAATAAAGCCAAAGTAGCCTATGATACAGCAAAAGCCAAGTATGACCAAGCACTTGCTGAGGCAAAGGCAAACGTTACACGAGAGGGTTATTCTTCAAAAATTTTGAGTCAATACCTTAATCTAGCTGAGAATGAACCGAATTCCGTTGTAAGCATCTCTGGAGGACAAAAGTACATAAAGTCAACAAACGAACAGAACATATACCTTGTCGCTCAAGATACATTAAAAGGTATGGTAGAAACTTCTCCTGTTATCTCAAAAATGGAAATTCCAAACAAATCCACATGGGCAGAATATGGTGTTGTTGCAAAAAGCGGTGAAACTATTACAGCTGACTTTACCAGACTTGAAAACTCCACATATGACGGAGGAGGAATCTCAAAAATTCGATTAACGATTACTCCTGTATCAAACGATGGCTCTGATTTGGTTGTGTATTTAAGTGATAGACTAACAAATGGATATGAAGTTTATTCAACGGTAGGAAACCCAAAAGACGCCGTAACTTTGCAATTTTTTGATGTACAAGGAAATGTAATTAGCTTCTCAGAAGATGCACCAGCTTTGTTTGGTTTTGGAAGTCTTAATAGACACCCCGGTTCGATTGAGTATATCTCTGACTACAATTTTGATTTCGTTTCAATCAATGGTTCAACCATCGTAGAACATTCAGATGGATTCTACTCTGATGGAGACAATGACTATAGAGCAAATGGTTCTAAATATGATGCAAGTGAGTGGGATCCAGATGGCTCTCCGCTAGCATATTATGGTGCAGGGATTGGTGTCGTGACTTCTGGTAATACTATTAGTTTTACAGCTGGAAATAAAGAATTTGTAGGTCACTGGACTGACATTACAAGTAAAGTCGCAGCTTCAGGCGGTATCATCGAAACTCCGCCTAAAGAACCTGTTTTGAAACTGGAAGAACTGAAAACCATACAGTCAACAAAGATTCCAGAACCAACTTACGAGAAGTTACCTGACGCTCCAACGGTTTCATATCTGGCAACTCCAGATGCTCCCAAGAAACCATCATCAGAGAAAGTCCCAGATAAACCAGAAGTTCCAACCTATGAAGGGCTACCTGATTCTCCAACGGTATCTTATCATGAAATTCCTAAAGCTCCAGAAAAAGGTCCAAGTGTTCCGCTACCAGAAAAACCAGAAGAGCCAACCTATAAGGAATTACCTAAAGCTCCGAAAACGCCAACTGTCACTTACAATCTAGCAACCTTGGCAACTCAACCTCAAACCAGTAAAGAAGTTGAGACAACTGAAGGAGTGAACGTGGATAAAGGATTAGTCGCAAAAGGTCAAGATGTTGTTTTTGAACTTCTTATTGATTCCCTTTCTGCTAACCGTGCTTTGACAACTTCTGGAGAAATTACTGATCCATTACCAACTGGTTTTGAATTAGATTTGGAAAAAACAGTTAACGCTAACTCAGCTTATGAATTGACATATTCTACAGATAAACATACCCTAGTTGGTAACTTTACCAAGGAGCTTATCTTATCAACTAATCGTGATTTAACAAAATCAATCACATTGCCATCTCTAAAAGTTTACGGTCGTGTACTCAATGACGCAACAACTTACAAAAACACCTTCACATTGGTGTTAAATGGCGGTCAAGGTAAAGTCAATGGTTACACACGAACATCAAATACTGTTGTCGTTCATACACCAGGAGATCCAAACGATCCTGATAACCCTACCAACAATGAAATCAAGCCAACTAAACGCAGCACCAATGCTGCTGGAGTAATTATTGATGGTAAACCAGTTCCAGTGGGTGGAGAAATCTTCTACCGTATCACGCTAGACTACGATCAATACCATGCAATCACTCCAGATAAAGAGACAATCGGCAAAGGTTTTGGTGGATTTGACGATTATCCAGAAGAAGCTCTGGCAGTTGACTTGGGACGTGCTATTATCATCGATTCAGATGGTAAGCCAGTAACAGGTCTCCTCTTAAAAGACAATGCTTCATTCGCAACAAGTGATAGCAAAGTTCAAGAACTCTTGACCCAATCAGGTATCAAGAGTAAAATCTCGGGTGCTTTTGTCAGCGTTGTTGCAGAAGATCCATTTGCCTACTACGAGAATATCATTAAGGCTAAGAAGTCCGTCACAATCCTCATTCCGATGACTGTTAAGGAAGGTCTCTACAATACTGGCACTAAGGTTTCCAACACGGCTTATCAACTAGACTTTGGAAATGGCTATATGACTAACACGGTAACGAATCCGACACCAATCGTGACTCCTACCAAGGTCAATACAAATAGTCAAGGTGTTGTCATCAATGGTAAGCCAGTATTGGCAAACTCTGTTAACTATTATAAGGTTGAGCTGGATTACAGCGACTATAAGGGCATTGAAGCAGATGAAAAGCTGATTGCTCTGGGCTTCTATGGTTTGGACGATTACCCAGAAGAGGCACTCGTGCTTGAAACCAGTGGCTTCCAGTTTATCGCTAGTGATAATTCACTTGTTAAAGGTCTTACAGCCACAGCTTATGCAGACTTGCTAGAAGCTCCAAAAGCTCTTCAAGAAGCGATGGCCAAGCAAGGTTTCAAACCAAAAGGAGCTATCCTGGTCTTTTCAGCTGACGATCCTCAAGCATATTATGAGGCATATGTTAAGACAGGAATGAAAATTACCGCGACATTGCCGATGACAGTTAAGGCAGAACTTGCTAAGACAGGTGGTACTTATGAAAATACGGCTTATCAAAGCGAGTTCGGTTCAGCTTATGTAACCGACACAATTGTCAACAACGTGCCGAAACTTGATCCGAAGAAAGACATTGTTATCGACCTTAGTCATGATACGGAAAGCTTGGCAGGTAAAGATATTGAAGTAGGTACTATTTTCAATTACTTGCTTGCAGGTGCGGAGTTACCAGCAGGTCGTGGTTCAGATATTACTTCTTACACCTGGTTTGATGATTACGATGAAAATAGGGATCAGTATGACGGTGTTTACAAGATTTTTGCACCAATCGCCTTCAAAACAAAAGACGGTATTTCCTACGCTGCACGGACTGAATTGACTCGTTACGCTATTCAGACTGTTGATACGGCTACTGGTAAGACGTTCATCAAATTGGACGAGGACTTCTTACGTTCAATTGATAGCTCATCTGCATTTAAGGCGGACCTGTACCTACAGATGAAGCGTGTAGGAACAGGCGACGTCTACAACAGCTATACCCACGGAGTAAATGGTGCTGAAGTAGAGTCCAATACAACTGTTTCACACACTCCAGTTGGTGATGTTACCGTCTCCTACAAAGAAAAGGGTGGCAAAGAGCTTAAACAACCAGTCGTAGATACTCCAGAAGGCTCAACAGGACGTGACTATGACACGACAGATAACAAGCCAGAGGAAATTATCACAGAAGATGGTAAGGTCTTCAAACTTGTCCCAGAGTTGACTGAAGGTAAGGAAACAGGTAAAGTTACCAAAGGTAATACCAATGTTACTTACGTCTATGAAGAAGTTAAGGCTGATGTATTGATTAACTACATTGACGAATCTGGAAATGTTATCAAGCAACAGGTTAAAGATGTTGATCAAGGTTCGATTGGATCAGACTATGACACCACGGACAATAAACCAGAATTTATCGAAGTAGATGGTGTGAAATACAAGCTCATGCCTAAGAAGACAATCGGTAACGAGACTGGTAAGCTTCCTAGAGAGGGAGCAGAAGTTACTTACGTTTATCACAAGATCGTGACGAACTGGGTTGAAGAAGGTACGAGAGACAATCTTAAGCCACAAGAAGACGGCGAGAAAGAACGTGGTTCATTTGAAGGCTATGAATATGTCGAAAAGGAAGTGGATGAAGAAACAGGGGATATTACCTACGTCTTCAAGAAAATTCCTCAACCAGTACCTGCCCCAGAGAAGCCAAAACCAACTCCAGTAGCGGAAACACCTAAGCCACAGCCTGCACCAGTTGTTCAAGCTGCGACTCTTCCAGTGACTGGTGAGGAAAGTTCAGTTGGTTATGTAGCCCTCGGTATGGTAGCTATGACAGCTGCAGCAGGACTTGCAGTAACCAACCGCCGTAAGGAAGAAAACCAGTAATAAATTAGGTAATATCTACCATTAAAATTGCTAGAAGTAGCCAGTGAAATATCTCTAAAATGGGGTATTTTACTGGCATAATACGGTGAAAGTGGTATACTAATAGTATAGGTAGCATGAGAACTGGAGGTTATACGCACCTCTACCCTGAGCAGAGGGGTCAGAAATATCTGCCATTAGAGAAGCGTGTTGGGGTAAGGTTCACCCCAGACCTAGCATAGGTGAGGGAAGGTATGTAGCCCAAAAATATGCGAGAAACCAAGGCATTCCAAACGGAGTGCCTTTTTTGTTTTATGTGGAGGATAAAATGGAACGGACATATGCTATAAAAGAGATACTAGATTGGTTCTCTAATTACAACAAGAACGATGTTATTATCAAGACTCCTTCAAAAGAATTTGAAATTGAAATTAAAAACAGCAACTTACCTCATTTGTTAGGACTGCATTATTCATCTGATCGCCCCTTAAAGGGACGAAGGTTGTACAGTGCGATTAAGAATTTGTCAGATGAAGCAATTTTCAGAAACGTTGAAAAACATAATCCAAACCGTTTGGAATTGGTAAAGTCTAGGGTCCACTATTTCAAGTTCTTCATGGAAAATCTGGAGAACGCCTATCTATACCAACAAACACATCCAGAAACCAAGCTGAAGAGTGATTATTTACTTGTCGATACACAGGATGGAAATTACTTGCAGCTGGGTATTGGGAACAATGGTTTGGAAGATTACCTTGAGACGTTTATCGTTCGCCATGATGATCGCTATTTCAAAGATTCGACAATAAAGGAACAGGTAGAAGGACTTTATCGTCTCGATGAGTTAATGATACCTGTTCCTTTTTCTTTTGATGTCGAAAAGAATAGGGTATTGGAAGAAGAGCGACGTCGAAAGATTGAGCAGGCACTTTATAAGGATTCCGACCTAGACGGTCTAGTAGACAGTCTAGAGCTTGCAATGGGAATAAGCCCGTATGCGGTCGATACTGATGGAGATGGAAAAAGCGATGTTACAGAGTATGCAAGTCCAGATAGTCCGATCATTCCTGACAAGAAGCAGGAACTACAAGACGTGATAGAACAATCTCAGAAGGAAGCAAAGTCTCCAGATAACTATACATCTGATAAGGCTATAAATAAAGAAAGGGAGCTATAAGATGCACGAAGAACAATTTTCTCTAGAAATTTTTGCGGACAAGGATTATGAGAGTTTTGTCAAGGATTTCATGCGTTTAGAATTAGAATCATTGAATCAAATTCAAATTGACTATCTCTACAATCTCTACATGGACGAGGATTATATGCCTCTCATCAATCCTGCTTTTCAAAAAATTGCTATGGAAATGGATTGGACACCAATTTATTTTCAGCGTCACCTAGAACATTTATTGAATTATTCGCTTCAGGAACGGGATGCAATAGTAGATAATCTACAGAAGTATTTTAAGACTCCAAACACGGATCTATCAATTGATAATCGTTTGTCTTCTGAGGTTGTCAATATTGTTTCTCCAGAATTGCAATTTTTTCAGCTCCTTCATCCAGTTTACCAGGAATTATTATCAAAAGGAGAGTTAGCAGACCGACCAGCTACCTTTGCAGATTTAGTCGATGCAGCCATTAAATCTGAGCTACTAGAAGATAAAGAACGCTTTCTGAGGAGCTATCTCAATAAACAAGAACTAGAAAAGCAAGCTAAAGGGGAGGCTGAGAGGAGCGATCTCAGTCCTGGTTTAGACTTTTGATAAGGAGTTAGTTTGGAATTAACTCTAGAGCAGTACAAATAGAAGAGTGAAGAGCAGGGAGTAATCTCTGCTCTTTCATTTTTGAGGAGTGAATATGGAAAAAATACAAGAACGATTAAGGTCGCATCGTCCTGAAGATATGGCCTTGAAACGAGAGTTTTTAACCTTTCAAACCCAACATTTCAATCTAAAATGGAGTGAGGTTCTTCAAGCATTTTCGACAAGAACTACCAGTAGCTTAGAACAGGTTTTTGGGGATTTTACATCCGAACAGTTTGACCGCTATATTGAGGTGGATGGCTATCCAGCTGGTATGGACTTATCTAGTTATGTGACTAGCTTTGGACAACGAGGAATGGCTAATATGACTTCTCTGAACGATTTTGAGAAGAATGCAGTCATTGATTTGGCCAAGTACCAACTGGCCACCTATTTTCAGCTGATTGATGAGTTAGGGAACTTTAAGGGGATTAACCTGGACCGTATTCTCCAGCAGACGGAGAATATGAATCTAATCAATATTGCAAAGGTGGCTAGTAACCTTGCTAATCGAATTCGGACCGATTATTCAGAGACTCTGTCGAAAGATGTTGTTGAGCCAGTCGTTGAGCTAGTAGACAATCTTACTTATCTTGAAACATCTAGTAATGGCGTTGATTTCTATGTCGGTCAAGCTGGAATGGAAGCTAGAGTTGATGGGCAACGTGTGGCCTTTCTTGCTTCAGGAAAGAATACAAGTGATATTCAACGAGAAACAACTTATCAAAACCTAGCCTTCCTGAAGAAATACGATATTATTCAGCGGATGAGTAGTTACATTGCTGAGCAAGAACAGGAAATTACAGGTGTGCAGAATGCTTTGGTTTCCAAAGAAGTTTCTGCAAAGAAATTTACGGAAGTTTTAGATACTGTCTATGTAAATCGAGATGCTGAGCTAGTCAAAGAAAGCAATCCCTTGAAATTTAAGGCAGCAACAATGGCATGGTCGGAGGCGTCATCAGATACCGATGTAGTCTTTACTAAACTCCAAGATTTACAGGATTATCTAACCACTCATTTTGTTAGAACAAAAGAAGAATATGAAGACTTTGTAGAAGGTGGTGGCGAACATCATTATTATGATAAAACCAAGATTCATTTTGATTTTGAAAATGAGTATGGAGAACAATTTAGGCTGACAGAACGTGTTGATATGGGACTCTCTCAAAATGATTTTAATCCATATCTAGAAACCATTTCAGATTATCTTTTGTCAGGAAGAGAGTCTGACTTTAATGAATACAATCTATCCGTAGAAGATTTTCAAACGTTACAATTGCCAAGGCACTCGTTTCCACCTGAAGTGTGTAAACTCTTTCAGGATGAGATAGAAGGAAACGGTATTGTCAATTTTGAAAGTGAGTTTGAAACGATATTTGAAGCCTACCAATATGGTAGTCAGTCACTCAGCTTTAAGGAGCAATTCCCGTCTCTAACTGCATATTCGACATACTTGAGTAAGCCTTACGATTTCTCCAGTAGAGAAACTGCAGAGAAACAGTTACAGGAAATAAAAAGAGAAGCAGGGAAGATACTATTAGATAAAGTCAAGAAAGAACTGAGACTGGGACAGATGGTCTTTATCTTGGAAAATGGTCCTTTGTTTAATAGAGAACGACCGATTGTTTCTATTGAAGAAGTGGATGGTAAAGTTGAAATTGGATTGGGAAATCGTCAAGGTATTTATACCGTAACAATCAATCGGTTGGACGATATTCTAGGTGGAGTAATTTCTCCGGTACAGCCAATCGAGATAGACTATTCATGGCTAGAAGATTACTTAAACGATAGGATAAACCTACTTGTCTCAGAAGATTACTATTTGTGGCATTGGCAAACCTTGCTAGATAATGAAGCAGACCAAGAAATTATTGATGAGTTCCACAATAGTTTGCCTGATTTCTCATTCGAGTTGGCAGGATTAGCACTTGATGATAGTGTCAATCGTGGAGTAAGTGGTTTCCTATCGCTTGATGGGTACTCAATTGATAAAGATTCTATTGAAAATTGGTTAATAGAGCATTCAGACGGTACATTTATCGGAAAATATGAAGCCTTTAATCTACTAGAGAAAGAGCTGAACCAAGCTTGGGAAAGAGTTCAAAACACCTATAATCTTCAACTGGAAGAGATTCTTTCAAAATATCAGTTAGGAGAAAAAGCTGAAGAGCTACAAACATTTCAAGAAAAACCTATTCAAACTCAGCAAAGTGGAGATGTGGAGTTGTTAGAATTACGAGAGCTGTTTCCAAAAAACAGCATGGCTAATTACTCTGGTTCGGCTTATTATGTATTAGGGGTAAGCCGTGAATCTGACCGAAGGCTGAGGGTAGAGCTGGAGCGAAGCGATGGTATGCTTGAAGATAACCGAGTTATTTATAGTTGGAATGCAGAAGAACTGAGAGCCGTCCTTAGTCCAGTAATAAAAGTTTTAGAACAAGAATCTAACCAAGTATCTGATAGTAAGCTACAAGAACCTGAAAATACTGAAAATATAGCCCTGCAAGATTTTGTATTCCCTGAAGATTTGTCTGGCTTTTACCCTCAGACACGAAAAGAGAAAGTGGTAGCTAATATTGAAGCTATTCGTTTGATAAAAGATTTGGATAGTCGAAATGCTCAAGCAACCGCTGAAGAACAGGTTATTTTAGCGAAATACGTCGGCTGGGGTGGCCTAGCCAATGACTTCTTTGATGATTACAATACACGTTTTATCAAGGAAAGAGAGATTCTAAAAAACTTGGTAACTCCTGCAGAATACACAGCTATGAAAGAAAGTAGTTTGACAGCCTACTATACAGATCCAGCTATTATTCGACGGATGTGGAAGCGACTGATTGATGACGGCTTCACAGGTGGTCGAGTCCTAGACCCTTCCATGGGAACAGGAAATTTCTTTGCTTCCATGCCAAGAGAGGTTTGGGAGAAGAGTGAGTTGTACGGAGTAGAGCTAGATAGTATAACAGGTTCTATAGCTCGTCAACTTCACCCAAATGCAAATATCCAGATAAAAGGCTTTGAAGAGACTGATTTCAATGACGGGGCCTTTGACCTAGTGCTGTCTAACATTCCGTTTGCTAATATCCGTATTGCAGATAACCGCTATGATAAGCCATATCTCATTCATGATTACTTTATTAAGCGGTCTATGGACTTGGTAAGGGATGGTGGACAGGTTAGCGTTATCAGCTCCACAGGTACACTGGACAAGCGGACTGGAAATATCCTCAAAGATATTCAGGAAACCAGCCAATTTCTGGGAGGTGTACGTCTTCCTGATACAGCATTTAGGAAGATTGCTGGAACAACTGTCACGACAGATATTCTCTTCTTTCAAAAAGATGAAAATAAGGCAATACATGGCGAGAAGAAGCCTTTTTCTTTGGTCTTTGAACCAAGTATGCCACTGCCACAGGATAACCGAGTATGGATCAATCCATTCTTTGGCCAGGTGTCGAGAGAGTTCAATCCGTTCATCTTGGGTGACTTTGAAGTTCGCAATTTTCAAGGTGGCACCCTGTCTGTCAAGGCGACGTCGGACAATCTTATTGAGGAGCTGTCTACTGCAATGGAGAAATTCTCTCCTAGTCTTCCAATTACTGTCTTTAACTTACCAGCCGTTGAGAAATCTTTGGTATTACAACAAGCTATTCCTGAAGGCTTGGCTGAAGACATGCCACTGTATTCCTTTGCTTATGTAGGTGATACGATTTATTACCGTGACAGTACTACTATCCGAGCAGGAACAAGGGTAGAAGATATTTCTTTCTATGTAGACAGCCTTGGTAACTTCAAGGATTGGGCTGACAGCCCTTCTAAGCGGTTGGTTGAGCAATTCAAAGAGCTGGGAATTACGGATGAGACAGCCCTTGATGTCTACCAGTCCAAAGACCCTGCTCAACGTGGGAAAAATAAAGGGTTCTTCAAAAAGACGGTCTTCTTTGAAAATCCGTTGACAGACCGAGAAATTGAGCGAATTAAGGGTATGATTGACCTGAGAGACACCTATCAATCCCTGATTGATATCCAACGTCACTCTGGTTACGATCAGCTTTTTTTCGAGCAACTATTGACTCAACTCAATAGCCAGTACGATCAATTTGTTAAAAAGAACGGCTATCTCAACAGTCCTGTCAATCGCAATCTCTTTGATAGTGATGATCGCTATTCATTGCTGGCCAGTCTAGAAGATGAATATATCAGTGACGATACGAAAAAAGTCGAGTACAAGAAGTCCCTGGCATTCGAGCGAGCCTTAATTCGTCCCGAACGGACCTTCAAAGAAGTTTCATCTGCTAAGGATGCCCTCAATACCAGTATCGCGGAAGGGAGAGGAGTTGACTTTGACTTTATGAAGAGCCTCTATCCAGGAAAGACAGAATTGGATATGATTGAGGAGCTGGGAGACACTATTATCCCTAATCCTCGTGCATTTGGAGACCAGAAGGCAACTACAGCAGTACAGTATTTTCCACGTAACCAATTCCTGTCTGGAGATGTCATCTCGAGAATGGAGGAGATAGACGGGCTAATTGCAAGTGGAGAGACTAGCCATGACTGGGAAAGATACAAAGAAATGCTTCAGGAGGTCCGTCCAGAACGTATCACTCTGACAGATATTGACTATAAAATAGGCTCTCGTTGGATTCCTGATCGAGTCTATGCCTATTTTGCCTCCCTAACTTTTACCCAGAATAGTATTGAGAGCTTTGATGATGACGGTCTAGACTACATCTTACGCACAAATAGTCTGGATAATAAGCTGGAATATGTGCCATTTGGGAGCGGTGGACTTAGTTATAGTTCTGCCCAAGACATTCAGTTAGGGTTGCGAAATAGCCGCCATGATCTAGGGCGGAAAATATTCCTGAACTTGCTGAATTCCAACCAGGCTACAATTACTATGAAGATTGAAGAAGACGGTAAGGAGCGGACGGTCACGGATGTCGAGAAAACCGCTATGCTACGGGCCAAGGAGGCAGAAATTCAGGAACTCTTCAAAGAGTTTGTAGACAAGCGTCCAGAGATTCAAAAAGTAATTGAGGATAGCTACAATGACCTCTATAACCGTACAGTAACGAGAGAATACGATGGCAGCCATTTGGAAATTGATGGCTTGGCCAGCAATATTGAACTACGTCCGCACCAGAAGAATGCAATCCAGCGTATTGTGGAAGAGCGACGGGCCTTATTAGCCCACGAGGTCGGTTCTGGTAAGACTTTAACCATGCTAGGAGCAGGCTTCAAGATGAAAGAACTAGGCATGATTAACAAGCCTCTATACGTTGTTCCTTCTAGCTTGACTGCTCAATTTGGTCAGGAAATCCTCAAATTTTTCCCAACCAAGAATGTCTTTGTGACAACCAAGAAAGATTTTATCAAGTCTAATCGAAAACAATTTATTTCCCGTATTATCACAGGGGACTATGATGCAATCGTTATCGGTGATAGTCAGTTCGAGAAAATCCCGATGAGTAAGGAAAGGCAAGAGATTTACCTGGAAGACAAGTTGGAAGAGTTACGGCAAATGAAACTCCTGAGCAACGACAAGACGACAGTCAAGCAGATTGAGCAGTCTATTAAGGGCTTTAAGGAACAACTCCAGAACCTTCAGGATATTTCCCAAGACAGTTTTATTGAGTTTGAAAACTTGGGTATCGACTGTCTCTTTGTTGATGAAGCCCACCATTTCAAGAATATCCGTCCTGTCACTAATCTAGGCAATGTGGCCGGCATTACCAATCGGACTTCCAAGAAGAACGTAGATATGGAGATGAAGGTGCGACAAATTCAATCTGAACAGGATAATCTAGGCATTATCTTTGCGACAGGGACACCTGTTTCAAACTCAATCAGTGAAATCTTTACCATGATGAACTATGTCCAACCAGATGTCCTAGAACGATATAAGGTTGATCACTTCGATGCCTGGGTCGGTGCATTTGGGCAGATAGAGAACTCTATGGAGCTTTCGCCTACTGGTGATAAGTACCAGCCTAAGAAACGTTTCAAGAAGTTTACCAACCTGCCTGAACTCATGAAAATCTACAAAGAGACGACGGATATTCAGACATCGGATATGCTCAATTTGCCAGTTCCTGAAGCTAAGATTATTCCAGTTGAAAGCGAGTTAACAGATAGCCAACGTGACTATCTGGCAGACTTGGTAGAACGGACAGATAAGATTAAGACTGGATCCGTTGAACCAACAGAGGATAATATGCTGAAGATAACCTCGGAAGCTCGTAAACTGGCCATTGACATGCGTCTGCTGGACGATGGTTATGACCTAGGAGACAACAATAAGATGATGCAGGTCGTGGACAATGTGGAGCGGATTTACTATGAAGGTGATGAGAATAAGGCTACTCAGATGATTTTCTCTGATATAGGAACACCAAAGGCTGGTAGCTTTGATATTTACAATGAGTTACGCAACCTCTTGATTGAACGAGGTATTCCAGCTCAAGAAATTGCCTTTGTCCACGATGCTAACACAGACGAAAAGAAAAATACCCTGTCTCGGAAGGTAAACGTCGGAGAGGTGAGAATCCTTCTAGCTTCAACAGAAAAGGGCGGTACAGGTCTCAACGTGCAACGTAAGATGAAGGCTGTACATCACCTTGATGTTCCGTGGCGGCCGTCAGATTTGACCCAGCGGAACGGTCGCATTATTCGTCAAGGAAATGAGAATAAGAATGTTGAAATCTATCACTATATTACCAAGGGGAGCTTTGACAACTTCCTCTGGGAGACCCAGGAGAAGAAACTCAAGTACATCACGCAGATCATGACATCAAAAGACCCTGTCCGTTCGGCAGAAGACATCGACGAGCAGACCATGACAGCTTCAGACTTCAAGGCATTAGCGACAGGAAACCCTTACCTTCGGAAGAAGATGGAACTGGAGAACCGCCTCAACGTCCTAGAAAATCAACGTCGAGCCTTTAACCGTAGTATTGACAGTGCAAAAGAGACATTGGCTATCGTGAGCCAGAAACTCCCTTATCTGGAGACAAAATTGCCACGATTTGAGCAGGATATGACAAGGGCAAACCAGAGTAAAGGTTCAGACTTCCAAATGGTACTTGGAGGGCAACTCTATGATAAGAGAGAAGACGCTGGACACCGTCTTCATGAGTTGTTAGAATCTAATATATCGGATAACAAAGAACTGCGTACTCTTGGTACATACCGTGGCTTTGAACTGAAAGCTATGACTCAGGAAAGGACAGCAGCTATCTATGATTTTGGAGACTTGCTGATAAAGCCAACCTATACGCTTCAAGTTGTAGGGGAGAATCAGTATCCAGTAAGCCTTGACCTAGAGTCGGCTGTAGGTTCCATGAGGCGGATTGATAATGCAATTGATGGGATTGCAAAAGAAATTAACAAGACAGAACAATTGATTAACAACTACCAGACTAATGCAGAGGCGGCAGAAGCTACCTTGGCCAAAGTTTTCCCTATGGAAGAATACCAACGTGTTAAGGAGCAGTATGAGTTAATAGCTCCCCTCATCGAAGAGGGTGCTAGTGTGGAGAAGATTGAATCTGCTATCCGTGACTATATGGACAAGCAGCCACAAATGGCTCAAAATTCCACCTCAAAAGACATAGAATTGTGATGATAAGTCTCTCAACAAGTTTGTTGGGGGACTTTTTCAAATTTTTTTGATAAAAGACTTGACAAATACATAGTCAGCGACTATACTAGGTATATAGAGATGACAGAAGAGGAGGACGAACTTATGACTATGGACAATATTAAATATGAATTAGAAGAAATACTCTCAGCTGGCTTCTCAGATTTATCTGAACATCAGGCTTATCAAGAGCTAAAAGCACAATATGAAGAAGAGACTGGAGATACCCAATTCTCAATCCTTGAACTGCAAGGGAGACTAGATTATATCCTCAACCAGCAGGATTATGATTGGAGTTTTCCTGAATTGCCTGAAGACATTTTTGCAGAGTATATGGATAAGGTTGGACGGCTTTACTTGCTGAATAAGAAGCAAGGACTATACTACTTAGGCTTTTTAGACGTGATGGCTTAAGGTAGAGACTAAAGGAGTTTGAAGATATGAACCCAGTATTGGATTTCTTTTTAACGGCATTACTTGTAGGTGTACTTGGGTCAGTATTTTTAGTGGTGGCTTGGAAGGTGCTTCGGCTTGCTGTTGTGGCATTTATCGTTGGAAATATCGTCATGTATGGTCTCGCACTATGGGTGATTTTTAGTGACTTACCTGAGTATTGGCGATTACTGACAACTGGAGATCAAGAAGCTTTTTGGGTAACAGTTTATCTAGTTGTATTGACAATTGGGGGACTGGGCTTCCTAGGCTGGAATATTTTTGATTTCTTTACCTACAGCTTTGAAATGCCTCGCATTTTCCAAAAGAAACAGTATGAAGAGCCAACTCAGACACAACATACTCAGCAGCAAGAGAGGCAGGAACAAACTCAACAAGAGCAGACGTATTTCCAGGAGTCAAACAATACCTATCTACGGGATTTGGAATTGCTAGGCTTGGAGAGAGGGAGCAGTCAGGATGATATAAAGACTGCCTACCGCAAGCTCTCCAAGAAGTATCACCCTGATGTCAATCCTGACCCTCATGCGACCATCATCTTCAAACAGATTCAAAAAGCCTACCAAAACCTGGCACAATAAGTTTATCGGACTACTCGACGGAGTAGTCTTTTTTTGCGTTCATTTTCTACTATCGCTTCTGTTAGATAATCTGTTAGAAAATCTAAGTTTGTTTCTAATGACAACTATATGCCAAGCTGTCGTCCATTTCTAAGCTAGAAAACCCATAGTCAAAAGACAGACTACCGCTTTCTTGATAAGGTAAAACTGTATCAAAAAACGAAAAGAGGGAACTTATGTACAATAAGGCAAAGATTAAAGGTTTGATTGCACTAGGTTTGCTGGCTCTAGTTGGTTTTGTCAGTATGATTGGCTACACTCTAGGTAGTCAACTAACCCTGCACCAAGCGACCCAGCAGGCGGAAAAAAACGCTACATCCATCTTGGAGGAAAAAGCACAGGCAGAAGCTGCTAAAACCCTGACTCCTGAATTAGTCAAAGACTTTCTAATTCAGTATTACACGAAAGCCAAGTTGGGCGAGAACAACAATCGAATCAAGAGTTTTATGACAGACGCTGCTTATAGTGAAGAGTTGACAAAACAGGAATTAGCAGTCAATCAAGTTAACAAGGAGTTCATTGTTGATTATATCTACGAAGATGCCACTATATTCATCAACAGTAAGGATAAAGAGGTCATCGTAGAGGTGTCTTACAATGTGACCTATCTTTCTGAGATAACTGGAGGTCAGCAGTATAAAAACACTCAGCTGGAAAAGGCAACCGTAAAACTGTCCTATTCGGAAGTGTCAGAGAAACTTCTAGTCAACCACATTCAAACTTGGAAAATTGGTTTGTCTGATATGGCAGACGGTGGCGAAAACTTCCTGAAGCAACAGGGACTCTCAGGAAGTGATTCCTCCACTCCTGTACCAAGCAACGAGATTGAAGCAACTGACACTCAATAAACCAGCTATTATCAGCCTTGTCAGATGAAATTCTGGCAGGGCTATTCTCCCCTAATGGGCTTCTACATCAACTTCTTCATTCTCATCACGGTTGATGTAGTTCTGGTTCGACTCCAGTCTAGGGGATAGGAGGTGTCAATATGAGTATTGATGAATTAAAGAAAAAATCCATTATTGACGTAGTAGCTAATCTAGGAGTACCACTGAGACAAATTGGTTCAAATCTGTATGAGCATGAGGAGCACGATTCTTTCAGAGTTTTTGCGGATACAAATACTTTCAAATGGTTTTCAAGAGATGTTCAAGGCGATGTCATTAACTTTGTTGAACTGATTAAAAACGTACCAACCAATGAAGCTCTTTACTATCTACAGCATGGAGATTTCAAGCCTGTCCAAGTACAAGAAATCAAGCAAGAGCCTTTTCGCTATTTCCTCAAGCCCTACGAACGTGCAGACTTCAGAGAGGCTAGGCAATACCTAACGAAGGAAAGGAAACTTTCTGATCGCACGGTCGATTTTTTTCATGCTAGGGGTGTTCTGGCGGAGGCAGTCAAAAAGACCAACGCTTATTATGAGCCTGTTATTGTCTTTAAGTATCTGGACAATGACGGAGAATTACAGGGAGCATCGTTACAAGGTATTCGTGAAAATCGTAGCTTATATGAGCGAGGGCGGTTAAAACAAATTGTCAAGAACTCAGACGGTATGATGGGATTGAGTGTCTCTATCGGGCAGCCTAAGCGGTTAGTCTTCCTAGAAGCACCGATTGACCTGATGAGCTACTATGAGATGAATAAGGATAAGCTATCTGATGTTCGCTTAGTTGCGATGGAGGGATTAAAAGAAGCTACCATAAGCCGCTATACCTTAGAATTAGCAGGCGACTTAATGGGAAAAGATAATTGGTTGGAGAAGATAGAACCTTCTAAACGAAAAATCACCTTAGAAGCCCTAGCTAAGACGACAAAATTCTTTGAAAAGCACCCTGACCTGATTACACTTGCGGTTGATAACGATCAGGCAGGTCGAGACTTTATTGACAAACTCCAAGATAAGGGCTTGCCAATCGTGGTTGACTTGCCACCATTATTGGATGGAGCAGAGAAGTCAGACTGGAATGAAGTGTTAAAAGTACAGAAAAGTGAGCAGGTTCTCCGCTCTCCTGCTTCCAGTCTAAATGACCTCATTGCTGAAGCAAAGGAAGAATTACAAGATTCGGTTAATCCAGGTATGAAGCAGGTCTATGAGTATTCTGAAAAAGTCGCTCCTTTATTTGAAAAGCCAGGCATTGATCAAACAAAATTTGCCTTTCTACTAGCTAATATGGAGAATAATACCGTCTATAATCACTATGCTATTCAGGAAGACTATGTTGAAGAGATGATGGCAGTCACCAAGTTATATGTCGAATTTCAAGGTAGGAAACCCGCCATGCTCGATGCAGCAGTTGAGCGAGAACTACTTGCTGATAAGGAGACTTTCTTGAGACAGTATGCTCAGGACTTTATCAAAAACGAACTACAAACACCACAGAGTATCAACTTATGATGCAAATTAAAACTCTGTTAGGCTTTCTAACAGAAAATAAAATAGAGCCACGCATAGAAAAAGAATGCGTGGCTTTTAAGTGCAATTCATTTCAACTTTGAAACATGATAGAGTGAGTCTGTAACTAGAAACAGAAAGGAGAAAGAGAATGTCTAAGCAAGACTCACTCAAAAAGCTAGAGGAAAAAGTAGAAAAGCAACGGGAAACAGTTGCTAAGGAACAAGAAAAGCTTGCTAGTTTGGAAAATGATTTTTATAAAGCTTTCCATGAGCAAGTTCGAGTAAAAGCTACTACTATGAACATGAGCGTTTCAGAATATCTGGATGCAATGGGCTAGATTAAGAGATATCAGGAAGGAGGTACTATGACCTATCAGATTATCGATCAGACCGTTGCAAATGCTGAGGCAGTGGAATTTGATAGCTATATCGAATTAGTTTCCTATCTCGATATACAAAACTATCGAGCAAGGAATGATGGTGCTGTAGGCACCATGCTCTCGGTTCGGCGACTATCAGATGGACAAGTTGTAATGGAGAAAATAGTTCAACTTGGATACACAGAATACACTGAGGACTTGCTTTCTGAGTTTGATGGAAAGCAGCAAGTGAAACGTGCTTCGATTTTTAAGAGAGTGTTTCAGAAGCTACTACCCCCAAAAAAGAAGAAGGAAGAGAAAGGAAACGAGGCGATGACAACAACAAAAAAGCCGTGGGTCTATGATGGAGAACCGTTGGAAGAAACAACTGCTCCAAGCCAAAGACAGGAGAAAACAGAGACAGTAGATGTCAACTTTCATGGCATGAGTCCTGATGAAGCAAGAGCTGCTATTGCTCGACAATTGCAGGGGCAGTCACCAGCTGGCAAATCGGAAACTGCCACGACAGAGACAACTACTGAAGTGAACTATGCTGAAAAGTTTCAAGAGCAGCAAGTACAAAAGGAAGTAGGGACATCTATTATTGGTTCGGAAATTTCCAGTTCAAAAGCGCAAGAAGTGCCAAACCCTGGGTCAACAGAGCTGGAAAAGAATACGGTTGTAACAGTTTCTACTGCAAGTGAAGCAAGTCTACCAGCAAAGAGAGAACATGGAGAGATACTCGATCCAGTTGTCCTAAACAAGGAAAGTCTCATCAAAAATATTGCCCGAATCACACAAGAACGTTCACAGATTCGTGAGAAAATTCTCGCTAATAACGCGATTATCGAGCAGGCAAGACAGGCGGCGCTGGAGAATGAAGCACTGGAAGCTGAGTATCAACATCAGGAAGAAGTTGTTCAAAAACTTCAACATTTCCACAATCTATTTGACGAATGCCGTGAGTATTTGAATTAAGAAGAGCAGCTCTCACGAGCTGTTTTTTGATAGAGAGGAGCAGTATGATATTTAGAAAGTGGTTTGTTCAAGATAGGCAAAAAGAAGAGGAAAACCTCCCAGAAAAAACTTATCCCTATCATCGTATCACTTCTATTTTAGAAGAACTATCAGAAGCCGATGTCGATTTATTAGAGAAGTATATAGCTAATTTGAAGCAGCGTAAGCCTATTCAATCTGTTTCAAAAAATCCAAATCAACGCACCAAGGGTCAGCAACTCAAATCAAAGCAAAAGGAACGGAAACGCAACCGCAACTTGAATGATGAGATACAGGAAGCAAAGGATAAGTTGAAAGTCGAGCAGTTATTTGCACAAGAAAGGAGTACACCATGACAACGGTTATCTTAGCAGAGAAGCCAGACCAAGCGAAGAAATATGCAAAGGCCCTGGGTCAAGCAAAATGGGATAATGATTGCTGGAGAGTGACAAATTCCACCTTTGGTGAGCTTGTGATCGTCAGCTCAGTTGGACATATTGTTCACATGGAAAATCCATTGAAACAATATGAGAACTGGAACCTGAACAATTTACCTGTCTTTCCAAAGGAGTTTAATTATCGAATTTCTTCAGGAAAACGCAAAGTATTTTCAACCATAAAACGAGAAGTAGACCGAGCAGATACAGTCATTATTGGGACTGACCCAGGACGAGAGGGAGAAGCGATTGCCTACCGCATACTAGAAAAAATTCCTAAAGCCATGTCAAAAGTGAAGTGGCGTTTGTGGTGCAACTCACTTTCCAAACAAGGGATACAGAAGAGTTTTTCTCAATTGTTACCAGCAAGCCAGACGGTTAATCTTTATCACGAAGCGACAGCTCGCCATATTTCGGATTGGTTAGTTGGTTACAATCTTAGCCCTTTTACCACTATCAAAATGAAAAAAGATGGTCTACTTGGGGAACAAGATAAGGCCATGTCTGTCGGTCGAGTGCAGACTCCGATTGTCAATCTGATTGTTGAAAATGATGAGAGCATTTCAAATTTTTCTTCCATGGCATTCTATAAAGTGCAACTGTTGGATAAAGAAAATGATTTAACCTTTACCAACAGAGATATTTTTCACACTTGCGAGGAAGCCGATGAGGTTGTCAAAAGTTTATCAACTACTGCAAGAGTGGCTGAGGTTTCTATTGAAATCGTTGAAAAGTCTGCCCCTGAATTATTTGATTTATCTGATCTTCAGGCACACATGAGTAAATATTTTCAGTGGTCGGCAGATAAAACCTTAGCTGTTGCCCAACAACTATACGACAAGGAAGTTACTTCTTATCCAAGAACAGACTACAAGACGATTACCAATTTTGAATTTTTGTATCTCAACCAACCTGGCTATGTTGAGAGATTATCAACAGGGATTGATATGGTTGGATTTGAAAAGAAGAAGGAGACACTATCTAGTCACTATGTTGACGATGAGCAGACTGGGGAACACCATGCGATTATCCCGACAGATACTTTCCCAAACCAGACAGAATATTTCTTTGATACAGATGAGATTATCCTCTATAAAGAAATTGCTAAGCGGACACTTCTGATGTTTGAGGGCGACTATGTTTATGAAAAACGTAAAGTCATTTTGGAAAATAATGGCTATGAATTTTCAACGACTGGTGCTCAACTTGTATCGAAAGGCTGGCGGAAATTTGTACCTTCCATACGACAACTGAAGTTCTTGTCAGAAGAATTTGAAGTAGGTCAGGCGGTTGAAATTGAAAAAACATGGATTCAAGATGAGACGAAGCCACCGAAAAGAATTACTGAAGCAGACCTACTTTCTACCATTTTGAAAAAATTTCGCTTGGGAACTGCAGCAACTAGGGCTGAGATTTTGAAGAAGATTTTTGAAAGACAGTACCTTGTCAAGGATAAGAAAACGGGTCAACTCTTCCCTTTGGATAGAGGAAAGAAGCTCATCTACTTTCTAAAACAGTTTGACATCATGTATACCAATATTGAGACTACTAAGATTTGGGAAGAGACCTTAGTTCGGATTGGTCGAGGAGAGATACAAAAAGAACAATTTATTCTACAAGTAAAAATGGCAATTGCTAAGCAGATTGAAGAAGTTATTCATCAAGAACGCTACAAAGATTTGGGCAGTTCTTATCATTCTTCATCATGAAATGATGGAGGAGAAAATCGTTTTGGAAAAACGATTTAGGGGTTTGGGGACGAAGTCACCAAGAATTTTTTAAGCAGTCGGCAGAGGGAAAAACGAAAGTTTAGACCTTTGCTGACTATTAAAAAACCGTCGTTGTGGCTACAACGACCATGCTCGCAAAGCTCTAAGAGAAGTGAATAGCTGACGCTATTCTTTGTCCGACAATGTCGGACAGGTCGAACGTCGGACAATGTCCGACAAAAGGAATACGAGGAGGTAATAAAATGGATGTCAAGAAAACATTCCGTCTGACAGAGGACGAATTACAACAGTTAGAAGAAGAGATGAGACAGGCTGGCGAACGCAATTTCTCGGACTTTGTTAGAAAGAGAGTTCTGTCCCCCAAGCACTCATCTATAGCAAGTTCTGTAGAAAGGATACTACCAGAGTTGCCAACTTTGCTAGCGGACATTGTTCGGCAGCAGTATCATGATATGGAGACGGTTCATAAGCTGGAACGAATTTATCTGACGCTTTACCAGATACAAGTGTTGGCAGAATCAAGCAATCAAGTTGCTCACGATCATATGAGACGAGTAATGGAGTGTTTCCGTGAGTTGTTGGAAATAGCTAACCAGGAACTGACATTGAGTGACGAATTTAAGGAGAAGTGGCTATGAGTGTGAGAAGAGTCAGACCGATTTTGAAGAGAGTATTTGTTGATGAAGTTGAGGAAAGATTGATTCGTGAGAACATGGCAAAGTTTGGAATGTTGAGATTCTCGACCTATGCTAGGCGAGTTCTCCTCTTTCCCACTGTCCCAATTATTCAGGTGGACTTATCTACTTATGAGCAGGTGTTATATGAGTTGAGAAGGATTGGAAATAATGTTAACCAGATTGCTAAGGCTGCCAACCAAAGTAAAGATGTTGCTCCCTCCCAAGTTGAGCAGTTGGAGGAGCTTGTTGCGGAGCTGGCCGACAAATTTAGAAATGAGCTGGAATTGAAAATTAAGGAGTTGGAAAATCAATATGGTAGTGACAAAACATAAGGCAGTTCATGGAGTGTCTTATCGTACGAAAACGATCAAATACATTCTCAATCCAGACAAGACTCAAGAACTGGAACTTGTGTCTGATTTTGGAATGTTGGGAGAGTTGGACTGGAAAATTTACGAGGACTATGTAGATTTCTACCAGTGGAACTTTGAGATCAACGATGAGCGTTACAATCGTTTTGATGATCGACTATTCGAAAAAAATAATAAGATTCATGCACACCATATTATTCAGTCATTTTCTCCTGACGATAATTTGACACCTGAAGAAATCAATCGCATTGGTTGGGAAGTCGCTAAGGAATTTACTGGTGGCAAGTTTCGTTTTATCGTTGCAACTCATGTTGACAAGGACCATATTCACAATCATATCCTCATCAATGCGATTGACTTGCAGTCAGAAAAAAAGTTCAAGTGGGATCGCAAACGCTATCGAGATTTCAAGCAAATCTCTGATCGCATTTCAAAAATTGCTGGGGCAAAAATTGTTGAGCCAAACAGATTTTCTTATTCAGACTATAAGATGTATAAACAGAGCAGTCATAAATACGAGTTGAAACAGCGGATCAATTTTCTACTTAGGCATTCTAAGTCCATGGAAGATTTTTTTAAGAATGCTGAAGCGTTATCAATTAAGATTGATTTTTCAGGAAAGCATACGACCTACCGAATGACCGACAGGGATATGAAGAAAAATATTCGAGCGGATAAAATCAATAAGCGTGAAGTTTATGATAGGGACTTTTATCAGACTTATTTTGCAAAACAGGACATTCAACGTCGGATAGAGTTTCTACTAAAACACAGTACAGATTTTCAAGACTTTGTCAGAAAGGCTGAAAAACTTGCCTTGCATGTCAAAATGAAAACGAGGACAATAGATTTTTGCTTATCAGGTGGTGAGACAGAGATTGTTATCAATTCGGAAAATCTCAGTAAGAAGTTCGGTCATGACCAGCCATTTTTTGAAGACTATTTCTCAAAAATTGATATTCAAAATGACAACTTGCTACCAGTTGATGAGGTTGCAGCAGAGTTCCAGGAGTTTGAAAATATGATGGACACTAGCATTTCCACGGAGGAGATTCTCTCTCAATACCAGCAGGAAAAAGTGCAGGAAGAGGAGAAAGATTTATTTGAAGTGGAGTTGGAGGAGTGGCAAATCGAGAAGGAAGTCAATGACGGTCTTTATATCAAAGTCTGGTTTGGCTTGGATTCAGAAGGTCTAGTCTTTATTCCCAATAGCCACCTGGAGATTGAAACGACTCCTGACCTTGAAAAACGGTATCGGATATTCCTGGATGAGAAAAAATATTATTATCTCTACAATAAAGACAATTCGGATGCTAACCGTTTTGTCATGGGGAAAACCTTGATTAAGCAGTTGAGCGGAGAGAGACAGAAAGTTCCTCATCGAAAAATTATCACCGAGAATACTCTAAAGGAAAAAATGGAGCAGATTAACTTGCTGATTGGTCTGAGGGTACAAGAGCGTTCTTACAATGAAATTAAGCAAGAGTTGATTGAAAAAATCGCGCTCAGTGAATTGAAAATGACTGAACTCAATCAGAAAATCGAAACACACAACCAGGTAGCAGAATTGCTGGCAGGTTGTGATAGTGATGATCTAGAAATTCAACGTCGCTCTCGAATGGAACTTGCCAAGTTAAATGTTTCTGTTCACCTAACCTACGAACAGGTCGAAGAGCAGATAAGAGAGCTGCAAGACGAATTGTATAAGGCAGTTGGTGATTATGAGTCGGTTATTCGCCAAATGGAGACTTACATCGACTTGTTGAAGAAATATAATTCTGAAACGGATAACCGTGAAAAAGATGAGCAGCAGCACGGTCCAGAGTTGTAAAAAGGCATTAGACGACGAAAAATCCTCTTCAGAGTAAAAATAATCTTGCTTGCTCATTCTTGCTTGTCTACAATTACATTAGATAAGTTAAAATGGAGATTATGAATGGCATTAACAAATTTTGATGAACGAAAATTGACGGATAGTTTTAGAAAAGGGAATCACGAAGAGTTTCATCAATACATTGCAGCTTATGATAAAGCAATAGCCCCTTCTCTCAGAGCAAGGGGCTATAAGTGTGTAAACAAGTCCGAGAGGACAGTTCTTTTTATTTTTGGAGAAGTTACCTTCAAGCGTAATCGCTGGTACAAGGATGGCAAGTGCTATGTACCTGTTGATGAAAAACTGGGGCTGAGAAAGAATGAGCGGTATTCGCAAGAATTGTTATTCCAAATAACAGAGTTGGCTTCCATGATGCCCTATCGAGCAGTCGTTAGAGTGGTAGAGATGATGTACAATATCTCCATTACTCCTAATACTGTTTGTAAGGCGATTAGCTACGCTGGAGATTTATTAGAAGAACGGAAGGACTATCGTTTTTATGAAGAGAGCCAGGTAAAGGAGAAAATTCTGACGGATCGTTTGTACATCGAGGGCGACGGAGTGATGCTGAGATTTAAGGATCCTAAGAAAGAAGATAGTGGCATTTTTAAGGAGCTGTCGCACTTTGTCGTTCATACAGGAAGTGAGAAAGTCGGACACAATCGTTTCCAGTTGCAAAACAAAAAGGAAATTGTGGCAGACAATAACCTTGCAGCACGAAAAGAACTGGAAGACTATTTGCACAATCATTTTGAACTAACAGACGATGCAATTGTGATTACGAACTCAGACGGAGGTCGTGGCTATACCCCTTATATCTTCAAAGAATTGGTAAAGATTTTTGGTAAAGAGGTCCGACATGAGCATTTCTATGATGAATATCACTTGAACAAAGATTTGACAGATAGCTTGCGTTCTTATCCAGAAGAATTGTTAGATAAAGCGTTTGAAGCAATTCAGACTCATGACAAAGAAATGCTACGAACTGTGTATGATACGGCAGAGTCAATGACAGATAGCGAGCCAGCATTAGAAAAGCTACTAACGATACGTGACAAGTTGCTGAATAATTTCCAATACACCAAGCCAGCAGAGTTAAGAGGATTTAGCCATGCAGGTATTGGGATAATGGAAAGCCAGCACCGCAAAATCACCTACAGGATGAAGCACAGAGGAATGTACTGGAGTGAAGCAGGCGGAGATACCATGAGTCAGATCATTTTGTTAAGGCAAAGTGGAGAGCTTAGAGAGTTATTCTTTGGCTCTTGGAGAGAAGATTATAAGCAGTACCAGGAACTAGACAAGAATTTTGCTTCTGCCTACCTAAAAGAAACACACGAAGAGCATATCGGAGTACAGGAGGTTAAATGTCCGCCTGAATTTAGCCATTTGAAGTGAACCAAAACCTTGACTTTTAAGGAATGTTTAAGTATACTATTAGTAACTTAAAACAAAGAAAAAAGGCGCACGATTGGTACTCGTACGCCACCGATTAGAGCAACTCGTCCTTGCTTAATCAGTCAATGTTATTCTATCAAAAAAAGACAGAAAATACAAGGCTGGAGCAAGAGAAAATTGCTTCAGTCTTTTTCATTCTCTCAAGGAGCTTCCTCTTTTTAGCAAATCTCAAAAATTCTGACACATACTTTTGTGTCGAAATAGTATGTTAAAAAAGATGCTTTTGATATAATAATCTATATAGAGATTTTTCTTGAGGGATACATATGGAAAGGATATGAAAATGATTCTTAGTAAACGTTTTAAAAATAGAAGAAAGGAACTTGGCTTTACTCAAAAGGGGCTTGCAGAGGGAATTTGTGAGCAGAGTTTGATTAGTCGAGTTGAAAAATTAGGAGTTGCTCCTACATCGGATATACTATTTGCTTTATCACAACGCTTACAGGTGTCTATGGACTATTTTTTTGATGAAAGTGTATCAGATAAAGCGCCTGATATTACGGTATTTAAACGATTGGTGGACAAAGCTTTGTTCACTCGTTCCTATGATCAACTGGCTTATCTTGTAGAGGCAGAGAAGCAGAAAGAAGCTGTTCATTCGCAGGAAAGCAGTGAATATTTAACTTATCTGGCTTGTATAGTGGACTTCCATCATTATCATAAGGAAGATACTGCAATTGGACGTATGGAAGAACTTAGTCATCGAATCAGTAAGACATCTAGTTTTTATCTGGATGTATACAATAGCTTGGTTAATTTTTATGCCTTGACTTCTCGAGATGAGGATTTAGACGGTTTGTATGAGGGGATTTCAGAAAAGCTTAGCCACTTGGATATATCAAACACAGAGAGTTTTCATAAGTATATCAAGATTCGCTACAATCACGCTCACTATCTTTTTAAAAGGAAGAGGCAGTCACAGGCAATTGATGAATTGACAGACCTAATCGAAATCTTGCGAGACAAGAAGAGTTGTTATCTTTTGGCTGATACGCTTTGTTTAATCGCAAATGTCGGAGAGGGATTTCTATCAAAGGATGAAATTCTCTCATACTATAGAGAAGCGGAATGTCTATTCAAATTTTTTGGTCCACAAAATAGTTATCTTAGTTTGAAAGAATATCTATCAAAAGATATTTAATAATCAAGTATAGATTCTTTTATAAAAATAATTAAAATAGCTTGAAAATCGACTGTTAATATGTTAAGATAAAATAAAAAAGCTATATCAACGATCGTTTGAAAACATGTTGATTTTGGTTACGGGTTCTAATGATAGGGAGGTGGTGGAGTCCACCTCCTTTTTGTGCAAATGGGGTTCGTTATGAAAAAAGTATTTACTTATTTATCTACTTTTAGCATCTGTCTCTTCTGTATGTGGTTAGTGAGTCTGCAACTCGATTCTTTAATTTATCATTACTATCCATCGGTTTCCATATTAAGTCGAGGGGAAGAAGTGACCTATGAAGAAGTGTCGGATGCCCTGACAAATTTAGCTGAAAAGGAAAATAGTCTAATTGCTAAGACAATAACAGAAACAGATGATAGTGGGCGAACTACTACCAGTTATGATGTTTTTGGGAAGGGGGAGCTTCCACAGGGCTTGGTCAAAGCGGATAGGTTAGTAGCTAGTCAGGCCAACTTAGCTGAAAATTACTATGTTGTAAAAGGGAATCTGGACATCAAAGCGGTAGAAAATGTCTTACAGTCACTGGGATTGGTGGATAGCTATATTTATAGACCGACCCTATTAAACAGTTTAAGTCTATTTCTTGGTAGAGGAGCTCCGAGCTTAGGCCTTATTATCTTTATACTCACCAATCTTGCATTGACAGTAGTTGGGCAGATTGTCTACTTGCGGTCAGCAGGGATAGAGATACTTTCAGGTGTGAGGAGTTGGCAGATTGCTAGTCGTTTTTTAAGAGTGGATGGAAGAGATATAGCATTGGCTACAGTAGGGGCGCTTGTTTTCGGACTGATTGCTATTTTAATTTTGGGTTGGCCAATGGTATATTATCGTTTTGTAGCAATCGGTATTGCCTTTTATGCTTGTTTGCTTTTTTTCCTATCTTTATCGACAAGTGTTGGATTCATGATTGCATTAAACATTTCTCAGTTACAAATGCTAATTAAGGGGGCTTTGCCTCTCAAGGCGATTTTTGCTATTTTACTAGTAGGTCAGTGTTTAGCGGTTTGTATCATCTCTATTGGTGCTAGTCGAACGTTGACATATGTTGGAGTTCTCCATACACTAACGATAGGAGAAAAGGCTTGGCAAGAAAGACAAGATGTTTTTAGTCTGTCTTTGAATCGTGAAGCATTCATAGCTGATGAAGCGATGGCCCAGCAACAAAGAATGGCTTGGTCTCATGTAATTTTAGAATCATATGCGAAAAATAATGTAATGTTAGTCCAGCACCATTTACGGCATAACACAATAAAAGAACATACCATCATTGAATCCAGCAAGGAAATTCCTCTAGAAAGGGTGCTGTATGTGACGCCGAATTATATACAATCAGAAGGTGGGCTGTACGATTTCAATCAGCTGGAAAAGATAAAGCAGTTAGGTAAAGGAGAAATTGCATTATTATTACCAAAGAGTTTGCAAAATGATGCGAGTGTTTATCAAGCGTATTTTGAGGACATGGTAGGAAAATTGCTTGCGGATGGAGAAAAATCCCTAAGTTTGCATTCAAACGTTTATTACATTTCAGACGAGAAGCGATGGTTCATTTACAATCATACCCCGATAAATTATGAGCAATTTTTACAGGCTCCGTTGATTGTTGTTCTATCGCCTGAAAGTTTTGAAGAAACGTCCTATTTTTGGGAAAATGCGTTACCAGATTTTGTATTTTTCAAAGATAAGGAGATGCTGGAACAACTGTTGGACAAATACAATTTACAAAACACAATAGGTAGCTTGTTATCTAGCAAGCAACATTACAACACCCTGAGAAAAAATGTTCAACTTGAAATTCTTATGACCCTATCTCCGACAATCCTTGGAATATTCACTTCCATACTATTGTTCAATACGATGAATCTTCTATACTTTGAGACCTTCAAAAGAGAAATAGCTATCAAGCGGATAGCAGGGATGCGTTTTATCGAATTGCATGGTTCTTATCTAGGAGAACAAGTCGGCTCCGCTCTTATTGGGATGGGTTTGGCAATGTTTATGACAAAGTCAGTTATTGTTAGCCTAGGAGTAGTTGTGGCTTTGTTGATAAATAGTTGGATGTTACTGAACAATCAAGCGAAGAGGGAAGAAAAAATCCAGTTGAGTGTATTAAATGGCAGATAGTTAATGAGGTGAAGTTAGAATGAAAGGAAAATTTGTACTTGTATCGACTATCATTCTAGCCGTCTTTATGATCTGGTTGGGGGTTAGCCAAAAGGAGACTATGCTAGTTCATTATTATCCTTCTGTGACTGCCTTGTCGGTATCTGAGGACGTGACTTACTCAGATGTACGACAGCGATTAGAGGACTATTCTCAACAGACGGATAGTGTCATTGCCAGACGAGTGATTGAGCCAAGTAAATCAGGTGGACGTACCTTTTCTTATGATAATTTTAGTCAATCTCCCCTACCAAGAGGACTAGAGGAATTTCAGGAATCAGAAAAGGTGGAGTCTGCACTTTTAACCAAATATTTTATTTTCCAAGGGAAAGCGACGGTAGAGGAACTTCGGTCTCTTCTTGTTTCGCTTGGATTTGACGAAGTTCAGATTCGGAAGCCTTCGACTATTGCTACTTTACTAGCATTTCTGACACAAGGTGGTCAATTCTTAGCCGTACTGGTCTTTCTCATTACCTATATGGCTTTGGTCGTGATTGCTAATGTAAGGCAGTTGCGTACAACAGGTATCCGTTTGATTGCAGGAGATTCACGTTGGCATTTATTTCTACTATCTCTACAGGAAAATGCGAAAGAGATAGCTATAACTATCCCATTTGCGGTTCTTCCAACAGTTGGACTGGCCTGTCTCATTGGATTAGATGGCTATTCTGTCTACTATCTGGTCGCAGCTCTAGTGGGCTATCATTTCTTGCTTGGTTTGATTGTCCTTTTTTTCGCTACTACATTTACCTTGGGCATTCGGACCTATCACTTTTTACCCTTGTTAAAAGGGAAGATGCCCCTGCAAGGAATCCTGACCATTATGGTTATGGGACAAATGCTGGCTCTACTGGTGGTGTCATTTGGTGTGGCTCAAACCGTCTATTATTCAGGGATTTGGCAGGAATATCAAGCAGGTGCCCAGCAGTGGGAGAATGAAGGGGATTACTATAGTTTAGCTTGGAATATTTCTGCGGATGGTCGCTCAGGACTAAATTCGCCTGAAAATTGGTATCCTTTACTAAAGCAAGCTTTGGAGGAAGACGGCGCGCTCTTTGTCAAAAGTAATTTGAATGCCTATTTAATGGGCTCCCAACTGGAAGATGGGACACGCCTTGACAGCTACCATCCAGCTGGAAACACCCTCTACGTTAGTCCAAATTATTTGCAGATACAGGATGTAAACTTAGCAGAAGGAGAAGTAGCGTTCCCTCTACAAGAAGGAGAATTTCAACTTCTGTTGCCTGAAAAATTGCGCCCTGAAAGCGATGCTTATCTCCATCTTTACCAAGATTATATCAATCGTATGGTTAGACCTGCTAATCAAGCACGCTCAGCTACCATAAAGGGAAAAGTTGCCTATCTAAAAGATGGGCAGAAGCAGTTTATCTACAATCATCGTTCTGGTCAACATGTGCAATACTTGACAGACCCTATTTTAGTTGTGCTGGCACCGTCAAGTCTGGGAAAAGAATCTGCTGACTTTTGGTTGAATGAAGTAGATAGCAGTATTTTATTTAAAAACAGAGATAACTTTTTGCGCGAATTGAAGGCAAGAAATCTGTTTCAGTTTGTCAATGAAGTGAAAAGTAGTTCCTCCCTCTTTACGGAACTTTTAGATCGTATTCGGATAGAGACCATTTCAACATCTATGGGTGCCATTTTAGGGATTGTGACATCAATTGTCCTGTTTAATACCATGAATCTTCTATACTTTGAAGAATTTAAACGTGAGATTTTCATCAAGGAAATTGCAGGGATGGGTTTTTGGGGCATTCATCAGAAATACCTAACGGTTCAGCTACTGGCCCTTTTATTAGCCTTGGGAGCGAGCGTAGTAGTAACAGGTCACATTTTTATAAGTAGCATCAGTTTTGCCTTGTTTATGGTCAATGCCCTCTGTTTATTGAGGTGGCAGGCGAGGAAAGAAGGAGCTTGGAATATCCGTATTTTGAAAGGAGCCTAGTATGTTTTCTATCCAATCAATTCAAAAGAAATTTGGGAAGCGCAGCTTGTTTTCTGATGTAACGCTAGACTTGCAGGCTGGAAAGGTCTATGCCTTGATAGGTGCCAGTGGTAGCGGAAAAACGACCTTGCTGAATATTTTAGCCAAGTTGGAGTCCTATGATGCAGGTGACATTCTCTACAAGGGAAAGGATTTGAAAAAGTTGAAGCCCCATCTCTTTTTTAGGGAGGAATTAGGCTATCTCTTTCAGAATTTTGGTCTTTTAGAAAGTCAGACAATCAAAGAAAATCTGGATTTGGGCCTGATTGGTCAGAAATTGTCCAAAGACGAAAGGAAATCGAGGCAGGAAGCGGCACTTGATGCAGTTGGTCTGTCTTATCTGGATCTGTTCCAGCCTATCTATGAACTCTCAGGAGGGGAAGCCCAGCGGGTAGCTCTTGCTAAAGTCATTCTGAAAAATCCGCCATTGATTTTGGCAGATGAGCCGACGGCTGCCTTAGATCCTAAGAGCTCCCAAGAAATTATGGATATTTTGTTATCCTTGAAGAGCCCAGATCGGTTAATTGTGATTGCAACCCATAATCCTTTGATTTGGGAGCGAGCAGACCTTATCATAAAAATGGAAGACTTGTAAAAATTCATACTCTTCGAAAATCAAAATTATCCGTTGTCAACTTACCTTGATGAATTCCAGTTCTATCTTCGGCTTCGTTTCCTAGGCTACTTTTGATTTTCATTGAGTATCAGAAAATATTCTTGATTTTTTCGTGAAATTAGATTAAAATAAGATTAGATAAAACTGAATAACCGGTTGATAGTGGGCAGAAGGGAAACTGACTGTTCAATGGACGGAACTCTGGAGAGACCATTTTGGCACCGAAGGGGCAAGGTAGTCCTGCTTGGAAAAGTAGAGCTACTGAAACTCTCAGGTAAAAGGACAGAGCGTTGAAAATAGGCTTTTTCTATATTTTCACGTTGATTCTAGAGGTTGAAGTGTTCAGCCTCTTTTTGTTTTTTCCGGCAGCTTTATCGGATTTGAAAAAAATGCTTAGGAGGAAGCTATGTTAGAATTGATGCAAAACATCAATAATTTTGTTTGGGGACCGCCCCTCTTATTACTCTTGGTAGGGACGGGTGTTTATCTCACTCTTCGTTTGGGAGTGTTTCAGGTCAGCAAGTTGCCGACGGCCTTTCGTCTGATTTTCTCCAGTGACCAGTCTGGTCAGGGAGATGTGTCCAGTTTTGCGGCTCTGTGTACAGCTTTGGCAGCGACAGTTGGTACAGGAAATATTGTCGGAGTTGCGACAGCTATTACTACAGGCGGTCCTGGGGCTCTTTTCTGGATGTGGGTTGCAGCCTTTTTCGGGATGGCAACCAAGTATGCGGAAGGATTTTTAGCCATTAAATACCGTACCAAGGATGCCAACGGTCAAGCAGCAGGCGGGCCTATGCACTATATCACCTTGGGGATGGGCAAAAAATGGAAACCTCTAGCAGTCTTCTTTGCTATTTCAGGTGTTTTGGTTGCTCTTTTGGGGATTGGAACTTTTTCGCAAGTTAATTCCATCACAGCTTCACTGGAGATGAGTTTTGGCTTGGCTCCACAACTGATCAGCATATTAACTGCCATTTCCATCGCCTTCTTTATCTTTGGGGGAATTGAGAAGATTTCGGATGTTTCAACCAAAATCGTTCCTTTCATGGCGATTTTGTATATCTTAGCAAGTATCACTGTCTTGGCTCTGCATTGGGAACAACTTTTGCCGACCCTGGCCCTAGTGTTCAAATCTGCCTTTACTCCAGCTGCAGCTGTGGGTGGTTTTGCAGGTGCGACCGTGCAACAGGCTATCCAACGAGGTATTGCGCGTGGGGTGTTCTCCAATGAATCTGGTCTAGGTTCGGCGCCTATTGCAGCAGCAGCAGCTAAGTCAGATAATCCAGTAGAACAGGGCTTGATTTCAATGACGGGTACCTTTATCGATACACTCATCATCTGTACCTTGACAGGCTTGACGATTCTAGTAACTGGTCAGTGGTCGGTAGAGGGCTTGGCTGGTGCCCCTCTTACTCAGGCAGCCTTTTCGACAGTATTTGGACAGCCAGGTGTCTTGGCCTTGACCATCAGTTTAGTTCTCTTTGCCTATACGACCATTCTGGGTTGGTCTTATTATGGGGAACGCTGTATTGAGTTTCTATTTGGAACCAAATCTATCTTGCCTTACCGTTTGGCCTTTATAGCTATGGTTGCCTTAGGTGGTTTCCTCAAGTTGGACTTGATTTGGACCATTGCCGATATTGTAAATGGTCTCATGGCCCTACCAAACTTGATTGCCTTACTAGCTCTCTCTCCTGTTATCATCAAGGAGACACGCCAGTATTTTGCAAAGAGGAAATAAGGAAAAGAAGGACAGTCGTTTGGCTGTCTTTAGTGTTTATAACTGATTTTTGTTATAATAAAACCATGAACGTATTTATTCAGAAATATATCGCCCAGTTTAATCTGGATTCTATTTTAACAACCACCATCAATAAGGTTTTATCTTTACTACTGTTATTTGTTGCTTTTTATATCGTGAAAAAACTTGCTAAGGCATCTGTAAAAAGAGTCTTGGTTCCCTCTCTAAAGGTATCTACACAAGACATTGGTCGCCAGAAAACCATCAGCCGTCTGGTGGAGAGTATTCTGAATTATTTGCTCTACTTTATTCTCATTTATTGTATCTTGAGCATTTTAGGTTTACCGGTATCCAGTCTTCTTGCAGGAGCTGGGATTGCGGGTGTAGCTGTTGGTCTGGGAGCGCAAGGTTTTCTTTCTGATTTGGTCAATGGATTCTTTATCTTGATTGAACGTCAATTTGACGTGGGGGATGTGGTCAAGTTAACCAACGGGACTATTACCATTTCAGGAACCATCGTTAGCATGGGAATCCGAACAACACAAGTACGTGATGCAGATGGGACATTGCATTTTATTCCCAATCGCAACATTCTAGTGGTATCCAATCAGTCAAGAGGGGACATGCGTGCTCAAATTGATATTCCGCTCAAATTTAATACCGATTTGGAACAAGTCTATCGCGTAATAGAAGAGGTCAATTTGAGAGAAATCAGCAATTTCGACCAGATTACAGGTGTGACTGTATTAGGTCCCCAAAACGCTATTTCGGGACAGTTTGTATTTCGTGTTAATCTTTTCGTAGCCAACGGTCAACAGAACAAGATCTATCATCAATTCTTTGGTTTTTATCAAGATGCCCTGCGTCAAGCAGGAATAGATTTACCTTCAAGTGGGCCAACTGTTTTAAAATAAGGAGTTTATGATGCAAACAAAAGATTTTGTCGTTGAAAATGGGCAGATGTATTATAAGAAGAAACCCTTGCACAAACAGCCTCTCTTTTGGACAACCTTAGTTGGAGCAGTCCTTTCTTTCATCCTAGGAGTGACCTGTTTGATTTTAATGACCGGTTTAATTTTGTCTGGTACAAGTGATTCTTGGGATTCAGAGAGTTATTTCGATGATACGAAGACCTACACAGAATATCAAGTGGGAGATAGTGTTGATTTTTCTGATGGTCTTCATGTGACAGTAACGTCTATGGGCAAAGACGATAGCGTAGAACTAGTAGATAGCTACTATAGCACAGCTTATGTTGTTGAAATGGAAGTTGAAAATTCGACCGCAGAAGAACTCTATTTTGATGAATACTATTTCAGTCTCATGGATCCCGTTAGTCAGATTCCCTTTTCCCTGGATTTACGGACCTACGATGTGAATCTAGTTGAAAAGTTGAAGCCAGGAGAGAAAGTACAAGTAAAACTTATCTACGGTATAGATAATGAAACAAACTTTGGTTTTACCTACGAAGATGCCATGTGGACGGAATTAGTCGCAGAAGGTATCTAATTGCTGTAGAAAAAGTTTTAAATATAGCACAATTTTGCGGGTTTATATGCCCCTTGGTTCAGATTGTTCGGCTTGGTAATTGTACTATATCCGACCTATCTGTTATTTTTACATTTCAAAAAGGAGAACATGTTTATCCACTGTTCTCCTCTTCTTTTAATGAAAAATACCCCCAAAATTAGCACGTCAATTTTGGGGGCGTTTTTATTATAGTTTAGTAAACTAAAAGTAAGCTTATACCAAACCTTGGGCAATCATGCTATCCGCAATTTGTTCAAAGGCTGCGATGTTAGCACCTGCAAGGTAGTCTGTACCAAGGTCGTATTTTTCAGCAGTTTCTTTGGCTGTATTGAAGATGTTGGCCATGATGTCTTTGAGACGTCCGTCCACTTCTTCACGAGTCCATGACAAGCGAAGGCTGTTTTGGCTCATTTCAAGGGCAGATACGGCAACCCCACCAGCGTTGGCAGCTTTAGCCAGACCGTAAAGTACACCATTTTCCTTGTAAACTTTGATGGCATCAAGGTCAGACGGCATGTTGGCACCCTCAGCTACACAGTAAACACCGTTTTTCACAAGGGCAGTAGCTTGCTCGCCGTTGATTTCGTTTTGGGTCGCACATGGAAGGGCAATATCAGCCTTGCCATCGTAGTTCCATACAGAACCTTCGAAGTACTTAGCAGTTGCTTTTTCTGCAGCGTATTCTGTCAAACGAGCACGACGGTTGTTTTTGATGTCGCAAAGAAGGTCAAAGTCGATACCAGTTTCGTCAATGATATAACCATTTGAATCAGACACAGAGATAACTTTTGCTCCAAGTTCAGTAGCTTTTTGTACTGCAAATTGAGCTACATTACCAGAACCTGAGATGAGAACTGTTTGGTCTTTGAAGGACTTGCCGTTGGCAGCTAGCATATTGTCAGTGAAGTAAACCAAGCCGTAGCCTGTTGCTTCTGGGCGGATCAATGAACCACCGAAGCCAAGAGGTTTACCAGTCAAGACACCTGCATCAAATTGGCGAAGGCGTTTGTATTGACCGTACATGTAACCAATCTCACGACCACCGACACCGATGTCACCAGCAGGGACATCAAGTGAAGGTCCGATGTGTTTTTGCAATTCAGTCATGAAGCTTTGGCAGAAGCGCATGATCTCAGCGTCTGTTTTGCCTTTAGGATCAAAGTCTGAACCACCTTTACCACCGCCGATTGGAAGACCAGTCAAGACGTTTTTGAAGATTTGCTCAAAACCGAGGAACTTCAAGATGGATTGGTTTACAGTTGGGTGGAAGCGAAGACCGCCTTTGTAAGGACCTACAGCTGAGTTGAACTGAACACGGTAGCCACGGTTGACTTGAACATTTCCATCCTTGTCTGTCCATGGAACACGGAAGCTGATGATACGCTCAGGCTCAACGATACGAGCCAAGATGTTTTCTTCGATGTATTCTGGGTGTGCTTCAAAAACAGGCTCAAGTGTAGAGAAGAGCTCTTCTACAGCTTGGAGGAATTCTGTTTCATGTGGGTTGCGGGCTTTGACTGCTTCAAAAGAAGCTTGGATGTAAGCTTTGGCATTTGACATGGGGTCACCTGATTTCTATATAGTTTTTCTTTGAAAATGGTAGATTTTCAAAGTTTTTATTAAATTGTCTGACAATTTAATTTATCTGATAATTATTATAGCACCATGATTTTTAAATGTAAAGAAGAAAATGTAAGAATTTTAAAAAAATTAATAAATTTTTATTGCAAAATCCGAACCTTAGTAGTAAATGAAGAAAATCCGTTTGTTTCTTATGATATAATCAAGAAAGAATGACCTATATGGAGGATAATATGGTTTCAACAGCAACGACACTCGGTGGATTTACCTTTGATAATTGTTTGATGAATGCGGCAGGGGTTTGGTGCATGACCAAGGAAGAATTGGATGCGGTTAAGAACTCGAAGGCGGGTACTTTTGTAACAAAAACAGCAACCTTGGACTACCGCGCGGGTAATCCAGAACCACGTTATCAGAATGTTCCGCTTGGTTCTATCAATTCGATGGGCTTGCCAAATCAGGGCTTGGCTTACTATTTGGATTATCTACTAGAATTGCAGGAAACGGAGCCAGAACGCACATTTGTTTTATCTTTAGTTGGAATGTCGCCTGATGAGACTCATGAGATTTTGAGAACTGTAGAAGCCAGTGATTTTAAGGGGCTGACAGAGTTAAATCTTTCTTGTCCCAATGTCCCTGGAAAACCGCAGATTGCCTATGATTTTGAAACGACAGAAACCATCTTGCAGGAGGTCTTCACTTACTTTACCAAACCACTCGGTATTAAGTTACCACCTTATTTCGATATTGTGCATTTTGACCAAGCAGCAGCGATTTTCAACCAGTTTCCTTTGAAGTTTGTCAACTGTGTCAATTCGATTGGAAATGGTCTCTATATCAAGGATGAGTCAGTTGTCATCAAGCCTAAAAATGGTTTTGGTGGTATCGGTGGAGAGTATATCAAGCCGACTGCTCTTGCCAATGTCCACGCTTTTTACCAACGCTTGAAACCGGAGATTCAAATTGTTGGGACTGGTGGCGTCTTGACAGGTCGGGATGCCTTCGAACACATTCTCTGTGGTGCCAGCATGGTTCAAGTTGGAACAACTCTGCAAAAGGAAGGTGTGGTAGCCTTTGAACGCATTACGGCTGAATTGCAGACCATTATGGCTGAAAAAGGTTACGAGACCATTGAAGATTTTCGTGGCAAGCTACAGCACTTAGATGATTAAAATCCTCTGTTGAAGACATAAAAAGAAGCTAACATTGTACTGTTCTCCCAGATAGTCTTTTAGGGAGTCACGAGGGGATAATGTTAGCTCTTTTTAAATGGTCTGTGAAGATCGGTCTGATAATCGTTTGAGGAATGGAATACATAGTCAGAAACATATATTTGTGAGATGGAATTCTGATTTTATTTAGATTTTTTATCAAAAATGTCGTATACTAATATTAGAACCTCTATTTATAAGTGATGTACTTTTATGGAAGAAATAGTTTTTTGAGGGACTACTGACTGTATTTTGAACAAAGGTTCTTAAGTAGGGAGTATGAGGGTAAAGGTATGGAGAAAAGAGCGAACTATATTCGCAGAAAACGATATGCGTCCTATCGGACAAAGATGCATTTGTTTTTTATTTGTGGCTTAGCGACTATTATCTTGGCGATTATTATTGTAAGCGAGCACCTAGTTCCTAGGCTGAATCAGCCCTCAGAATCAATGCACTCAGATAATTCTGTTCGCATCATGGCTCACGGAGATTTACTCTATCACTTGCCTATTCTTCGAGGAGCAGAACAGCCAGATGGAAGTTACGATTTTTCTGAGAATTTTACCTACGTAAAGCCCTGGATAGAACAGGCTGATTTCGCTATCGCAGACTTTGAAGGGACCATTTCCCCAGATGTCGAATTAGCAGGTTACCCACTTTTTAATGCGCCTGCCATTGTCGCCAACAATATCCATGATGCAGGCTACGATTTGGTGGACTTAGCCCACAATCATATTTTGGACTCACATCTATCAGGGCTAATTTCCACTGTCAATACATTTAGAGATGCAGGTGTGGATACAGTCGGTGTCTACGCCGAAGGCAATCGGGCAACTGCACCACTCTACATTCGAGAAGTCAATGGTATCCGTATAGCTGTCCTAGCCTATGCTTACGGTTTCAACGGGATGGAGGCTTTGCTGAGTCAGGAGGAATATGATGCCTATTTATCGGATTTTGATAAAGAAAAGATGCGGGCAGAGATTGAGCGAGCTGAGAAAGAGGCGGATATTACCATCGTCATGCCTCAGACGGGTGTGGAATACCAGTTGGAGCCTACGGAGGAACAGACCAGTTTGTACCATCAAATGATTGATTGGGGAGCAGACATCGTTCTTGGTGGGCATCCGCATGTAGTCGAGCCCGCAGAGATTATTGAAAAAGATGGCCAGAGAAAATTGATTATCTATTCGATGGGGAATTTCCTGTCCAATCAGCGTATTGAGAGCATGGATGATACACCAAATTCCCAATGGACCGAGCGGGGTGTCTTGATGGATATAAGGATTCAAAAAGAGAATGGGCAGACAAGTATTCAAACTGCTCAAGCCCATCCAACCTGGGTGAATCGTATCTCTCAGGGAACGTATTCACAAGATGGATATGAGCGTTTTAGCTATCAGACCTATGTATTGGAAGACTGGGTCGCTGGTGGTCAATACTATGGACAATTGGATCTAGATACACAGGCGCGTGTGGATACAGCCTATCAAGAAATGAAAGACTTTGTCAATTTGGTATGGTGAGGAGAGAGAAGATGACAGTTCGATTAATTGCAACAGACATGGATGGGACCTTTTTAGATGGTCAGGGGAGTTTTGATAGAGAGCGATTTTCACGGGTCTTGGATCAACTAGATCAGAAAAAGATTCCTTTTGTTATCGCTAGTGGTAATGGAATTGGGCGATTACTACAATTATGCCAAGAATTTGAAGACAGATTAATCTTTGTAGCGGATAATGGAGCCCATGTGTATCAAAATGGCAAGACAGTAATTCGTCGGGCTATTCAGCAAGTGGAAGTCGAAGCAATACTGCATTTTTTCAAAGGCCGTTGGGCGGATGTATGTCTGATGTTGTCGAATGAAGAAAACATTTATATGCAGGCTGGGGCAGGTATGCCGTTTGCAGGGACTGATTTGCCAATAGAACCAGCTCAGATGGCTACCTTCCAAAATCGTGTGACATATTTAGACGACCTCAGTGCCTATCCAGTTTCAGAGTCAATATACAAGGTTGGTCTCTGGGTTCCTGAAGCGCGTGTAGAATCGATAACGGAAGAGTTTAACCAGGCTTTTCAAGGTCGTCTTACTGCAGTGACAAGTGGCTATGGCTCCATTGATATATTACCAGAAGGGATTCATAAGGCATGGGGCTTGGAACAGATTTTGACCGGTCTAGATATCGAACCTGAACAGGTAATGGCCTTCGGTGATTCAGACAATGATATTGAGTTATTGTCCTATGTTGGTGTTTCTTATGCTATGGAAAATGCGACAGACAAGGTCAAGGCGGTTGCCAAATACATGGCTCCAAGCCATTTGGAAGCTGGTGTGCTTCAGGTCATTGAAGAATATATTTTATAAGTATATAGAAAAAAGCTAGTGCTCTCAATCCAGAGAATGCTAGCTTTTTTATACTCTTCGAAAATCAAAAGCAGACGTTGTTGACTTGATTTGATGAACGTCAGTTCTATCTACATCTGCGTCGCCTAGTCTATTTTTGATTTTCATTGAGTATTAATTTCCAACACTGGTGAACTTGGTTATACCATAGCGGAAGAGTTTGTAATTGATGGTAAATAAGATCAGGACAACCAGTGGCAGAGCCAGTCCCCACATAGACAGGTCTAAGAAGTAGAGGGCTGGGAAATAGGCTGTAAAAGCATAGGGGAAAACAAATATCAGCAGGATTTGAATGATTTTTGGATAGATATTGAGTGGGTATTGAGCCATCTGATTGAGGGCAAAAATTCCCATAGTCAAAGGAAATGATTCTACAATCCAAAATGCAAGAGCAGTTGGTCCCAGCTGAATAGCTGCATAGAGTAGGCCGATACAAATGGCAATAAAGATTAGTAGGGCTAGTTTTCCAAGACTCCATTCCATACCTAATTCTTTAGAAGCTTGGGCTAGTGCAAGGGAACCGATAAGGGTTGTTCCGATTCCTTGTGGCTGGATTCGTTCACAAATTAGCTGAAAAAGAGGATTGACAGGCATGAGGAGGAGGCGTTCAAATTCGCCTTGTCGGATATAGCGACTACCAAACATCCAGAGATTGTCAAAGAATATCAAGTGAATGGAGCGTCCGACGGTAGCTATTCCATAGATGAAAAGCATTTGACCGTAGTTGAAACCAGCGATTTCCTTGATATTTCCAAAGAGGATGTTGAGGAAAATCAGGTAGACAATTTGTTCAATCAACGAGGAGAAAAGTCCGATGAAGAAGTCCACCCGAAAGGACATCTGGGCCATCATGTAGACCTTGATGTTATATAAATAGAGGCTGATATATTTCTTCATGTTAACCTCCAAAAATGACAATACGACGCTTGGCCTGAGACCAAAGAGCAGCGATGAAGAGAGCGAGGAATGGTATCCAGAGAACTTGCAATCCCAAAGCTCTTAGATCACTTTCCTGACCTAGTAAAATGGAAACAGGAACGTTAACCGCATAATTATAGGGAAGGAGTTTCAAAAAGTTTTCCACAGACTGTGGATAAAAACTGAGTGGCAAGAGTGCTCCAGAAGCCAAATTGAAAAGCCCCATCCGTAGGAGCATAACTCCCCAGGCATTGACCGTAAAAAATGCTAAGAAGCCAAAAGCCATATCCAGCAATTGAACGATAAACATCCCTAGAATCGAACTGACTAGAAAGAGCAAAATGGTCTGGCCGTCAGGCAGGTAGAAATCTTGATGAACAAGTAGAATACCGATAAATACGATAGCAAATTTTATCAACTCCAAGAGCTTATTTCCAAGGTCTTTGAAAAAGAGAGCTAGGATAAAGGAATAGGGTCTGAGAAATTCTCCAGCAATGCTTCCTTTTAAAATGCTGTAGGATAAATCTTCTCCGAGTGAGAAAGAATTTAAACTGGCTAGTAGATTAGCAAAGATGATATATGTAGTAAAGGTTTGTAGGGTAAAGCCATTGACTTCTGATTGAGTGAAGAAAATGGTTTTCCAGACATAGAGAGCTACCAAAATCTTCACTGCCAGTGAAACGAAGGTCGCTAGAAAGAAAGCCTTATACTGCATAGCATTCATCATGGTCAGGCGGGTCATGTAGAGATATTTACGCATGGATGCCCTCCTCATAAATTTGGCGGACCATGGTTTCAATTTCCAATTCTTTCATGGTAACATCTTCAATGGCAAAATGATTGAAAACTTGCTCAATCACTTGAGCACTGGTCCAGACCTTGCTTTGGTAGTGGATTTCAAAATGGAAGTCATCCAACTGCTCAAACTCCCAGCCATCCAACTGCAAGTCTTTTTCAATCGGTTTTTCGGTGGAGAAGAGAATGGTCTTGACTGTGGAAAAGCGTTCTTTGAGGACGGTCAGTGAACCATCATAGACTTTTTTGCCCTTATCAATGATAAAAATCCGCTCACAGAGGCTTTCGATGTCCTTCATATCATGGGAAGTAATCAAAAAGGTGGTCTGGTATTCTTGATTCATATAGCGGATGAAGGAGCGAATGATCTCCTTGACGCTGGCATCCAAGCCGATGGTTGGTTCGTCCAAAAAAACAACGGCAGGCTGGTGGATAAAGATAGCCGCAAATTCACAGCGAACCCGTTGTCCGAGTGACAGATTACGAATCGGTTGCTTCATAATATCAGCCAAGTCCAATAGCTCGATCAAGACAGTCAATCGCTCTTTGAATACCTTGTCTGGAACATCATATATTTTTGCGTGAAGGATAAAAGATTCTTGCACAGGCAAGTTCCAATCCAAGTGAGATTTTTGTCCAAAGAGAACGCCGATTTGCTTGTTGACAGCTTTACGGTTTTCTTGAGGGTTGAGCCCATTGATGCGGACGGAACCCTGGTCTGGATAGAGAACACCTGTCAGCATTTTGATGGTGGTGGATTTACCAGAACCGTTGGAGCCGATATAGCCGATGATTTCTCCTTTTCCTACCTGTAAGGAAATGTCTTGAACAGCAGGGATTGACTTTTTCTTTGGCTTGAAAAATGCCTTGATAGAGCCTTTTAGACCGACTTCCTTATCAATGATTGAATAGGTTTTTGAAAGATGTTCTGCCTGAATCATATCATTATCTCCTTTTAAGAAAACGTTTGCACGATATAGCTATTATACCATAATTCTTAAGTTGTGAAGCTAGAAAATAATGATTACGGTAACATTTTGATTAGAAAATCGGTCATATATTGAGGAGATTCTTGCTTCCCATTTTTTATCCATACCTGCATGATACCGAAGAAGGCATGTGAAAAATAGATGCTACTGTATTCTTTTTCCAGTTGTGATAAATCTTCTTTTCCTAAGCGTTCCGCTAAATCATTGGCAATAAGAAGCCGGACTTTATTGATGAGGAAGTTTTGGATTTCTTGAGTTCCGTTATGGGTCAGTAGGGCAGAAAGTAATTTTTCACGATAGAGCAACTCGAAAATTTCTAAAAATGATGATTGGCGATTGCCGTCATAACGGTCAAATATAGCCTCTAATTTGTGAAAAAGTCCCTGTTGATAGGAGTCAATCAATTCATATTTATCCTTATAATGGGTATAAAAACTGGAACGACTGATACCAGCAGTCTGGGCTAGGTGGGTGGTTGTAATGTCATTAAATCCTTGTGATTCCAGGCAGGTTACCATAGCTTCTAAAATTGCCTGTCGAGTTCGTTCTTTCCGATTATCTGTCCCCATATTTTCTCCTTTTGAACATTTTTAGACACAGTGTCTAAAAACAGTTCTTCTGACTTGATTTTGAAATTGATACTTGTATAATGTATTTTATCAGTTTTTGGACAGCATGTCTAAAGGAGTTGCTTATGCTACAAAAAGTAAAGAATATTTTCAAAAAACCAATGACTTTGGTTACCATTCTAGGTATTGCCTGTGTCCCAGCTTTGTATAATATTAGTTTTCTAACTTCTATGTGGGATCCATACGGCCGACTAGATCAGCTGCCTGTAGCAGTTGTCAATCAAGACCAGTCGGCGAGCTTTCAAGATAAAACCCTCACCATTGGTGATGATATGGTGGACAATATGAAAGAGAGCAAAAGTCTGGATTTTCACTTTGTATCAGAAAAGGATGCGGAGAAAGGCTTGGAAGAAGGGGACTACTATATGGTCATCACTCTACCAGAAGATTTATCAGAAAAAGCATCTAGTCTCTTGACGAATCAGCCTGAACCGATAACGATTTCTTATCAAACCTCCAAAGGTCATAGCTTTGTTGCTTCTAAGATGGGCGAATCAGCTATGGAGAAATTAAAGACATCTGTTTCAGAGACGATTACTGAAACATACACAACTGCCGTTTTTGATAGTATGAGAGAAATTCAAACCGGCATGGTCGAGGCGGCAGATGGTAGCCAACAATTGACAGATGGAGCTAGTCAATTAGAAACCGGAAGTCAAACCCTGTCATCAGGCTTATCTACCTTATCTTCATCAGGTCAATCACTGGTGACAGGAGCAAACCAATTGGCCACCGGTCTTGTGTCTTATACAGATGGAGTCAATCAGGCTGCGACAGGCAGTCAAACACTTTCTAGCGGCTTAACGACCTACACAAATGGGGTAGCGAGTCTTGCTTCAGGTGCGGAGCAATTAAATGCCAATTCCTCTCAGCTCATCGCTGGGGTGGGACAATTACAATCAGGAGCAAGTCAGGTTGAACAACTAGTAACGGGAGCCAATCAATTGCAGGCAGGCTTGGAGCAACTGGCTAGTTCAACTAGTTTGTCTGCTGAACAGTCTAGTCAGATACAGGCTTTATTGACAGGTCTTCCTCAGTTGCAAGCAGCCATCAATCAATTAAATGATAGCCTCTCAAGTATCGGAGGACTTGCAGTAGATACCTCTACTCTATCTAGCCTTTTGACAGAGATGGGGGCTCAAGCCCAAGGATTGTTGACTGCAGCCCAAGCTGATAAAACAGCCAGCATTGCAGCCTTACAAGCAACGGCTACCTATCAAAACTTGACAGCTGATCAGCAAGCTGAATTGGTTGGTGCCCTTCAAAATTTACCTTCGGCAACAGTGACAGCAGCCCAAACGATTTTGGGTCAATTATCTCAACTCAGTCAAGCCTTATCAAGCTTACAAAGTCTTTCTGGCATGGCAACACAAATGAGCCAGCTGCAATCAGCTGTCGGTCAGATCAACACGGCTGCCAATCAAGCATTGCCAGGTGCTACAACAGCGATTGAAAACCTATCAAGTGGCTTGAATCAGGTTAACACCGCCTTGAACCAGCAAATTCTACCAGGAACTCAAACCTTGACGAGTGGTGTTGGTCAACTTCAAATGCAACTGTCAGGTGGAGCGAGTCAACTCATGTCTGGAGTCACAGCCTATACCGCTGGTGTTGCCCAATTAGCAGCAGGTGGAGCCCAGTTGGTTGCAAACAATAGTAGCATCCAATCAGGAGGTGGCCAGCTAACATCAGGATTGGCAACCTTGGCTGCCAACTCCAGTCAACTTGTCAGCGGTTCAGGACAACTGGCTTCAGGTAGTCAGCAATTAATTGCTGGTACGGATCAATTAGCTAGTGGCGGGAAAATCTTGACAAGTGGTATTGCTAGCCTCCGCACAGGTAGTGAAACCCTAACGAATTCACTCAGCTCAGCCAGTCAACAACTATCAGTCGTCTCTGTAGAAGACAAAAATGCACAAGCAGTTTCTCAACCAGTCACCTTGGAACACAGTGATCAAGATGATGTGAAGACCAACGGAGTCGGCATGGCTCCTTACATGGTGTCTGTTGCCCTAATGGTTGCAGCCTTATCTGCCAATGTTATTTTTGTCAAACACATTGATAATCGTTCCTACAAAAATCGTTGGGATTGGGCTAAAGGGAAATTGTTACTGAATGGTACGATAGCCAGCCTAGCAGCAGTGATTCTGTACGGTGTTCTTCGCTTGATTGGAATTGATCCGGCTCATCCAATGGCAACCTTGGGATTAATCCTTTTAGCCTCTTGGACCTTCATGGCCCTCGTTACAGCCCTGGTGGGTTGGAACAATCGTTTTGGATCCTTCGCCAGTTTAATTCTCTTGTTACTACAGCTTGGCTCAAGTGCAGGTACCTATCCAATCGAACTTAGCCCACGCTTCTTCCAAGTCATTCAGCCTTATCTTCCAATGAGCTATTCTGTTTCAGGTCTTCGTCAAACCATTTCTATGGTTGGAAATAGTAGTCATCAAGTTTGGATGCTGAGCCTCTTCTTAGTAGGTTTTATGGGATTAGGTCTCATGATGTATCGACCGACAGAGGACTAGTTTCTTTTGGATAATAGCAGAGCAGGTTTCCTGTTCTGTTATTTTTTGTTTTTTTTTACATGTATCATTTACAATGACAACAAAAAGGTGTACAATAAAAGCAATCAATTCTAAGGAGGTTGAGATGTTAGAAGTTCGTCACTTGTGCAAAAGTTACGGAAGCAAGGAAGTCTTGAAGGACATTTCCTTCACTATTCCGTCTGGAACCATTTGTGGTCTAGTCGGGAAAAATGGAGCAGGGAAAACCACCTTCTTCCATTCCTTACTCCGCTTTGTCACATACGAGGGTGAGATTATCCTGGACCAGCAGGCAGTCACACCAGCTTTGTTCCAAAAAATCGGCTACCTGCCAGAAGAGCGAAGTCTGATGCCCAAGCTCAGCGTCTTTGAGCAGGTGCGGTATCTGGCTAGTCTTAAGGGGATGACCAGCAAGGAGGTGGCGGAAAAGCTGCCACTCTGGATGAAAAAACTTGAGGTCAAGGGCAAGATGACCGATAAGATCAAGAGTCTGTCCAAGGGGAATCAGCAGAAGGTGCAGTTGATTGTCACCCTGATTCATGAGCCAGACCTGATTATCCTGGACGAGCCTTTTTCTGGGCTGGATCCTGTCAATACGGCCTTGCTCAAGCGTGTGATTTTGGAGGAAAAGGAGCGGGGAGCGACCTTGATTTTCTCTGACCACGTTATGACCAATGTGGAGGAACTGTGCGATCAACTGCTGATGATTCAGGACGGACAGCTGGTGCTCAACGGAGGCATTCAGGAAATCCGTCGCCAGTTTGGTCGGACCCGCCTCTTTATCTCGTCCGACGTGGCACGGGAACGCCTGGAAGGTCTGCCCCATGTGCTGTCTGTTCAGATGACCAATCAGGACAAGTGGCGGTTGGTCTTGGACGACGAAGCTGCTGGACCAGAACTCTTCCAGCTCATCAGCGGAGGAAGCTATCTGGCGACCTTTGACCAGCAAGCTCCGACAATCGATGAAATCTTCAAAATCAAATCGGGGGTGGCAGAATGAACTCATTATTTCTAGTTGCGAAGGAAACCTATCTCCGTCAGGTCAAGTCTTGGTCCTTTGTCTTTATGGTCTTTGCTCCTTTTATTATGATTTTCTTTTCATTGGGAATCGGTTATCTGACGGGGTCTAGCATGGACCAAGGTGGTCAGGAGATTGCCCTGATTAGTCAAGAGGCGTCTGTTCAGTCGGCCTTTGAGGACTTGGACGGGCTAACCTCAGACTACACCGATGAAGAAGCAGCTAAAAAAGCTCTCGAGGACGAGGACTTGTTGGGCTATTTGATCGTAACCGTAAGCGACGGTCAGCTCTCAGCCGTTTATCATGGAAATGAACTGCCAAGTATAGAAACAGAAACGGCTATCCAGCAGACTCTGGCAGAGCTTCAGGACCAGTTGAACAAGGAAGATGCCCAGCTGACCAGTCAGCAAGAGGCGACACTGGCTCGCACCCCAGCTTATCAGGTCCAGTTGGTTGAGAACAAGGGCTATGAGAAGATTGGGAAATTTATTCTCTTCTTTGCCTTGATTTTCCTCCTCTACGTTCTGACTATGATTTATGCTTCGACAACTGCTCAGGAAGTGGCCAGTGAGAAGGGGACCAAGATTATGGAGGTTATCTTCTCTAGTGTACCGGCTTCGACCTATTTCTACGGCCGGATTCTAGGGATTTTCATGGTCATTGCCACTCACTTGGGCATCTATGCTCTTGGCGGTGTGGGCAGTTACCAGTTTGCCAGTCTAGCCCTGCTCACTATGCAGGACAATCCCATTGCTCAGGCTGTTTTGGGCGGATTTGACTGGTTTATTCTCTTTTTCTCCCTCTTTGGTCTGGTCCTGATTGTTGTCATTGCGGCCCTCTGTGGCTCCTTGGTGGTCCGTCAGGAAGATGTCAATAAGGCCGTCCAGCCAGTCATGTACCCTATTATTATTGGCTTTATCGGGGCAATGACCTTGGGTCAGCAGGCTCAGGAGTCTATCTTACTCAAAATCGGCTCCTATGTGCCACTGTTATCGACCTTCTTCATGCCAATTCGTATCATCAACGGCTGGGCAAATGGTCTGGAAGCAGGGCTTTCCCTCCTTATCCTCATTGCCAGCACAGTAGCAGCGATCTACTTTATCGGAAAATCCTATGCGGGCTTGATTCTGCAAACAGATGATATCGGTCTTTGGAAAAGCTTGAAAAAAGGTCTATCTAGTAAATAAATGAAGAAACCAGCCTAGGAAACTAAGCTGGTTTTATCATTCTTATTTAGGTGTCCCTAAATTGATTGTCGCATTGGTGGCTTCAATGGTCAGTTTGTTCTTGCTACCTTTGTTTTCTAGGGTTAGGGTCTGTAGATCGTTTTCTGTCTTGACAGGGAATTTGGTGTACTTATCGCTAGTGAAAATACCGACTTCCCCTAGTCGCTCTTTTAAGTAAGGGTCTTGGTTAACCATCTCTCCCAAATCATTCCCATCTTCATAGTAGTAACCTTGGGCTTCTACTAATTTTTTCTTGTCGATCTGGTTGGTGATGAGCAAGTTGCTATCTGCCAGGCTCTTGTCCGTCACATCCAAAAATGTCGTAGAGGAGTAGGTGTCGGATGGAGTGAAACGATTATCGCCAAGAAGAGTCGTTTGTCTGCTATCCAGCTGGCTATAGCTCTCGATGGTCACATTTTCCAAACTGGTTTCATACAGGCGGACGCTGCTTCCCTGTAGGTTGATGTGCATATCTTTTAGAGTGGATTGTGTCGCTTGAAAGTAGCCTGCTTCAATCTGACCGCTGTCAATAGTCACTTTGTCAAGAGTGACACCACCAGACAGATTTGCCTCTTTGATATGGATATTCTCAATCGTGAAACCGCCAAAATCATAGAAGTGGAGATTGTGTCCCTCTAATTTATCCAGTGTCTTCCCTTTAGGCACTTCAATGGTGACGGAGAAGACATTGATACGACGCTGGGCCAAGCTTTCTCCCAGATACTGCATGATTCCCTCAATGGCAAATTCTAGTTCTTGTGCAGAGAGAGTTAAGACGCCGTCTTTCTCACTGAGTTTTAGAGGTTTTTGGATATTGTTGTCGGAGTTGGCATAGGTCACATGATAGTTGTTATCACTAGACTCTTTGATGTAGACGCTGTGGGGGATAAAATCAATTTTAATGGTATTCAAATCTGTGAAGGTCTTATGGACTTCCGTCGGAGCAGCAACCTCTTCTAAGCGGGTTATACCTCCGGTGAAAAATCCAATGCCAGCTAGAATTAAGCCTGCAATCAGGCTGACAAAGCCGATAATAATGGCGATGGTAAGTTTCTTTTTCATGCTCGTTTACCTCGTTTCAAGATCCATTTGAAGCAAGCCTTGACCAGTCGCCAAGACCAGTAGGCAAAAAATCCAGTCAAGATGTAGATGAGAATAGCTCCGCCAATCAAAGACAAACCTGAGCCAAACCCCATGAGGAAGATATTGAAACCTTCTGACATAAGGCTAAAGGCTTCCCAAATCAGATAGCCACCGCTGGTGAGAAGTCCGACACCCAAAACAAAGGCACCGACAATGAGGGCCAAGATGAGCGCCACCAATCCCAATAGACTAGCTAGGAGAATGAGCAAAAGTGGAATGGCGATAGGCAGGGAAATGACAGCTAGGATAGCCAACCATAGCGTTCGTTTTGTTTGGCTAAAATTACGGAAGTAGCGACCGAGGAAAAAGGCGCCGAGGATAAGAGTCGCAAACAGAGGAATGACTCCGATAAACTCTCCCATGATAAAGAGTAGGAAGAAAGAGAAGAGACCTGTCATACTTAAGGCTCCCAGACCAACCCAGAGTTTCCAGTTGAGTTGAACAGGTTCTTGTTGATCCTTCTCCTCCTGGATTTGCTTGTTGAGCATGTTGTTAATGAGTTCGCTGGCAGCTTCTTTTGGTGAACCAAGTTCTTCTATAATTTCTGTTTCATGCTCTGGTCCAGCCTCGTCAAAATACTCATTAAAGAAGCTGATGGCTTCAAAGTATTCTTTGTGGGGCAGTTTTTTGAGATATTTTTCTAACTGCTCCATGTACTCAGTTCTTGTCATGGCGGACGCTCCCTTCTATGATGCCGTTTATCGTGTTTGTATAGGTATCCCAGTCATCTTTGAGTCGGACCAATTCTTCGTGACCTAACTGAGTTAGGCTATAATACTTGCGCATACGACCCTGATATTCTTGAGAATAAGTAGTCAAAAAGTCATTTTGCTCCAATCGTTTTAGGATGGGATAGAGGGCGGACTCCTTGATGTTGGCAATTAATTTAATGGTCTGACAGATTTCATAGCCATAAGAATCATCGGATTCCAAAATAGCCATGATGAGAAATTCTGTCAGCACTGCGGGGACTGGAAAATGCATAGGACGCTCCTTTCCTTTGTTGTTGGTTGGGTTTAGTTTTGATATATAGTGTTCAGTTTCATATATCAAATCTTGTTATATATTAAATATACACCTACAGAAATAAATTGTCAAGTGATTATGTGCAAAATAAATAAAATAGCTTAGGACAAATTTTTAAGGTGTAAACGTTTTATAGCCTTGAAAAATAATTTCAGAGTAGTAAACTTAATAACAGTACTAACATTAAGGGATTTTCTGGACTAAAAGAGAATGACCTCAGATGGATTAGTAGTATTTAAGGTGGTGTAAAGATGAAACTATATGTTCAGTTTATGATTATTCTAGTATTTTCATTTTTAGGGGAAGCTATTTCGACTATTTTTCATCTTCCTATTCCGGGAAGTATTATTGGCTTAATCCTCCTATTTTTAGCCCTAGAGTTCAAATTGATTCGTCTTCGCCATATTCAGACGGTTGGAAATTTTTTGCTGGCTAACATGACCATTCTTTTTTTGCCTGCAGCAGTGGGCATTATGGAGAGATTTGATGCAATTAAAGATTATTTACTTCCTATTATCATCGTCATTTTAGGCGCCATTTTTTTAAATATCTTAGTAATTGGTTTTGTTGTTCAATTTGTGAAGCAAAAGTTTGAAGGTGACTATATTGATACGGAGGGAAATCATGACTGAACTTTTTTCAAATCCTATTTTTGGTATTATGTTATCAATTGCAGCATATTTAATTGGAATGCTGATCTATCGGAGATTTCCTCATCCAATCACAACCCCACTATTAGTAGCTACAGGATTGATTATTGTCTTTTTAAAAATGACAGGTATTTCCTATAAGGAATATTATGCAGGAGGGTCCTATCTAAATATGCTTATTGTGCCTTCAACGGTAGCTCTGGGAATTCCTTTATATCGTTCTTTCCATCTAATGAAACATCACATTCGAAGTATTCTTTTGGGAATTTTTGTTGCCTGTATTGTTAATACTGTCTTTACTGCCCTGATTGCAAAATGGTTTGGAATGGATTTTTTTCTAGCAATCTCTCTTTTTCCAAAATCAGTCACCACTGCTATGGCTGTTGGTATTACTGATAAAATGCAAGGGATAGCGACAGTTACTCTTGTAGTCGTTGTTGCAACAGGGATTCTGACAAGTGTTCTTGGCCCAGTCTTTTTAAAGCTACTAAAAATTGAAGACCCGGTAGCTGTTGGTCTTGCTTTGGGAGGAACAGGACATGCCATTGGAACGGGTACAGCGATAAAATATGGGCATACGCAAGGAGCGATGGCTGGCTTGGCTATTGGGATTACAGGCATTATGTATGTGGTGATTAGTCCAATAGTTGCGCAGATTATCTTACAATAAAAAACTACGATTGGAATTCCAACCGTAGTTTTTTTAGTCTACATAAAGTTTGGATTGATGATTCAACCAACTATAAAGAAGTCCGATAAAGAGACCGCCACCCACGTAGTTTCCTAATCCAGAAAAGAAGAAATTGCTTAGTACACTTAATAGAGTCATTCCCTCAACTGGTCCACCATTTGCAAAAAAGGCCAGGGAGAAGAGTGAAAAGTTCGCAATGACGTGCTCATATCCCAAGAAAGCAAAAATAAAGATGATGAAAATAACGGAAATGAGACGCCCAGCGTCATCTTTGATGCGTAAGAAGGTAAATACACCGATATTCACGACAATATTAGCAAAAATTCCTTCAATAAATTGAGTCAAAGGTGTCTTTGAAAGCTTGGCCACCGTTGCTTCAAATAGGTAGCTGTGAGCATCAACGTGCTGATAAGGCAGTGTCAATGAAACCAAGTAACAAACAAGGACAGCACCGACAAAATTGAAAAGGATACAGGTTGCCAACATCTTGAGGGCTGTTTTCGTAGGAATCGTTTTTCGATGGCTGGCTACTGTCATATACATCATGTTGGATGTTCCAAGTTCGGCATTCATATATAAAATCATGAGTAGCCCCCAACCAAACATCAACCCATAACTAAACTTCCCGAGTCCTTCTGCGACATGGTTGAGTTTGTCTGCTGTATAAAGAGAAATGACAATCCCCAATCCTAAATAAAGACTGGCTAGTATCGATCGTACAGCGTAGGCAGAAAAACTGTGTTCAAACAAATCTGCTTTTTTCTGGATACTCTTTTCAAGTGTATACATTAATGTCTCTTGGTTAGCTCCCATCCTAATCTCCTTACTGAATTTACTACTTTTTTGAGTAAACGTTTTCTTTTTGTCGAATGGCTTTACTTTGTTTATTATACTTGATAAAATGGTTGTTGTCCAAAAAAATTTAACTTTTGAAAGGAAATATAAGAAAAATATGGATGTTACATGGACAGTGAAATATATCACTGAATTTTTAGCGACTGCACTCCTTATTATCATTGGTAATGGTACAGTTGCAAACGTTGATTTAAAAGGTACAAAAGGAAACAACTCTGGTTGGATTCTCATTGCGATTGGCTATGGTTTGGCAGTTATGATGCCAGCATTGATGTTTGGTAACGTTTCTGGTAACCATATCAACCCAGCCTTTACACTTGGTTTGGCTGTTTCAGGTCTCTTCCCTTGGGCTCACGTTGCTCAATACATTGTTGCGCAATTGTTAGGTGCAATGTTTGGTCAGTTAGTGGTTGTAGCAGTATACAAACCTTACTTCTTGAAAACTGAAAATCCAAATCACATCCTTGGTTCGTTCTCAACAATCAGCGCGCTTGACAATGGTACAAAAGAAAGTCGTAAAGCTGCAACTATTAATGGCTTCTTAAATGAGTTCGCTGGTTCATTTGTATTGTTCTTCGGAGCACTTGCTTTGACCAAACATTTCTTTGGTTCAGAGTTGGTTGGTAAATTGATTGAACAAGGCTATGATAAAACAGTCGCTGAGACAATGACTGCTCCATATACTTCAGGTTCAATTGCAGTTGCTCACTTAGGCATTGGTTTCCTAGTTATGGCCTTGGTAGCCTGTGTCGGTGGTCCAACTGGTCCAGCTCTTAACCCTGCTCGTGACCTTGGTCCGCGTCTTCTTCACCACTTCCTGCCAAAAACAGTACTTGGTGAATCAAAATCTGATTCAAAATGGTGGTATGCTTGGGTGCCAGTGGTTGCTCCAATCCTCGCATCAGTCCTTGCGATCGCTTTGTTTAAATACTTGTACTTATAATATATAGAATAAACTCGATATGTGAATTGCTTTAAAAAAAGTAGATGTTATCTTAATTTTAAGCTCGATTGCTATCGGGTTTTTCTTTTTTGTTTTATGGATATTGAGATGATTCGGTTGTCTGCTCTGCTATTTTCTTAAAAGTTATGCTACAGTAAAGCTAGAAAAAATCGGAAAAGAGGCTAGAATATGTCAGATGTTATTGCTTTTGGTTATGGAAGCAGTCGAGCGGAGATGCAGCTCAAGCGGCTCAATCGCCATGGAATCATCGCAGGTGCGACAGGTACAGGGAAGACAGTGACCTTAAAGGTCTTGGCAGAGCAGTTGAGTGATGCGGGAATCCCTATTCTTATACTGTCTGTACCTCGGTTCCGGGTATGAAAGCAAATTCGTTCGGCTATATCTAGACAAAGTTCTTGCCAGATGCCACAAAATTCGTTAAAATAAACGTAAATCACTAGTTAGTAAGGAGTTGCCATGACTGATCAATTGCAGGTATTATTGAAAGACTATCAGCCCCAGCCATTAGGTGAAAAACGTTCTTATGCAGTCTTCTTGCCCTTAGTCTGGTCAGACAATCAGTGGCAGGTCTTATATGAGATTCGGAGCGAGTCCATTTCTCAACCGGGAGAAGTTTCCTTTCCAGGTGGCGGAATTGATGAAGGCGAGACAGCAGAAGAAGCAGCCATTCGTGAGGTTATCGAAGAACTTGACATTCAACAGGAACAAATTGAGTTGCTGGGAGAAATCGATTATCTAGTTTTTGGACGCTCGACGATTCGCTGTTTTGTCGGTCGACTTCACTTGGACTGGCAGACCCTTCAACCGAATGATGAAGTAGCTCGATTCTTTACAGTCCCACTAGAAACCTTGTTGAAAACGTCCCCTGTCTATTATCAACTGGATTCACAGATTGTCCCAGATTGTGACTTTCCCTTTGAACGTTTGAGAGGTGGGGTTGACTATCCTTTCAGTCATCACAAACGCTCCGTTCCATTTTATGAAAATCTACCAGAAAATATCTGGGGAATGACCGCCCAATTTACCCATCGTTTTACGGAAATCATAAATCAAAAAACTTCGCCCAGATGAGTGAAGTTAAAGTCAAGCCAATAACAAGACCTGCAATTTTTCCGTTGCCCTTTTTGTTCATAAAAATTTTAGAGGAGATTATGTATTAGCCAATGTGGAAAATAGAAGTATAAAAAATGTTGATGAATCTAAAAAAATTCAGTTTAAAGATAATGAGATTTTATTTAATAAGCAAAGATATAAAGTAAATAATGTAACAATGCAAATTTTAGATAGTAATGCTGATGTAGTTGGAGAATACACCAAACAAGGAGTTATTGTATTTAAAAATGATTCCCAAAATGAAAGTCATTATATTCTGAAGTCTTCTCGTTTATACAAAAATACAACTAAAAAATAATATTGAACAAATGTTCAAAAATCCAACATATTCTTGCTTATTTTTGATATAATGTAAAAAAACAACAAAGGATTAAACATGAATAAACGAGAACGACTAGAAGAAATTACACGATTGGTAAACAAAAAAGGCACAGTTCGAATTTCTGAGATTGTTGAATTGCTAAATGTTACTGATATGACTGTGCGACGTGATTTTATTGAATTGGAAGAGCAAGGTGTCTTAACAAAAATCCACGGCGGTGCTAGAAGTAATAAGGCTTTTCAATATCGGGAATATTCCCATTCTGAGAAACACATTCAGAATAAGGAAGCCAAGCAAGAGATAGCAGAAAGAGCTGCACAACTGATAGAAGATGGAGACACGGTATTTTTAGGTCCAGGAACAACAGTGGCCTTTCTGGCTGAGGCCATTAAAAATCCTCGCCTAACAGTCATCACAAACTGTATGCCTGTTTTTACCATCTTATCACAAAAGAAGACTGAGGATTTTCAAGTCTTTCTCTTGGGGGGAGAATATCGCCAAGTGACAGAATCTTTTGTAGGAGAAATTACCAATACAAGTTTAGAAAAAATGCGATTCAGCAAAATTTTCTTTTCAGGTAACGGACTTAAGGGAACTGATGTCATGACCTCAACCTTAGCGGAAGCCTATACGCAAAATATTGCCATTAAGCATTCTTTAGAAAAATATCTACTGCTGGATGCCTCGAAAATTGGAAAAGATGATTTTACTTCCTTTTGTGATTTGCATGATGTAACTGCTCTAGTGACCGATATGGATGCAAAGGATGAAAATTACCAATTATTAAGTAACCACATCGAAATTATCACTACAAAATCATAAAGTTATCAAAACCAACAGCGGAATGTTGGTTTTTTGTTTGTATACGAAAAAAATAAACAAAAATAAAACAAAATATGTTGACTTTGTGTTTGTTTGGTTGTATAATTTAAACATAAAAAGCGAAAACGCTTTTTCTAAGTTTTGCAAAACAAAGATTTTCTGCCAAATATGGCTACAACTTTCTATTTTTGTTAGGAGATAGGTTATGACAATCATTATCGGTGCTGATCCAGCGGGCTCAAAACTAAAAGACGTTATTAAAGATTATTTGCTAGAAAAATCATATGACTTTAAAGATGTCAGTGATGGAAGTGATTTTGTTGATACAACTTTGGCAGTAGTTGCAGAAGTTAATCAAGAGGAAGGAAATCTTGGCATTGTGATTGATGCTTATGGTGTTGGTCCATTTATGACCGCAACTAAAGTCAAAGGCATGATCGCTGCAGAAGTTTCAGACGAACGTTCTGCCTATATGACAAGAGGACACAACAATTCGCGTATTATTACAATCGGTAGTGAGATTGTAGGAGAAGGAATTGCTAAAAATATCGTTAAAGGATTTGTTGAAGGTGAGTATGATGGCGGCCGTCACCAAATTCGTGTTGATATGCTAAATAAAATGTGCTAATTGTTGTAATCAAAGGAGAATAAGAGATGAAAATTGCAATCGGTTGTGACCACATTGTAACCTATGAAAAAATTGCTGTGGTAGATTATTTGAAAAATCAAGGATATGAAGTATTGGACTTTGGGACTTATGACAATGTTCGTACTCATTACCCAATTTTTGGTAAAAAAGTTGGTGAAGCTGTTGCAAGCGGACAAGCAGATTTGGGAATTTGTATTTGTGGAACAGGTGTTGGAATCAATAATGCTGTAAACAAGGTACCTGGTATTCGATCAGCCCTGGTTCGTGATATGACCTCCGCACTCTATGCAAAAGAAGAGTTAAATGCCAACGTCATTGGTTTTGGAGGAAAGATTACAGGTGAGTTGCTCATGTGCGACATCATTGAAGCCTTCATTAAAGCAGAATACAAACCAACTGAAGCAAACAAACGTTTAATTGAAAAGATTGCTGCAGTTGAAACGCTCAATCAAGAGCAAGCTAATCCAGAGTTCTTTACGGAATTTCTTGAAAAGTGGGATCGTGGAGAATACCACGACTAGGAGGCTCACATGATTTTGACAATCACTTTAAATCCGTCAGTTGATATTGCCTATCAATTGGATACCTTTCATTTGGATACGGTCAATCGAGTAGAAAAAGTTCAAAAAACAGCTGGCGGTAAGGGGCTTAATGTCACACGAGTTTTGAAACAAATCGGTGAAGATGTTGTAGCAACAGGCTTTATTGGCGGTGAGATTGGAAGCTATATCAAGAAACAACTCACTCGAAATGCTATCAAAAACTCCTTTGTGGAAATTGGGAGCGAAACACGTAACTGTATTGCGGTTCTTCACGATGGACAACAGACGGAGATTTTAGAACAAGGCCCAACTATTCAAGAACATGAAGCCTTGAATTTTATCGAACACCTTGAAATCATTCTGAACAATGTAGATGTAGTTGTTATTTCAGGAAGTTTGCCTAAGGGACTTGCTAGCAATTATTATGTTGAGATTGTAGAACTTTGTAAAAAATACGGTGTAGCTGTTGTTTTGGATTGTTCTGGTGAGGCGCTGAAAAACGTTTTAGAAAGCCAGCAGAAGCCGACAGTTATTAAGCCGAATACAGAGGAGTTATCACAACTGATTGGTAAAGAAGTTACTGATGATATTCAAGAGTTGAAATCAGTTTTGTCTGGTCAACTTTTCCAAGGAATTGATTGGATAGTTGTCTCATTAGGGGCACAGGGGGCTTTTGCCAAGCACAATGATAAGTTCTATCGTGTCAGAATTCCAAAAATCAAAGTCGTCAATCCAGTGGGATCAGGAGATTCAACTGTTGCAGGTATTGCAGCAGGTTTGGTACATGCTTTACCTGATGCAGAATTATTAAAAAATGCTAATGTTTTAGGCATGTTAAATGCCCAGGAAGAACAGACAGGTTATGTTAACTTAGAACATTCAGAATTATTGTATTCTCAAATTGAAGTCGAGGAGGTATAATATGGTAGTAATAGCAGATAAAAGAAAGTACATGGAAAAAGTAAGCAATGAAGCAGGTATTATTTCAGCTTTAGCTTTTGACCAACGTGGAGCCCTGAAAAAAATGATGGCAAAACATCAGACAGAAGAACCTACTGTGGAGCAGATGGAAGAACTAAAGAAACTAGTTTCAGAAGAATTAACACAGTTTTCTTCCTCAATTCTGTTAGATCCTGAATTTGGTTTGCCAGCATCACGCGCCCGTGACGAACAGTGCGGTTTGCTTTTGGCTTATGAAAAAACTGGCTATGATACCAGCTCTACTAGTCGATTACCAGATTGCTTAGTAGAGTGGTCTGTAAAACGACTAAAAGAAGAAGGGGCAGATGCGATTAAGTTTCTACTCTACTATGACGTTGATGGTGATCCATACGTCAATCTTCAAAAACATGCCTATATTGAACGCTTGGGTTCAGAATGTCAGGCAGAAGGTTTACCATTCTTCTTGGAAATTTTGAGCTATGATGAAACGATTGAAGACAATGCCAGTGTGGAATTTGCAAAAGTCAAACCTCGAAAAGTAAATGAGGCTATGAAAGTATTTTCGGATGAACGCTTTGGAGTAGATGTTCTCAAGGTAGAAGTACCTGTGAACATGAATTTTGTAGAAGGCTTTGGAACAGGGGAAGTCGTCTATACAAAAGAAGAAGCAGCCGAATATTTCCGTCAACAAGAAGCATCAACTCATTTGCCATACATTTATCTAAGTGCAGGTGTTTCTGCCAAGCTTTTCCAAGATACACTAGTGTTTGCACATGAAGCAGGTGCTAAATTTAACGGTGTTCTCTGTGGTCGTGCGACGTGGGCGGGTGTTGTGCCAGTCTATATTGAACAAGGTGAAGAAGCTGCGCGTGAATGGTTACGTACTGTTGGTCGTGAAAATATTGAGGGACTTGATGCAGTCTTGTCTCAAACAGCAACTTCTTGGCTAGAAAAATAATTGAAAAATCAACCATTTTCTTAAAAGAAAGGGTTTACATTTTCTGAGAATATGCTATAATAATCTCATCAGCAAGAATAGAGTGGATTGTAACTAATTCGATTAGGCAAGACTACAAATGGATTTGAGAGTAGGATATTCTCGGTTTGTTTGTAGTCTTTTTTGCTTAAAAATATAGGAGGGATATATGTTTAGGATTATACAGTCACTAAATAATAACGCTGCCCTGGTGAAAAATGAACATGGGGAACAGGCAGTCGTGATGGGATTAGGTATAACCTTTCAAAAGAAGAAAGGGGATTTAATTGTTAAGGATAAGATAGAAAATATCTTTTCGCTAAAAAATGATGAAGCCAAAGAAAATTTTCTGACCTTATTAAAAGATATTCCCTTAGATTTTATTTCTGCAACCTACACGGTCATCAATCATCTGGTAGAAACTTATCATTACCCTGTACAAGAATATCTATATGTGACACTGACAGATCATATTTATTGTGCATATCAGGCGGTTTTAAAGAATACTTATCAAGAAAGTAGGCTACCCAATATTTCAGCCGAATATCCATTGGAATATAAAATGGCGCGTGAAGCCTTAGCTATGTTTCGTGAAAAGTTGCTAAATGATTTTCCAAATGATGAGATTGGTAAAATTGCACTTCACTTAATCAATGCAAAGGGTGAAACAATTCATCCCACAAATGAAGAACATGACATCAGTAAGAAAATTATTGCTGAGGTTGAACAAATTTTGATAGATAATGGGATTAGACGCTCAAAAGAAAATAGCAATTTTTACGATCGCTTTATGATTCATTTGTCCTATTTTCTGAATTACTTAGATAGATCCCATCAGTCAAATGAATCGATTGCTAGTTTGGAACAGTACATCAAGCTCCAGAATCCAAGAGCCCATCAGGTTGGAAGTCAGATTTTTGAGATGATTACATCATTGGTTGATGAGCCAGTAAATGATAGTGAAAGGTTTTATATTGTGTTACATATTCAACGGTTGTTGTAAATCATACTCTTCGTAAATCCAATTCAGACGTTGTTGCCTCAACTTGATGAACTTTAGTTCTATCTACGTTTTCGTCGCCTAGTCTGAATGGTATTTCCATTGAGTACATAAAAAATAGGAGGTTCATATTATGAACAGAGAAGAAATTACTTTATTAGGTTTTGAGATTGTTGCATTCGCTGGCGATGCTCGTTCTCGTTTGATGGAGGCACTGGCTGCTGCTCAAAAAGGTGATTACGCAAAAGCAGAAGAACTAGTTGAAGCTGCCAATGCTTGTATTGTTGAAGCCCATCATGCTCAGACAAGTTTGTTACAGAAAGAAGCGGCTGGTGAGGATTTAGCCTTTAGTGTGACGCTCATGCATGGTCAAGACCATCTCATGACGACATTATTATTGAAAGATATGATGAGTCATATGATTGAACTTTACAAACGAGGTGATAAGTAATGAATAAATTGATTGAATTCATTGAGAAAGGGAAGCCTTTCTTTGAAAAGATTTCGAGAAACCCTTATTTAAGGGCTATCCGTGATGGTTTTATCGCTGCCATGCCGGTTATCTTGTTCTCAAGTATCTTTCTAATGGTAGCATTTGTACCTAATATCTTTGGATTTACTTGGTCTGATGAAGCAGTTGCGGCTATCATGAAACCTTACGGTTATACAATGGGTATTGTAGCTGTCTTAGTTGCAGGAACGACCGCAAAATCTTTGACAGATGCGTTTAACCGTCAATTGCCAAAAACCAATCAGATTAACTTCATTTCAACCATGATTGCTTCAATTTCAGGTTTCTTATTACTGGCTTCTGATGGTATTGAAGGTGGATTTGCCAATGGTTACATGGGAACTAAGGGACTTTTGACAGCCTTTCTAGCAGCCTTCATTACGGTTAATATCTATAAGGTCTGTGTGAAAAACAATGTTACCATTCGTATGCCAGACGAAGTTCCACCGAACGTATCCCAGGCATTTAAAGATGTGATTCCATATGCATTGTCTATCTTTGTCTTGTATGGAATTGATCTTGTGACACGTCAATTCCTTGGAACAAACGTTGCTGAGGCGATCCTGAAATTATTTGAGCCTCTATTTACAGCCGCAGATGGTTATGTTGGTATTACAATTATCTTTGGTGCCTATGCTTTGTTCTGGTTTGTAGGGATTCATGGTCCATCTATTGTGGAACCAGCAATTGCAGCCATTACTTATGCCAATATTGAAACCAACTTCCAGCTTCTACAGGCGGGTCAACATGCGGACAAAATCCTGACTTCAGGTACTCAAATGTTTATCGTAACAATGGGTGGTACAGGTGCTACCTTGGTTGTGCCATTCATGTTTATGTGGTTGACTAAGTCTAAACGAAATAAAGCAATTGGACGTGCTTCAGTTGTTCCAACTTTCTTTGGTGTAAATGAACCGATCTTGTTCGGTGCACCACTTGTACTCAACCCAGTATTCTTTGTTCCATTCATCTTAGCTCCAATTGCTAACGTATGGATTTTCAAATTCTTTGTTGATACGTTAAAAATGAACAGTTTCAGCGTCAACTTAGCATGGACAACTCCAGGACCATTGGGGATTGTAATGGGAACAAACTTTGCTCCACTCGCCTTTGTACTAGCTATCTTATTGGTCGTTGTCGATGTACTTATCTATTATCCATTCTTGAAAGTTTACGATGAGCAAATTCTTGCTGAAGAACAATCAGGGAAAGTTGAAAATAGCTTGAAAGAGAAAGTGGCGGCCAACTTTAATACTGCCAAAGCGGATGCTATTCTTGAAAAAGCTGCAGTCGACACCGAAATTTCTGAACAAACAAATGTTTTGGTACTTTGTGCAGGGGGTGGTACAAGTGGATTGCTTGCCAACGCTCTAACTAAAGCTGCAAAAGAATATGGTGTTCCAGTTACAGCTACAGCAGGAAGTTATGGGGCACACCGTGAGATTTTGCCAGAGTATCAATTAGTCATCCTTGCACCTCAAGTAGCATCAAACTACGAGGACATTAAACAAGAAACCGATGCATTGGGCATTAAACTCGCCAAAACTGAAGGTGCTCAATATATTAAACTCACTCGTGATGGTCAAGGTGCTCTTGACTTTGTCAAACAACAGTTCTAGAACCTGTATTCACAGTTCAGCACTTCCATCTAAGGCTAGTTTTTCAGCTACTCATCGTTAGTTTTTTTCAAAATACAGTCAGTATTCCCTCAAAAACTGCCTTGATTAGCGAAAAACTACCTCTTATATACAAGCACATCACTTGTGAATACAGATTCTTAATCAAAAGGGGAGGGAGTTATCATCTCCAACTCCTACCCCTTTATTTATTTTTGATAGAAGAAGGTAGGCATATGGTTAAAACATTACCGAAAGATTTTATATTTGGTGGAGCAACTGCTGCATATCAAGCAGAGGGTGCTACACAGACGGATGGAAAAGGTCGTGTTGCGTGGGACAAGTATCTAGAAGATAATTACTGGTACACTGCGGAACCAGCTTCTGATTTTTATAATCGTTATCCAGTTGATTTAGAACTAAGTGAACAGTTTGGGGTAAATGGCATTCGGATTTCAATTGCGTGGTCTCGTATCTTCCCAACAGGCTTTGGAGAAGTGAATCCAAAGGGAGTAGAGTATTACCATAAATTATTTGCGGAATGCCATAAACGTCACGTAGAACCATTTGTAACGCTTCACCATTTTGATACACCAGAAACGCTACATTCTAATGGTGACTTTCTAAATCGTGAAAACATTGAGCACTTCGTCAATTACGCAGCGTTTTGCTTCAAAGAATTCCCTGAAGTTAATTACTGGACAACCTTTAATGAAATCGGTCCAATTGGTGATGGGCAATATCTAGTTGGGAAGTTCCCACCAGGGATTCAGTATGACTTAGCTAAGGTATTCCAATCCCATCATAATATGATGGTTTCACATGCCAAGGCTATTAAGCTTTACAAGGATGCTGGATATAGCGGAGAAATTGGTGTTGTACACGCATTGCCAACGAAATATCCTTATGATCCAACCAATCCTGACGATGTTCGTGCAGCGGAACTAGAAGATATTATTCATAATAAATTTATCCTAGATGCAACATACTTGGGTTACTATTCTGAAAAAACGCTTGAAGGTGTTCGACATATTCTGAAAGTAAATGGCGGGGAATTAGACCTTCGTGATGAAGACTTCGCTGCCTTAGATGCCGCAAAAGATTTGAACGACTTCTTGGGCATCAATTACTATATGAGTGATTGGATGAGGGCTCATGACGGTGAGACTGAAATTATCCATAATGGTAAAGGTGAAAAGGGAAGTTCTAAGTATCAAATCAAAGGAGTCGGTCGTAGAGAGTCTCCAGTTGATATTCCAAAAACGGACTGGGATTGGATTATCTATCCGCAAGGCCTTTATGATCAAATCATGCGTGTAAAAAATGACTATCCAAACTATAAGAAAATCTACATCACTGAAAATGGCCTAGGCTATAAAGATGAATTTGTAGATGGAACGGTCTATGACGATGGTCGAATTGATTATGTGAGAAAGCATTTAGAAGTGATTTCAGATGCTATCTCAGATGGTGCCAATGTTAAAGGTTATTTCATCTGGTCCTTGATGGATGTATTTTCGTGGTCAAATGGATACGAGAAACGATATGGTTTGTTCTATGTTGACTTTGATACCCAAGAACGTTATCCAAAGAAAAGTGCTTATTGGTATAAAAAAGTAGCAGAAACACAGATTATTGAATAAAACTAATACAAGGATGCTTAGCTCAAGTTAGCGTCCTTGTTTTCATATAAGGGAGGCAGTTTTTATGCTCGAATTAAAAAATGAGAACTTAACAGTACAATTTTCTGAATTAGGTGGGCAAATTATTTCTATTAAAGACAAGGATGGTATCGAGTATCTTTGGCAAGGAGATCCGACCTATTGGAGCGGTCAAGCACCAGTTCTATTTCCTATTTGTGGAAGTTTACGAAATGATTGGGCTATCTATGAACCTGCAGAAAGACCGACATTTACAGGCACAATTCCAAGGCATGGACTTGTGAGAAAAATGCTGTTCAAAAATGTAAATAGTACTGAAAACTCTTTGGAATTTTCTATTTCATCAAATGAGGAAACTGTAAAAAATTACCCTTTTGAATTTGAACTTTCCATTAACTACTCACTACTTGGCAATACAATTCGAACTGAATATCGGGTGAAAAACCTTGAGGGACATAGAAAGCTACCTTACTTTATTGGGGGTCACCCAGGTTTTAATTGTCCCTTGTTGGATGGTGAGAGTTATGAAGACTATTATTTAGAATTTGAAAAAATAGAATCTTGTACAGTACCTAGAAGTTTTCCAGAAACTGGCTTACTTGATCTGCGAGACCGCCGGCCATTCTTGGGAAATCAAAAAACCTTGGACTTGTTCTATAAACTGTTTGAGCATGATGCCATAACATTGGATCAATTAGCATCTCGAAAGGTAACCTTGAAATCAAAAAATCATCAGAAGAAACTTTCGATTGCATTTGATGATTTTCCATATTTAGTGATTTGGTCAACTACAAATCAGAGTCCCTTTATCGCATTAGAACCTTGGAGCGGACTCTCTACTTCATTGGAAGAATCTGATATTTTCAATGCCAAACGAAGTATTAGCTATGTTGCTCCAAAAGAGGTTGATACAAAATATTTTGATATTATTATTGAGTAACCTTTTGAAAATGTTTGTTCGTTACAGAAATTTGGTAAAATAGTTCGAATAATGAAAAAACTAAAAAATATTAAGCCACGATGGTTTGTTTTTATTTGTATCCTAATTTTTCTTGCTTTAGGTTTTGACAGTCGGCTTCAAGTAACTCATTACAGGCTTGTTAGTCCCAAAATATCTCAGCCAATCAGACTTGCTCTAATTACTGATTTACACTCATCAAATTACGGTAAAAACCAGATACAAATCTTGGAAACATTAGAGAAAGAAAAGCCAGATATCATTTTATTGGGTGGAGATATTTTTGATGATGAACTTTCTGACAGAAAAACTCTAGAATTGTTAAGCGGGCTAGGAAAATTTAATCATACTTACTATGTGTCAGGTAATCATGAAATATGGAGTAATCGATATGATCAGATGCTGGAACATCTGAGACAACAGAATGTGGTTGTATTATCTGGAAATAGTAGTAGAGTTGATGTAAGGGGGCAGTCCATCACTATTTCAGGCATTGATGATCCTGAATATTTTCAAAAGTATGATACTAGTGAGAGTTTGCTAGACCAACTTGAAGACATAAAAAGGAAGCAAATAAGCACTGACTTCCAAGTTTTACTAGCGCACCGACCAGAACTAATTGATACTTATCAAAAGTATGGATTTGATTTAGTGTTATCTGGTCATGCGCATGGAGGACAATGGAGAGTGCCTTATTTGGTTAATGGTGTATTTGCGCCTAATCAAGGTTTTCTTCCGAAATATGCAGGTGGTTTATATGAAGTTGAAAATTCGTATTTTATTGTAAGCAGGGGTCTGGCCAAAGAATCTACACGAGTACCAAGATTCTTTAATCGCCCAGAAATTATCATTGTAGATCTTGTTAATCCGTAACTTCACTTCTTTCTAATCATTCAAAAAACCCACTGACTTAATTAGCCAGTGGGTTTATTGCTTATCCGAATCAAAAACTTATTTCAAAAAAGGTAGTGATTCGGTTGATTTTTATTGCAATGTAATGAAAATCAATATTTCAAAAATCGCATAAAATCAAGGTTTCTACCGCCTATTGACGTGTAGTGAATCCCTATTTCACCTCAGTAAAGGTTCGGAAATGTTATTTTAGCGCGTCATAAACACTGTTATATCAAGGTTTATAGATTTTACAATATTAAATGTAGTCAAAAATGTAGTCATATAATTAACTAGTAAGCTTAGCTATTTGTTTGAGATAAATATCAACAGCTTCAGCTTTCTTTTTAGGTGCTAATTCGGCATAAGTATCCATTGTTATCCTAGTTGGTTAAAAAAATCTCTGATTTCCTCATCTTTTATAAAATAATATATAATTTTCCCCTCTCTTCTAGTGTCCAAGATGTTTTGATTGGCTAGTTTACGAAGATGGTGGGAGGCAGATGCCATACTGAGATTTAGTAAACAGGCTATATCGCAGACACAGAGTTCTTCGACGGCAAGGAGATAAAAGATGATATTTATCTGTTTATTATCGGTAAATTTTGATAAAATGCGAAGTGATTTTTGGACTTTTTCCTTTTCAAGGTAGTTCGTTGCGGTTGTAACATTTTGTTGATTAATAACATCCACTTGACAGATACTATCTTTTTTCATAATTTTTTCTCCTAGCCTAACACAGCCCATAGCATGTCAAAGCTGTTGTTTTCAATCAGGATATACATCCCCAATCCTAAATAGACAACGGCAATAAACCATCTGCTATATTTTTCCAAAGTTTCTCCAACAGAAGGGACTTGTGCCAATTTTTGGGCAGAAAAAACCAAGAGATAAATCATGACTAGAAAAGTAAGTAAAGTCACTATCAAATTCGCTGAATTTAAGGTGGTAAAATATGGGACAAAGACACCAATATTGTCAGCGCCACAACTTGCAAAAGTAATCATAGCGACTAGAAAAATCAGGTTTTTATTGTCTTTTCGCAAACCATCTTTTGCAATAGCTTCTCCATCAGAATCTCCTAAAAGCAAAACTTTGAGGCCTAGGAAAATTGGAATCAAACCGAGTAAACCTAAAATCTCTTTACTAGGAATATAATTTAAGACAAATGCAAAAAGCAAACTTAGCAATATTAGACTAACAGAGCCTAGAAATTGTCCTAAATAGATGTTAATGATGTCTTTTCTGCTTTTTCTTTTGGCAAAAAATAACATTAGGATAATAAGTAAGTCTACGGCTGTCCCAGAATACAGGATTATTGAAGTAACAACATTTTGAATCATTATACACCTCATTCAAATATATTTTTGAATGAATTTTAACATTAAACTTTGTAGATGTCAATTTCAGCTCCACCAAAATATAGATAAGAAGTTAGTGTACCAAATATTAAAAAGCCCTGCCATCGAAATGATAACAGGGCTTAACTTCAATATCCAAATGATATATTCATCTAAAAAAGGTAGAGTAAAAGGTAGAGTTCTTATTGATTTATATTGCAATGTAATGAAAGTTCATCTTTCAAAAATTGCTTTAAATCAAGGTTTTCACCGTCAACTGACGTGTATTGAATGTCTACTTAACTTCAGTAAGGGTCTAATAATGTCTATTTTAGCTATCGAAAGCCTTGATATAGCAAGACTTTTATGAATTGTACTCAAAAGTGTAGAGAAAAATGTAGAGATAACTTAAGCTGTTAATTTAGCAACTTTATCAAGATAAATATTAACTGCTTCAAATTTTCGTTTTGGAGCGATTTCTGCATAGGTATCCATAGTAGTGGATATAGACTGATGCCCCATTCTAGTTTGTAATTCTTTCCAGTTTGCTCCTGCATTCAACATCAAAGAAGCATGAGTGTGACGGAATAAATGAAAACCATAATCAGGTAGTCCAAGTGAGGATAGACGTTTCTTAAGTGTGGCACGCTCATTTCTATCACACATATAATTACCATAAATTGTTGGGAATATTAGGTCGGACTTAGGCAATCCATGCTTTTCAAAATAAGTATTCATCTCGTTATGAAATTCGACGAGTGAAGCAATTGTATCTGAAGGCACAGGAATTCTCCTATTTCCTGCATTGGTTTTGGGAGTTGGTTTACAAACCATTTCCCCCTTTATTCCTAACTTCTTATTCGCTCTTTTCCACATCAGAGTCTTATTTACAATAATTTCGCTTGTTTCTAAATCCAAATCATGAATTTCTAATGCTAGTAATTCATTGATACGGCAAGCTGAAGCGAGCAGAGTGTTACAAATGACTTTAAATCTACGATTAGCTCGTGTATCTGGTAAATCTGACAAAAATTTTAACCAATGTGATAAATCGTCATCATGAAGTACCATAATTCGTTTTTTATTGGCTTTTGGCTTTGGAGGTATTTTAACAGTGGATACTGGATTTTTTGACAGTCCATAGCTCGTTATTCCGAAGTCGAAAATATCGCTCAACTTATGAGTCACAGCTCCGAAATCTTTTGCACTTCCTTTCTCTGCTCTTTTTACCCCAGATTCAACAGATTTTTTTGCCTTTTCAGCAAGCTCATTAACCCATGATTGGATTTCAGAGGATTCAATTTTATCCGGTGTGTATTCTCCAAATCTTGGAATGATGTAGGTGTCAAGATAACCTCTTACTCGATTTAGTGTATTAGCAGATGTAACCCAATTTTGATAGTTTTTAAACCACTCTTCAGCAAGCTCTTCTAAAGTATTAATTCTTATAACTTCTTTTCGGGTGCTTCCCCGCTCCTCGAAATCCAGTTTAGCTTGAATATACTTTCTATCCAATTGGCGAAGAGTTTTAGCGGTAATGGAGGTAGTGACTTGTTTACCAGTTTTTTCATCTAGTCCTAGATAAACACCTCTTAAAACGTAGTTGACCTCACCATTGTTTTTGGTCTTCTTAATTACTTTTTTATTTTTATAGATAATTGTTTCAGTTTTCATAATGCCTCTTCATGCAGATAATGAAAAGGCTAAAATAGACTATCCTCTTTTCCTAATTAGATGAACCTATTTTAGCACATTCTTACCTAGTTTTCCAAAAAATCAAGTACATCTGATAGTTTGTAATATACTGTTCTAGTACCTTCAATTGGAGGTTCAAGTCGTGGCAAGCCTTTTTTCTCCCAACTTTTCAATGTGTTAGGAGAAATATCTACGAGAGCTAATAGCTCCTTTTGTGTCACAATTCCAAATATGATATTTTGTTTTGTCTGTTGCTGAATCAAGGCAACTAATAGATTCAGTAGAGTTTCAATATGATTTATTTTTTCGGAGTTCATTTCTATTATCCTTTTTCCTTTAAATATGCGATAATATCAATAGAGATAACTTATTGCTTATCTCGCTGATTTAAGTCATCACTTTTTCTTTGGTCGGTAGGAGTGATGGCTTTTTTCTTTAGATGTTTTATTGGATTCATTGTATACAAAAATGCATCTGTTTCAAAGTTATAGTTAAGGACATTTGGATTGGCTTTGTCAAACTGATAAGCAAATTTCTCAATTTGTTCTATTGTATGACGATTAAAATCTTCTATTGAAAAAGAAATAGATTTGTATTGCACCTTCCCTTGATTTTTAACTTTGAAATGATAGACTACCTTGCTTATCCGTAACATCATTTGTTCCATCGTGTCGGTTGCTCTCAGCGAGTTACTAACCATCAACTTATACAACTCTTTAGGTGGAAATATTGAACTGATGTGTACTTTTTCCCATAAAGCGTAGATGTTAGTAAATCGAGCGTGAAATTGCTGAACGTAGGAGTCTGTCACACGAAGAAATTCTTGGTAAGACAATTCTCCCTTGAATTCCTCCATAAACAGAATTTTTTCTCCCATGTAATTGTCTAACCCACCATTCTGGTAGTCGCTCCAAACATAGACATTACCTACTCCGTATTTATCCATCAAGCGTATTTGCTGATACGACTTGCCACTTCGGGAAGCGCCGACATGATAAATAACGTCCATATTTTCTTTGAATCTAGGAGACATTCGTAATCGCATCTGATAATAGTGTTCTTTTATCAATTTGGAAAAGCGCCGATAACCAATATTTCTGCACATGATTTCTTCTGGGGACTGTCCTTCTTCTAAAAGTTGCTCAATAATCTCAAGGTCTGTACGTTTGCCTTGTTTACTGGCTCTAATCTCTCCGTGAATCATCATGGGAACGACAATGGTATGTGCTTTTTCTTCATGTTTTCCTGTTTTATTGAGATATGCAAATACTTCTTCTTTTGTTCCTCGAGTCAGCTCAGCATGGATTGTGGGATAGAGTTTTTGTAAAGCTGAGAAGCGAATGGCTTGCTTACCTTCAAGAATCATATGACAATGATGAACTCCATCTTCACCGATTTCGTAATTAACAGCACAACTCCTATCTTCGCTATCTTCCATCCAAAAATCAATTAGTATTTCAATCATTCTTTTAGGTGAAAAAGGATAGCCTAGTTTTGGAAGTTTTTTTCTAAATTCTTCAACTCGCTTTCTAGTCTTGTCGCTAAAACGTTGGTCTTCAAAAAAGTCTGTCTCAATATCGAATAACTTATCAACATTATTCAGCACACAGCAGAATGAGTGTGCCCGATAAGTACTTCGAATGCTATTCGCTTTTTCAAGTGAAGCAGTTGTGAGCCTGTCAGTTTTTGTCATAAATTCCTCCTTTGTCATTTTTTGTGATGTCAACATTCATGCACTTAGATTGTATGTAATCAAGGTTTTAAGTCCGCTTGTCATTGTCACTGTAGTCGGCAGGGTAATACTAACCCTGCCGACTTAGATTTTTTTTCGTACTAACGTATTAAAAACTTTAACTTATCAAAAACTTTAACTTATCAAAAAAACTCATTTGCTGAATTTCTCTAAAAATCTTCTGCTTAAGCTTTCTCCGCTCTTGCTTTGTTTCATTCTTTAACTCTTCTAATAAGTCTCCAAGTTCATCAAATTCAACAGCTACTCTAGCATAGTCGTCTCTTATGAGCCAAGATTCATCGTTCAATTTAGCATTTTTTATCTGTAACTTTGCTATCTCATTTTCAAGTTGTTTCTTTTCTTGTATAATTCTTTCAAGTTCGACATTAGCTGTTTTTAACTGATGTTCTTTATATTCATCAAGAGTAGCAACCTCACCAGTTTTCTTGATAACACCGATATATACAGGTGAATCTGTCTCTTCGTTCAATCCCAAAATAGAATATTGAGTTAGAGATTGAAACTTTCCTTTGTTCTTTGCTAAATTTGCATATTTTTTGTCAAACTCTAACAATAACAAATCTTCCTCAAGAACTCCCAGGGCAGTTCTGATGGCTTGTGATGTAATGATATTAGCCATTCGTTTGTACCTTCACACTTTCTGCTCTCAACACCAGTTTTAGAGTTACAAATGTAGAACCTTCTCGACTAGTGCCACGAACATAACCTTCTAAACCTTCAAATATGACCTCGTCAAAAGGAGATAGCTTTGATAAAACAGGTAATTCAGATAGAGGTTTATAAATCGAAACCACTTGTTCGTTCCCATCTTTGTCAAGTACAAAGACAGAAGTCCCGATGACCTTTTCTGAACCAAACTCCGTCTTTGGTTTTGCTTCTTTAAACCTTAATCGATGACCAAGAGTTTGGGTGAGGTCAACAACAATTTTTGTGTTCATAATAAATACCAACTTTCTTTTGTTTTTTCATCTGTGCACATTCGATATATACAAGAAGCTATCTTGTATGAACTAAGAATACTATAGAAATTCAGACAATGCATTGGGTTTAATATTAAATGACTTGGATTTTTTGTTCTCCTGTTTATCAAAAAAGCGTGCCCTTTTTTTGAAGGCTACGTCGTGGTATAATCAAACAAATAATAACTAGAGGTAATCCAATATGCAAAAAACAATTCAAGAATTTCATCAAGAACAGCGTACTGAATTTTCAAGTTCATTAAAAAATTATCTGAATTACTTGCAGTCCATACTGAATTGTTCAATAACTGTTGTTGCAGAAAAAATAGGAATCAATCAGAATACTTTAAAAAGTTGGGCAGATAACACATTTATTTCCGAACCTAGTTTTGATGAATTAGAGACTCTTTCAGCATTTATTTCTTGCATTGAAGAGGAATGTAAATTTCAGATGGACAAAGACAAAAATAAAGCTGTGTATCTGATGCATAAGACTAACAATAAATTCAATGACGAACTCTCTGACTTAACCTTAAAACTCAAAGAGCACTGCTATATCATGGCAAAGAAACATCCTGATGAGCTTACGGATTTCTATTTCAGTGAAGCACTTGATGAGTTTCTTTATCGTATTAAAATAAAGTATAAAATTTCATCGTTGAATGTTGCAAAAGAATTGGGAGTGTCTCAAAATAGTATTTCGAGCTGGAGAGTTGGTGCAGTCCCAAACTATGAAAACACAAAAAAACTTGCAGAGTTTGCAACTGACATACTTTTCAAAGTTAAATATAATTCGGGCGAAATCGAGTTTGAAAATTTCACGGATAATTTTATCCGATTTTGCTATTATAGGATGGAGCAACTAGATGCTATAAAATATGATCGAGATAGAATTGTTTCAGTATTACCAGATAAACTAAAATCTGCTAGACACAAAATACCAACAACATCTCATCTTCCTGATTCGATTAAGAAGGCAACAGAGTTTAGGATATTTGACACTATTATTGATGATGGGATTGTTTTTTCAGGTAATTCTGGAGTCTCAGAAAGAACAATAGCTAAACAGAATCAGGAGACGTTTGTAAAAAACTTCAATAAGCTTTTATGCTTCTTAGACAAGATAGTAAATAATAGTATATCTGACTATGAAAAACTTGGTCTGTGTAAATTATCAGAGAAGGATTCTAAATTGAAAGATGAGCAAAAGCAAAAGTTACAAGAACTTATTAGAAATAAACTTAATTATCGTAGCATTGACGATGATAGAAAGCCGCTATCTGTTCAGCGAGGGATTGCCGAGTATCTTGATGTAGACATAGCACAAATTACCAACTGGAAAAAAGGTATTGATTTACCGACATTCTCTAATCTGTATAATTTGCAAAAATCATTCGGTTTTGACGGAGAAAATGCATTTTTGATAGCAGAAATATCTGATTCTCTCTTTTTAACAAATTTGTGGAATCTTGTTCAATAAGATAGTTAATACTCTAGAATTATACTTTTCTCATTATTATGTATTCTTTTCCCACGGCAAAGCCGTGAAGCTACATCACTTTATAAAAGCTCAAAATAGTAAGAATAAAGGCTAAAAACACTTGCATTGTAACTTTCTAAGATTTACCCTCACTCCCTTTGTTGGCTCAATCAACTTTTTCTCCGTTCGTACGCTTGATTTCTCTCTGCCAACTCGATTCCTCTTGTTGGCGACATTCAATCCGCACTAACGCTTACGCTCTCTCTTCAAAATGTGTTTCTTTACGCCAACAAAGTGTATTCGATAAATCTAAACTAGTTATCAATTCAAGTGTTTTCAGCTCTTTATTTCTAACCATTTTTCGGTTTTAAAAAGTTCTGTACCACAATGTTATTTGTTGTTGAAACATTACACACTTCCTAACAAAGGTATATCTCCTAATGACCTTAAATTCTATCTTATATAAACTACCCTTATGCACAAATCAATCTAAAACTATTATCCGTTAAATTTTAGAAAGCAAAAAAAGATGAGTTCCGTCGCTCATCTTTTTCTACTCTTTTGTTAAAGTTACAGTATCCCCTGTATCTCCTGCTAAATCAGGTATTGTTACAGAATCTCCTGAAACTGAATATTTCAGCTCCGTTCCATTGCTATCACTGATAATCTGTTTGTCCGTATCAATAGTTACTTTCTCTGAATAGAGGTACTTCACATTATTTCCTCCCTCTGAAAGGAGATTGATATTAAGTATGTTTTCATCACTACTTACTTTTAGTTCATAATGCAATGTCAATTCTTCGTCTTCGAATCCCATTTCAGAACCATCAATACCGCCTTTTTCGTATGAATATGTTCCTGATAGCTGACTATCATTAGTATTCGATTGATTACTACAAGCGCAAAGGACAATTGTTAGTGTTAGAGTTAGTAGGGTCAAAATTAGTTTCTTTATATTCATTAGTCTGCTCTTTTCTTTAATTGTTTGAAATTAGATTTTCTAGCTCAGAATCATTTGGAGCTGTAGATGGGTAAGTTTCAAATACTAGCTTGGGTACAATGTAGATATTCGCAAGGCTAGATAATACTATTTGTTCTGAAATAATCTCTTCTCCCATTACTTGGTCTTTAGTAATGTCCCATAAGGAATTTCCGTAATTGGTTGATAGTAAGTAGTATTTAGAATCTAACTCACTATTTTGAAATTTTTTAGCATAATCAGATTGTGAATTTGCAAGAGCTGATGGAAGGATTTCAAGTTTAATTGACTCCCCAGCAGGTAAATCACTAACAAGAGCAATCTGAGCGATTTTTACCCTCTCAGAACGTCCTGACAATGTTGTGTAGCCATATAGAGTGAAATATGTCCCGTACAAGTTGTTGTTGTTTGAATTGGTTGTTGTTCCAATCAGTGTTTCATCATAGTTGTTAGTAACAGTAACTTTCAATCTTCTAGTTGCTTCATCATAACCGTCAATCGTGACATTTAGCTTTGTCAATTCAGAAGGAAGGTAATCATTAGTAACATTTAGACTAGCCTGTCCATTGAAGATGTTGGTTTGATTCTCATTCCATGCTTTTTGACTACGTTCTTCAATCTCATTATGGTAGTTTGAACCAACAGTCTCAGCTACTTCTTCATAAAACTCCTTCAACCACTTATTTCTTTGTTCCTCGGAGATTGAATCCTTTGATGAAGAGGAGGTTTCAACAATTTTTTCAGAGGATTTTGTGGTACTTTCATTACTCTGACAAGCAAATAAGAGTACTGTAGATGCCAATAGTGTAAAGCTAGCTAAAAATTTCTTTTTGTTCATAGTGTGTCTCCTTATTTATAACCAACCGTTTTTCTTCGCAATATCATCATAGAACTCAGAACGGTCATTCCTTCGTTTTAATTCTTCTGCCACTTTATTTTGAGCTTCGGTATTATCTCTAATGTTACGTTGCTCTTGCGCGTGTTGTTCTGCACGTTGTCTAGCCAGACGAGCTTCTGATTCTCTCGTCTCTTTTATAACAGCTTTCGATGCCTGCTCAACTCTTCTAGTCGATACTTCTATATCCCAAAGATTCAAAGCTTTTCCGATAGTCTTCGCTTGCCCATATTCTAATTTTTGTATGAGGAAATTTATGACTTCATCATTAGTCCAATACTGATTGGGAATGGAAATGGTATTCATAATATTCATCATTTCATTTTGATGGTTCAGTAGTTGAGCTTCAGTGGATTTCAAGGTATTTTTCAGATTATCTACTGCTAATTGTTGTTTTCTACGCTTTCCAGGGACGAGAGCGTTTTTCTTTCGATTCTCTGGAATAACAACATTTTCATAGTAGATTCTATTTTTTTGAACCTGTCTGATACTGTATAAAACCCAGACTATCAAAAGCCCAACCACAATCGGAACAGGAATTGAGGGAGGAGAATAGATAAAGTCTTCAACCACTTTTATTGGGATATAGAAGAATGTATCCTCAAACTCAAAATCTTGGAAAAGTATAAAAGTTCGAATAATTGTTTCTATAATGACACCAATAATGGTAACCCCTGCTAAGGCTAGTAATACAACTATAAGAAAGATTATAAACGCAATCAGGGACGGTAGATGAATCAGATTGAAAATAGTAAATCCTCTTGTTCGAATATCCCATTTAAAGTCCTCAAGAAATACTTTTTCATCTGAAATACCATTTAGAGAAACCTCAGCTTGAAAAATTTCTCTTCCAAGTTCTTTTATTCTATTTTGTGTTGAGGGGATTAGATTATTTTTTAATATTAAGTACCTTCTTAATGAATTAGCAATATCCATCTGGGCTCCTATATTTTAATTTTTATTACATTATAACGTAATAGTACTAAGTTTGCAATGCAAAACGCAATGCATATTTAATGTGCAAAATGCTATATCCTAAAAACAAAAAGAGGAGAAAAGATATGGCATTTCAACTAAAATCAAATCGCAAAGAAACAGAAAATAAAACAATTCGTTTTCCAGTACCACTTATTGAAGAAATAGAGAAAGCAATTCAAAACAAAGATGTAACTTTTTCAAGTTTCGTGATTCAAGCATGTGAATATGCGTTGAGGGATATGGATAAGTAATATAGAATATGAAGAAAGACTATAATATAGGTATGGAACAAGATTTAGAACAGCAAGAAACTAATTTGAAAAAACCTAGTATTAGTGATGTAGCTAATATGTATAATTTTGAGGGGGCGGTTCAAATAATTCAAATTATTAGAGAAACTGTGGCAAATGCAATACAACCTATTGTGGAAAACTATTCTTCAATTCAAAGCATGATGAAGGATTACTATTCAGTTATTTCAACAGTCTCACATCAACTATCAGTAATGCAAGAAGTTTATAAGCCAATATTAACTCGGATGTCATCTATCTTGTCTTCTATTGATTTTTCAGGATTACAAGAAGCACTAGATGAAAATAGTCGAAAGAAAATAGCATACTGCTTAAAGTTTGATATTTATCCTCCCCTATTATTTTTGGACGAGGTTATATTATATACTACATTTGACTCTCAATTAGATGCGGATGAATTTCTAAAAGAACATCTTAGATATTGGGAGGAAGAAAACAATAAGTTAGTATATGATTTTGTTCCTCTATCTTTAAGGACTTTTCATGAAATGAATCAGTTAAAAAAACTTGAAGATTTTGGGATGTATAAACTTATGGTTATTTATTGCTGTGAGCGAATAGAATTTATCTTGTCAGAGTTACAAATTCGTCAACAAAAAAGAAAAATAGCTAACTTAGAAACCTCTCAAAACTCCTTTAGAAATTTTTTGGATACCTCAAATGATGATAATGAATTTCTCCAAAATCTTATTGCTGAAATTTCGTATATATCTGAAGACCACGAAAAAGGTTATAAAGAGATTAACCTATTTAAAAAATTTAAAGATATTGAAGATATGTATGAAGATGGAATATTACCATTAAATAGGAATTTATTCTTACATGGATTAGTAAAAGAATCAGATGTCAATTATTTGATGGTACAAAAAGCTATTTTGGCATATGCTTTCTTTGAACAATTATTTGTATTAAAATTAAGGAAGAGAAAGGATATAATAATTTCAAATAACAAACGAAAGGGTATTTCTAGAATAAAGAAAAAAAGTCATAGAAAATTAAAATGGATACTTAGTCAAGATTTTGAAGTCAGGAAAAGTGAGAGAATAAAGACTACAAATTGACAGTAATATATGGTTACAAGGAAATTAAGGAGGTTTTAAGTGATGAGTATAGTTGATGAGGAAATGACAGCGGAATTTTCTAATAAACTAAAGTCAATAGAGATTGATTTTCTTGAAATGTTTTCTAAGGGCTTTCAGTCAGACTATCAATACCTATATGAGTCAAATTTTGGGGCAAGGCTTTCTTTACTACTTTCAAGTATTCATTATCATGTTAATTTACTTTTGAGAGAAATGAATTCCAGAATTAAGCAGAAAAATTTTTACTTCCTTGCTGAATCTAGTAGGGAATTACTTACTTGTATTGATATTGTAAATAGATTATTAAATGTTTCGGAATTAAAAAATAGTGGTTTTATTATTGATAGAGATTACGGTGAAATATTTGATAATTGCAAAGAATTTCTTATGGAATATAGAGGAAGTTCTATACCAACAGATATGGGACAAGTTGAAGTTAAATACGAACTACCTATATTTTTTATTGGAGATATTATTAATAAAAAAAGTGGGACTGTTGAATCCAGTTTTAAATTGTTCCCTATTGGTGAAGGTTCGTATGCTCAGGTCTTTAAATACTTTGATGATTTTTATGATAAATATTTTGCTGTGAAAAGAGCTAAGACAGATTTGGACGCTAAAGAATTGGAGAGATTTTATAAAGAGTATGAAGTTATGAAATCTATAAATTCTCCGTATGTATTAGAAGTTTATCGCCTAGATAAAACCAAAAATGAATACTATATGGAGTTCGCAGATTTTTCGTTGTATGATTATATTTTGAAGAATAATCAGAAACTAAGTTTTATTGCACGTAGAAAAATCTGTTTACAAATAATTAGGGCTTTTGATGTGTTTGACAGAATTGGGCTTTTACATAGAGACATTAGCCCTAAAAATGTTTTACTCAAAAAATATCAAGAAGAGGTTGTCGTAAAAATTGCTGACTTTGGATTAGTTAAAACAGTGGATAGTCAATTAACATCATTAGAAACAGAAGTTCGTGGCTATTTTAATGATGTATCTGGTTTAAGTACAGAAGGATTTAAAAATTACAACAAGCAATACGAATACTATGCCCTCTCAAAATTAATTTACTTTGTGTTAACTGGAAGATTTAAGAATATGAATAGATTCGATTTCCCCAAATTAAAGGAATTTATGGAAAAGGGATTGCACGCGAATCATAATTATAGATATAAAACAATTGGAGAGTTGAAAAATGCGTTCTTAGAAATACAAGAAGAATGGAAATTTTAGAATTCTGAGGTTAGTGAAATGGACTATACAGGAATAATAAATAACATTACTAGTTTACATAAGATTCCGAATATGGATAAAGAGTATGTCTTATACTATGATGAAACCAATAATGCTAGAGTTTTTAAGTTGACAGAAGAAGGTTTTAACTTTGACGAACATGCATACTTCATTTTGGGTGGCTTGGCTTTTGAAAAAGGGAAAATCGTACCACAAACTATTATAGATGAATTAGTCAATAGCTTAAATTTACAAGTAAATATGAATGAAATAAAATTTAAACATATTAAACAAAAGGCTACAACATTCATTGACTTACTTGCTAAACCGCGGTTTAAAATTTTTCTTGAATGGTTGAACAAAAATAATTGTTGGATACATTATTCGTATCTGGATAACTTTTATTTTAGCATAGTTGATATAATTGATACATTGCCGGAATCAGCAATAGGTGGCTTAGATTTTAGTAGAAATTTAAAGGATACTTTATACTTTCACATCAAAAGGGATAGAGATTGGTTTGTGAATTTTATGAGGTATTTTGATTATCCTAATATAACTGAACACCAACAATTTATTAATGAATTGTTGCGTTGGATTGAAAAATTTAACCCAGTCAATGAAGATTTTAACATGGAATATATTAGACAATCGCTTAAGGCTAATAAAAAGGAAGACTTAGCGTTGCTGAAGTCAAATAAAGCTGGTATTTTGATTGAAGATTACTATTCTTTATATGCGAACTCCATAGTTAGTTACTACAACTCAGAACATATATTCGATGAAGAGTATACTATACAAGAAAAATTTGAAGAAATTCCCGTAGAGTTCTTTGGGCAAAAGGCAAATTATAAATTTATCAAATCTGACAATGATGTTTTTATTCAATTATCAGATATTGTGGTAAGTATGCTAAGAATGTGGATGACAATGTTAGAGAGGTATTCATTAGATGAACTGCAGCAATTATATTTCACACTATCGAATGATAAAAAAGATATGATGAGGTCTATCCAACACCTGATGATGAATTCTATGTCTGAGACCTATGGTTTTAAACATGGGATAGGCAGTGATAGATTTGAAAAAAAGATATCCCATTTTTTAGAATTTAATTTTTAAAGATTCAAGAATCTTAACTGAGTATATTTCATACCGAAAGAGCAATAATTAAAAGGAACACCTCATACGAAGTGTTCCTTTTATTATCTGCATGTTCTACTTAAATTCTATTATCTAAAAAGTGTAGAGAAAAATGTAGAGACTCAATTGATTTGTACTGCAATGTAATGAAATTCAATATTTCAAAAATCGCATAAAATCAAGGTTTCTACCGTCTATTGACGTGTAGTGAATCCCTATTTCACCTCAGTAAAAATCACGTGCTTACGCAATTTTGGTGAGTATTTTTTCAATTGAAGACGGTCTGGAGTGTTACGTTTGTTTTTTGAAGTAAGGTACAAACGCTCACCAGATTCTTTGTGTTCAAGTGTAATATTTACGCGCATGGTATCTCCCTTCTATTATTCAGCTGAAGCAGCTTTAGCGATTTTACGTCCTTTGTAGTATCCTTTCAAAGATACACGGTGAGAACGTGAGTAATCTCCAGTAGTTTCATCAAATTTCACAGTTGGAGCTGCTACTTTATAGTGAGTACGACGTTTGTTTTTCTTCGCTTTTGAAGTGCGACGTGCAGGTACTGCCATTTCTTTCTTCCTCCATTAAATGTCAGGGCCAAGCCCCTTTTAAATCTAAAAATAGTGCGTATGACTTTCGCCAACTTTAACAGTATAACAAAAGTTTTTTGTAAAGTAAAGTTACTTGACAGATTTTTTTCACTTTTTTGGAAAATAGCAGAGCATTTATGGTAAAATAAGGAGGATTGCAAGGCTCGACTGGTAGAGTTTGAGCCCTTATGACTTAATTTGGAAAGGAAGAAGTACAACTTTTATCAGAAGAAGTTGGCTTTATACACTTTATTATGAAACTACAAAAACCTAAAGGAACACAGGATTTACTACCACAGGAATCAGCCAAATGGCAGTACGTGGAAAACTTTACCCGTAGCATGTTCAAGCAATACAATTACGCTGAGATTCGTACACCCATCTTCGAGCATTACGAGGTGATTAGTCGCTCAGTTGGTGACACCACGGACATTGTGACCAAGGAGATGTACGATTTCTATGACAAGGGAGAACGTCATATCACCCTACGTCCAGAAGGGACAGCGCCCGTTGTCCGTTCTTATGTAGAAAACAAGCTCTTTGCCCCAGAAGTACAAAAGCCAGCTAAGTTCTATTACATGGGCCCAATGTTCCGCTACGAGCGTCCGCAGGCTGGTCGTCTCCGTCAGTTCCACCAGATTGGTGTGGAGTGTTTTGGTTCCAATAACCCAGCGACAGACGTAGAAACCATTGCTATGGCCTATCACTTCTTTGAAGAGTTGGGAATCAAGGACATTCGCCTCCACCTCAACAGTCTGGGAAATCCCGAGAGTCGTGCCGCTTATCGCCAGGCCTTGATTGACTATCTGACGCCACTCAAGGACCAGCTATCTAAGGACAGCCAGCGTCGCTTGGAAGAAAATCCCCTGCGTGTGTTGGATTCCAAGGAAAAAGAAGATAAGGTCGCTGTGGAAAACGCACCGTCTATCTTGGACTATCTAGATGAAGAAAGTACAGCTCATTTTGAAGCGGTCAAGTCTATGTTGGACAGCCTAGGTATTGCTTACACTATTGACACCAACATGGTGCGTGGTTTGGACTACTATAACCATACTATTTTCGAGTTTATGACAGAAGTGGGTGGAAATGACCTGACCATCTGTGCCGGTGGACGTTACGACGGTTTGGTGACCTACTTTGGTGGACCAGAAACGCCAGCTTTTGGCTTTGGTATGGGGATTGAACGCCTGATTTTGGTCCTTGAAAAGCAAGGCATCGAGCTCCCTCTCGACACCCAGTTAGATGTTTATATCGCGGTTTTAGGTCAGGAGGCCAATAGCGGAGCGTTGGAGTTGGTTCAAGCCATTCGCAAGCAAGGTTTCCGTGCAGAACGTGACTATCTGGACCGCAAGCTCAAGGCCCAGTTTAAGTCAGCAGATGTCTTTGGAGCCAAGACCATTATCACACTTGGTGGAAGCGAGCTAGAAAGCGGACTGGTTGTGGTTAAGAATAACCAGACAAGAAGTCAAGTTGAAACAAGCTTGGAAGCACTCAAAACAGATTTTGCAAGTATTTTAGAAGAATTGGAGAAGCAGTAGTCTAGAGCTGCTTCTTTTTATTTTAGAAATCAAAAAAAGAAGCGATTGGATAATCACTTCTTGAAAATAGTGGAGAACGCATTAGTGTGAGTGGCAGAAGTCTAAGACCATGCGGCCTTGAATAGTTCCCGCTGCCATTTCATCAAAGACTGCTTCGGCATCTTCGACAGGACGTTTTTGAACGACTGGAACAACTAGTCCCATAGCACCGAAGTGGAAGGCCTCTTCTAAATCTTTACGAGTACCAACCAGAGAGCCGACAACCTTGATACCATCTAGTACAGTTTTCACAATGCTGAGATCCATATATTCAGATGGAAGGCCGACTGCAACTACGTAGCCACCTGCACGAACGCTGTCAATAGCCTGGTTGAAGGCAACCTTAGAAACAGCCGTTACGACAGTTGAGTGAGCACCGCCACCAGTTACTTCCTTGATATAGCCAGGCACGTCTTCTACTTCAAGTCCATTGATGATGACATCTGCACCGACTTCCTTGGCTAATTCCAATTTATCATTATTGATATCTACAGCAATAACGTGGGCATTGAACACTTTTTTAGCGTATTGTACAGCAAGGTTTCCGAGTCCACCAGCACCATAGATAGCGATCCATTGACCTGGTTCCAAGTGAGCTTCTTTAATCGCTTTGTAGCAAGTAACGCCAGCACAAGTGATAGAACTTGCTTGAGCTGGATCAAGACCTTCTGGAACTTTTACTGCATAGTCTGCTGTTACAATACATTGCTCAGCCATGCCACCGTCAACAGAGTAGCCTGCATTTTTTACGGTACGGCAGAGAGTTTCGCGACCGGTTGTACAATATTCACACATACCACAGCCTTGGAAGAACCAAGCAACGCTGACACGGTCACCAACTTTTAGACTGGTCACATCAGGAGCGATTTCTGTAACAATACCAATTCCTTCGTGACCAAGAACGCGACCAGGAACCTTACCAAAATCACCATTGGCAACGTGGAGGTCAGTGTGACAAACACCACAGTACTCAATTTGGACCAGAGCTTCGCCAGCTTCGAGTGGACGAAGTTCTTTTTCAACAACGACAACACCAGTAGATTCTGGATTAACAACAACTGCTTTCATGGCAGACCTCCTATTTATTGTAGCACATTTTTTGAATGTGTTAATATAGATATTTTCTTGTTAATAATATCACAAAAACAAAAATAAAGCAAGTATATCAATAGATTTAAATTAATATCTATAAATGGAAAAAACCAGAAATTTATCCAAACTTTTTCAAAAAAATCTATTTACGTGGAAGCGTTTTCTTGATAAACTAGTATCGTAAATGTTAGAGAAAGAATAAATGATAAAGATTTGTCTTACTTTATGTATTTTTCGACCAAACAAAGCAGAAACAAATCTGAATGTTTTCTGAAAACAGGAAAAAGTAAGCGCTTTCCAAAACAAAACAGAAAAAATGTGAAAAAATTAACAATTTCTCTTTACAAATAAAATAAAAAATAGTAGAATAACATTGTGAAAAAGTTAACAAATAGTTAGCGAGTATATTTGGAGGAACACAATGGCTGATAAAAAAGTAGTATCACCAGAAGAAAAGTTGGTAGAAGCGCGCAAGCATGTCGATGAGCTTGTTCAAAAAGGTTTGGTTGCTCTTGATGAGTTCCGTAAACTTGGTCAAGAAGAAGTAGACTATATTGTAGCGAAAGCTTCGGTTGCAGCCCTTGATAAACACGGTGAATTGGCAATGCACGCCTTTGAAGAAACCAAGCGTGGTGTATTCGAAGACAAGGCTACTAAGAACTTGTTTGCCTGTGAGCACGTTGTCAATAACATGCGCCACACGAAAACTGTTGGTGTTATCGAAGAAGATGAAGTGACAGGTTTGACTTTGATTGCTGAGCCGGTCGGTGTTGTTTGTGGTATTACACCAACAACAAACCCAACTTCTACAGCAATCTTTAAATCATTGATTGCCTTGAAGACACGTAATCCAATTGTCTTTGCCTTCCACCCATCTGCACAAGAATCTTCTGCTCATGCAGCTCGTGTTGTCTACGAAGCGGCAGTTGCAGCAGGTGCTCCTGAAAACTGTATCCAGTGGATTACAAAACCATCTATGGAAGCAACGTCTGAGTTGATGAAACATGATGGTATTGCAACAATCCTTGCAACTGGTGGTAACGCAATGGTGCGTGCAGCTTACTCTTGTGGTAAACCTGCCCTTGGTGTAGGTGCAGGTAACGTTCCAGCCTATATTGAAAAATCTGCAAACATCCGCCAGGCAGCACATGACATCGTTATGTCTAAGTCATTTGACAACGGTATGGTCTGTGCGTCAGAACAAGCAGTTATCATTGATAAAGAAGTTTACGATGAGTTTGTAGCAGAATTCAAATCTTACAAAACTTACTTCGTTAATAGGAAAGAAAAAGCTCTTCTTGAAGAATACTGCTTCGGTGTGAAAGCTAACAGCAAAAACTGTGCTGAAGGTAAATTGAACGCAGACATCGTTGGTCGCCCAGCTGCATGGATCGCTGAGCAGGCCGGCTTCTCAGTACCAGAAGGTACAAACATCTTGGCAGCTGAGGTTGCTGAAATCGGTGAGAAAGAACCATTGACTCGTGAGAAATTGTCACCTGTTATTGCCGTCTTGAAAGTTGATGGTCGTGCAGAAGGTCTTGAAGCAGCTCGCCAAATGGTTGAATTCCACGGTCTCGGTCACTCTGCAGCTATTCATACGGAAGACGCAGAATTGGCGAAAGAGTTTGGTACAATCGTACGTGCTATCCGTGTTATTTGGAACTCTCCATCTACTTTCGGTGGTATCGGTGATGTTTACAACGCATTCTTGCCATCATTGACACTTGGTTGTGGTTCTTACGGACGCAACTCAATCAGTGATAACGTAAGTGCTATGAACTTGCTCAACATCAAGAAAGTAGGAAGACGTAGAAATAATATGCAATGGTTTAAAGTTCCTTCTAAAACATACTTCGAACGTGATTCTATCCAATATCTCCAAAAATGCCGTGACGTTGAACGTGTCATGATCGTTACAGACCGTGCCATGGTAGAACTTGGATTTCTAGATCGTATCATCGAACAATTGGACCTTCGTCGTAATAAAGTTGTTTACCAAATCTTCTCAGACGTTGAGCCAGATCCAGACATCACAACGGTTTATAAAGGTACAGAATTGATGCGTACCTTCAAACCAGATACAATCATCGCACTCGGTGGTGGTTCACCAATGGATGCCGCCAAAGTTATGTGGCTCTTCTACGAACAACCAACAGTTGATTTCCATGACCTAGTTCAAAAATTCATGGATATCCGTAAACGTGCCTTCAAGTTCCCAGAACTTGGTAAGAAATCTAAGTTTATCGCGATCCCAACTACATCAGGTACAGGTTCAGAAGTAACACCGTTCGCCGTAATCTCTGATAAAGCAAACAACCGTAAATACCCAATCGCTGACTACTCATTGACACCAACTGTGGCAATCGTTGACCCAGCACTCGTATTGACAGTACCAGCACACGTTACAGCAGATACTGGTATGGACGTATTGACTCACGCTACAGAAGCATACGTTTCAACAGTAGCCAACGACTTTACAGATGGTTTAGCACTTCAAGCTATCAAACTAGTATTTGAAAACCTTGAAAGCTCAGTGAAGAATGCTGACTTTGTATCACGTGAGAAAATGCACAACGCATCAACTATGGCAGGTATGGCCTTCGCCAACGCATTCCTAGGTATTTCTCACTCAATGGCTCATAAGATTGGTGGGCGTTTCCATACCGTTCACGGTCGTACAAACGCTATCTTGCTTCCATACGTTATCCGCTACAACGGTACTCGTCCAGCCAAGACAGCTACATGGCCTAAGTACAACTACTATAAAGCAGATGAAAAATACCAAGACATCGCTCGTCTTCTAGGTTTACCATGTTCAACACCAGAAGAAGCTGTTGCAGCATACGCACAAGCAGTTTACGACCTCGGTGAACGCATCGGTATCCAAATGAACTTGAAAGCACAAGGTATCGACGAGAAAGAACTCAAAGAACACTCTCGCGAATTGGCTCTTCTTGCCTATGAAGATCAATGTACCCCAGCTAACCCACGTCTAGCAATGGTTGACCACATGCAAGAAATCATCGAAGATGCCTACTACGGTTACAAAGAACGTCCAGGTCGCATCAAGTAAGGATTTTCGTCACGATACATCGTTAAAGCTCCTTGCCTAACTTTAGTTATGCCTACGTCGCTTTACCTTGTCTCGTTTAGAAAATCATTCCTTGATGGTTTGGGTAGTTTCGTCAATCTGCCTAGAAAGGCTTAGGACTAGAAAAAGTCTAGGTAGGAGTAGCAAATCGTATCCTACTCAGTTGAACGGAGTATGATTTATAAGTAAATTGCCTCCAAATATCGTAAGACAATCCTCTATTGAAAAATAGGGGATTGTTTGTTTAGAAATAATGGTGGAGATTCTGTAAAAAGCGAAAGTGGTTGGAAAGTTAGGGTTTAGCCGAGAAAAAGAGACTTTTCTATCTATCTTTCACAATTTTCTGTCAATTTAGGTGGGTTTTATGGTAGAATAGAAAAAATAGATTTTTTATGAGGGATAATCATGACTTTAGTATATCAATCAACACGCGATGCAAAAAATACTGTATCGGCTAGCCAGGCGATTTTGCAGGGCTTGGCGACAGATGGTGGTTTGTTTACACCGATTTCGATTCCAACAGTTGACTTGGATTTTTCTGTTCTCAAAGACGCTTCTTATCAAGAAGTTGCCAAGTTGATTTTGTCAGCTTTCTTGGATGATTTTACGGCAGACGAACTGGACTACTGTATCAATAACGCCTACGACAGCAAGTTTGACACGCCAGTTATTGCCCCAGTGGTTAAGCTCAATGGTCAGTACAACTTGGAGCTTTTCCGTGGCTCAACCATTGCCTTCAAGGACATGGCACTGTCCATCCTGCCATACTTGATGACGACTGCGGCGAAAAAGCATGGCTTGGAAAACAAGATTGTCATCTTGACAGCGACTTCAGGTGATACAGGCAAGGCAGCTATGGCTGGTTTTGCGGATGTCCCAGGCACGCAAATCATCGTCTTCTATCCACGCGACGGAGTATCTAAGGTCCAAGAATTGCAGATGACCACACAGACAGGGGCTAATACGCACGTGGTGGCTATTGATGGTAACTTCGACGATGCCCAGACAAATGTCAAACATATGTTCAATGATGAGGTTCTCCGTGCCAAGTTGGCGGCTAAGAAACTCCAGTTTTCATCAGCCAACTCCATGAACATCGGCCGCTTGGTGCCACAGATTGTTTACTATGTCTATGCCTACGCTCAGCTGGTTAAGACCGGCGAGATTGCGGCGGGCGACAAGGTCAACTTCACCGTTCCAACAGGAAACTTTGGAAACATCTTGGCGGCTTACTACGCTAAGCAAATCGGTCTGCCAGTTGGCAAACTCATCTGTGCTTCCAACGATAACAACGTCTTGACTGACTTCTTCTCGACAGGCGTTTACGACAAGAACCGTACCTTCCGCGTGACTACCAGTCCGTCCATGGACATCTTGGTGTCTTCTAACTTGGAACGCTTGATTTTCCATCTCTTTGGCAATGATGCTGCAAAAACAGCCGAGCTGATGGAAGCCTTGAACACAACTGGTCAGTATGATATTCAAGGGGCTGACGCGGATATCCTCTCTCTCTTTGCTGCCGCCTTTGCGACAGAAGAAGAAACGGCTGCGGAAATCAAGCGTGTCTATGACGAGTCAGACTACATTGAAGATCCACATACGGCTGTTGCTTCAGCTGTCTATAAACAGTATGTGGAGCAAACAGGGGACCAAACTCCGACTGTGATTGCATCAACTGCTAGTCCTTACAAGTTCCCTGTGGTTGCGGTTGAGGCTGTGACAGGTCAGTCAGGCTTGAACGATTTTGAAGCCCTTGCAAAATTGCATGAGATTTCAGGCGTAGCTCTGCCGCCAGCTGTGGACGGCTTGGAAACGGCACCTGTCCGCCACACTACCGTTGTTGCGGCTGCCGATATGCAGGTTGAAGTAGAACGTTATTTGGGTGTTTAATCTATAAATGATTGCTAACAAACTGTTCAGCTGAACAGTTTGTTTTCTTTTTGTTATTTAAATTAAAATTTACAGATAATTCAAAGAATGATATACTATATAGGAATACTTGTAGATGAGGTGAACTATGGCACAAGAACAGGAGAAAATCTCCAGAGAAAAGAAAAAAGCCCTCTTGAAGCGGCTCAAAGAACGCATCAGGCCCAAGATGAAGCTGGTCTATTTGGCAGCCTTTCTATCCTGGGTGCAATTTTTGATGCGGATTATTTCCTTTTATCTGATTGCTAAAGGATTTGTGAGCTACTATGAGGGTGGTCAGGTTGATTTAGTACGGTTTGTCCTCATCTTGCTAGGTCTCAATGCCTTTGGCTATGGTGTGGCTTTGATCGCCAAGCGTTTGCAGGGGCTGGGCTCCCAGTTTGCACGGGATTCGCTCAAGCAGTCTTTCTTTGAGGCTCTCTTGGCCAAGGACGGTCAGTTTGAGTCAAAAGCGACAGCAGCGGATGTCTTTAACATCGCTTCCCAAGGTATTGATAGTCTGGATACCTACTATTCCTACTACATGGCTTCTTCCTTGCGGACCCAGTTCAACTGTGCGACGGTTCTTTTGCTGGTTTTTCTGATTTTCCCGCTGGGTGCTGTCATTTTCATATTGGCTTTGCCTCTTATTCCCATTTCCATTATCGCTATGCAGAAGCGGTCTAAGCGGATCATGAATCGCTATTGGGGTTCCTATATGGATGTGGGCAATCTTTTCCTGGACGACCTCAAAGGGCTCAACACCCTCTATTCCTATCAGGCGGACGCGACTTATGAAAAGACCTTTAATGAGCAGGCCGAGGACTTCCGCGATGCGACCATGGAGTTGCTCAGTTTTCAGCTGCAAGCGGTGGGTTACATGGATGCGGTCATGTATCTAGGGATTGGTCTGTCTGGTTTTGTGGCGGTCAATAGCCTAGCGGCAGGCAATTTGTCCCTCTTTAGTATGCTCTTCTTTGTCCTCATTGCGACGGAGTTTTTTGCACCCATACGGGAGCAGGGCTACGGTATGCACTTGGTGATGATGAATACCAAGATGGCGGATCGCATCTTTGGTTTCTTGGACAGTATGACAGCGGAGCAGGAAATCGATTCTGTCCATGTGCCTGTTTTTGACAGTCTAAAACTAGAAGATTTGGCCTTTGCCTACGGAGAAAAGCCGGTCCTAGAAGATATTTCCATGACCATGCCGGCTGGTAAGGTATATGCTTTGGCGGGCGAGTCAGGGCAGGGGAAAACGACCTTGGCCCAGCTGCTCTTGGGACGCTTGCGGGCGGATAAGGGAGCTATTTACTTGGGTGAGCAGGAGATTTCAGGTATCAGTCAGCTTTCTCTGAATGAGCAGGTCCTCTATGTCTCGGGCCAGTCAACCCTACTCAACCAGTCTATCTATGATAACTTGCGGATGGCGGTTGACTGGTCCAAGGAGGACATCTTGGCTTGGGCAGATCATCATGGGGTCTTGCAGTTTGTTAAAAATCTGCCAGACGGTTTGGACACGATTGTTGGTGATGATGGTGCTTTCTTGTCGCCTGGTCAACGTCAGCAGGTTATCTGTGCCCGTGCGGTCTTGGCAAAACGCTCCCTTTATATCTTTGATGAGGTGACCTCGAGTGTCGATCAGGACAATGAAAGCTTGATTTACGACCTGATTAACTTGGTGGCCAAGGATGCGATTGTCATCATCATTACCCATAAGATGAAACAGGTGGAGCAGGCAGATGATATTCTCTTCTTGTCTGCGGAGGGAGCTGTGACAGGCAACCATGCCACGCTTTATCAGACTAGCTTGGCCTATGGTCAGCTGGTCGATCAACAAAGAGAATTGGAGGAAGCAGTTTATGGATAAGAAAGAAATGCCAACAAGTGTGCTGATTCCGAGACTCTTGCAGTCCATGAAGCACCTCTTGCCACGGATTGCGGTGGCGGTTTGCTTTGCGGTCTTGGGACAGGTGGTGACCATTGCTATTCCAGTTATGCTGGTCTATCTGGCTTTCAATGCCCTTACTGGCAATCCTGCTCCGCTATGGACCTTGGGAGCCCTGGTTATTCTGGCTCTCCTACGTGGTGCCTTCCGCTATGGTGAGCATTACTTTGGTCATTATGTGGCCTTTCATACGCTGGCGGCTTACCGTCGCTTGATTTTTGCAAAATTGCGGGCCTTGGCTCCTGGGAAATTGGATCGGCAGGACAGCGGTAGCCTGCTTAAGATGATTGGGGAGGACATTGAGGCCTTGGAGGTTTTCTTTGCCCACACCATTGCTCCCATTTGTACAGGGATTCTGGTGGCTCTTGGTTTGACGGTCTATTTTGGTCTATCTAGCTGGGGTTTGGCTTCGCTGGCTCTGGTGACCTATACTCTGTTGGCTATTGCTATTCCAAATCAGTTTGCCAAGCAGCTGCAGCCCTTGCTCAAGGAGCAAAATGCTAGCCGCAAGGGCTATGTTTCCTACTTTATTGAAAGTCTTAAGAGCATGAAGGACCTCATGCAGTTCCAGCAGACAGATGCTCGTTTTGCCAAGCTGACGAACAAAAGCCAAGAGGTCAATGGTCAGGAGAGAAAGGTCGCCCAGACCAACTTTATGCAGTATGCCGTATCCTTCTTGGTAGTTGGTTTGTCTATCATGGGCTTTGCCTGGCTGACCTTCGACTTGGTTGGCAGTCAGAGTTTGGACTTAGCGACTGGAGTAGCCCTGCTGGTTTCTTTCACCAGTTCCTTTGCTCCCTTCTTGGAGCTCAGCCGTCTGCCTCTTGGTTTCAAGCGGGCTATGAATGCTGGCCGCAACATCTATGCTCTTTTGGATGAAAAAGAAGCAGAGCGAACAGGTGACTTGGTTAAGGTCAGCGTGACAGACATTGCTATCGAGCAACTGGATTTCGACTACGATGACCGAGAAACAGGGCTTTATCGTAACCTATCTGTCCAGTTTGAACAGGGTGGTATAATTGGCTTGGTTGGTGAGTCTGGTGCAGGAAAATCCACCTTGATGAAACTGATCATGCGCTGGTATGACTGGCAACAAGGTCAAATCCGCCTGTCTGGCTTGGATAGTCGGCAGGTAGACAAGGCTCATTTGCAGGGGGCGTTTGCCTATGTACCACAGGTGCCACAAATCTTCCGCCAGACCATTCGGGAAAATCTTGTCTTGGGTCGTACGGATGTGTCGGATGAAACCATCATGGACTTGGCAGAAAAATGCCATATGAAAGAACGGATTTTGGCAGCACCACAGGGCTTGGATACGCTTGTGGAAGCCAGTGACTTTTCAGCAGGTGAAGGGCAACGTTTGGAACTCATGCGGGCCTTACTCAAAAACGCGGACTGCTATATCTTTGATGAGCCAACTAGTAACCTAGACTCGCTCAATGAAGCCCGCTTTATCCAGCTGGTTAAAGAACACTGTCAGGGCATGGTCTTCTTGATTTCCCATAGAAGCTCGACCATGGCTTGTGCGGATACCATTTTCCGCTTGGAAGACGGACAATTAGTAAAGGAATAATAAATGAAGAAATTACAAGTAAAAGATCTGATGGTAACAGGGGCTTTTTCTGCCCTCTACTTTGTTTGTGTTGGTCTAGGAACCTTATTGAGCCTGGTCTTTGATCGGTCAGGTAATATGATGTATGCACCAGCTGGAGCAGCTCTTTTAGCTGGTCCAGTCTATATGCTCTTGATTGCCAAGGTTGGGAAGCCAGGTTCTATTAGTCTGGTCGGTGCAGTCATGGCCTGCTTCTTCTTCCTATCTGGCTATATGACGGCAGCCTTTCTGCCTAGCCTGACCTTTGGCTTACTAGCTGAACTGATCGCAAAAGCTGGTCACTATAAGCAAAAATGGGTCAATCTTCTTAGTTATATTGTTTTCTCCTTTGGAAATTTAGGTCCTATTATTCTCATGTGGTTCATGCGAGATGCCTATGAAGCTAGTCTATTGGCACGTGGAAAATCAGCAGAATACATCGCTCGTGTCATGCTTGATTTCACTCCAGAGAATGTGCTATGGTTGTCAACGACCATTATCTTAACAGCTCTTATCAGTGGTCTGTTTGGTCAATATATGCTTCAGCGCTATTTTAAACAATCAGGTTATCTTTCATGAAATTAGATGCTCGTACAAAAATTATTCTCGTCATCTTCACTAGTTTTACCTATGGGATGAGGCTTACAATATTAGAAAATGCAGTGCTGGTCTTAGGCCTTAGCCTGCTTTTCTGGTTTTCTGGAAAGCGGAAAATGGCTATAATGAGTCCGATAGCCTATTCTATTTTTGGTCTGTTGTCCTATATTACATTTTTACCAGCATGGCTGACGCATTTGTTGCTTGTATTGACCTATACATGGCCTCCGCTTTTGGCAGGGCATCTATTACTGATGACGACAAGTGGTTACGAACTCATTCATGGCTTGCGGAAATGGCACCTGCCAGAGGTATTTCTTTTGACGTTGGGAGTAATGTTTCGTTTCCTACCTGCCATTAAACAGGATGCTCGTACGATTTGTGCTTCTTTGAAGGTTAGAGGAATTTTTTTACGGAAGAGAGATGTGGTTTGTAAGCCATTCCAGTACATGGAGTTTTTCTTGGTTCCCTTGATGATGTCTCTCTTGCGAACAGCTCAGGAACTGACAGTAGCCAGTCTGACAAAAGGTTTGGCTGTATCTACGAAATCACCTGCATATATTCGGTCGTCTTGGACCGTGCTAGATTGGAGTCTTTGTTTATGTTGTCTCGGTTTTCTGATTCTCGTCCGGCTGTGACGGTAAAAAATGTAGCATTAACTTATTCAGGAGCAGATAAACCAGCCTTGCAGATAGAGGATCTGACCATTCCAGAAGGCCAGTGTGTTGTTTTATGTGGGGAGAGTGGCTCTGGGAAGTCTAGTTTTCTCAAGGTGTTAAATGGTTTGACGCCAGAATATTATCCTGCTCAGCTTTCGGGAAAAATTTTCTTAGGGGACTTGGATTTACAAAAATCTAGTCTGGAAGAAATATCTCGGCACATTGCTTCAGTCTTTCAGCATCCGTCTACTCAATTTTTTCATAGTCAGGTCTTGCAGGAATTGGTTTTCCCTTGTGAAAATCAGGGTTTGTCAAGAGAAGAAATCGAGAATCGCCTGGCTTGGGTTATGGAATTATTTGGTTTGGCTTCTCTTGGCCAGCGAACGATTTCCAGTCTATCAGGTGGTCAGCAACAACGTCTAGCCTTGGCTGTTGCAGCCATGCAAGGGACAGATGTCTTGGTTTTAGATGAGCCGACTGCCAACCTAGATCAGGAAGGGATTGTGATTGTAGAGGACATCTTGAAAACTTTAAAAAGCCAAGGCAAGACCATTATTATTGCCGAGCATAGACTGTCTTATCTCAGTCAGTTGGCAGATCGCTATTTATATTTTCAAGATGGGCAAGTGGTGACGGATTATCCAGCCAGCGACTTCCTCCATCGGACAGAAGAATGCCGTCAGGATATGGGACTGCGTTGTTATGACTCGGAGCCTTATGGGCGGGCAATAGCAGAGCTGGCAGACCAGTTTGTTAATGATAAAGAGGGTTTACTTGTTGAAAATTTATCGGTAAGTCAGAAAGAGAATACTCTCTACGAGATTGAAAAACTCTGCTTGGCACCAGGACAGGTGGTGGGTTTGGTTGGAGCGAATGGTTCTGGAAAAACAAGCCTTGCTCGTTATCTGGTCGGTTTAGCGGAAGATAAGAAGAGTAGGATTTCTTGGCAAGGTCAAACCTTATCTAGTCGCCAGAGATTGGAAAAAACAGCCTTTGTTATACAGGATGTTCGACTCCAACTATTTGCGGAAAGTGTTGAGCGAGAACTTACTCTTGGAAGGAAAAATAGAGCTGTCGATGAACATTTGGTAGCTCGTTTTGGCCTATCGGATTTGTTGGAGAGACATCCAGTCAGTTTATCGGGTGGTGAACAACAGCGCGTGATGATAGTAGCTAGCTTACTGGCAGATAAGGAAATTTTCATTTTTGATGAACCGACGAGCGGCTTGGATTTGAGACGAATGCAACAAGTTGCTTCCGCTTTAGTAGACTTAAAAATGAAGAATAAGTTGGTTTTGTTAATTTCTCACGATGAAGAGCTATTGAATCTGGTTTGTGATAAAATAGTAGATATTAAACAGTTGAAATAGAGATTATGAACAAACAAACCTATAAAGAAATTTTAACCATTGCCTTTCCAGCTATGGGGGAAAACCTTCTCCAGATGTTAATGGGGGTAGTAGACTCTTATCTAGTAGCCAGTATTGGCATCGTAGCTTTGTCTGGAGTTTCCCTTGCTAATAATATTTTAGCCGTCTATCAGGCGGTTTTTATTGCCCTAGCAGCAGCGATATCTTCTCGTTTGGCTCAGGATTTGGGTGAAGGGGGTTCAGAAGGCATTGGAGGAACTGCTAGTGAAAGTGTCAAGTTTACAGTTTTTATCGGTCTCCTTTTAGGAATTTTTTCAGTTCTGGCAGGTCCAATAGTACTTACTAGCTTGGGGGCAGAGTCAGAAGTGGTACAGGCTGGAGGTCTTTATTTGATATTGGTTGGTGGGGGAGCACCTTTTTTGGGACTCATGACAAGTTTGAGTGCAATCTTACGAACCTTGGGGGAACCACGTTTTCCTATGTATATCAGCCTGCTCTCAAACGTTTTAAATGCACTATTTTCAGCATTTGCAGTCTTTGTGCTTCATGCAGGTGTAGCTGGAGTTGCGATTGGCACGGTATTATCGCGGTTGATTGGTTGTAGCCTGCTTTGGTCTCGCTTACCAATTTCTTTAAAACCATGGACCTGGTCCTTTGATAAAGAACTGCTTAGACTTGCCCTGCCAGCAACTGGTGAACGGTTGATGATGCGGGTGGGAGATGTGGTAGTTGTGGCTTTGATTACCAGCTTAGGAACAGCGACGGTAGCTGGAAATGCGATTGGAGAAACCCTGACGCAGTTTAACTATATGCCGGCTTTAGGGATTGCGACCGCTACAATCATCCTTACAGCGAAACACAGACAGGATAAGGCTATGGTTCGACATATTTTTCGAACAAGCTTTGGCCTTTCTTTGCTGTTTATGTTTTTGGTGGCTGGTGTGACTTATTTTGCGGGGCCTTTCCTAATCAGTCTTTATACTAAGGATATTCAAGCGGTACAAGCTAGTCAAACAGTATTATTTTATGCCATGTTGGGAGTTCCCTTTACAGCTGGCACTCTTATTATGACAGCTCTTTGGCAAGGTTTGGGAAATGCTAGATTACCCTTTTATGCCACAACTATCGGTATGTGGCTAGTACGGATTGGCATAGCTTATTTACTTATTACATTTTTTAAAATCGGTTTGTCAGCCATTTGGATTGCAACGATTTTAGATAATGCCTTCCGAGCAGGGGTGCTATTTTTTCAGTATAGGTATTCAAAACAAGAATCAATTTAAGATAAGGCTAAGAAATCTTTCAGTTTCGTTTAAGTTTGTAGCTATATACTATATTCAAGCTAGAAATAGCAAACAACTTTTCTTTTTCATATAATCTCCTAGAAAACAGTCGACCGCGGTCGGCTGTTTTCGTGTTTCGGCGCATTTTGGAAGTTTGTTTAGTTTATATTCGTCCATCTTTTCACCAAAAGGTGTCCCTATCTCTAAGTCGCAAGCGACAAAGAGCTAGGTATCATATAATCTCTAGAGAGCAGTCGACCGTGACCGGCTGTTTTCGTGTGTTCTATTCTTATGTAAAAATGGTATAATAGTAGTGATTGTATAAGGAGAAAAGTATGTCAGTAGTAGGAAAAGCAAATGGAAAAATCATTTTGATGGGCGAGCATGCGGTTGTCTATGGTCAGCCAGCAATTGCTATGCCTTTTTCTGCTGTGGAAATTACTGCTCAGGTGACTGCCCAAGGCCAGGCTCTCAGTGTAGCCTGTGATTTTTACGAAGGGTTGGTTCACAAGATGCCAAAAATCTGGGAAAGCCTCAAGCATGCCATCCGTTTCTCGCTCTATCGTATCGGAGCGCCGACAGACCCAGCTATTCATATCGAAATCAGCTCCACCATTCCTGCCGAGCGCGGCATGGGGTCCAGTGCAGCCGTGGCAGTTGCAGTAGCACGCGCCCTCTTTGCCTATTATGAAAAAGAGCTGACCGACAGCGAACTCTGGGACATCGTTCAGTCTTCGGAAAAAATTGCCCACGGCAATCCATCAGGCATAGATGCGGCGACCACCAGCGGCAAGTCCCCCGTCTTTTTTATCAAGCACCAGCCCATCGAACCTTTTGAGCTGAAACTCCACGCTTATTTGGTGGTAGCTGACACTGGTGTGACGGGAAACACTTTAGAAGCCATTTCAGATGTGGCTGATTTGTTGGAGAAAAAGCCAGAGGCTATCAAGCTAGTAGAAGAACTGGGTAACTTGACCCGACAGGCCAAGGAAGATTTAGCCACAGACCAAGCAGAGCTTCTAGGCGGCAGAATGAACCAAGCTCATACCCTCCTGCAAAAATTAGGCGTGTCTGATCCTAGCCTGGATAAGCTCGTCAGACTTGCCCAAGAAAATGGAGCCCTCGGAGCCAAATTAACCGGTGGCGGACGAGGCGGTTGCATGATTGCCCTGGCAAGAACAGCCCAAGATGCCCAAGCTCTTGCCCAAGTTCTTGCCCAAGCAGGTGCCCGCCAAACCTGGATACAGTACTTAGGAGAAACCAATGACTAAACAAACAGGCATAGCCCGTGCTCATACCAATATTGCCTTGATTAAATACTGGGGAAAACGCGATAAGGAATTATTCTTACCTATGAATTCCAGTTTATCCCTGACCCTTGACGCATTTTATACGGATACCAAGGTCGTTTTTGACCCAGAATTAACTGCTGATGAGTTCTATCTCAACGGAATTTTACAAAAAGAAAAAGAAATTTTAAAAATTTCTCGATTTTTAGATTTGTTTTGCGAATATATAGGTGAAAGGGCATTTGCCCGAGTGGAAAGTCTAAATTTTGTTCCGACTGCGGCTGGTTTGGCCAGCTCAGCATCAGCCTTCGCAGCCCTTGCACTTGCAACCGCAACTGCCTTGGATTTAGATTTGTCACCAGCTACCCTATCAACCCTTGCTCGCAGGGGTTCTGGCTCTAGCACCCGCAGCCTATTCGGTGGATTTGTCGAGTGGGATATGGGGACAGGTTCAGAAGATTCTATGGCCCATCCCATTGACGATGCGGATTGGGATATTGCTATGGTCGTCTTGGCTGTCAATATAGGACCGAAAAAGATTGCTAGTCGAGAGGGAATGGACCATACGGTTGCCACCTCGCCATTTTACACAGCCTGGGTAGAAACCGCTAAGCAAGACTTGGTGGACATCAAGGCAGCTATTGCCAGCCGTGATTTTGAAAAACTTGGTCAGATTACAGAGCACAATGGCATGAAAATGCATGCAACAACGCTCTCTGCCAATCCACCCTTTACCTATTGGTCAGCCGATAGCCTAGTGGCTCAAGAGGCAGTCCGTCAGGTTCGTGAAGCAACTGGCTTATCAGCCTACATGACCATGGATGCGGGACCAAATGTCAAGGTCCTCTGCCGAGCAAGTCAAATGGATGAGCTAGTAGCTGAATTGGTCAAAGTCTTCCCAAGAGAGAAAATCATCACCAGCAAGCCTGGTCCTGCTGCCTACGTCCTCAGTGAAGACGAGTGGCAGACCTCACAAGCAGCGTTTGAAAAGGGCTTGTAGCATGAAAGTACAAGTAAAGATACCTGGAAAACTCTTTCTAGCAGGGGAATACGCAGTCGTCGAGGCCGGTTATCCTGCGGTGATTGCAGCGGTTGACCAGTACCTGACCGTCACCATTGAAACAAGTGACCGAGGCCTTCTTCATTCCAGCCAGCAAGTAGACCTCTATCTGACCTGGGAGCGTAAGGAAGGTGCCGTTCGTATTCAAGGTAACCATCCCTATGCCCTGATTGAGACAGCTATGCAGGTGACAGAAGCCTATCTGACAGCCAAGGGCTATGCTTGTCATGGAACTTACAGTCTAGCGGTCCAGTCTGACCTGGATGACCAGACTTCAGGTGCCAAGTATGGTCTGGGGTCGTCAGGGGCAGTAACGGTTGCGACGGTCAAGGCCCTGTTGACCTACTACGGTCACCGACCAGATGCCCTCCTGACCTACAAGCTGGCAGCCTTGGCCCAGACCAAGCTAGGCATGACAGGTTCCTTCGGAGATTTGGCGGCTTCCAGTTTTGGTGGCTTGATCGCCTATCATTCCCTGGACCGTTCTTGGCTTTTAGGGAAAATGGCAGAGCTGTCCCTGCTGGATCTGGTGGAAAGTGATTGGCAAGATTTGTCTATCAGCCCTATCCATCTACCCGAAGGTTTAGACCTCTTGGTGGGATGGACAGGGTCGGCGGCTTCAACGGATAGTCTAGTTTCCCAGATGGAAAGCCAAAAAAGTCAGGCTGAAAAAGAGCAAATTCATAGCCGGTTTCTAGCCGACTCTAAGACCTGTGTAGAGCAGTTGATAGTAGCTTGTCAGACAAATGACTTGGTATCAGCTAGACAGGCTATTACTCAAAACCGCAAACTCTTACAAGACTTTGCGAGAGGAATGGGTTTGGTCATTGAAACGCCTCAACTGAGTCAACTCTGTGACCTTGCCCAGACCTATGGTGCGGTGGCCAAGTCATCTGGTGCAGGTGGTGGTGACTGCGGCATTTGCTTGGTAGACAGCAAGGAACAAAAAGTAGCGATTGAGAAGGCTTGGCAACAAGCCGGCATTCTTCCACTCCAACTAAAGATCACAAGTAGAGAATAAGGAGAACCCTATGTTTTATCTAGGAGAATTTGGTTTAGACCGCAAGGATCAACACGTTGGCTTGGCCAACCAGCAATATAGTGCCATGCCGGCCAAGGACTTCACAGAAACCTTGTTTGTCCATCATTCCTTGCCACAGACCAAGGTGGATGAGGTGGATATTTCGACCAGTCTAGCTGGTTTGGACTTTGCCTTTCCTTTCTTTGTCAATGCCATGACTGGCGGAAGCAAGAAGACCCGCGAAATCAACCGCCTGTTGGGGATTATGGGGCATTTTGGCAAGATTGCCCTGGCTTCTGGTTCGGTTAGTGCGGCAATCAAGGATCCGTCTGTTGCGGAAACCTTCTCCGTTATGCGTCGGGAAAATCCTTACGGGATTATCTTTGCCAACCTAGGTGCCCATCATAGTGTGGAGAATGCCAAGCGAGCGGTGGATTTGTTGGAGGCCAATGCCATTCAGATCCATGTCAATGCTCCTCAGGAGATTGTCATGCCTGAGGGAGATCGTGATTTCACTATGTGGTTGAAAAATATTGAAACCCTTGTACGTGAGATGGAAGTGCCTGTCATCGTCAAGGAAGTTGGTTTTGGCATGAGCCGAGAAACAGTTGCCCAGCTGGCTTCTGTCGGTGTGCAAACTATTGATGTGTCTGGTACTGGGGGGACGGACTTCGCCAAGATTGAAAATGCCCGTCGTACCTTCAATGATTATACTTATCTAGAAGGTTGGGGGCAGTCTACCGTGACTTCCTTGGTAGAAGCCATGTCTGTTTCTGAAGAAGTTCGCCCAAGCCTGATTGCATCTGGTGGTATTAAGACGCCACTAGATATTGTTAAATCATTGGCTTTGGGTGCAGACCTTGTTGGTATGTCCAACCATTTCCTCCAGTATGTCAAGGATGGTAAGGGGCATCGTTTTGACGACGGCTTGCAGGCTATTAAGACTTATCAATGGCAGATGGCTGAAATCATGACCATGTTGGGGGCTAAGAATATTGCAGACCTTCGCAAGAAAGATTTGGTTTTGGCTCCAAATGTACAAAACTGGTGCGAAGCGCGTGGGATTGACTGGAAAGCCTATGCCCGTCGGTCAGCGAATGTGAGTTAAAGAGAGATAGATTGATGTCTTCAGTTCTCAACAATGTAGAAAAATAAAAAAAGCCAGGTCCATTTTGGAACTTGGCTTTTGTCATGGAGTGGTTTCTAGGTTGCTGCCAACTGCCCTGCTTGCAGCTGGTACATACGGTGGTAGTGACCCTTGAGGGCTAGAAGTTCTTCATGATTGCCTGACTCGATGATCTTTCCCTTATCCAAGACATAAATACAGTCGGCATCTTGAATAGTTGATAACCGGTGGGCGATCGCAATAGTTGTCCGCCCTTTTCGCATTTTTTCAAGAGAGGTCTGCACCGTTTGCTCTGTTTCCGAATCGATATTAGCGGTAGCCTCGTCTAAAATGAGAATCTTAGGTTGACTGGCCATGGTGCGTGCAAAGGCCAGCAGTTGCCGTTGGCCTGTCGAAAAGGCGGTACCCCGCTCAGTGACCAGGTGGTCGTATTTCTCAGGAAGTTTCTCAATAAAAGGAGCAGCGTCCACAAATCGAGCCGCTTCCTCAATCTCCTCCTGTGAAATATCCTGATACATCTGGATATTGGACGCAATGGTCCCGTGAAAGAGGAAGGGATCTTGCAGGACAAGGCCAATTGCGGACCGCAATTCTTCCTGCGAAAAGCTACGAATATCTTGACCGTCAATCAGAATCCGCCCAGACTGGAATTCATAGAAACGCATAAAGACATTGATGATTGAGGATTTTCCAGACCCAGTGGCACCCACAAAGGCGATGGTCTGCCCCTGTCTCACTTCAAAGGAAACCTTATCCAGAATTTGCCGCTTGCCGTCATAGGAAAAGCAAACATCCTCAAAGACAATATGCCCCTTGTCAATCTTGGCCCCTCGGTCCAGCTGTAGTGGCTCCTCGATGGTCTGGTCCATGAGCGTAAAGACTCGTCCGGCAGATACCATAGAGGTTTGGAGGGTGGAAAAATGTTGCGTGACATCCAGCAAGGGATCGAAAAGACGATTGACGTACTGGATGAAAGCATAGATCAGACCAGCAGAAATCCCAGCCTGTGCCCAGTCCAAACCGAAATAGGTCATGAGCAGAGCGTAGGCCAAAATCTTAACAAGTGAAAGAGCAGGGCGGAGAAAGAGGCTGTCCAAGGCCATGGAGCGACTAGCATAATCCAGATGTTCCTGATTGATAGCCTCGAACTCTTCTTTCAATCGATCTTCCTGAGAAAAAGCCTGGATAATCCGAATCCCCTCGATACTCTCAGCCAGTTTGCTGTTGATAGAACTCAGCAGACTTCTAGTCTTGGCCACAATAGGAGCTGACCGTTTTCTGTATTGATTAACCAAGACGAAAATCAAGGGAAGAAAGAGGATAATCAGGCTGGTCAATTTCCAATCCAGAGCAAACATGGTCGAAAGAGTCGTGATGATAATAAAGAGAGCGGAGATAAAACTGGATAGAATCCCTGAAAACATCTCTGAAATGCTCTCGGTATCGTTGGTAATCCGAGAGACGATAGAGCCACTCGGAGTCTGATCAAAGTAAGCCATTCCCAACTTTTCCACTCTCCCAAAAGCATCCCTGCGAATATCTCTCACAATGCTATAGGAAACTTTTGCAAACCAGAGATTTCCAAAATACTGGAGCAGCATTTGAAGCAGATAGAGGGCGAAGTAGGCCGCTAGGATAGCCACAGCAGTCTCAGAAATAGAAGAAATGTAGTGGTCGATAAAATAGGAAGCCAGAAGGGGAATCAAACTGCGAACAACAGTCGTCAGCAGCAAAAAGCTGAGGGCAAGGACTGTCAGCAGTCGATAGGCTTTGAGATAGGACAAGAGTCGCCAAAAAACACTAGCTTGTTTGGTCTTAGAGAGCATCACTTTCCTCCTTTTCTAATTGCTGCATCATATAGGTATCGTAATACCAGCCTTTTTCATCTAGTAATTCTTGGTGACGACCTCGCTCTACGATTTTCCCATCTTCAAGAACCAGAATCAAGTCTGCATGGACAATAGCTGACAGGCGATGGGCGGTGATAATAGTCGTCTTGCCCAGTCGTTCTTGCTTAATGGTTTCAAGAATAGCGTGTTCAGTTTTTGCATCTACCGCTGAGAGCGAATCGTCCAAGAGTAGGATATCTGGATTGAGAATCATGGCACGGGCCATAGCCAACCGTTGCTTTTGTCCGCCAGAAAGGGAAATCCCCTTTTCGCCGACCATGGTTTCAAAGCGGTCGGGCATATCCTGAATATCCTCATAGACATGGACAGCCCGAGCAGCCTCTTCTACCTGATTTAGAGATAAATCGGGATTGCCGAAGCGGATATTTTCGGCAACGCTGGTCGCAAAGAGGAATTGGTCTTGGGGTACATAGCCGATTAATCGTCGCAGGTCAGCTAATTTGTAGTTTTTGATATTTTCCTGATTGAGCAAAATCTGCCCCTGTGTCACATCGTATTCTCGCATCAGGAGCTTGAGCAGGCTTGTCTTCCCAGAGCCTGTTGGCCCCACAAGGCCAATTGTCTGCCCTTTTTTGATGTGAAACTGGATGTCTTGGAGGACTGGTATGTTATCATAAGCAAATTCGCTAATCTCATAGACAATCTCTCCATTGCTTGGTGCAGGCAGCGGTTGGTCTATTTCAACGACTTCTGAAGAAATGCTGAGAAGGGTCTGAATCCGATTGTAGGACACATCACCACGCTGGCTAATATTGACCAAGAAACCGATTGCCATGAGAGGCCAGACGAGGAGATCTAAATAGGTCATGAAAGTTACTAGTTGGCCCAGACTGACCTGACCTTGCGAGATGAAGTGAGAGCCGACCAGAAGGGTCAGCAGGTAGGACAGGCCAATAAAAAAGAGGACGGCAGGGTTGAACAGGGCATCGTAACGCATGGTTTTGATATTCTGCAAGAAGGCTGCTTGGTTGACTTCCTGAAAAGCCGCCGTTTCTTGTTCTTGGTAGCCAAAGGATTTGGTGACCTTTATACCAGAAACAGCTTCCTGTACCTTGTTGTTAAGCTCTGAAAAGGCTGCCTGTGAAGCCTTGAAATTTTCATGGGTGCGACGGCCTAAAAAATTAGTGGTTAGAGTCATGAAGGGCAGGGGCAAGATTGCCACCAAGGTCATCTGCCAGGAAATGCTCACACTCATGGTGACCAGTGTAACCAAAGCAGTAACGGTAGCATCAACAAAGGACATGACGCCACCACCTGCTAGTCGGGTCAGGGCATTGATATCATTAGTTGCATGGGCCATTAAATCCCCAGTCCGATGTTGCTGAAAAAAGGAAGGAGACAGGTGCATAAAGTGGTCAAACAGCCGAGCCCTCATGATTTTTCCTAGACGATAAGATGTTGCCAGGATGTTCATTCGCCAAAGATAGCGGAGGCCGTACATGGCCAAGGCTGACAAGATGAGCCCAGCTACCCCGAGTAGCAAGCGATGCTCAGTCAGCTGTCCGCTGGCAATCTGGTCAATCAACTGCCCCATGATAGAAGTGGGAAGGAGATTGAGGAGGCTGACCAAACAGAGTGATAAAATCCCAATCAGGTAGGCCTTTTTCTCAAGGGAAAAGAACCACCATAATTGCTTGATAATCTTCATAAGTGTCCTTTCTGAACAAAAGAAAGGTTGGTAGCTTGTCGCCACCAACAAATAATAGAATTCGATGACACTAGTGTATCACAGACTGGTAGAAATAGAAAGTTTGAAACTTAAAAATTAGGCAACTCTAGCCGTAGCCGAATAGAAGAAACAGCAGGGATTATAAACACGTACGATACAGGTAGAAATCAAAAGATTTTTACCTTTTTCTGTCTATTTATGATAAAATATATGAAAATTTAGAAGAGGTGTTCAGATGAAAGCTATTGTTACAGTTGTCGGTAAGGATAAGTCAGGAATCGTTGCGGGTGTTGCGACTAAGATTGCGGAGTTAGGGCTCAATATTGATGATATTTCCCAGACTGTTTTGGATGAGTATTTTACCATGATGGCGGTGGTGTCGTCGGATGAGAAGAAAGATTTCACCAAGCTTCGTGCAGAACTAGAAGCCTACGGTCAGGCTTTGAACGTGAAAATCAACATTCAAAGTGCGGCGATTTTTGATGCTATGCACAACTTGTAAGGAGAGATTTCATGGATATTAGACAGGTTAGAGAAACCATTGAAATGATTGAGGAGCAGAATTTTGATATTCGGACTATCACCATGGGAATTTCCCTCTTGGACTGTATTGATGCGGATATTGAGAAAGCTGCGGAGAAGGTGTACACTAAAATCGTCACCAAGGCCAAGAACTTGGTGGCGGTCGGTGATGAAATTGCGGCTGAATTGGGCATTCCCATTGTCAACAAACGGGTGTCAGTAACACCAATTGCTTTGATTGGTGCGGCGACGGATGCGACGGATTATCTTCCCCTGGCTCATGCCATGGACAAGGCGGCTCATGAGATCGGCATCGATTTTATCGGAGGTTTTTCAGCTCTTGCTCAAAAGGGCTACCAAAAAGGTGATGAAATCCTCATCAACTCTATACCGCAGGCATTGGCCCAAACCTCTAAGGTCTGCTCGTCAGTCAATATCGGCTCGACCAAGACGGGTATCAATATGACGGCTGTGCGGGACATGGGGCGGATCATTAAGGAGACGGCGGAAGCTTCTGATATGGGTGCGGCCAAGCTGGTGGTCTTTGCCAATGCGGTCGAGGACAATCCTTTTATGGCGGGTGCCTTCCACGGTGTTGGTGAGGCGGATGTGGTTATCAATGTCGGCGTGTCTGGACCTGGTGTGGTCAAGCGTGCCCTTGAAAAAGTGCGTGGCGAGAGCTTTGATGTGGTGGCGGAGACCGTCAAGAAGACCGCCTTCAAGATTACCCGTATCGGTCAGTTGGTAGGAAATATGGCCAGCGAACGCCTGGGTGTCAAGTTCGGTATCGTGGACCTGTCGCTTGCTCCAACGCCAGCCGTTGGCGACTCAGTGGCACGGGTTTTGGAGGAAATGGGTTTGGAAACCGTAGGTACGCACGGAACGACTGCTGCTCTGGCTTTGCTCAATGACGCAGTCAAAAAGGGTGGGGTCATGGCCTGCAACCAAGTTGGCGGTTTGTCAGGTGCCTTTATCCCTGTGTCTGAGGACGAGGGCATGATTGCAGCGGTGCAAAATGGCTCGCTCAACCTTGAAAAATTAGAAGCCATGACGGCCATCTGTTCTGTAGGTTTGGATATGATTGCTATTCCAGAAACAACGCCTGCTGAAACCATTGCGGCTATGATTGCGGATGAAGCGGCTATTGGGGTTATCAACCAGAAAACAACTGCGGTCCGTATTATTCCGCTTGGAAAAGAAGGGGATATGATCGAATTCGGTGGACTGCTGGGAACGGCTCCTGTCATGAAGGTCAATCAAGCTTCGTCTGTGGACTTTATCAATCGTGGTGGACAAATTCCAGCTCCGATTCACAGCTTTAAGAACTAAATGGTGGTTTAGGTCGATTTGAGATAGGAGGGCGAAATGACAAGAACTCGTCGTCAGAAATCTTTAAAGGCTCTAAAAGAAGAACGGCTCAAGGAATGTTATTCCGGCAAGGCTCGGTTTACTGATAGAATTAGTGCAGAACTATTTGTTATCAGGTGTCAACGAGTAAAAAAGGAAATTGGAGAAAGAAACCTTGTGCGATCTTATTTTTGTCCAGCTTGTCATGCCTGGCATGTTACAAGTCATAAATAAGGTAGACCGATTGCGACAAGCAGTCGGTTTTTTGTTATACTATATAGTAAGAAAAGACAAGGAGAATGCTATGGCAGACGTAAGATTATATATTTCTCGTCACGGGAAAACCATGTTTAATACCATTGGGCGCGTGCAGGGCTGGTGTGATACGCCGCTGACCAAGGCTGGTGAGGAAGGGATTCGTGAATTGGGCTTGGGGCTCAAGGATGCAGGGCTTGATTTTAAACTAGCTGTATCCAGTGACTTAGGACGAACTGTTCAAACTATGACCATTGCCCAGCGTGAGTTGGGGATTTTGGGAAAAATCCCTTACTACCAAGACAAGCGTATCCGTGAATGGTGTTTCGGTAGTTTTGAAGGCATGTACGATGCCGAGCTTTTCCAAGGGGTCCTGCCTCGTTTGAAAGGGACAGTTGATGCGACAGGCATGTCCTTTGCGGAAATCGCAGCAGGTATCCAAGAAGCAGACACCGCTGGCTGGGCGGAATCGTGGGGGGTTTTGAGCAACCGTATCTTGACAGGTTTTGAATCCATCGCCCAGGACTTGGAAAAACAAGGCGGAGGCAATGCCCTTGTGGTCAGCCACGGTATGACTATTGCGACATTGGCTCATTTGTTAGAGCCAGAGCGTGGTGCCAATGTCTTTCTCGATAACGGCTCAATCACCGTCCTCAAATACGAAAATGGCAAGCTTTTAATTGAAGCAGTTGGCGAACTATCCTACCGCAAACGTGGAGCAGAATTGATTGCCCAAGGGAAATAAATGTGAAATGAAAACAGGTATGTCATACGTTTTTTCGGATGTGTGACATACCTGTTTTTTATATATGAAATCTAAGTTACATCATTTTAACTCTTTCCTGCTGAAGATAAAGTAACTCAGATAGAGATATAGTATAGTAGCCATAAAGCTAACACCCATGGATAGCCTTGAAATATTTTCCCCTTGTTGGAGGGAAAGAAATAGAAAATAATCTGTTGGTAATTTTATATGGAGTAGGTTACTAGTAATGAGGTTGGAGATATTGTCAAAAAGAAGGCTCATTAAACTAAAGGCAAGATAGGCTTGATTGACCTTATTAGACTTGACAAATATCAGGATGGATAACAGAGAGATGCAGATAAATAAAGGTGTTTGAGCAATGAAACTGTGTATTATCACTGCAACATCAACAGGATCACCCAGAAGTAAGCCAACACTGCTACTCAATAAATAGGCTAGAAGGATATAAGCGAGATCTAGCACAAGGGTTGCTAAGACTTTATAGAAAAACACCCTTTTTCTTGTTTGTTGCTTGATAATAATATTATTGATGGTACGGTAAGTAAAATCTTCTCCAAAGAATAGGTTGGCTGGGACGATAAAAAATAGTGTGATAAATTGAGAAAGCAATTGAATAAGAGAGCTAGTGAAGTCTTCGTTGCCATGCAACAAAAAAGCGGATAAAAAGGACAGTAAAGCCAATATTCCCAATGAAATCGTTAATCTCTGTTCTTTTTGAATCTTAAATAAATCAGCTTTAAAGTAATGTATCATGCTCTTCTCCTTCTTGAAGCAATGTCAGGTAATAATCTTCAAATGACATTTGTTGTTTAAAAATTTCTTTGACCCCAATCTCATGGTTTATCAAGAGATGAATGAGGCTCATAACATTCGTATCTGATGACAGACTGATATAATCCTTATCTATTTTGTAAGCGATGCCCTGCGCTTCAAGGATAGTAAAGGTCTTAGGATGGTTGTTCGTTTGTAGATAGAGCTGTTCTTCTAGGGTTTGTTCAAGCTCTTGCTTTGAGAATTCTTTGACGATAAGGCCTTTATGCATAATAATGTATCGATCAACCACCATCTCAAGCTCTGATAGGATATGACTGGAGATAAGGATGGTCATCCCATATTGATTTCGAAGATTTAAAATAATACTTCTCATCTCTTTGATTCCAACAGGGTCAAGACCATTAATCGGTTCGTCTAGGATTAAAAAATCAGGGTCATCTAGGATAGCTAAGGCAATGGCTAAACGTTGACGCATTCCCAGTGAAAAATCTTTAGATTTTTTCTTAGGATCAATATCCTCTAAACCGACAATTGCTAATGTCTCTAAGATTTTTTCATCCGCTTGCTTGAGATTTAATTGTAGAGCCATGTAACGAAGATTATCGATCGCAGATAAATTGGGTTGTAGAGCAGGGGATTCAATTAAAGCTCCAATACGACAATCTTTTGAACTATTAATGGTACCTGAAGTTTGGGAAATGAGGCCCGATAACATTCTGAGAAGCGTTGTTTTCCCAGCACCATTTTTACCGACTAAGCCACAGATTTCTCCTTTATTAATAGTCAAGGAAACCTGCTGAACGGCCTTTTGTTTCCCATATTGCTTTGATAATTCTTGGGTAGATAAGAGAGATGACATAACTACCTGCCTTTCTATAAAAAAATGATAAATCTATGATATACTAGATTCAAAAGTTAGCAAATTTTGTTACATAAATGTAACGTATGGAGAATATAATGGGAACTTACGGAAAAATTTTTAAACTCATTCGTGAATCAAAAAATATGTCTCTAAAAGAAGTGGCAGGGGATTTCGTGACACCTGCTCAGTTATCACGCTTTGAAAATGGAAAGAGTAATCTTTCTGTAGATACATTTTTTAATTGTTTGAGACGGATGAATGTGGTAGAGGGCGAATTTTCTACCCTCTACCAGTCCTACTTTCAGATAGATAATTTGTTTTCATCAGAGCGATTTGTCCGTGCAGTTTATAGTCACAATGCTCAGTATATGGATGATAGAATTTTGTACCATCAAGCAGAGTATGATAGGGATGGACGTCCGTTTGATAGGGTGATGGTTGCGGCCTTTCATATTTTTAAGCAACAATGGTGCGATCCTGATTATGATGTTTCTGAGGATGAAAAAGCTATTCTATCGAACTATTTAATGTCCATAGATGATTGGGGGAAATTTGAACTCTGGATTTTTGGAAATTGTAGCAGAGGTCTTCCTAGCAAGATGTTGGAAGTTCTGGGAATGGAAGTTCTCAATCGAACAAAGTTTTATATGGACATCACAGAAAACAGAGACAATGTCTATAAGGTACTCATCAATATTTCGAGTAGTTTGTTAGATAGGGGAGAGGAGATTGCTGCGATTCGCTTTCTCAAAATTCTTGACTCTGTCAATATCATGGAAAAGAATATGCGGGATCGCTTGCTGCTTAAGCTCCTAAAAGCACGCTTGTCCTACATGAATGGAAATGATGGTGGCCTAGAAATAATGAAGGAATGCTTGCATATTGCCAAATTTTTAGATTGCTATGATTTAATCCACCAGATCAATAAGGAAATTGAGAAAGTTACAGATATGTAATGAATTTTAAGTGGCTCGTCATTTCCTGTAAGATAATACTTGTAAGTTTGACAACTTTATAAAACAATGTTTAGAACCTGTATTCACAAGAAAAGTGCTTTTAGAGAAGAGATGTTTTTTCGCTAATCAAGGCAGTTTTTTGAGGGAATACTGACTGTATTTTGAAAAAACGAGCGGTGAGTAGCTGAAAAACTAGTCTTAGTTAGAAGTGCTGAACTGTGAATACAGTTTCTTAATTATCTTGGAGGAAATAATGATGAAGAAATTACTTGTTTTAGGTGCTCTTGCAATGCTAGGTTTTGTAACTTTTGGGCTTCTAACAACTAATAGCAGTTCAGCAAGTGCCGAAACGGAGGGCAAGGTAGTTCTGTTTGGAAAAGTCGATTTTTCAGACGATGAAGAACAGGACACGGATGAGGAAAGGGAAGAAGTAGCGACGGAGAGCGATGATGCTAGCTGGCTTGAAAACTTTATTACGACACATAAAACACCATTTTCTAAAACAATCAAGAAATGAAATCAGGGATATTCTCTGATTTTTTTCTTGACAAGTGTATCGAGCTGCGATACAATCGATATATCGAAACTCGATGTATCGTAGTGCGAAAGGAGTTTTATGAATGATAAGTTAAAACGCGTCTATGTTCCCATGACAGAGACAGCCTTCTATATTCTCTTTCATTTACAGGAAGAACGGCATGGCTATGATATTACCCAGAAGACCAAGGAAGTCACGGCAGGTCAGGTCGTGATTAGCCCTGGGACCATGTACGGCACCCTGTCGAAAATGGAGAAAGATGGATTGATTGCCTTTGTCAGAGAAGAAGACAAGCGGAAGTTTTATCGGATAACAGAAACAGGTCGAGAAATTCTAGACATAGAATTGGCTCGGATTGAACGGCTCTATCGAAATAGCAAGGGGGAAAGTTATGGAGACTAAGACAGAGTGTAAAGTATTTTTTATCACGGATTTCAATCAGCAGGCGCAGTATCTGACTGAAATGCATCGGAAAGGGTGGAGGCTAACTAAAATTCGTTGGAGCTTCTTTTATCATTTTGAAAAATGCCAGCCAGAAGAGGTTGTGTATCAGGTTGATTTTAAGGAATCAAAAAATAAAGACCGAGACTCCTATTTTCGTATGTACGAGGATTACGGATGGGAGTTTGTCACATCATGCCGAAGCTTCGTTATTTTTAGGAAGGCAGCTGTAAAGGGAGATCTTGAGATATACGGTGATAGGGAAAGCAAGCTGGTATTTGTTAAAACAATCATCCAAAGACGCTATCTACTATCCTTAGGACTTTATTTCATGTTGATAGGGATGAATCTGAATGAGCATAATTATGTATTTACGCTTGTTCTTTCCGCAATCTATATCCCTCTCGTGCTGTTGATTGGATACCGTTTTTATCGACTTGTAAAAAATAACTAGGTCCTCAGACTGATTTTTAGCACTCTAAGCAAAAGAGTGCTAATTTTTTATCTTTTTCTCTTGACAATCCATTTTTTCGGCGTATAATGGGAGTATATAGGTTAGCACTCGACATCATAGAGTGCTAACGCTCTTCAAAAATCAACACTATCCGTTGTCAGCTTGCCTTTGTGAACCACAGTTCTACATTCGGCCTCGCTTCCTAGGCTACTGTCGATTTTCATTGAGCGTAACTAAAACAGTGTTCATGAAAGGAGCGGAGATGATTACCCAACGTCAAAATGATATTTTAAATCTGATTGTTGAATTGTTTACGCGTCATCATGAGCCAGTTGGTTCTAAGGCCTTGCAGGAGATGATTGCTTCAAGTTCTGCTACCATTCGTAATGATATGGCTAAGCTGGAGCAGTTGGGCTTGCTGGAAAAGGCTCACACTTCAAGCGGTCGGATGCCCAGTCGGGCTGGTTTTCAATATTTTGTCAACCACTCGCTTAATCTGGAACACATTGATGAAGAAGATGTTTATCAGGTGGTTAAGGCCTTCGACTTTGAAGCCTTCAAGCTGGAGGACATCTTGGAGCGGGCAAGTCAGGTCCTAGCGGATTTGACAGGCTACACTTCGGTCATCTTAGATGTGGAGCCGACCAGTCAGCAGTTGACTTCCTTTGACATCGTGCAGCTCAGTAGCCACGATGCTCTGGCAGTCTTGACTCTGGACCAGTCCAAACCAGTCACCGTTCAGTTTGCCATTCCTAAAAACTTTTTGGCCAGGGACTTGGAGGTGCTCAAACGCTTGGTGGATGAGCGCTTCGTTGGGCAGACGGTCTTGGCAATCCATTACAAGCTGCGGACGGAGATTCCCCAGGTGGTGCAACGTTACTTCACCACGACGGACAATGTCTTGGATCTGATGGACTACATCTTTTCCAATCTCTTCCAAGAATCAGTCTTCATCAGTGGAAAAGTTGCCTCGCTGACCTACGGCAATCTAGCTACCTACCAACTCTTGGATAGTCCTCAGTTATTGGCACCAGAGTTGCGGCAGGGCCTGGCTCCAGACCAGCAGACCAGCATTTCTGTGGCAGAACATAGGGATCCTGCCCTAGCAGATGTGACTATCATTCATCATCGCTTTCCTATCCCCTATCGGGGCATGGCCCAGATGAGCTTGCTTGGTCCTGTTGACATGGACTACCGCCGGCAGATGAGTTTGATCAATATCATCAGCCGCGTCCTATTTATGAAATTAACCGATTACTACCGATATTTAAGTAGTAATCATTATGAAGTCAATTAGAAGGAGAATGCTTTGTCAGAAGAAATCAAAAACGAAGAAATCGTAGAAGAGGTTGAAGCAACAGAAGAAGTTGTGGAAACGCCGGAAAAATCAGAATTGGATTTGGCAAACGAGCGGGCAGAGGAATTTGAAAACAAATACCTCCGTGCCCACGCTGAAATGCAAAATATTCAACGTCGCGCCAACGAAGAACGCCAAACCATTCAGCGTTACCGTTCGCAAGACTTGGCCAAGAAAATCTTGCCAAGCTTGGATAACTTGGAACGTGCCCTTCAAGTTGAAGGTTTGACAGAAGATGTCAAAAAAGGCTTGGAAATGGTACAGGAAAGCTTGATTCAAGCCCTCAAAGAAGAAGGGGTGGAGGAAGTCACAACAGACGTCTTTGACCCAAATCTTCACATGGCCATTCAAACAGTCCCAGCCACAGACGACTGCCCAGCAGAACACATTGCACAAGTCTTCCAAAAAGGCTACAAGCTGCATGAACGCTTGCTGAGACCGGCTATGGTAGTCGTATCAGAGTAGTCGCTCTGCTATTTCCCAAAAAAGAAAACCTGACCGAGATGTCGTTAAACTACTTGAAATAAGAAAATGCAGGTCAATGACTCGCAAAATCTGCGCTACTTAAGAAGAGTGCATCAAATAAAAGAAAATTAAATTTTTGAAAGGATTTGAACCCGAACGAAATGCTCGGAAAATAGATAAACCGCCTTGCATTCATCGAATGCTACGTTGGTTTCCTAATTTTCAATCGCATTTTCGGCGTTCTTGGTATCATTATTATGTCTAAAATTATCGGTATTGACTTAGGTACAACAAACTCAGCAGTTGCAGTTCTTGAAGGAACTGAATCAAAAATCATTGCAAACCCAGAAGGGAACCGCACAACTCCGTCTGTTGTATCTTTCAAAAATGGTGAAATCATCGTTGGTGACGCGGCAAAACGCCAAGCGGTAACCAACCCAGATACCATCATCTCTATCAAATCAAAAATGGGAACTTCTGAAAAAGTTTCAGCAAACGGCAAAGAATACACACCACAAGAAATCTCAGCTATGATCCTTCAATACTTGAAAGGCTACGCTGAAGAGTACCTTGGTGAAAAAGTAACTAAAGCCGTTATCACTGTTCCTGCTTACTTCAACGATGCCCAACGTCAAGCAACCAAAGACGCTGGTAAAATCGCTGGTCTTGAAGTAGAACGTATCGTCAACGAACCAACTGCAGCAGCCCTTGCTTACGGTTTGGACAAGACTGACAAAGACGAGAAAATCTTGGTATTCGACCTTGGTGGAGGTACTTTCGACGTATCTATCCTTGAACTTGGTGACGGTGTCTTCGATGTACTTGCAACAGCAGGTGATAACAAGCTCGGTGGTGATGACTTTGACCAAAAGATTATCGACCACATGGTAGCAGAATTCAAGAAAGAAAACGGCATCGACTTGTCAGCTGACAAGATGGCTCTTCAACGTTTGAAAGATGCGGCTGAAAAAGCTAAGAAAGATTTGTCAGGTGTAACATCAACTCAAATCAGCTTGCCGTTCATCACTGCAGGTGCAGCAGGTCCGCTTCACTTGGAAATGACATTGACACGTGCAAAATTTGATGAATTGACTTACGACCTTGTAGAACGTACAAAAATTCCTGTTCGTCAAGCTCTTTCAGATGCAGGCCTTAGCTTGTCAGAAATTGACGAAGTTATCCTTGTCGGTGGTTCAACTCGTATCCCAGCCGTTGTAGAAGCTGTTCAGGCTGAAACTGGTAAAGAGCCAAACAAATCTGTTAACCCTGACGAAGTGGTTGCTATGGGTGCGGCAATCCAAGGTGGTGTGATTACTGGTGATGTCAAAGACGTTGTTCTTCTTGACGTAACACCATTGTCACTTGGTATCGAAACAATGGGTGGTGTATTTACAAAACTCATTGACCGTAACACAACAATCCCAACTTCTAAATCACAAGTCTTCTCAACTGCGGCGGACAACCAGCCAGCTGTTGATATCCACGTGCTTCAAGGTGAGCGTCCAATGGCAGCGGACAACAAGACACTTGGTCGCTTCCAATTGACTGACATCCCTGCAGCACCTCGTGGTATTCCACAAATCGAAGTAACATTTGACATCGACAAGAACGGTATTGTTTCTGTAAAAGCCAAAGACCTTGGTACGCAAAAAGAGCAAACCATCGTTATCCAGTCTAACTCAGGTTTGACTGACGAAGAAATCGACCGCATGATGAAAGATGCAGAAGCAAACGCTGAAGCAGACAAGAAACGTAAGGAAGAAGTGGACCTTCGTAACGATGTTGACCAAGCAATCTTTGCGACAGAGAAAACTCTGAAAGAAACTGAAGGCAAAGGCTTCGACGCAGAACGCGATCAAGTCCAAGCAGCACTTGACGAGTTGAAAGCAGCCCAAGAAGCTAACAACTTGGATGACATGAAGGCTAAACTTGAAAACCTCAACGAAAAAGCTCAAGCCCTTGCAGTGAAACTCTACGAGCAAGCCGCAGCAGCACAACAAGCAGCCGCAGGCCAAGAAGGTGCTCAAACAGCCAACAACACAGGCGATGATGTTGTAGACGGCGAGTTTACTGAGAAGTAAAATAGTCCTGTGGACTATTTTAGCCCGTGAGCTTGAAAACTAGAAGCGAACGGTTAAGGTTCTTAGCCCGAACTCAGTTCTCATCTTCTCGAGCCTAGAAATTCGGAAGTGAGGACACCAAAACTGTTGGATACTAAAAGTAGCTCATCAGTTAGCGGTTACCGCTATTGCGGCTAACCTAGGTGTCTTACAAGCTCGAAAACAAAGTATGATCGACTATGTTTTCTCACGTCGTAAATGGATCAGGGAGTGAAAGAGTCCGGGAATAGACTCTTTCAGCTAGCCAGTTCGTGAGTCTGAAAACTAGAAGCGAACGATTAAGGTTCTTAGCCCGAACTCAATTCTCACCTTCCCGAGAATAGAAATCATTCGTCAATAAAATTTCCAATCACAGAGGTTGCAACCCAGCCTCTGTTTTTGGGTAAATAACTGATGAGGAGGCTCTTCATGAAAAAAGTTGCTTGTTTGCTCTATCCTAATTTTTCTCTCTATGAGATAGCTCCTTTGACTAGCATATTGGTGTTGAATTTTGGGAGAAAGATTGATTTTATTGCTTCCACTACGGAAACGATTTATTCGGAGGATGGTCTACCTTGTCATGCTAACAAAATCTTAGAAGAGGTAAATATAGAGGAATATGATTGTATTCTTTGTCCAGGGACGATTGACTTTACTCAGGCCTTGCGAGATGAATGCCTCATTCGATTTCTGGCTGGCTTAGATGGTAAGCCAATCAAAATTGCAGCGATTTCCTCTGCTCCGATCCTGCTTGCTAAGGCTGGATTGTTGAAACAGACTCTTTACACAGGTGGTATTTGGCAAAATTTTATCGACTATTTTGACTTTCTACCTGGAGAAAATTTTCGTCCCTTACCAGTCTGTGAAGATGGGAATATTATTACAGGAACTGGTTTTACAGTAAATGCCTTTTCTCGCCAGGTCATAACTAGTCTTGGATTGATTGAAGATGCGACTATGTACTTCAAAGAAAATGATGATTACTCTGCGGAAGACTTTATTTTTGAGTTGTCTGACGAGGAATTTGAAGAGTTCAAAGCAACATTTGAAAAAGGTCCTAACTAATTTTACAGAAAGGAAAGTATTCGTAATCGAACACGGGCTACTTTCAATATTTCAAAGAAAGGAATACAAGTTCGTTTATTCGAACACAGTCGTTTATTTGTAGTATTCTTGCATGACTATTTTGGTGTAACTGAATACGCCTACGACTCTTTGAAAAAAGATAAACTTTACCTAGATGCAAGGCATCGTCGGACAGTTTCCTATTTTTCTTTGAGTCGCTTAACGGCTTAATATCTTACATTATGAACAACACAGAATTTTACGATCGTCTGGGGGTTTCTAAGAACGCTTCGCCAGACGAGATTAAGAAGGCTTATCGGAAGCTTTCAAAAAAATACCATCCAGATATTAACAAGGATCCTGGTGCGGAGGATAAATACAAGGAAGTCCAAGAGGCTTATGAAACCTTGAGCGATCCTCAGAAGCGTTCTGCCTATGACCAGTTTGGTCCAGCTGGGGCAAACGGTGGTTTCGGAGGCGGAGCTGGTGGCTTTGGTGGTTTCGACGGAGCTGGTTTCGGAGGCTTTGAAGACATCTTCTCAAGCTTCTTTGGTGGTGGCGGTGCGACCCGCAATCCGAATGCTCCTCGTCAGGGGGATGACCTCCAATACCGGGTTAACCTTAAGTTTGAAGAGGCGATTTTTGGTGTGGAACGTGAAGTTTCCTATAACCGTGAGGCAACTTGTCGAACCTGTACAGGTTCAGGTGCCAAACCTGGAACAAGTCCAGTAACCTGTGGGCGTTGTCATGGTTCTGGAGTGATCAATGTGGACACCCAAACTCCACTTGGAACCATGCGTCGTCAAATGACCTGTGATGTCTGTCATGGTCGCGGAAAACAAATCAAAGACCCATGTACAACCTGTCATGGAACTGGTCATGAAAAACAAGCCCATACGGTAACGGTTAAGGTGCCAGCTGGTGTTGAGACTGGTCAACGTATTCGCTTGGCAGGTCAAGGTGAAGCTGGTTTCAATGGAGGTCCTTACGGAGATCTCTACGTTGTCATTCAGGTCCAACCTTCAGACAAGTTTGAACGTGAAGGAACCACTATTCACTATAAACTGAACCTCAACTTTGTCCAAGCAGCACTTGGAGATACAGTTCATGTGCCAACAGTTCACGGTGATGTGGATATGGTCATTCCTGAAGGTACCCAGACTGGTAAGACCTTCCGACTCAAAGGAAAAGGTGCACCAAGTGTTCGTGGTGGAGCTATTGGTGATCAATATGTCACAGTAAATATCGTCACTCCGACAGGTTTGAATGACCGCCAAAAAGCAGCTCTTAAAGAATTTGCGGCAGCTGGAAATATTGATGTCAAACCCCATAAAAAAGGATTTTTTGACAAGGTAAAAGATGCCTTTGATGAATTGTAATTTGTTTTGAACAGATATTCAAAATCAGTAAGCTCGGCTTGCTGATTTTTTACTTTCATGATAAGCTAATAAAAAATACAAGGAGAAGCCTATGTGGAAAGATGCGACGGAAATGGCCTTGGCTGTTCGAACAGGTCAGGTTTCTGCTAAAGAATTGGTAGCGGAAGCTATTGAACGAATAGAAGAGGAAAATCCTGCTCTCAATGCTGTCGTCAGCAAGCAATACGAGCAAGCCCTGCAAGAAGCAGAAACAGGGGACTTTCAAGATAAGCCCTTTGGTGGTGTTCCTCTTTTGTTGAAAGATTTGGGGCAAAATGAAGAAGGGCACTTGTCAACAGCGGGCTCTCGTCTATTCCAGAATTACCGAGCGAGGCATACTGATAAATTGGTACAGGTTTTCAAGGATCTAGGTTTCATCATCTTGGGTCGGACCAATACGCCAGAGTTTGGTTTTAAAAACATATCTGACTCCAGCCTACATGGTCCGGTCAAGTTGCCACTAGATCTGAGCCGCAATGCAGGTGGATCCAGTGGCGGAGCAGCAGCTGCGGTGGCTTCTGGCATGATACCCTTGGCAGCAGCTTCGGATGGTGGCGGATCTATCCGTATTCCCGCCTCCTTCAATGGTTTGATTGGGCTCAAGCCCAGTCGGGGTCGGATTCCAGTTGGACCAATTTCTTATCGAGGTTGGCAGGGCGCTTCCAGCAACTTTGCTCTGACTAAGTCAGTCCGCGATACCAAACACCTTCTTTATCACTTGCAGACCTATCAGGTGGAAGCTCCCTTTCCTCTGGCTCTCCTGTCTGAGCAGAGTCTCCTTGCACCGCAAGATAAACCTCTGAAAATTGCCTACAGTCTGGAATCGCCGATTGGCAGTCCAGTTTCCGCTGATGCCAAACAGGCTGTCTTGTCCCTTCTGCCTCAGTTAGAAGCACTGGGGCACCAGATTACCGAGCTAACAGGTCCTGTTTTGGACGGCCTTGAAGTCATGCAGGCCTATTACCTGATGAACAGTGTTGAAACAGCTCAGATGTTTGACGAGATTGAAGCGGGGCTGGGTCGTCCCATGACCCCTGATGACATGGAGGTCATGACCTGGGCCATTTACCAGAGTGGGCAGACCGTTCCAGCTAAACTCTATTCTAAGGTCTTACAGGATTGGGACCGTTACAGTGCCAGCATGGCGGACTTCCACCAGCACTATGATCTCCTTCTGACGCCGACAGTGGCTGATGTGGCTCCCAAGCTAGACCAGTTCACTCACTCGCAAGAGATGCTAGACCGCTTGTTGCACACGCAGGAGTTGGCAATGGCAGAGCAGCAGAGCTTGATTTGGGAGATGTTTGCAGATAGTCTAGCCTGGACACCCTTTACCCAGCAGGCAAACATCACCGGCCAACCGGCTATCAGCTTGCCAACTTATAAGACCCCACAAGGCTTACCAATCGGCATCCAATTGACAGCAGCCAAGGGACGAGAGGATTTACTCTTGCAGTTGGCAGACCAAATGGAGGCAGCAGGTTTACTCAACTTGTAAGGGAATTCATTTTTTCAGTTCAATTATTTGCCAAAACGTTTTCAAAATGTTAACCTGTAAAAGTTGGTGGGTTAACACCGAAAAAGTAAAAAGGAAGCTATGGCTTCCAAAGGAGATTGTTTTATGTTGAAAAAAGTTTTGGCCTCAGCTCTCTTGGTTTCTACTTTGACCTTGGCAGCATGTTCTAGCTCAAGTTCGAATACTAGCAGTTCTTCTGCTGAACAGACTCAATGGGAAAAAGTACAAGAAGCTGGTGTCTTGAAAGTTGCAACACCAGGTACCCTTTTCCCAACTTCTTACTACAACGATGCTAAAGAATTGGTCGGATATGAAATTGATATGATCAATGAAATTGGTAAACGTTTGAAATTGGAAATCGAATACCAAGAAATCGGTGTGGCAGAAGCCTTTACAGCTGTTGATAGTGGTAAGGTCGATATTTCTGTTAACAACTTTGACATGACAGAAGCACGTAAGGAAAAGTACAACTTCTCTATCCCTTACAAGTATTCAGTTGGTGGCTACATTGTTCGTGAAGACGGTTCATCAGGAATCGAAGCAGCTGACTTGAGCGACTGGACTGGTAAAAAAGCAGGTGGTGGCGCAGGTACTCAGTACATGAAGTTGGCTGAGAAACAAGGTGCAGAGCCAGTTATCTATGACAACGTAACCAATGATGTTTACTTGCGTGATGTATCAACAGGTCGTACAGACTTCATTCCAAACGACTACTACACACAAGTGATGGCTATCAAATGGGTCAATGCAAACTTCCCAGATATAAAAGTGAAAATGGGTGATGCAAAATACAACCCAACAGAACAAGGTATTGTCATGAGCAAGGCTGACACAAGCTTGAAAGAAAAAATTGACGAAGCTCTTGAAGCAATGAAAGCTGACGGAACTTTGAAGGCAATTTCTGAAAAATACTACGCAGGACAAGACTTGACAGTCCCTGTTGAAAATGCAGACCAATTGCCAGTTATCGAAGTTGAATAAGACTTGGTAAGAAATTAAATTGTATGTTGTATAGACTTTGTCGGTCCCAGACTGGCAAGGTCTATCTGGTTTTTAGGAAAGAGGAGAAGATATGGATATTAACTGGCAGGCAGTTTTTAATGCAGATATTGCAAGAGAGGCTATTCCACAGATTTTGGAGGGACTTCCCTACACTCTATCCCTATCCCTAATTGGTTTTGCCTTGGGGACTTTCTGTGGATTTTTTGTAGCCCTCATGCGGATGTCTAAGTTTGGACCCTTGCGTTGGTTGGCTATGGCCCATATTTCTCTCATGCGTGGCATTCCCCTCATGGTCCTTCTCTTTTTCATCTATTTTGGATTGCCTTTCATGGGGCTACAACTAGATGCTATCTCCGCATCTATTATCGCCTTTACCTCCATGTCCAGTGCCTACATTTCTGAAATTATTCGTGCATCACTTTCAGCAATTGACAAGGGACAATGGGAGGCGGCGCGTTCCCTGGGCTTGCGGACCAATGTGATTTACAGAAAAATCATTATTCCCCAAGCCTTTCGGATTGCCCTTCCACCGCTGAGCAATGTTCTCTTAGATATGGTCAAAAGTACGTCCTTGACCGCTATGATTACGGTACCAGAGATTTTCAATAAGGCAAAAATAGTCGGCGGAGCCAAGTCGGATTATATGACGGTTTATATCTGTGTAGCCTTGATTTACTGGGCTATCTGCACTCTCTACGCCTTCGGTCAGCTCAAGCTGGAAAAACGCTTGGCGACGTATTAAAAAAATTCCTCGGTTCTTTTGAATCGAGGAATTTTTGCTAGTCTGGATAGAAGACAAGAATAGCAGAAGTGGAAGAGGATTTGGTGTATTCGAAATCCTCCAGATTTTGCACGGACAAGCTTTGAATAGTGAAGTAAGTTTGATGTTTGTAGCGGATATTAAAATCGCTGCTACTACCAGCATCGATAGTTGAGAAGTTCTCTTCATTCAGAGTAAACTCTTCTTTTGAGAGTTTCTCGAGATTTTCTTTTGTTGCCATTAGATAGATTTTGCCAGAGAAAGGAGATTCGAGAGAGAATTCTCCTTTGGATGCGGTGATTTCGACAATTTGCTGAAAGTTCTCAATCTTAGCCAGACGTTCGTCTGCTTTTAGAGCTTTTTCTGTTTCGATGGAATCCGCTGTTAGCTCGTTTTGCATTTCTTTATTCACTTCTGAAATGACAGAGTGACAAGCACTTAAGCAAGGTATCATCATGCAGAGTGCAATGAGGGAAATATACTTTTTCATCATGGGCTCCTTTATATAATTTCATCATTTTCAGCTTGTAAAAGCACACCTTTTTCCAACACCATCTTTGCTAGTAGTGCAATAATAATCAGCACACCATTTATGAAGTAGTCACTAAGTGAAAAATCATATAAATCACTTACATTCTTTAAATCTAGGTAAGATAGGAAAAAAGCACTTGCAAATTGTATGCTCGTCCATACGATTAAGGTTCCTAAAATTATCTTTGTATAGACTACATTTTCAGTTGAGAAAATAGTTCCTGTTTGAAAGTTGATGAGCAATTTTTTGAGTATGGTGGCCATGTAGATAAAGCAGGCTACCAATAGGATACTTATGATTAGAATAATAACAATGATAGGCAAGGGGACATCTAATTGTAGACTATTTTGAATAGGTTTCCCGCCTATAAGTAGAATAAGAAGTGCCAACATTATCAGTCCCGTTAAGGCAATCAATCCATAACGAATAAACGTTAGCAACTGTATGACGATGTTGAAAAATATCTTTTTGTTCATGCTATTCCCCCTCCCTCACATATTCCAAAATATCTCCTGGTTGGCAGTCTAGGATGCGGCAGATGCTCATCAAGGTATTAAAACGAATGCCTTTTGCCTTGCCTGTCTTGAGAATGGACAGGTTGGCTTCGGTAATGCCGACTTGCTCCGCCAAGTCCTTGGAAGTCATTTGTCGATCTTTGAGGACCTTGTCTAGGTTTACGCGAATCATTTCCATATCAGATAAACTCGCTGTTCTCGGTTTCAAGTTGTTGCCCCTTTTGTACTAAGGTCCAGACAAAATAAGTTGCGAAGAGGAAGAGGGCATTGAGGATAAAGTCTGACCAGCGAAGATTGAGGAAGGTGTTTGGATTAGTAGCATGTGTCAGGAAAAACAAAGTGGTTAGGCAAAATTGACCAGCAGTCAAAATTAGTAAACTGACCAAGAGTTTCTGATAGAGTGCTAGGCTAGATGAGGCGAAATAATCTTCTTCCAGAAGTAGCTTACATAGCTTTTGGATCAGGTGGGCAATATGACTGAGTGCCGCCAAGACAATTAAGATCAATCCAGTCGTTAATAGAATGAGCCAGATGTTAATCTGGTCAATGGGTTTGTTAAAGGTGTATTCCCAAGAGTCTATCACAAAGGAGTGGCCTCCAAGACCTACCAAGGTAATGAAGGCATAGAGAGCAATCATGAAATAGAAGAAATAGCGAACACAAGCAGCCACAATGCCAGTTATTTTGAGTAGATTGGTTTTCATAGCAAACCTCCGATTATTATTGTTTTATGATAATATTATCTTTAAAATTATTATAAAACAATAATTTCTGAAATGCAAGCGTTTTTTTAAAAAAGAATAATAAGAAAACCGCCAATCGCTTGGCGGCTTTATGCTATTTAAAATACAAGAGTCTTAACCCATTCAAAATCACCAAAATCGTTGATCCTTCGTGGCCCACCACACCGAGTGGGAGGTTGATAGACTGGAAGAGGTTGGAGATGATAAGAAGGGCAATGACAGACAGGGCAAAGATAATGTTTTGCTTGATGATGCCCCGCATTTTCTTAGAGAGACGAATGGAGTAAGGAATTCTCGTCAGGTCTTCCATGAGTACGATGTCAGCTGACTCCATAGCGATGTCCGTTCCGCTTCCCATAGCATAGCTGACATTGGCTTGAGCAAGGGCAGGAGCATCGTTGATACCGTCCCCCACCATACCGACAGACGCAAACTCGGTTTGCAGTTCTTGGATAACAGCAGCCTTATCCGTCGGCAGACAGTTGGCAATGACCCGATCAATGCCGACCTGACTCGCCACATAACGAGCCGTCTTTTCTTGGTCGCCCGTTAAGAGAATGGGTGTCACCCCCATTTCTTTCAACTGTGCAATAAGTTGCTTGCTCTCAGGTTTCAAACTATCTTCCACCATGAAAATCGCCGCCAGCACATCATTTTGGCTGACATAGACCAGAGTTTTCCCAGTGCTTTCCGCCTCATCGATCTGTGCAACTAAGTCCGCAGATAGGGGACTAACCAAGCTATCCACCACAAATCCCGCCTTACCGATTTTCCAGCTGTCGCCCTCATATCTCGCCACTAAGCCTTTTCCGGTCACGTCTTCTAGGCTTTGGAGGGCAATGGCAGAGCTGTCAGCCGTATAGGTCATGAGAGCCTGGGCGATTGGGTGGCTAGATTGTTTTTCAACTGCTTGAACAACCTGCTTGATAAGCTCCTCATCGCCAAGATAGGTCGCACCTACAACTTCAGGTTTACCAATGGTTAGGGTGCCCGTCTTGTCAAAGACGATGGCTTCTAAGTTGGCGATATTGTCCGCAATGTCACCGCCCTTGATAATCATGCCCTTACGTGCCGCACGGCTGATGGCAGAAAGTGTTGCGGGTGAAGAAGAAGCTACGAGGGCACAAGGAGAAGCGATGGTCAAGAGAATCATGCCACGGTAGAAGGCAGTTAACCAGTCCCAGCCCAGTGCAAAATGGGCAAAGAGAATGAAGAGCGGTACTACCACCAAAACAACCTTGACATAGGTATCTTCCATATTTTCAATGAAAGTCGCTGTTTTTGATTTGGATTCTTGGGCATTTTCGACCATTTGGACGATTTTATCAAATAGGGCATCGCCTTTCTCAGCTGTAACTTGAACGGTAACCGTTGGCCCTTGGTTGATGGTGCCGCCGATAACAGCCGCACCAGCCGTTTTTTCCGCAGGAAGAGGCTCGCCTGTAATCATGGATTCGTCAAAGATGGATTGCGGACTGATGAGGGTGGCATCCAGTGGGACCGTGTCACCCTTGCGGACTTGCAGGAGGTCGCCAATGCGGATGGCTGCGGTGTCTAAGACAGTAATGTCACCATTCTCCTCGATTTTGCGAGCTGTTGGAGGCGTCATATTCATTAAAGCGGCAATTGCATTCTTGCTTTTTTCCATGGCTAATTCTTCCAGAGTAGAAGAAAGGGAGAAGATGAAGATGAGTAGGGCCCCTTCCATCCAGTAGCCAATTAGACCGGAGCCGATAGCAGCCAAAATCATGAGGAGGTCGACAGACAGGTGCTTGTCGAAAATCAGCTCAGAAATGCCTTCCTTGGCTGACTGGTAGCCCCCGATGATAAAGGCTGAAATGAAGAGGATGGGTGCCCATCCTTGTCCAGTCTGAAACAGAAGGATACCTATTAGAATGAGCGCCAAGCAGAGAGCGGTTGTGATGATGTGGCTGTGTTGTTTGAGGTTGGTTACGAGTGTCATAGTTTTAGTTCCTTTATTTAGAATAATTATCATTTACCTAAGTTGATTATAACAGTTCTAAATAGAAAGTCAAGTCTTTTTAGAATAATTCTAAATAATAAAGTTCAGACAATTCAAAGAGAAAGCAAAAAAGCAACTACTGGTTGCTTTCTAAGACTCTTTATTTAGTTGACAATCAGGACAAATGCCGTAGATGGATAGTACCTCTTTTGTAATTTTGTAACCAGTTTGGGTATGAGCTTCCTTCTTCAAGCTCGGGATTTCTACATCCATGAAATCAGTGATTTTTCCACAGACTTCACAAATAACATTGAGGTGCTCGTGCCCCATGAAATCATAATAGGTTGTCGTATCATTGGTACGCTTGAGTTCAGTGACAAATCCTTCTTCTAAGAGCACTTTGAGATTGTTATAGACAGTTGCCAAACTCATGTTAGGATAGTTGGGCAGGAGGTCTTTGTATATCATTTCAGCACTTGGGTGATCGTCGCTATCAATGATATAGGCTACAACAGCCTTACGTGTTTCTGTAATGCGAATACCTTTTTCCTTTAAGTGTTGAATAACATGCTCAAAGGCAGTTTGGTTTTTTGCGTTAAGGTGAGAGTGTAGTTCCATTCGTGCCTCCTGTTCTTTTCAAGAATAATTCTAATTTACTTTTCTTCATTATAATTCTTTTTATGAAAGCTGTCAAACTTAGAAGTGGTCCATCTGTGCTAGTACAGTTTTTGTTTTATAGGCTTGTATTTGCAAGTTTGCTTGTGCTACAATCAGAACATGACACGATATAAGGCAATTATTTCCTACGACGGCCATGACTTTTCTGGTTTCCAACGCCAGCCCCATGCCCGTACCGTTCAGGAAGAAATCGAAAAAACGTTAGTAAGATTGAATAGCGGCCAGCCAGTAACCGTTCATGGAGCAGGTCGGACAGATGCGGGGGTCCACGCTTACGGTCAGGTTATACACTTTGACTTGGCTGGCAGTCGAGATGCTGAGAAGCTCCGCTTTTCCCTGGATACCCAAACCCCTGAGGATATTGATGTGGTCAGTGTGGAGCAGGTAGCGGATGATTTTCATTGCCGCTATGCCAAGCACAGCAAGACCTATGAGTTTTTGGTGGATATTGGGCGGCCTAAGAATCCCATGATGCGCCACTATGCGACCTTTTATCCCTATGATTTGGACTTGAGCTTGATAGAAGAAGCCATTCAAGACTTGGTGGGGACCCATGATTTTACAGGCTTTACAGCTTCGGGGACCTCGGTGGAGGACAAGGTGCGGACCATTACGGCGGCGACAATGGAGTACGACCAGCGGCGGCAGTTTTTGATTTTTACCTTTTCAGGCAACGGTTTTTTGTACAAGCAGGTGCGGAATATGGTTGGAACCCTGCTGAAAATTGGTAATGGTCGCATGCCTGTTGGGCAGATCAAGCGGATTTTAGCAGAAAAGGATCGTGGCTTGGCGGGTCCAACTGCGGCAGGCAACGGCCTCTATCTAAAGGAGATTATTTATGAAGACTAAGTATATTTTGGCGCTTTCGGGCAACGATATTTTCAGCGGTGGCGGTCTCCATGCGGATCTGACGACCTACGCTGTCCACAAGCTGCATGGGTTTGTGGCGGTGACCTGCTTGACAGCTATGACGGAAAAAGGTTTTGAGGTCATTCCGACGGATGCGGCGGTGTTTGCCCAGCAACTGGCTAGTTTGAAGGATGTACCCTTTTCTGCGATTAAGATTGGCTTGCTTCCCACGGTGGAAATAGCAGAGCAGGCTTTGGCGTTTGTCAAGGCTCACCAGGAGATTCCTGTGGTCTTGGACCCAGTCTTGGTCTGCAAGGAAACGCATGATACTGAGGTCAGCCAGTTGCGAGATGAACTCTTGAAATTCCTTCCCTATGTCAGCATGATCACGCCAAATCTGGCAGAAGCTCAGCTATTGCTCCAAAAAGACATCAAAACGGTGGAGGAGATGAAGCAGGCGGCAGTGGCCTTGTATGACTTGGGAGCTAAATCAGTGGTTATCAAGGGTGGCAATCGCCTGGGTGGCTCAGAGGCGATCGATGTTTTCTACGATGGTCAGGAAGTGGTGGTGCTCCAGTCGCCTCTGTTGTCAGAAAATAATGTAGGGGCAGGCTGTACCTTTGCGTCCAGCATTGCCAGTCAGCTTTTGCTGGGTCAAGAGCCTTTGGAGGCGGTCAGACTGTCCAAGGATTTTGTCCATGCGGCGATTGAAAAATCAGATGATTATGGGGTGATTCAATATGAGAAATAAACAAACGCAAGAATTGGTCTTGCTCGCTATTTTAACAGCCTTGAGTTTGGTTTTGGCCTTTGTTCACGTGCCGACACCGACAGGTTTTGTCACATTCTTGGATGTGGGAGTCTTCTTTACCGCCTTTTACTTGGGCAAGAAAGAGGGAGCGATTGTCGGCGGTTTGGCAGGGCTATTGATTGACTTCTTGTTGGGCTATCCCCAGTGGGCATTCTTTAGTCTAGTATTCCACGGGGCTCAAGGTTACTTTGCGGGTTGGACAGGTAAGAAACGATTACTTGGTGTGATTTTAGCCAGTCTTTCCATGATTGGTGGCTATTTTGTGGCGTCTAGTTTCATGTATAACGTAGCTGACGCGGTTACAAGTCTGATGAGTAATACCTTGCAAAACACAGTTGGCTTGGTAGTTGGTTACATCTTGGCTCAGGCAATAGAAAGAATTGGTGCAGTAAATCATGTCATTAAAGGAAATTAAAGACCAAACTAAGCAAGTTGTGCAAGAAGTCCTAGAACTCAGCAATCTTCAAAAGGGTCAGATATTTGTTCTTGGTTTGTCTTCTAGTGAGGTCATTGGTGGGCATATCGGGAAAAATTCCAGTCTGGAAGTCGGTGAGGTGGTTGTTGAAACCATCTTGGAAATCCTGGAGCCAAAAGGTATTTATCTAGCTGTCCAAGGTTGTGAACACCTCAATCGTGCCTTGGTGGTGGAGCGTGAATTGGCTATTCAGAAAGAACTGGAAATTGTCAATGTCTTACCCACCCTTCATGCAGGTGGCTCCGGTCAGTTGGCGGCCTTCAAGTATATGAAGGACCCGGTGGAAGTCGAGTTTATCACCGCTCAGGCTGGTGTAGATATCGGCGACACAGCTATCGGCATGCACATCAAGCACGTCCAAGTGCCGCTCAGACCAAGTTTGCGTGAGATCGGACAGGCCCATGTCACTGCTCTTGCCAGCCGACCAAAACTAATCGGCGGAGCTCGTGCAGCATATCAGGAAGATACCATACGGAAAGGTTCATAATGAAAGAATTTACAGTCAAGGATTTAGTGTGGACCCGTCCACCGAGACAATTCACTATTACAGACGAAGAAATTACCATTACCACCCATCCCCAGACGGATTTGTGGCAGAAGACCTATTACCATTTTGTGAATGACAATGCTCCTGTCTTACAGATGGAGACAGAGGAGGACTATTTTTCCTTTACTGTGAAGACGGATTTTGCGGGTAGTCATACTCGATTTGACCAGTGTGGAATTGTCCTTTATCAAGATTCGGAGAATTGGCTAAAGTGTTCGATAGAGTATGAAAATGATGACTTCCAACACTTGGGAAGTGTGGTGACTAATCACGGCTTTTCTGACTGGGCAACTACTGAAATCAGTTCACAAATCAAATCCATGTGGTTTAGGCTCAGTCGCAGGGGAGCTGATTACTGTTTTGAAAATTCCGAAGATGGTATCCACTTCAAACAAATGCGGGTTTGCCATTTTCATCAAGGGGCGGGGAAAATAGCTTTTGGGCTATATGCCTGTTCACCAGAAAACTCCAGTTTTACAGCTCGCTTTACCAATATGGAATTGAGCGACTGTAAATGGCAGGCCCATGATGGCCAAGAGCCAGATGAAATATAGTAAGAGTTTTAGGTAAGTAGTAACAGAAAAATAGTTGAAACTCATACTCTTCGAAAATCAAAAAGATCCGTTGTCAACTTGCCTTGAAGAACTCCTACTCAATCTTCGCCGTCGTTTCCAAGGCGACTTTTGATTTTCATTGAGTATCAGG
>ALKQ01000043.1 GCA_000440235.1 Streptococcus suis 10581 | reverse complement strand
AAACAGTCTATCCCCAGACTGTTTCACTCCCACCCCCGCACAGCTCAAACTGTCTGGGAGACAGTTTGAGCTTGGAAATAGAGCGAACTTTGTTCGCAACAGTCGTAATGGTCAGATTTGGAGTGCAAAACACGAATTGCTGAGATTTGCTTCGCAAATACTATCTCCAACCTTTAACAGTCCACTGGACTGTTAAACCCAATCAACCACTGCGCTGAGATGTTGACACGAACTCTGAGTAGTGGTCCTGGGCTTTTTGCCCAGCCTCTTTATCTTTTGAGCCAAATCCTTGCCAAGAAGTCTGGCTTATGGTATACTTGTTCTTGTAGTTGATACAAGAACAGAAAGAAGACCTAATGGATACAAAGTTTTCAGTAGCCCTTCATATACTGACCATGATCAGTGAGAGTAAGGAAATACTTAGCTCGCAAGCCTTAGCTGAGAGCGTTGGCACCAATGCCAGCTACATCCGCAAGGTGATTGCACTTTTGAAAAATGCAGGCTTAATCACTTCGCACCAAGGCCGTTCAGGCTACCAATTGAGCAAGTCCCCTAAGGACATTAGCTTATTGGAAATCTACCTTGCGACGCAAGAAGTGGAGCATATTCGTCTATTTCAGATTCACCAGAATGCCAATCTTACTTGTCCGGTTGGACAGCATATAGAAGGTGCAATGGTTCCCATCTTTTCCAGCGTTGAACAAGAACTGGAAAATCAACTCAGTCGTCAATCCTTAGATAATGTGATTACTAATCTCTATCAATCTGCACAAGCAACCCGAATCTGACCTCGGTCAGATTTTATAAACCCAAACATAGACCTGTAAGTGATACAGGAACAAATAAAAGAATAGAAAAGAGAAGAACATGAAAGCAGCACAACACACATCTTATAACAAAAACAACATCACCCTTAACCTTACAGAAATTGCTAAACCACAAATCAAACCTAACCAAGTCCTTGTCAAAGTGACCGCAGCAGGCGTTAACCCATTGGACAATATGATTTCACGCGGAGATGTGAAATTGATTGTTCCTTACAAATTGCCACAAACGGCTGGAAATGAACTAGTTGGCTTGATTGAAGAAGTCGGTGCAACTGTAACCAACTTTGCAGCAGGTGATCGTGTCTTCGGTCGTCTTCCGCTTGATAGTATCGGTGCTTTTGCTGAGTATGTAGCAGTTGATGCACAAGCTCTTGCTAAGGTTCCTGCCTACCTGACAGATGAAGAAGCAGCTGCCGTTCCTCTGACAGCCCTGACCATCATGCAGGCACTTGATCTTATGGGGGCACAATCTGGCAAGACCATCTTCATCTCAGGTGGAACTGGTGGTGTCGGCGGTATGGCTATTCCAATTGCCAAAGCCAAAGGCTTGACCGTCATTACTAATGGTGATGCGGCAAGTGCAGAGCGGGTGTTGTCATTGGGTGCAGACCAGTTTATCGATTACAAGACAGAAGATTACACCAAAACACTTAGCAATGTTGACTATGTCTTGGACACACTTGGTGGTGCAGAAACGGAGAAACAAATGTCAATCATGAAAAAAGGTGGTCAGCTGGTTTCCCTTCGTGCCATGCCAAATGGCGAATTTGCCAAACGTATGAATTTACCAAAATGGAAACAAATCTTGTTTGGCCTAGCTGGTCGTTCATTTGACAAAATGGCTAAGAAATACGGTGTTCACTACCATTTCATTTTCGTAGAGAGCAATGGTCGCCAACTGCAAGAAGTAGCAGATATTTTCAGCAAGCTCGAAATTAAACCGTCTATCGATACCGTTTATCCATTTGAAGAAGTCAACGCAGCACTTGATAAGGTTGCCAACGGTCGTTCACGCGGAAAAACCGTCCTCAGTTTCAACTAAAACAATAAAATATACAAGGGAAAATCATGTCTTATATTACAACTACAAACCAATACATCACCGTTTCAAATAATAAAATCGCCTACCGTGAGCTCAGCAAGGGCAAGTCTGACATCCCTTTGGTCATGCTAGTTCACCTAGCCGCGACCTTGGACAATTGGGATCCAAAATTGCTGGATTTGCTGGCTGAACAGCACCATGTGATTGTCCTAGACCTTCCTGGCGTAGGAGCTAGTCAAGGCAAGGTGGCTCCAACTATTCCAGGAATGGCTGAGCAGGCTGTTTCCATTATCAAGGCTTTGGGTCATGAGAAAATCAATTTGCTGGGTCTGTCTATGGGTGGTTTCATTGCTCAAGAAATCGTTCGTCTGGATAGTCAATTGGTCAACCGCTTGATTTTAGCAGGTACAGGTCCTCGTGGTGGTTTTGAAGTTGATAAGGTGACTGGAAAAACCTTCCGCTATATGCTGAAGGCTGGTTTGGAGCGTGTGGATCCAAAACGCTACATTTTCTACAATCATGATGAAGCAGGTCGTTTGGAGGCAGAAAAAGTCTTGGGTCGTATGGGGCAAAGAAGTGCTGCTCATGCAGACAAGGACATGAATGTTCCAGGATTTTTGACCCAGCTCAAAGCTATCAAACGCTGGGGAAGAGAGCCGCAAGATGATATGACCTTTATCACCCAACCAACTCTGATCGTCAACGGTGATAAGGATATGCAAGTTCCGACAGAAAATTCTTATACCATGCATGAGAAAATCAAAAATAGCCAATTGATCATCTATCCAAATGCAGGTCACGGCTCAATCTTCCAAAATGCAGAGGAGTTTTCAAAAGCCTTACTAGCCTTTTTGGAGGAAACTAATGCCTAAAACCATTTTAATCACTGGTTCGACGGATGGAATCGGCAAACACCTAGCCATGAAACTAGCTAGTGAAGGTCATGAAGTGATCTTGCACGGGCGAAATAGCGAAAAGCTCCGTGTAGCCCTCAGTGATATTCAACTAAAAACAGGAAATAAAAAGATTCACGCCTATCTGGCAGATTTTTCCAAGTTAGCAGATGTCTATCGTTTCAGCCAAAAGATTAAACGCGATTTTGAGCAGATTGATGTCTTGCTAAATAATGCGGGAGCTTACTTTGGTGATGCTCGTGTGGCAACGGCAGAAAATATCGAGATGACCTTTATGCTGTCTGTTCAAGTTCCTTATATCTTGACGACGGAGTTGCTGCCCTTGCTGGAAAAAGCAGCAGGTAGGGTCATTCATACCTCTTCCTTCATGCACCATTTTGCACAAACCAGAGGCTTGGATTTTGGTTTAGAGCAGAGCTATTCTGCAGCCATGGCTTACAATAATGCCAAACTATATACCATTTGGCTGGCCATTGCTCAGGCAGAGGCCTTAGAAAAGCAAGGTTCATCTGTGACCGTCAATGCCTACCATCCTGGCTTGATTGCGACAAATTTGGGCAATGATGGGGTCAAACGCAACCTGAGAAGTCGAATTCTCACCAGTCTGATGAAACCATTTTCCAAGGATTTAGACCAAGGGATTGAAACAGGTTACTACTTAAGCTTATCATCAGAGGTGGCTGGGCAGTCAGGTCGCTATTTTGCAGAGAAAAAAGTGGCAAAGGTCAGCCTAAAAGGCTTTGATTGGACAAAGAGCCAAGCCTTACTAGCCTATCTTGATAAGAAAATCCACGTATTCAAGGAGAGCTACCGTGACTAAGATCTTGCTAGAAAACCTGCAACTGCCCAATGGTCAGGTCTTAGACAATCGCTTTTTCAAATCCGCCATGAGCGAAACCCTGGCAGATAGAGAGGGAGCTCCCTCAGATGACCTGATCGCCTTATATGATTTTTGGGGCAAGCAGGGAATGGGGGTTCTAGTGACAGGCAATGTCATGGTGGACGGCCGCTATCTAGGTGAGCCGGGCAATGTGGTCCTTGATTCAGACGATCATCTGGCTCAATTTCGGAAATGGGCAGCCGTTGGGAAAAAGAACGGTGTGCCTATATGGCTCCAGCTCAATCACCCTGGCAAACAGATGTATCGGTCGATCAATCAAACTCCGATTGCACCAAGTGCCATTCCGATTTCTGGTGGCTCAGCTTCGGCCTTTCGTCCACCGAGAGAAATGACCGTGTTTGACATCAAAGAAGCTAGAGATAAATTTATTGCAGCAGGCCTTCGGGCAAAAGCGGCAGGATTTACAGGTGTACAGTTACACGCTGCACATGGTTACTTGATCAATCAGTTTCTCTCGCCGGCAGATAATCAGCGGACGGACCGCTATGGTGGCAGTCTGGACAATCGCATGCGATTTTTGGTGGAAGTCTATCAAGGTCTGCGTGAAAAAGTGGGGCCAGATTTTACCATCGCTTTGAAATTGAATGCTTCTGATTTTAAGGAAGAGGGCTTTGGTTTTGAAGATTGTAAGCATGTGGTGAAAACCATGTCTGACTTGGGTATCGACCTGATTGAAATTTCAGGTGGCAATTATGAGACACCTGTCTTTGGCAGTGACTATGAGAATGGTGCTGGATTTGTCACTTATGCCCTTGCTCTAGCAGATTTGACTTCTGTTCCTATTGTTTCAACAGGCGGTTTCCGAAAAGTCACTCAGATGGAGGAGGCTATCAAGGAAGGTGTGTCCATGATTGGTCTTGCCAGACCCTTTGTTCTTCGTCCAAGTCTTGTCAATGATTACCGTCAAGTCGGTGATTTGCAACTGACAACGCCTCGCCTGACAACAGGTCTTCCAAAACTAGATAAGGCCCTTGGTCCCATTATCGGTGTCAGTTATTACGAGGCACAGATGAAACGCTTGGCCAAGGGAAAAAGTGTCACCATCAGTCAACATGCCTGGCCCTATCTTCTCCAAACCGTCAAGGCACACGGCTTGTCAGCCTTGAAACCGAGGAGGAAGTAGAATGATGCTAATCATGACGATACTAAATTAATTTTAAAGCTCCTTTTACAATGCGTGTAAGAGTAGCTTTATTTTCATTATAGATATTCGATTGAGGAGAGGTTCAAGCCTAACACACTTCTCAAGATTTGTATCCAACTCTGGTTACAGTACTTGAAATCATTATTAAAAATATCCAGCGAGATGATCTTACGCACAAAAATAAAACTTAGAGTGACTGAAAAACAGTTGTCTAAGTCTTTTTTGCTTGGTCTGGTCAAGATTGTTGATAAACTTGCCCTATTGCTCTCCCATCAGCCGCATGATGTCATCAGGGCTTTCCTTACAACCTCTAGCAACCCAGGTTTTGAGCACTCGGAAAAATCCACCTACGATAAATTGCAGGTGAAAATCATCGGTCAAGTCCCCCAGTCTTTCTTTGAAGTAGCGATCCAAGACCTCCTCGAGCAAGTAGTCCAAATGGTTGGCAGTCAATAAGCGAATCTTATCCTGTTGCTCATACCAAAAGTCAAAAAATTGCCGTAAAGCTAGTAAGAGATGAGCATCTGACCAATCCGACAAGTCAATCTGCCGCTCGGTCAACCAGGCTTGCAATTCCAAGTTGAGGGATCGTTTGAGTACCTCTTCTTTATTAGAAAAGTTCCTATAAAAAGTTACTCGACCGATGCCAGCTCGCTCCACCAACTCTGACACACTAATCTTTTCGAAGGATTTGTCTTCCAGCAACTCCCACAAAGCCTCCACGACACTCTCCACAAATAACGACTCTTTCCGCTTCACTCTTTCCATGCGAAACACTTCCTTTCATTTGTTTCCTTTTGGGGAAATAGCAGAGCTGGGACTAGTTTTCCCACTGTTCATCTGCTATACTAATAAAAAACGAAACACTTGTTTCTGAAAATATACCATAAAGGACAGAAAAAAGAAAGTATGAAAAAAGTTTGGAAAATAGTAGCAGCTGTAATAGCCACCTTAGCTTTGCTTGGTTTTATTGCCTATAAAATGACCTTTGGCTGGTCAGCTCCTGAGCTTGTTGATCAGACCCCACAAGTGAATGAATGGTACAGCCTCAGTCCCGAAGGGGTTGTAGATTCTCAGGGTAATCAGGCACACGGACTTATTCGGATTGGTAAAGAAAAAAATAAGGTTATGGTCTATTTCTTTGGTGGTGGTGTGAGTATCAATGCAGAGACTGCTAGTGGTGGGACACGCTATTTTGCGACAACAACTGGTCATCAAGATTATGTCGCTACTTGGGGAATTGGAAGTCCGCAGGAAGACAATCCATTTAAGGACTGGACCATGATTGTCCTTCCGTATGGGACAGGCGATTTTCATGTAGGGACCCAGAACTTTTCATATGTAGACGATCACGGAAAAGAGCAAGTAGTCCATCACCAAGGTTATTCCAATCTGATGAGTATTTTAGCAGCAGCCAAACCGCACGTTGGCAATCCCGATACGCTTCTGGTGACTGGATTTTCAGCTGGCGGATTTGCGACCTCACTGCTAGCGGACGAAGTGATTTCACAATTTCCCACCGCAGAGAATGTCACGGTTGCAGTTGACAGTTCCTTTTTGAGACATGATAACTGGAAAAGCATAGCAGAAAATGTCTGGAAGACACCGACTTCCATTAGTGACCGTCTCCATTCAGACAATATTGTTTTAGATAGCTTAGTAGCCCTCCATGAGAAACGCGGGGATAGCGTTAAGATTTTATTTGACATTTCCTATCGAGATGGAATTCTTCAGCAATATCAGGCTTATATTGACCAAGGGCAACTAGCAGATGCAACAGAAGAGAGCAGTGAGCACTTTCAAAAAGAACTTAAAAAAATGATTCAAGAACTGCAATCTAAAATTGATGGCGTGGGTATTTTTATCTGGAACTATGGGCAAGATGAAAAGACCACAGCTACTCAGCACACCACCATTAACTTCTCAACATTCTTTACCCCTATGTCTCAAGAAAAGAGTGTGGCTGATTGGCTACATGATGCTGTCAATGGACAGGTAAACAGTTATGGATTAGAACTATTAGATTAGGAGAACAACATGAAAAAATTTAAAAAAATCATCTTATGGATCCTTGGGATTGTAGCTAGTCTCGGTCTCATTGCCTATGTGTCTGTTACCAATCATCCGCAGTTGATGGTCGGTGTCATTCAATCGTTTATGTACAAGGAGAGTTCACCTAACTCTTACAGTCCCATTTATGAACCGATTGATGGTCTAAAAGAGAATGGTCAGTATTTGAAAAGTGAGATTGCCTATAGCAAGGAATATCCTAACAGTTTTTTAGATATTACCTATCCAGACCAAAATTTTGAAGTTGACCGTCCAACCCTCTTCTATTTCCACGGTGGTGGATTCTTTGGAGGCAGCAAAAATATGGGGGACCCTCTGGCAGCTAGCCAAGCGACCTACCTCATTGATGACATCGTGTCAAAAGGATATAATGTGGTCAATGTTGACTATGCCCTTGTTCCAGACTATCATTTTCCAACGCCGGTGATTCAAATGAATCAGGCTATCGCCTACATGAAGGAACACGCTGAAGAATACCATTTGAACATGGACAATGTTGTCTTGATGGGCTCATCAGCAGGTGCCATCATGGTAGCACAATATGGCAGTGTCTTAGCCAATCAGGAGTACGCTCAGCTATTGAACATTGAACCAAGTATTGCAAAAGAACATGTCAAGGCTTTGGTCATCGATGACGCTCCCTTAGATTACGCTAAATTTAGCTTAGGTACGAAGATGTTGGTTGGAAATTATGTTTCAGAAACCATTTATCTAAGTGAGGAAGAAATCAATGCCTATAACCCGATTTCACATGTGAACAAGGATTACCCAGCTAGTTTCCTTCTGGGAAGCGAGTATCGAACAGATATGGTATCGCTCAACAAGGCCTTGAAGCAAGCGGGAGTTGAAAATGAATTGGTCGATCCTTTAGCAGAAGAAGGGCTTGAAAAGCCACATGGTTTTGTGGCGAATTTACGAAATGACCCGGTGTCTGCCAAAGCATTTGAACGGTTGATGATTTTTATAGATGAACGAACGAAGGAATAGTCGGAGTGTTGATAAGTTGGAAACTGATGGGGATTTGTCCAATCAATCTGCCGCTCTGACAACCATGTTTGTACTCAGAAAGTCTACGCCGAAAAATTCCAAATGAGAACAATAAGTCCCAGCTCCGCCATTTCCCAAAAGTCCGTTATAAAATCGTTGAAATCCTTGTCAATTGTGTTATAATGAAGAGTATGCAATAAAATTTTAAGGAGAATGACAGAATGTCTGTATCATTTGAAGCAAAAGAAACAAACCGCGGCGTTTTGACTTTTACAATCGGTCAAGATGCTATCAAACCAGAATTGGATCGCGTTTTCAACAAAGTTAAGAAAGATATCAATCTTCCAGGTTTCCGTAAAGGTCACTTGCCACGTGCCGTTTTCAACCAAAAATTTGGTGAAGAAGCACTTTATCAAGATGTTGTAAATGCATTGTTGCCAGCAGCTTATGAAGCAGCAGTTGCAGAAGCTGGTCTTGAAGTAGTTGCACAACCAAAAATCGACGTTGTGTCTATGGAAAAAGGTCAAGACTGGACAATCACTGCTGAAGTTGTGACAAAACCTGAAGTAAAATTGGGTGACTACAAAAACTTGGCAGTTTCAGTAGAAGCTACTAAAGAAGTAACAGATGAAGAAGTTGATGCAAAAATCGAAGCTGCACGCAACAACTTGGCTGAATTGGTTATCAAAGAAGGACCAGCAGCTGAAGGCGATACAGTTGTTATCGACTTTGTAGGTTCAATCGACGGTGTAGAATTTGACGGCGGTAAAGGTGAGAACTTCTCACTTGGACTTGGTTCAGGTCAATTCATCCCAGGTTTCGAAGCACAATTGGTAGGTCACGTAGCTGGTGAAGAAGTAAACGTTGAAGTGACTTTCCCAGAAGACTACCAAGCAGCTGACCTTGCTGGTAAACCAGCCCTCTTCGTGACAAAAATCCACGAAGTAAAAGCAAAAGAAGTACCAGCCTTGGATGACGAATTGGCAAAAGACATCGACGAAGAAGTGGAAACACTTGATGAGTTGAAAGCTAAATACCGTAAAGAATTGGAAGCTGCAAAAGAAGTTGCATTTGACGATGCAGTTGAATCAGCAGCTCTTGAATTGGCTGTAGAAAACGCTGAAATCGTTGAATTGCCAGAAGAAATGATTCACGAAGAAGTTCACCGTGCAATCAATGAATTCTTGGGTGGTATGCAACAACAAGGTATCTCACCAGATATGTACTTCCAAATCACTGGTACAACTCGTGAAGACCTTCATAAACAATACGAAGCAGATGCTGAAAAACGTACTAAGACAAACTTGGTTGTTGAAGCAGTAGCGAAAGCAGAAGGTTTCGAAGCAACTGAAGAGGAAATCAACAAAGAAATCGAAGACTTGGCAGCAACTTACAACATGGAAGTGGCACAAGTTCGTAGCTTGCTTTCACCAGAAATGCTTAAACACGACATCACTGTGAAGAAAGCTGTAGAAGTGATCACAAGCACTGCAACTGTAAAATAATGCAAATTGGAAACTCGACTTGGTCGGGTTTTCTTTTTGTTTTTTGATAAATTAGTATATATTTTTTTGAAAAAATACTTGACTGGTTAATTTTTTCGTGATATAAACTTAATTGGTTAATGTTTTTTGTAAAAAGGAGGAAATATGCTAAAGAAAATACTTGGAGCCTGTCTTTCTGTTCTAGCTGGTTTGTGCTTGATAGCTTGTTCGGTTCAGAAAGAGGCTAGTCAGGTTCAGTCAGGAATGCGGATTGTGACATCATTTTACCCTATTTATTCACTGGTTAAGGAAGTGTCGGGAGATAAGAATGATGTTCGGATGATTGGTTCGCGTTCGGGAATCCATTCTTACGAACCATCAGCAGCGGACATACGGGCCATTTATGATGCAGATGTCTTTGTTTATCACTCACGGATTCTGGAGTCTTGGGCAGGGCGCTTGGATCCAAATTTACAGGGTTCGTCCGTCAAGGTTTTAGAAGCATCTACAAGCCTGCCTTTGTCAAAAGTTCCTGGCTTAGAAGATATGGAAGTTGGTCAGGGGCTTGATGAGGCTAGTTTATATGATCCTCATACCTGGTTGGATCCTGTTTTGGTCGGTCAAGAAGCCGTTGAAATTGGGGAACTTTTGGCTGAGAGTGATCCAGAGAATGCGGATTATTATCGGAAAAATGCTAAGGCTTTGGATGAGAATGCCAAAAAGTTGGCTGACAAATATATTCCAATCTTTGCGAAGGCCAGTTCAAAAACCTTCGTGACCCAACACACTGCCTTTTCCTATACTGCACAACGATTCGGTCTAAAGCAGTTGGGGATAGCAGGGGTGTCTGAGGAAGAACCTAGCCCAAGGCAGTTGGCAGAGATTAAAGAGTTTGTCGACACTTACAAGGTACAAACGATTTTTACCGAAAAGGGAACGTCGGATAAATTAGCTAAGGCTCTGGCAACTTCGACAGGTGTGGACTTGAAGGTCTTGGATCCTCTTGAGGCCGATCCAGAAAATAACTTAACTTATTTAGAAAACTTAGAGCAGGTTTTAGAGACACTTGCTCAAGAATTGAAATAATAATAACATAAAGGAGAGAAGATGAAAAAGAAAGCAGTCGTTGGTTCGGTAGCCGCCCTTGTTTTAGGGATGAGTCTCTGTAGCTATCAGCTTGGACGTTTCCAAGCGATGGAAGAGCAAAAAAATCGTGTGTCCTATATTGAAGATAGTCAAAGTGTACAAACTACCGTTGCTGAACAATTAACACCTGATCAAGTTTCTGCCAAGGAAAATATTGACGCTGAGCAGATAGTCGTTAAAATTACTGATCAAGGCTATGTAACATCACACGGTGACCATTTCCACTACTATAATGGTAAAGTCCCCTTTGATGCGATTTTTAGTGAAGAGTTGGTCATGAAGGACCCAAACTATGTCTTACAAGACAGTCACATCATCAATGAAGTCCAGGATGGCTACGTCATAAAAGTTGATGGGAAATACTATCTCTATCTAAAAGACCCTAGCAAACATAAAAATGTTCGTAGCAAAGAAGAGGTGGAGCGGCAAAAAGGAATCTCTTCTGCTGACAGTAAGAATCAGGCAGCAGGAAATAGTAAAGATGGCCGCTACAGAACAGACGATGGCTATGTCTTTAATCCGACTGATGTTATTGAAGACACGGGAGATGGTTTTATCGTTCCGCACGGCGACCATTTCCACTTTATTCCTAAAAAAGATTTATCAGCTGCCGAATTGAAGGCTGCTCAAGATTACTGGAATCAAAAAGGAAGTGTGAGCTCGGCTAGTGGTAGTCAATATGGCGATAGAAATAATAGTGCTCAACAGACAACAATTAGTGCGGGGCAAGGTCAGGATTTGGCTAGTTTATTGGCTCAATTGGATGCAACGCCGCTATCTCAACGCCATGTAGAAGCGGATGGATTGGTATTTGACCCAAGAACGATTACGAAGAAAACCGCAGCAGGTGTCATCGTTCCACACGGCGACCATTACCACTTTATTCCATACAGCCAGATGTCTCCTCTAGAAGAGAAGATTTCTAGAATGATTGGTGTAAATGGAGCAGGTGTTTCTTCTGGCGCACAAGCAAGTCACTCCCAACATACACCAACACAACCAAATCGTCCAGTAACACCAATCGGCACGGTTACAACGCAACCGGTATCGCCTACACAACCAGTATTACCAACACAACCGAAGCAGTCAACAGGGAAAGTGGTTTCCTATATGGGACGTCAAATTCCTGCTTACGGAAAAGGTTTAGATGGTAGGGCATATTTTACAAGTGATGGATACATCTTTAGCAAATCCTCTATTACCTCAGTTGATGATCAAGGGCTGATAGCTAGTCATGGAGATCATTTCCATTATGTTGGTTTTGGCGAACTCGAAGATTTTGAAATCAAGCAAGTAGAGGAATGGGTTAATGAGAAGGCGGGCAAACAAGTGCCACCGAAAACATCTGAACAAGTAGGAAACGATGCTAAACCCACAACACCAAGTCAAGGGAATGATTCAAAACCTGTAAAACCAATTCAAGAAGAAAATCGCCCTGCATTTGAATACAAACAAGTAACGGCTAAACGTAAATTGGCTGGAAAAGTTGTTTATGAAATGGAAGTAGGTGGAAAAACTTATACGTATGGTCGTGACGAACTAGATTTAATGAAGATCTCTTTCGCTGAGTTGACCTTGGCAGAAAAAGATAAGCAGTATATCTTTGATATTGCACCGCTTGCAGAAGGAGATCTTAAGCCAGCCATGTTGGTCGGTATGGATCAAATTCCGATGAAGGGAGCGAATGCAACCTATGATACTGGACAATCCTTTATTATTCCACACATTGATCACATCCACGTCCTACCTTACACATGGTTGAGTAAGGAACAAATTGCAACGATTCGCTATATCATGCAACATCCTGAAATTCGTCCATCTGCTTGGACTACAAGTGGACATGGTGATGGAGAAGCAACGGATCTTGTTCCCCCAATTCTAAATGCAACACCTAAAGCCAACCGCTTAGGCTTGAAAAATTGGCAAATCATTCACACAGCAGAAGAAGTCATGGATGCGCGTGCAAAAGGGAAATTTGCGACAAATGATGGCTATATCTTCTCAGCGGAAGACGTACTAGATCCAGCAAGTTTTGTCTTTAGTCAAGCGTTCAGTCTACCAAGAGCGACAGGAGGTTCTCTACGTTCAATTTCCAAGAAAGATTTATCTAAAGAAGAATTGGAAGCTGTACAAACTCTTCTTGATAAACGAGATGCTGAAGAATTGGCGAAAAATGTCACACCGATTGAGAAACGTGCAGGTTTGAAAAATTGGCAAATTGTTCACTCAGCAGAAGAATTGGCAGAAGCTAAGGCAGCAGGAAAATATACAACGAAAGACGGCTATATTTTTGACCCAGCAGATCTATTAGATCCCAAAGTGAAAATAGGTACGGATAACTATCGCATCCCACGTGTGATTACAGATGGTTACCGTCGGATTAACAAGAGTGATTTGAATTACTTAAGCGAGCTGATCCCAGCAGAGGCTATGGTGGCTCAACGTGAGAAATCTAATTCTAGTTCACCGTCAACACCTGCACCAACTGAAACAGAAGCAAGTGCAGGTGAGACAACAACGCCAGAACAGGCGCAAGTTGCAAAAGAAACAGCAGAGGAAATTTATAACCGAGTGGAAGCGAAGAAAGTCGTTCCTTTCGAAGCACTGACCTACAATGCTGGCTATGCGACCGAAGTACGCAACGGGACTCTGGTAATTCCGCATCAAGATCACTATCACTATGTATCCTTTAAATGGTTTGACCAAGGTAGTGCAAGAAGTCCAGAAGGGTATAGTTTAGAAGATTTCCTAGCAACGGTTAAGTACTACATGACTAATCCACAAGAACGCCCAGTTTCAGACGATGGCTGGGGAGTATTTATACCAAATACACCATCTGAATCAACAGAAGAAACAGAGACGGAAGAAAGTGATGAAGAAACCGAGGAAATTGACGAGTTTACAGAAGAATTAAAACGAAGAGCAGAAGAGTTCGGCATGGACTTCAAAACCTTTGAACAAAGTCTGGTCACGCTCTCAGACCGTTACAAAGTCTCTTTTGAAGCTTTCGAATATGATGCAACAAGCAAAGTTGTTCGACTTGTAGATAAGGATGGGGTCAAACGGACCATCTCCCTTCCAAGTTTAGAAGAACAAGTATAGTAAACAAAATACCTGTAGCGCTGAGCTCTGCAGGTATTTTTTTACAGAAAAACGATAAAGATTATCTTTGACTATTTGCCTTTTTTAGCGTAAAATAGAAAGGAAAGACAAAAAAGGAGAACAGCCTTGGAACTTAACGTATTTGCAGGACAAGAAAAAAGCGAACTTTCCATGATTGAAGTAGCCCGTGCTATTTTGGAAGAACGTGGACGTGACAACGAAATGTATTTCAACGACTTGGTCAATGAAATTCAAAACTACCTTGAAAAATCAAACAGCGAGATTCGCGCAGCCCTCCCAACCTTCTATTCTGATTTGAATGTGGATGGAAGCTTCATTCCACTTGGCGAAAACAAATGGGGCTTACGTTCTTGGTACGCAATCGATGAGATTGACGAAGAAGTGATCACTCTTGAAGAAGATGATGAAGATGCACCAAAACGCAAGAAGAAACGTGTCAATGCCTTCATGGACGGTGATGAGGATGCAATTGACTACGGACATGACGATCCAGAAGATGAGGACAACTATCCGGGGAGTGCATCATCAGAATACGACGATGAAAATCCAGATGACGAAAAAGATGAAGTTGAGTCCTATGATTCAGAAATCAACGAAATTATCCCAGATGACGAATTGGATGAAGAGGATGTTGATTTAGGTGAAGATGACGACGAGTATTCAGATGAAGAGGTCGTCGACGAATAAGAATTATATCCCCCTAGATTCTTAAAAATAATTTGACAAGACTACCAAATTACGATAAGATATTATCGGGCACCTCTTTTGAGGTCGGAGCTCCCTAGCGATAGGGAGCTATTTTTGTTTTTTCTTCAAGTTAACAGGAAGTATCCCCACAAATTGCTTCCTATTAGCCTGAATCGTAGAAAAGGAGTTTGCATGACAAAGTATATTTTTGTAACAGGTGGCGTTGTTTCCTCTATCGGCAAAGGGATTGTAGCAGCCAGCCTAGGTCGTTTATTGAAGAACCGAGGTCTCAAGGTAACAATCCAAAAATTTGATCCATACATCAACATTGACCCGGGAACAATGAGTCCGTATCAACACGGTGAAGTTTTTGTGACGGACGACGGCGCAGAAACCGACTTGGATCTTGGGCATTATGAGCGTTTTATCGACATTAACCTGAACAAATATTCAAATGTTACAACAGGTAAAATTTATAGCGAAGTCCTCCGTAAAGAGCGTAAAGGGGAATACTTAGGGGCAACAGTTCAAGTTATTCCACACATTACAGATGCTTTGAAAGACAAAATCAAGCGTGCAGCTCGTACTACAGATGCAGATGTCATCATTACGGAAGTAGGTGGTACAGTAGGTGATATTGAAAGCTTGCCATTCCTTGAAGCGCTTCGTCAGATGAAGGCAGATGTCGGTTCAGACAATGTTATGTATATCCATACAACACTCTTGCCTTATCTCAAAGCAGCAGGCGAAATGAAAACTAAACCAACACAACATTCTGTAAAAGAGTTGCGTGGTCTAGGTATTCAGCCCAACATGTTGGTAATTCGGACAGAGCAGCCTGCTGGACAAGGAATTAAAAATAAACTGGCACAATTCTGTGATGTCGCTCCAGAAGCAGTTATTGAGTCCTTGGATGTCGAACATCTTTACCAAATCCCATTAAATATGCAAGCGCAGAACATGGATCAAATTGTTTGCGATCACTTGAAGCTTGACGTACCTCCAGCGGATATGACAGAGTGGACAGCGATGGTAAACAAGGTTCTTAATCTCCAGAAAAAAGTAAAAATCGCTTTAGTTGGTAAGTATGTAGAGTTACAAGATGCCTATATTTCTGTAGTTGAAGCTCTAAAACACTCAGGATATGCAAATGATGCTGCTATCGAATTGGACTGGGTCAATGCAAATGATTTGACAGCAGAAAACGTAGCTGAACGTCTAGGACAAGCACAAGGAATTATCGTTCCTGGTGGCTTTGGACAACGTGGTACAGAAGGGAAAATACAAGCCATTCGTTATGCTCGTGAGAATGACGTGCCAATGCTAGGGATCTGCTTGGGAATGCAGCTGACCTGTGTAGAATTTGCTCGTCACGTTCTCGGTTTAGAAGGTGCTAACAGCTTTGAATTAGACCCAGAAACAAAATATCCAATTATTGACATCCTGCGTGATCAAATTGGAGTGGAAGATTTAGGAGGAACTCTCCGTTTAGGTCTTTATCCAAGCAAGCTCAAACGTGGCTCCAAGGCTGCAGCTGCTTATGATAATCAAGAAGTTGTACAACGTCGCCATCGTCATCGTTATGAGTTTAACAATGACTTCCGTGAACAATTTGAAAAAGCAGGTTTTGTTTTCTCAGGCGTGTCACCAGACAACCGTTTGGTAGAAATTGTTGAAATTCCAGAAAATAAATTCTTCGTTGCCTGCCAATACCATCCAGAACTACAATCTCGTCCTAATCGCCCTGAAGGTTTGTATACAGCCTTTGTTTCAGCAGCTATGGAGAATGAAAAATAAGTATAACCATTATAGAAGAAGATTGGTATTATTCAATCTTCTTTATATATTTTATATAAAGAAACGAAAAAGGTGTCAGTATTTTATAGAAGAAAATACGAAATACCACCCCCATATGGCATCATTGTCGAGATGGTTTTAAGCATTATATAGTAGAATATTGCAAAAGAATCAGCTAAATCAATACGTTTTGGCAAAAAAGGTAAAAATAAAAAATAAAATTCAAAAAAAGTGTTGACAAGGCTAGTTCCTAATGATATACTAGTTCTTGTGTTAAGCGGGGATGGCGGAATTGGCAGACGCGCAGGACTAAGGATCCTGTGACCGCTTTAGGTCGTGTGGGTTCAAGTCCCACTCTCCGCATAGTGGACTAGCTAAGGCTAGTCCTTTTGCTTTGTCTAGATAAGTGCAGAGCACGATATATGCTAGTTCATAAATTACAAGAATGATACGAAACAGGCATTATTATGGCTTTCATGAAAAGATATGTGAAAGTTTTCTCAAAACTAGACGGTTTCAACTAGCATTTTCAAAATAAAAATGGTAGAATAGAAGAGTATGAGGTGCAACCTCAAAAAATATTAGGAGGCTATCGAAATGCCATTAGTTTCAGCAGAAAAATTTGTCCAAGCAGCTCGTGACAACGGTTATGCAGTTGGTGGATTTAACACAAACAACCTTGAGTGGACTCAAGCTATCTTGCGTGCAGCAGAAGCAAAACAAGCTCCAGTTCTTATCCAAACTTCTATGGGTGCAGCTAAGTACATGGGTGGTTACAAAGTAGCTCGTAACTTGATTGCAAACTTGATTGAATCAATGAACATTACAGTTCCAGTTGCTATTCACCTTGACCACGGTCACTACGAAGATGCACTTGAGTGTATCGAAGTTGGTTACACTTCTATCATGTTTGACGGTTCACACCTTCCAGTAGAAGAAAACCTTGCAAAAGCAAAAGAAGTTGTAGAATTGGCGCACGCTAAAGGTATCTCAGTTGAAGCTGAAGTTGGTACTATCGGTGGTGAAGAAGATGGTATCGTAGGTAGCGGTGAATTGGCTCCAATCGAAGATGCAGTAGCAATGGTTGCAACTGGTATCGATTTCTTGGCAGCAGGTATCGGTAACATCCACGGTCCATACCCAGCAAACTGGGAAGGTCTTGACCTTGACCACTTGCGTAAATTGACTGAAGCTGTACCAGGTTTCCCAATCGTATTGCACGGTGGTTCAGGTATTCCAGATGCACAAATCCAAGAAGCAATCAAATTGGGTGTTGCTAAAGTTAACGTAAACACTGAGTGCCAAATCGCATTTGCAAACGCAACTCGTAAGTTTGCAGCGGCTTATGAAGCAAACGAAGCAGAATACGATAAGAAAAAACTCTTTGACCCACGTAAATTCTTGGCAGACGGCGTGAAAGCTATCCAAGCATCTGTTGAAGAGCGTATCGACGTATTCGGTTCAGCGAACAAAGCTTAATGTAACTGCGAAGAAATCTCAGATTTCAAGTAAACAAAGCATAAGTTTCTTAGATTAAACCAAAAAGGATTTTCTTTCGAGAATCCTTTTTTTATTATGTAGTTGATTAAGTTTAATCTAGTTCCTCGCTATGAAGAAATCTATGATAGAAGTGAGCAGAGAACAGTTAAAATATAAACCGCTCCAAAGTTTTTATGACTCTAATAACTTAGAGAACGAAGGGGCGCAAACTGTAGTATTAAAATATTTACCTATGAGTATAGATACTCTAAAAAAATAAAAATGAAAATAATTCTTGCCAAGTCCAATCTTTTCTGTTAGAATAATATGGTATGTGGTGCTAGCACATCCGATATATTTGATCAAATGAGGAGGAAGATACAATGGCTAAAGTATGTTATTTCACTGGTCGTAAGACTGTATCAGGTAACAACCGTTCACACGCTATGAACCAAACTAAACGCGCAGTTAAACCAAACCTTCAAAAAGTAACTGTTTTGATTGATGGTAAACCTAAAAAAGTTTGGGCTTCAGCACGTGCATTAAAATCAGGCAAAGTTGAACGTGTATAATGACAAAGTCGTTAGAAAAATCTAGCGACTTTTGTTTTTGGAAAAAATAGCCTAGTTATAAAGTCGATGAGGAGCAAATTCGACCACTACATAATAAACAGGAAAGAATATCAGCTATATAGCTCTTCACATTGTTGCTGAAAAGTTAACAAAGAAGGAACGTTGTCAAAAATAAACTGTGTATTGATGTGGGAGATTTTCTCAAGCACGAACATATAAACTTGGATTGACATTAGGAGGAGCATATCTGTACGGATTCTATAAGAAGGGAATCACGAACTGGAAGAATAGAGAGTGTTGCTCAGTTTTTCTCAGTTTTTCGCCAAATTTCATAAAAAAATCTAAAAAATCTCAAAGTAAGTGTCTAGAGTTTTGGGAAAACAAAAATAAAATACCTAATTAGCCTAAGAGAGCATGAATTTGCTCTCTTTTTTGCTTGTTCAAAATGTTGAAAGGATACTTTATCTGATGTCAAACCAAATTGAAATCATAATGAATTTAGATACATTAGAAATTTTTGAAGTTATCGATCATAGTCAAGATGATTTAGAAGATATTAAAGTCGAGGAAGAAAATGTATCTATTTCGAATATACACGTTTCAGAATGTATCCAGTTAACTTTATTCGATAGCATCACTGACTCAATGTTTGTATCATCTAAGCCCTATCTATATAACTCATCATAAGGAGATGTTATGACCCAAGAAGAAATAGACAAGATGATTGAAGACTGGATAGAGAATGACTTTCCCAGTGAATTAAAACAATTAATACCTGATGAGGAGGGAGAATATGGAAACAGGAATTTGTAGGATATGTGGCTGCACTTGGAATACGCCATGTATTGATTCTATTCATGGAGCTTGCTGGTGGATGGATATAGACAGAACTATTTGCAGTCCTTGTTTCTGGAAACTGACTGAAGAAGAGCTTGTAAGTATAATATAAAACCTTTACGTGGAGAAAAGTAAAACCATTAAAATCGAAATTGAAATGGACCTTGAAGGCTACGTTACTGGTCTTGAACACGCCAAAGAAACAAAGTTAATGTCAGAGGAGCTATTACAACACAACTGAGAAAGGATACCAGCATGACACAAAAAGAACTACTTGCAAGAAAATGCGTTGTCACAGATATTATGAATAGCCAAAGGGTCTCGCTCCCTAAAGCAATAGCTATTATGCAGGAATGGGAGATTTCAGGTCTCATATTCTTTACACCATCTGGACAGACAGCTTTATTGAAAACAAGATAGGAGACCCAAATGGCAGATATTACAATTGATCAAATAAGTACTCAAACATTTTATCAAATTCCTCAAATCTTTTTACCCAGTATTGAAAAAGAGTATGGTTCTGATGGAAGAGTAAAGAAGAAAATCAAGCTGACCAGCCCTTATGCTAGAAAGTTATCCAATGATGCCAAGCTGGCTTATGGAGCTTTCTATAATCGGTGTTTATTGAGTATTCGCTCATATCATCAGGGAGTTAAAGATTATGTTGACGAGAATGGTTCAGTCTTTATGGTTTATACAGTAGAGGAACTGATGGAGGTATTGGACAAAGGCAAAATGACTGTCCATAAAATCAAGAAGGAATTACAAGAGATTGGTCTACTACGAGAAGTCAGTCAAGGAGCCAACCGTCCCAACCGCCTCTATCTCCAGAATGTGAACGCTAATCTCCAGGAATACGAGCATTACCAAGCTAACTATCTTACCTCGGGAAGAGATAAGGGAAAGGTCACATACACCCATGTAAAAACTGTCAATCTGAATGGAGAAGTCCTCTTTGAACTTCCCAAAGCTCCGGAAGATGAGAATGGGAGTCCGAAAAACGGACGCCCAACAAACCCCGAAAAATCAACGAAAAATGGGAGTCCAGAAAATGGACGTCCAAAATCTATACCTCAGG
>ALKQ01000042.1 GCA_000440235.1 Streptococcus suis 10581 | reverse complement strand
TGCTAAGCGACTACCGTATCTAACAGGGGGCAACCCCCAACTACTTCAGGCGTTCTAGGGCTTAACTGCTGTGTTCGGCATGGGTACAGGTGTATCTCCTAGGCTATCGTCACTTAACTACTGAGTCTTGTCAACTCAAAATTGAATATCTATATTCTAACAAGAAACCGAACGCTTGTCAATATCGACTCTAGTTTATTTCTTTGGATAAGTCCTCGAGCGATTAGTATTGGTCCGCTACATGTGTCGCCACACTTCCACTTCCAACCTATCTACCTGATCATCTCTCAGGGCTCTTACTAACATAAAGTTATGGGAAATCTCATCTTGAGGTGGGTTTCACACTTAGATGCTTTCAGCGTTTATCCCGTCCCTACATAGCTACCCAGCGATGCCTTTGGCAAGACAACTGGTACACCAGCGGTAAGTCCACTCTGGTCCTCTCGTACTAGGAGCAGATCCTCTCAAATTTCCTACGCCCGCGACGGATAGGGACCGAACTGTCTCACGACGTTCTGAACCCAGCTCGCGTGCCGCTTTAATGGGCGAACAGCCCAACCCTTGGGACCGACTACAGCCCCAGGATGCGACGAGCCGACATCGAGGTGCCAAACCTCCCCGTCGATGTGAACTCTTGGGGGAGATAAGCCTGTTATCCCCAGGGTAGCTTTTATCCGTTGAGCGATGGCCCTTCCATACGGAACCACCGGATCACTAAGCCCGACTTTCGTCCCTGCTCGAGTTGTAGCTCTCGCAGTCAAGCTCCCTTATACCTTTACACTCTGCGAATGATTTCCAACCATTCTGAGGGAACCTTTGGGCGCCTCCGTTACCTTTTAGGAGGCGACCGCCCCAGTCAAACTGCCCGTCAGACACTGTCTCCGATAGGGATAACCTATCCGGGTTAGAGTAGCCATAACACAAGGGTAGTATCCCAACAGCGCCTCTGTCGAAACTGGCGTCCCGACTTCGTAGGCTCCTACCTATCCTGTACATGTGGTACAGATACTCAATATCAAACTGCAGTAAAGCTCCATGGGGTCTTTCCGTCCTGTCGCGGGTAACCTGCATCTTCACAGGTACTAAAATTTCACCGAGTCTCTCGTTGAGACAGTGCCCAAATCATTACGCCTTTCGTGCGGGTCGGAACTTACCCGACAAGGAATTTCGCTACCTTAGGACCGTTATAGTTACGGCCGCCGTTTACTGGGGCTTCAATTCAGATCTTCGCTTGCGCTAAACCCTCCTCTTAACCTTCCAGCACCGGGCAGGCGTCACCCCCTATACATCATCTTACGATTTAGCAGAGAGCTGTGTTTTTGATAAACAGTTGCTTGGGCCTATTCACTGCGGCTGACTTTAAGTCAGCACCCCTTCTCCCGAAGTTACGGGGTCATTTTGCCGAGTTCCTTAACGAGAGTTCTCTCGCTCACCTGAGGCTACTCGCCTCGACTACCTGTGTCGGTTTGCGGTACGGGTAGAGTATGATACATCGCTAGAAGCTTTTCTCGGCAGTGTGACGTCACTAACTTCGCTACTAAACTTCGCTCCCCATCACAGCTCAATGTTACAGATACAAGCATTTGACTCATATCACACCTCACTGCTTAGACGGGCACTTCCAATCGCCCGCTTTAGTTAGCCTACTGCGTCCCTCCATCACTTCATACTCTAGTACAGGAATATCAACCTGTTGTCCATCGGATACACCCTTCGGTCTCTCCTTAGGTCCCGACTAACCCAGGGCGGACGAGCCTTCCCCTGGAAACCTTAGTCTTACGGTGGATGGGATTCTCACCCATCTTTCGCTACTCATACCGGCATTCTCACTTCTATGCGTTCCAGCACTCCTCACGGTATACCTTCTTCACACATAGAACGCTCTCCTACCATAACACTAATGTGTTATCCACAGCTTCGGTAAATTGTTTTAGCCCCGGTACATTTTCGGCGCAGGGTCACTCGACTAGTGAGCTATTACGCACTCTTTGAATGAATAGCTGCTTCTAAGCTAACATCCTAGTTGTCTGTGCAACCCCACATCCTTTTCCACTTAACAATTATTTTGGGACCTTAGCTGGTGGTCTGGGCTGTTTCCCTTTCGACTACGGATCTTAGCACTCGCAGTCTGACTGCCGACCATAAATCATTGGCATTCGGAGTTTATCTGAAATCAGTAAACCGAGATGGCCCCCTCATCCAAACAGTGCTCTACCTCCAAGATTCTCAAATGTCGACGCTAGCCCTAAAGCTATTTCGGAGAGAACCAGCTATCTCCAAGTTCGTTTGGAATTTCTCCGCTACCCACAAGTCATCCAAGCACTTTTCAACGTGCCCTGGTTCGGTCCTCCAGTGCGTCTTACCGCACCTTCAACCTGCTCATGGGTAGGTCACATGGTTTCGGGTCTACGACATAATACTAATCCGCCCTTTTAAGACTCGGTTTCCCTACGGCTCCGTCTCTTCAACTTAACCTCGCATCATATCGTAACTCGCCGGTTCATTCTACAAAAGGCACGCTCTCACCCATTAACGGGCTCGAACTTGTTGTAGGCACACGGTTTCAGGTTCTATTTCACTCCCCTTCCGGGGTACTTTTCACCTTTCCCTCACGGTACTGGTTCACTATCGGTCACTAGAGAGTATTTAGGGTTGGGAGATGGTCCTCCCGGATTCCGACGAGATTTCACGTGTCTCGCCGTACTCAGGATACTGCTAGGTATAAAGAATATTTCAAATACGAGGCTATTACTCTCTTTGGCCTACCTTCCCAGGTAGTTCTTCTATACTCTTTAAGTCCACATTGCAGTCCTACAACCCCGAGGAGTAAACTCCTCGGTTTGCCCTCCTGCCGTTTCGCTCGCCGCTACTAAGGCAATCGCTTTTGCTTTCTCTTCCTGCAGCTACTTAGATGTTTCAGTTCACTGCGTCTTCCTCTGCACTACCTTAACAGTAGTGAGTGACAGGCATTACCTGCCGGGTTCCCCCATTCGGACATCCCTGGATCATTGCTTACTTACAGCTCCCCAAGGCATTTCGTCGTTAGTCACGTCCTTCATCGGCTTCTAGTGCCAAGGCATCCACCGTGCGCCCTTATTAACTTAACCTTATTAACCTAATTTTTTCAAAAATTAGAAAACTCATTAAATATTCACAGCGTTTTCGGTTTATTTTCTTGTTACTATTTCTATACGTATTTTTACATACGTTTAGGAATGTTTGATAGATATTCAATTTTCAATGGACAAAATCTTAACAACTTCCGTTGTTAATGGAGCCTAGCGGGATCGAACCGCTGACCTCCTGCGTGCAAAGCAGGCGCTCTCCCAGCTGAGCTAAGGCCCCACAAGACCTCTCAAAATTAAAGAAGACTCACGTACAGGTTTCCATTTCCTTAGAAAGGAGGTGATCCAGCCGCACCTTCCGATACGGCTACCTTGTTACGACTTCACCCCAATCATCTATCCCACCTTAGGCGGCTGGCTCCTAAAAGGTTACCTCACCGACTTCGGGTGTTACAAACTCTCGTGGTGTGACGGGCGGTGTGTACAAGGCCCGGGAACGTATTCACCGCGGCGTGCTGATCCGCGATTACTAGCGATTCCGACTTCATGTAGGCGAGTTGCAGCCTACAATCCGAACTGAGACTGGCTTTAAGAGATTAGCTTGCCGTCACCGACTTGCGACTCGTTGTACCAGCCATTGTAGCACGTGTGTAGCCCAGGTCATAAGGGGCATGATGATTTGACGTCATCCCCACCTTCCTCCGGTTTATTACCGGCAGTCTCGCTAGAGTGCCCAACTGAATGATGGCAACTAACAATAGGGGTTGCGCTCGTTGCGGGACTTAACCCAACATCTCACGACACGAGCTGACGACAACCATGCACCACCTGTCACCGATGCTCCGAAGAGAAACCCTATCTCTAGGGCGGTCATCGGGATGTCAAGACCTGGTAAGGTTCTTCGCGTTGCTTCGAATTAAACCACATGCTCCACCGCTTGTGCGGGCCCCCGTCAATTCCTTTGAGTTTCAACCTTGCGGTCGTACTCCCCAGGCGGAGTGCTTAATGCGTTAGCTACGGCACTGAGTCCCGGAAAGGACCCAACACCTAGCACTCATCGTTTACGGCGTGGACTACCAGGGTATCTAATCCTGTTCGCTCCCCACGCTTTCGAGCCTCAGCGTCAGTTACAGACCAGAGAGCCGCTTTCGCCACCGGTGTTCCTCCATATATCTACGCATTTCACCGCTACACATGGAATTCCACTCTCCCCTTCTGCACTCAAGTTTGACAGTTTCCAAAGCGTACTATGGTTAAGCCACAGCCTTTTACTTCAGACTTATCAAACCGCCTGCGCTCGCTTTACGCCCAATAAATCCGGACAACGCTCGGGACCTACGTATTACCGCGGCTGCTGGCACGTAGTTAGCCGTCCCTTTCTGGTAAGATACCGTCAAATGAGAAACTTTCCACTCTTCTCACAGTTCTTCTCTTACAACAGAGCTTTACGATCCGAAAACCTTCTTCACTCACGCGGCGTTGCTCGGTCAGGGTTGCCCCCATTGCCGAAGATTCCCTACTGCTGCCTCCCGTAGGAGTCTGGGCCGTGTCTCAGTCCCAGTGTGGCCGATCACCCTCTCAGGTCGGCTATGTATCGATGCCTTGGTGAGCCGTTACCTCACCAACTAGCTAATACAACGCAGGTCCATCTCATAGTGAAGCAGTTGCTCCTTTCAAGTATCTACCATGCGGTAAATACTGTTATGCGGTATTAGCTATCGTTTCCAATAGTTATCCCCCGCTATGAGGCAGGTTACCTACGCGTTACTCACCCGTTCGCAACTCATCCGTCTAGTGCAAGCACCAGACTTCAGCGTTCTACTTGCATGTATTAGGCACGCCGCCAGCGTTCGTCCTGAGCCAGGATCAAACTCTCATAAAAAGTTTTGATTCAAACTCAAGCTATTGCTAGCTTTCCGTTTTATTGTTTTTTTGTCATTGACGATTTATCCTTAGATAAATCACCCTGCACGTTTGGTTCGTCTTCTTTAATTTTCAAAGGTCTTGT
>ALKQ01000041.1 GCA_000440235.1 Streptococcus suis 10581 | reverse complement strand
AACTCAACTCTCTGGACAAACCGCTTTTTAATTCTGATACCATCTCCTCCAACTTCCGCAGTTCCCAAGCATCTGCATTTTCAAACTCTTTAAAGCGACGTTTGGGGATATTTCTGTCTTTGTTCGGCATTTCTACGCTCCCCCAACTTCGTTCGATTTTTCTTTCGTTTTCAGAAAATGACCGAAAAGGATTGCTGGTGATTTTCTGTTACTGTTTCTGAACGGTCTTTGTAAGAAAATTTCTGTCGCATTTATCATGATAACACCACCAGTTCTTTCATCAGATTTTCAAGTTCTCTTTCAAGCAGGGCAATTTCAGCATCCATGTCGTCCAAGGTTTCAGCATAGCGATTGTGAAGTTCTTCGATAATGGCAATTTCTGCCTTTAATGGCAATTCAACCAGTTCAAGTGCCTTATCAGTCACATGACCAAACCATTTTTTATAGAGGAGTTGGTCGACTTCTTCATCTGTCAAGACTTGGATACGATTGGACACCAGTTCCTTGAGTTCCTGCTCTTTGGTCTTGATGTCCTTAGCTACTGTCGATTTTTCCTTGGCTAGATCATCTACCTGCTTCAAGAAGCCAAATTCTGTAGAGCCTTTTACTGCTTCTTTCAGAGCAGCCTTGACCAATTTTCCTTCAAAACTATCCAGTGCTTCGCCGTCTTCATTCTTTTTCAAGACATCAAAGAGAGCATTGTACTCTTCGCTATCTTCCACCTTGGCATTTTCAACCAATTCACTGACTTCACTGTCAATTTCTGAAATCCTATTTTTCAGGCTGTCAATTTGGGCAAGCTCATCACCGTAGCACTCACTAGCAATCAGGCTATTTGGAATAATCACCCCATTCCAGCCATCTTGAACCTTCTCCTTGTTCTTCCCTTTAGCCACCATATTGGGCTCACGGGTACGCCCAGCCTCATAAAAGCCTAATTGCTCAATCAATTCAGCATCATGGGTCAGTGTCTTGGTCCAAATTTCTGCGATGATTTGATAACCTTCGTAGATATCAATTTGGTCAAACTGGGACAAGCGTTTCTTGATGTCTGCCAGCATTTCTTCTTTCAATAATCTTGTATTGGTTTCCGTTTGTAAACGATGCAATTTTGTCCAATATTCTTCGATAAAGGCCGCAATAGTTGACTGGACTTGTTCATATTCTGCCCGAACAACTGGGCTGGATAAGACTGCTCTTGAAAACTCTTCAATGGACTGATGTAAAGTTAAGTAGCCTGGACGGTTTTCACTAAAGGCATTGTCCAAAACCTCTTTGACTGTCTGATTGAGCACCGTCAGGGAGTCTATATTTTTCTTTGGAATACCACCATATAGATGTGCATCCACATCATGGGGAATTTCTTCATCCAGAGCAGTCACATAGCGTGGAATATTCATGTTATAGTCATTTTGGATCAATTCCTGACGACTTGCCAAGTGACTGTAACCATCTTCTTCCGTTCTGTTCGTATAGACATCCACAATCTTTGCGATATCCTTTTCTTGCAAGGCATTTTGTTTACCTGCCTTGATAAAGTTGCGTGAGGCATCGATAAAGAGTACAGGCTCATTCAGCTCCCGATTTTTCTTGAGGATGATGATACAAACTGGAATACCAGTGTTGGTAAAGAGGTTGCTTGGCAGACCGATAACGGCATCAATCTGATTTTTTTCCAAGAGGCGTTTGCGGATTTCTCCCTCAGCTGCTCCGCGGAAGAGCACACCGTGTGGCAAGACAATGGCCATGGTTCCTTGCGTTCCCAGGTGATAGAGGCCGTGTAAAAGGAAGGCAAAGTCTCCTTTTGAGTCCGGCGGAAGAACACCAGCGATTTCAAAACGTGGGTCGCTCGGTTTCAAGCCTGAACGGTTCCAATTTTTTACAGAGTAAGGTGGGTTCATGACCACCGCATCAAACTGGACACCTTCATTTGGACGTTCTGGATCTTCTGGCCAGTCTTGTGAGAGAGTATCACCGTTTTTAATGTTCATTTTCTCAGGACGGACACCGTGAAGCAAGAGGTTCATACGGGTCAAGTTATAGGTAGCTGTATTCTTCTCCTGACCGTAGTAGTTTAAGCTTTTTTGCTTGTCTTCTGACAGATGTTTTTTTACGGTCAAAAGGAGGGAACCTGACCCAACCGTTGGGTCATAAATAGAAGAAATAGATGAGTTGGTTGCGACAATCTGAGCCATGACTTCGCTGACTTGGTGAGGCGTGTAGAACTCACCAGCCTTCTTACCAGATTCCATGGCAAATTGACCAATCAGGTATTCATAAGCATCTCCCAAGACATCACCATTTTGCAGGGCAACCATATCCAAATCCTCGAACAAACGGATAAGGGCTTGAATATTTTTACTGCGTTCATTAAGATTGCTTCCCAGTGCTGTATCAGTCAAGTCAAGGGTTGAGCTGGCAAATAGGCCTTGAAAATCATCAGACCCTTTAGCAACAGCGATGCTCCGCTCAAACTGACTCAAGCTATCCGTTACTTTTTGGACTTCAAACCTGCCCTCATTCATATCCTTGACCCAGGTTTGATAGAGGTGCTCAGGACGGACAAAATAACCCAAATTATCCTGGATCATCTTTTCCAATTCCAAACCATGTTCTTCGTGGGCAAGGATGTACTCTTGATACCAATCTGACTCTTTGGGTACTCCAGACAAATTAACATAAGTTTTTAAGGTCTGGTCACTTAAAAACTTGTAGAACATGAGCCCAAGCATATAGTCCTTGTAACGACTGGCATCCATGGAACCACGGAGTTCATTGGCACCATTCCACAAACGTAATTTAATCTCTTCAGAAGTAATCATGATTTCTCCTTATTCTTTATAACTTACGCCCAGAAATAGCGTAATAGGTTCTATAAAATTATACCACGAGACAGATAAAAATGCCTTATTTATTATGAATAACATACTGATTATTGAAGTTCAATTTTTTCATGCTTAAAAGAATCTTTCAATCAGCAAACAAACTAAAAATCAGTCGACTAACCCATCGACTGAAAGCTCTCAAGCAAAAACTTCTTTAGACTTATTTTATTTTGAATGCAATAACATACAAAAATGTTATCTAACTTGACAATTTTATTGCGACAAGTATTAAAATCATCAACCAATCAGTAGAATAAGGACCTACATAAGAGAAATATACTGACCAATTAGTTCATTACTTATCATCTAGCAATAAAAATAGAACCTAATCACTTCCTTGTTCATTTTCGGGACAAAAATGTCCTGTTGAAAAGATAAGATAATTGCTATCATAGTACCATCACATAAGAAATGAGGAAAACTGATGACCGCAAAAAAGGAAAATCACTCTGCATCAAACACAAGCACACAAATAAGCAAAGTGAAACCATTACCACTGCAAAAGTTGGACAATAGCAACTTCTACCAACTTAATTCTCGCAGTCTAAAATCATTACAACAAAGTCAAATACCTTACAGTCAGGACAACCATTTGACTCTTGCAATAGATAAGTGGCAAGTGTCCTTCAACCAATACCAAAAAGCTATCAATCAAGATAAGGGCAAAGAATTAACAAAAAAGATTCAAGAAGCTAACCAACTTCGTAATAGCGACTTTTCTATTTTTAAACGTAGTCTTGCTGCCTTCGAAACAAGCAAACGACAAACAGAAAAATCCGCTTATACCGAATTAACACAGATTGTAAAACCTTTTCGAGAAATACATAGACTTGATTATGAAAAAGAAAGCCTTGAAATGGACAAACTATTTAATCGTTTATCCAGTCCAGAAGCAGTTGAACATATCGAAACACTCGGCTTAAAAAGATTTTTTGAGAACCTAAAAGAAAGTCAGCAGGAATTTGAAACAGTTTTCTCACATACCACTGACATCCGTAGTAAAGCTAATCGCTATGATACCTATCAAATTCGTAAAAATCTCCAGTCTGCTTATCTCCGAGTTTTAAAACTCTGTGAAATCCTGATGGAACTCCATGGCCAGTCTCTCTACTCCGAACTCATTACACTTTTCAATACTAGTAGACAATACTACATCGAACAACTTTCACACCATTCAAATAAAGTTGCCAAAAATGATAAAAATATCATTTTACAACTCCCAGAGCCGATCCTTCAACCCTAATCCTTTTACCTATTCCTATTCCTTTTACTTATATCTAATCCTTTTTATCAATAAAATCTCCAATACCTTATACTCAATGAAAATCAAAATCAGACTAGGCGACGCAGATGCAGATAGAACTGAAGTTCATCAAATCAAGTCAACAACGTATGATTTTGATTTTCGAAGAGTATTATCACAAAAACCAGCCCTAAGTTAATCTCTTAGGACTGTTTTTCTTGTATTAAAGTATTTTCTCTAAAAGCCCCCTACACTTCCCACATCGGTATTTTTTTAGGTCAATGCGGCGCTTGCGCTGGTAGACTTGTCCACAGGATTGACAGGTATACAGCAGACTAGGCTTGGCAGCTTGTTCCAGTTTGGGAGCATAGCGCAGGCCGTCCACCGCAGCCAACAGTTCCTTGAAATCCCTGTCTCCGTGCCGATAGCCTTTCTTCTCAAAGTAGAGATGGTAGTGGCAGAGCTCGTGGCGGACAATCTTCCGAAAAACTTCTAAACCTTGCTCCTCCAAGTGCTTGGGATTGAAATCCAAATGCCCATCCCTTGGAAAAAAGCGACCACCTGTTGAGCGTAATCGCCTGTTCCAGATTGCTACATGCCGAAATTCCTTACCGAAGTCTTGCAGGGAGACTTCTTGCACATACTTATTCAGATCCATTTGGGTTCAAAAGGCTAAGACCAATACGGTTGCGTTTGATATCCACTTCGACCACCCAGACGGTTACGATTTCCCCAACTGCAAGAACTTCACTTGGATGAGGTAAAACTTGTTGGCGTCCATTTTTATCCCGTTTGCGTTTGACCATACGTGAAATATGAATCAGACCATCCTCGTGGACACCGATGTCCACAAAGGCTCCAAAGTCCACAATATTGCGGACCGTACCTTGCAATTCCTGACCGACTACCAAGTCCTTAACATCCAAGACATCTTGACGAAGGACTGGTGCTTCAAAGTCATCCCGTAAATCACGACCTGGCTTGAGCAAGTCTGCGATGATGTCCTTCAAGGTTTCCTGACCGACACCGATTTTTTCTGCCGTATCCGCGATAGCAACCTGCTTCAATTTTTCCTGCGCAGCCTCATCTAAGTGGTCAATAGCTAGAAGTTCTAACAGGTTTTCCACAGCCTTGTAAGACTCAGGGTGCACGCCAGTATTGTCCAAAAAGTTAGTCGCATCTGGGATGCGCAAGAAACCAGCCGCCTGCTCAAAGGCCTTGTCACCCAAACGTGGAACCTTTTTAAGTTGCTGACGAGAGGTCAGAGCACCATTTTCCTCGCGGTACTTGACGATGTTCTCCGAAATGGTCTTGTTAAGACCAGCCACGTGAGCCAAGAGGGCCGGACTAGCCGTATTGACATTGACACCGACCTGGTTGACCACCGTATCGACCACAAAGTCCAGGCTTTCAGACAGAGATTTCTGGTTGACATCGTGCTGGTACTGGCCGACACCGATGGACTTGGGATCGATTTTGACCAACTCAGCCAGAGGGTCTTGCAGACGGCGGGCGATGGAAATGGCAGAGCGTTTTTCCACAGGGAGGTCTGGAAACTCGTATCGCGCCAGCTCAGAAGCTGAGTAGACAGATGCTCCGCTTTCATTGACGATGACATAAGAAACATCTGGGAAGTCCTTGAGCAAATCAGCGACGAAGGCTTCAGATTCACGGCTGGCCGTTCCATTTCCGATAGCAATGATTTCCACCTGATACTGACCAATCAGGTCTGCCAAGTCTTTCTTGGCCTGAGCAATTTGTCGCTGACCAGCCGGCTCCACAGGATAGATGACCTGGGTTGTCAAGAGTTTTCCAGTCTGGTCCACAACCGCCAGCTTAGCTCCTGTCCGAAAGGCAGGGTCAAAACCAAGAACAACCTTGCCTTTTAGAGGAGATACAAGGAGCAGATTTCGTAGGTTTTTAGAGAAGAGCTGGATAGCTCCTTCTTCGGCTTCTTCCGTCAATTCTGTCCGAATACGACGCTCCATAGCAGGCAAAATTTTCTTCTTGATAGCCTGCTGGATGACATCCTTGATGTAGCTATTAGACTGTGGAAAACGTAGCTCAAAGAAACGAACCATCTTATCCACATTGTGTTCAAAAGAAACCTTGAGAACACCTAATTTCTCCCCACGGTTAATGGCCAGGGTCTTATAACCCTGCATTTTTGCCACTTTCTCAGAAAAATCATAATAAATCTGAAAGACTTCTTTTTCATCTGCTTCTTGATCTTTTAGCTCTGAAGTAAGGCTTGAATTGGTCTGTATTTCATGGTAGACCCAGGCCCGAAGCTTATTGTCTTCTGAGATAGCTTCCACCAAAATATCCACAGCCCCAGCCAAACAAGCCTGGGGTGTATCAAAACCTTCACAGACGAAACTAGCAGCCTGTTCTTCCAAATCAGCCACATTCTGCAAAATTAGACGAGCCAGCGGGAACAGTCCAGCCTCACGCGCCACCGTTGCCTTGGTCCGACGTTTTTCCTTATAAGGCAGGTAGAGTTCTTCCACATCTGCCAACTTTTCCGCTTCCTCGATAGCCTGACGGAGCTGGTCTGTCAACTTGCCCTGCTCTTCAATCTTGGCAAGGACAGTAGCTTTGCGTTCTGCCAGAGCAGTCAAGGCCTTATCACGATCAATGATAGACTTGATGACCACCTCGTCTAAGTTCCCCGTCACATCCTTCCGATAACGAGCGATAAAGGGAATGGTGTTGCCTTCAGCCGTCAAAGAGAGAACCGTATCAATCTGTTTTAAACTAACGCCCAATTCCTGAGCAATTTTCAAATATTTTTCTTCCATAGCTACTATTATAGCATGAAAGCGGTACAAATGACTCAATAGAAAAAGCACGTAGATAAACTACATGCTCTCAATAGCTAATTAAAATTCAGCCTGATCCGGGTCAAGTCGACCTTTTACTCCTTCTAGTTTATCCAACTTTGCAACTGCTATCGGACTAATAGCCAAGCCATCAATTTCCAAATTCGCCTTAATATTTTCTGGACTAGTTGATTTCGGGAGAGGGAGAAAGCCTTTATCTAAAGACCAAGCTAGTGCCAGCTGAGCAACACTACAACCAGCTTCTTTAGCCAAATCAGCTGCTTCTTGGCTTTGGAAAAGGCTTCCTGTACCAAATGGGCTATAGGCCTCCAAGAGAATCCCTTTGGCTTTGCAATAAGCAACTAATTCTGACTGAGGAGTTCCTGGAGCTAACATAATCTGATTAGCCATCGGGATAATCTCAGCTGTTTCCAGCAAAGCTTCTAGATGGTGTTCCATAAAGTTAGAAACTCCAATTACTTTCACTTTTCCAGCACGATAGAGCTCTTCTAATGCCTTCCAAACCTGGGCATTGCGTTCCTTCCAGCCAATGCTGTCGCGAATAGCCTTTGGATTTGGCCAATGGATCAGTAACAAATCCAGATAATCCACCTGAAGTTTTTGCATGGATTCTTCTACTGAAGTAAGGGTATCTTCATAGCCAATCTTATCATTCCAAACCTTAGTTGTTAAAAAAATGTCCTCACGAGCTAGACCACTATCAGCTATAGCTCGACCAACACTAGCTTCATTGCCATAAATCTGAGCAGTATCAATATGGCGATAACCAGCTTCCAATGCATAAGAAACCGCACCGTACGCCACTTCACCATCGGGTATCTGCCAAGTTCCAAAACCAATTTTAGGAACAGTTACACCATTTGAAAACGTATATCTTGTCATAAAAGACCTCCTATTTCTTCTATCCCCAGTATATACTAAATTGTCAATCAATACAAAATAATGCGACCTAAAAATAAAAGACACCCGAAAGTGTCTGCTCACATTTATTGTATACTTACTTTTCAAAATTTATTTTCTTGGATAGTTTATCGATAACAACAGCTCCAACTAATAGAGAAAGCAATTCTCCTGCTGCTGTTGTCAACCAAGTTAGAAAGAATGGTAAATCATATAAGACTTTTAATTCTAAAGCAATGGTAAACATAGTTGCCGCAAAAAAGAATGAGAAATAAAAGAAAGCCTTGTTAAATAATCCACCGAATAGATAGTCCTTCTTGTATTTTTCAAACAGAATAACTCCCAACGTAACGAAGATTAATGTCGAGAACCCACCTACAAAAAGGTCAATCACACCAAAACCAATCAAGTTGGAAATCATGCAGCCAATGGTCACAGCGATAATATACTTACGATTATAAAAAGCCAAGAAATTGAGCATTTCAGACAAACGAAACTGAACAGCCCCGAAGGAAATAGCATTCAATGGCGGTGTCAAGGTAAGAGCGACATAAATCGCCGCAACAAGAGCAATTTCTGCCATATCTCTGGCAGTCCATTTAGATGTATTCATATAATTCTCCTTTAGCAAAAAAGCTTAAAATATGCTTGGGTAAAGTGAGCAAGCCCCAAGGGTCATTGAAAATTCAACAACGTTGATTAGTATAGCATATTTTTGCTAAAAATGATAGACTAGTTCTATGAAAAAATTATTTTATCAACTCATCAATAACGAAGTTATTCTCTATTTGATTGCAGGTGTGGCAGCAACCCTGGTTTATATGGTCACTCGAATGGGACTATTTTTAGTCATTCCTTCCATTCTATTGGTTACTCTTTTAGCCAATGCAGTAGCTATCCTCTTTGCCTTTTGGACCAACGACCGTTTCGTTTTCAAACAAGCCAGAGAGGGTTGGCCTCAGCGATTGGTCAAGTTTGTATCTGCCCGCATCGCGACCTTGGTCATGGATATGGCTCTAGCCTATTTATTAGTACAAGCCTACCCACAATTGATTGGGCAGTTTGTCAACCATGATTTGACACTTGTCAACGCCATTTCCACTCTCTTCTCTCAAGTCTTGGTCATTGTGGTCAACTATTTCTTGAGCAAACTCTTTATCTTTAAAAATACGAAATGAGGCTCCAACGGAACCTCATTTTTATATATAGCTTGATTTTCCTGCTTCATTCTTTATCTATCGCTGTAAATCTTGCCTTTAGCCTATTCAAGATAGAAACAATATCCCCATCTCTAGCATGAAACTCTTCTACCTGCATACTTTGAACCGTAGCATTAATCATTGCACCAATGATGAGTACCTGAGCCATAAAAATGAACCAAAGCATAAAAACAAGAAAGACGACAGCTGTTACTATTCTAAAATCCAGCAACTTATTAGCATAATTATCAACATAAATCGAAAATAACTTTCCAATAGAAGTCATCGTCAACAGAACAAACAACGTTCCTGGAAAAACATATCGAACTTTTTTTATCCGAACATTTGGCAAAAAGAAATAAAGCATAACCAAGGCGGCAAACAGAGCCATTAAACCTACTAACTGTGTTTGACTAAGAAGCCCCTTCAGCCAGGCGTCTTCAATAGGAACCAGCTTATTAATATAAGAAAAAACTGCCTGCCCGAAAGTCAAAAGCGTAATACTTAAGAGGATAATTACCTGCAGACCAATTCCTAAAAATATGCCAATCAAGTGCCCAATAATAAAATCACGGTGTTCATTGATGCCGTAAGCCTTATTAAAGGCCTTCTGCAAAATAGTCATACTACGTGACAGGGTCCAAAGAGTTGTCAGAATTGAAATCCCTAACCATGATGACGACGGCTTTGTTAATACAGAAGTGATAAAAGATGAAACCGAAGGATAGAGCTTGTCTGGCACAAATTCAGCTACAACCGATAAAATCATATCCACATCAAATGGATAATATGGAAGTAAATTCGCGAGAGTTAGAAGAATAGGGAAAATAGAAATTAACAAATAGTAAGCTACTGCAACACTTGTTACATCGCTATCAGCAGAACGATAAAAAGAAAAGAAGGTTGAGCAGAATGTTTTTAAACCTTCAACTATTTTGGTTTTCTTCATTCTCTCCTCCTCCCTCATTCATCTATTATTCACGACCACACCGAGAATTAATAGGTCCCTTCTTCACCTTGACTGGTCAAAATAACCGGTCCATCTTTGGTGATGACAAATTGGTGTTCGTATTGACAAGACAAGCCACCATCAAGTGTTTTGTGAGCCCAGCCAGTCTTCATATCCGTATCGATTTCCCAAGTCCCTGTATTAATCATAGGCTCGATAGTCAAGACCATACCTTCACGCAAGCGAAGACCACGACCTTTAGTTCCATAATGAGGAACCATCGGCTCTTCGTGGAAGGTTGGTCCAACGCCGTGACCCACCAAGTCACGAACAACACCGTAGCCAAGACCTTCCGCATATTCTTGAATAGCAGCACCGATATCGCCGATACGATTGCCAACAACTGCTTGCTCGATACCGCGGTACAAACATTCCTTAGTCACGTCCATCAAGTTTTGAACTTCCTCAGAGACCTGACCAACCGCATAAGCCCAGCAGGAATCCGCACAACCACCACGATAGGTCTGGGTGATTTTCTTCATAGCCTTGACATCATTAAAGTTGAGCTTAGAAACATCAACTACCGCTTTATCCAAAGGCTCACTCAAAACCATATCGACCTTCAGTAAATCACCTTCTTTAAGTTTGTAATGACGCGGAAAGGCATGAGCGACCTCGTCATTCAATCCACAACAAGTCGCATAAGGATAATCCATCAATTCTCCATCAACACCAATTTGGAGTGGCAAAACATTCTTTTCCTTACACGTTTTACGGACATATTCCTCTACTTCCCACATGTCCACACCTGGCTTGATAATCTCTCGCAAACCAATATGAATACCAGCCAGAACATCTCCAGCACGGTTCATTGCATCAATTTCTCGTTGTGATTTAATGGTAATCATTGATTCTCCTCATACATTTCTAAACTAAATTCAGCCCTCTTCAAGCTAAATTTTAGATAATTTCTTGTTTTATGGCTATAGCGGTCACTTCCACGATACTGCGCAACCTGTACCAAACCAGCTTTTTTCGCCACCATCTGACTGGCCACATTTTCCTCATGAGTGACGATAACCAGCTCCCTCAGACCAAACTCATAAAAAGCTAGATAGACTAAAGTCCTCACTGCTTCCGTCATTAAGCCTCTTCTCCAGTAGTCTTTTTTTAGGAAATAGCTGAGCTCCGCAGAAAGTTGACGTTCATCTACCTTTTCAAAGCAAAGCGCACCAATCATCCTCTCCGAATGCTTATCAACTAAGGCCCAGTTTCCCAATGGTGAACGCATAAATTTTTCAACCATTGTCGAAAAAGCAATATTTCTGTCCTCCAAAGCTGGAAAGATAAAAGGAAGATTTTCGGGATTTGATACAATTTCATAGAAACTTTCTCCATCTTCAAAAGAAAATGGTCGTAAATACAAACGGTCCGTTTCAAAGTAAGTAAACTTCGCTAGTCTTGTCCAAAGTGTCATAGTGTACCCAAGGGGCTGAGAATTACTCCCAGCCCCAGATTGTTTTGTTTTTAAATCGTTTACGTTTTGAGAAAGTAGTTCTCAATTAGACTCTCTAATCCTCAATCAATTGAATATCTGCACCTAATTCTGTCAGCTTATCAATAATATTTGAGTAACCACGTAGAATAAACTCAATGTTTGTAATTTCTGTACGCCCTTGAGCCATTAAACCAGCAATAACCATTGCGGCTCCCGCACGCAAATCAGTAGCTTTAACAGATGTACCAGTCAGTTGATTTGGACCTTCAAAGGCAATATGGTTGTTACGAGTAGAGATTTTTGCTCCAAGATTTGCAAGCTCCTGCACATGACCAACACGTTTTTCATAAATCGTATCAACAATCGTACCAGTCCCTTCTGCCTTAAGCAGTAAAGGTGTAATGGGTTGCTGCAAGTCTGTCGCAAAACCTGGATAAGGTGAAGTTTTCACACTTACCGCCTTCAATTTCTCTTGCTTTTCAACAAAAATACTATCTTCAGAAATGGTCATGCGAACACCCATTTCTTCCAACTTAGCGATGTAACTCTCTAAGTGTTCATAAAGGACATTATCGATACGAATACCTTCACCAACAGCAGCAGCAAGGGCAATATAAGTCCCTGCTTCAATACGGTCTGGAATCACTTGATGGCGTGTTCCTTTTAGACTGTCTACGCCTTCAATGGTGATAATATCTGTACCCGCACCACGGATACGTGCCCCCATATTATTAAGCAAAGTTGCCACATCGATAATTTCAGGTTCACGCGCCGCATTTTCAATAACTGTACGGCCTTCTGCTTTGACAGCTGCTAAGATAGTATTAATTGTCGCACCGACGCTGACAACATCCATGAAGATATGTGCCCCTTGAATACGCTGACCATTAGTTGCCAAGCGCATATAGTCACCTTCATAGGTTGTCTCAGCTCCCATTGCCGCGAATGCTTTCAAGTGCAAATCAATCGGACGCGGTCCCAAATCACAACCACCTGGCAAGCCAACAACAGCTTGACCAAAGCGACCAAGGAGGGAACCGTAAAAATAGTAGGATGCACGCAAGCTATTAATTTTGCCAAATGGCATAGGCATGTCTTTTACACCACGAGGGTCAATCTCCAAGCTTTCACCATCACGCTTGACCGTCGCGCCCATTGTTTCCATAATATCAACTAAGCTATCTACATCCGAGATTGCAGGCACTCCGTCCAGAGTAACAATCCCATCTGCAAGAATAATGGCCGGAATAAGAGCAACAACTGAGTTTTTTGCACCACTAACGGTAACCGACCCTTTCAGTGTTTTTCCACCATTAATTACAATTTTTCTCATACTAACATTCACTTTCTTAGTTTGCCTAAAAAGGCATACGTTTCATTTTACCACAATGGGTGGTAAAATGCTAGTTATTTGATATATAAAAAAACAGGAGGCAAGTCTGTCTCCTGTTTTGAAAATATTCCTAGTTGATCTTTTGTAGTACTGCTTGTAAAGCATCTACTTTATCCAAGCGTTCCCACGGCAAGTCAATATCCGTACGTCCCATGTGTCCATAGGCTGCAGTTTGCTTGTAAATAGGACGTTTGAGGTCCAACATTTGAATAATACCAGCTGGGCGTAAATCGAAAATCTGACGAACAGCTGCTTCTAGTTTGCTTTCCGCTACTGTACTTGTACCAAAGGTATCAATGCGAACTGAAACTGGTTGAGCAACACCGATAGCATAGGCCAATTGAACTTCCGCCTTTTTAGCCAAACCAGCAGCTACGATATTTTTTGCGATGTAGCGTGCCGCATAAGATGCAGAACGGTCCACTTTGGTCGCATCCTTACCAGAGAAGGCACCGCCACCATGACGAGAATAACCACCATAGGTATCAACGATAATCTTACGGCCTGTCAAACCAGAGTCCCCTTGAGGTCCGCCAATGACAAAGCGACCAGTTGGGTTGATAAAGTAGTTGGTTTGGTCATCCAGATAATGAGCTGGAATGATTTCCTTGATCACACGTTCAATGACATCCTGACGAATTTGCTCCTGGCTAACTTCTGGATCATGCTGGGTCGAAATAACGACTGTATCCACACGAACAGGTTGATTGTCTTCATCGTATTCAACTGTTACCTGTGACTTAGCATCTGGACGGAGATAAGCAATTTCACCAGATTTTCTCAACTCGGCCAAACGACGCACCAATTTGTGACTAAGTGAAATTGGCAATGGCATAAGCTCAGGTGTTTCATCTACTGCAAAACCAAACATGAGCCCCTGGTCACCTGCACCAATCAAATCCAATGGATCTTGACTAGCATCTTGACGAGTTTCCAAAGCTTCATTGACGCCTTGGGCAATATCTGGCGATTGCTCTACAAGTGACGGATGGACCCCAACTGACTCAGCTGAAAAACCATACTCGCCTTTTGTATAGCCAATCTCCGCGATCGTATCCCTTACCACACGGTTGATATCTACATAGGCAGTGGTTGAAATCTCACCAAAGACATGAACACTACCTGTATAAACAGCCGTCTCTGCCGCTACGTGCGCATCTGGATCTTCCGCTAAAATAGCATCCAAAATGGCATCTGAAATCTGGTCTGCAATCTTATCCGGATGCCCCTCCGAAACAGATTCAGACGTAAACAACTTACGTTCTGACATAAAAATGTCCCCCTTATAATAGAATATATGCTAGAAACCTAGCGGGTTACTAAGGTTACAAAGAACTAGTCGAAGACTAGTTCTTTGCGAAAGACACCTGTCTTGAGCAAAGGAAATTTTCCAGATACCCAACGAGAAAGACAATACCAGACTGTATGAAATCAGCCTTATTTGAAGAAAATGGTGACTGAAGTGTAGTAAAGTTTTTACGCTTACTATTCAATGTTACCAGCTTCTTTAATTATGTTTCAAGTGTTTCTGCAAATATTAACTAGTCTATAAACTACCTTTTCGGGACTTAATAACGTTTCTAGTATACCATAGTTTCAGCTGTCTGGGCAGTTCATTTACAAAAAATAAAAAAGAAGTTACCACTTTCTGATAACTTCTTTGCTGATTACATAAATTCGGCATCTGCAATTGCCTGTTTAACCACCTCTAGAGGCAAATGAACCAACTCGCATCCTTTTTCCTTATAAAGATACTGGGCATAGTCGTCCATGCGGTATTCATTGATATAAACAACCCGCTTACAACCAACCTGTAACAATTGTTTGGAGCAGTTAAGGCATGGGAAATGGGTCACATAGGCAGTAAAACCTTTTGGAATTCCCCGCTCCGCACCTTGTAAAATGGCATTGACTTCCGCATGCAAGGTTCTAGCACAATGACCATCAATCATAAGGCATTCCTGATCCAAACAATGTTCGGTTCCTGAAACAGAACCATTGTAGCCTGTTGCGATAACCTTATTGTCCTTAACCAAAACCGCACCGACCTTTGCTCTCTTACAGGTCGCCCGATTGGCAATCAAAAGCGCCTGAGCCGCAAAATACTCATCCCAAGCTAAACGATTTGTTGACATGATTTCTCCTTTCTCCACTCAATCCACCATCCCATAAATCTCTGCCAAGTCCTGGGCTGTGACAATACCAACAAGATCCTCTGGCGAATGAAGCTTCCCGCTCGCCTGACGACTGACTAGGATGGTTGTGCGCTTACGCCCCTCAAAATGATTAATTACCTGATAAAGATGGGCTGTTATTGGTAGAACAATCACCTGAATACTATCTTCCTCACAAGCTAGTACGTCTTCAAGACTAGCCTCCACCAATTTTTCACGTATAGAGCCCGTTTCCTTGCTTGCCTTGGCCAACCAATTTGTCAATCCCTTGTCAGAAACCAGGCCTTGATAAACCTTGTCAGAAAAAATAGGAAACTTAGAAAAATGCTCTTGCTCCACAATTTCTAAAGCCTTTATCAATTTGTCCTTGCCCTCAAAAATAACCGGCTTAATTTTCTGGGTCTTTTGCAAATAGTCAGCAATGGTAATCGGTTCTTGGTACTGGGCTATCACTTTTTCCAAAACAGTGATTAATTCCTGCGAAGGTTGGGCTACTTCCTTCAAACCTGTTCGTTTCTCATGAACCATGAGATTACGCAACTGACGAGCCACATAGATTTTATCCCAGTTCGCCTCAACGGGATTATGTCGCGTCAATTCCTTTGCCTTGGCCAACATGGAACCAACGTCCGCATATTCCCCATCCGCAACACCGCACACCTTACGCAAGACCTTATCCAAGTCATTGAATAACTCTAAAAAACGGGTTTCATTCATCTTAATCTACCATTGCTGATTTCAAATAGGCATCTACCATCCGCTCAGTCGCAACTACAGAATCCAAATGGGTCCGCTCGTAGGAATGGCTGGACTCAATACCAGCCCCCAATAGGGCATGCTTGACATCTGCACCTGCTCGCATAGCTGCCGAAGCATCGGAACCATAGTAAGGATAAATATCCAGCTTGTAAGGAATACCATCCCTCTCTGCCAAGGCTACCAAGTGCTGACGAAGTTCATAATGGTAGGGACCTGAGCCGTCCTTGACACAGATAGAAACTGTGTATTCGTCAGTTTGCTGGTCATCTCCCATTGCCCCCATATCGACTGCCAAATATTCAACCACCTGAGCAGGAATGCTGGAGTTGGCACCGTAGCCAATCTCTTCATTATTTGAAAAATAGAAATGTGTCGTATAAGGCAAGGTCGCTCCCGCTTCCTTGTAGACCTTCAATAGATGAAGCAAGATAGCTGCGGATACCTTATCATCCAAGTGACGACTCTTGATAAAGCCAGTTTCTGTCACGACGGTACGAGGATCAAAGGAGATAAAATCTCCGACTTCAATACCCAAGGCCCGCGTCTCGTCCGCATTGGTCACTTTTTCATCCAAACGAATTTCCATGTTGGTCTGATTGCGCTCAGCTGTGCTGGCATCTCGATAGACATGGACAGAGGTCTGGTGCATCAAAATTGTACCTGTAAAGGTCTTACCATTCTTAGCACAATGAATCAGGCAGTTTTCTCCTTCAATAGAAGGGTAGCCAAATCCTCCTACCAAATCCATTTTAAGTCGGCCGTCTGGCTTGACTGCACGGACCATGGCACCCAGTGTGTCCAGGTGAGCAGTCACCATGCGGTGTTCCTGGTCATTTTCCCCCGGAACTGTCACCAAAACACCACCTTTAGCGGTCTTACTAGCAGCATAGCCGAAACTTTCAACCTCTGCCTTGATGTAATTCATAATATCCGTCGTAAAACCAGTTGGCGACGGAGTGTTGGTCAATGTAACAATGTAATCAAGTGTCTTCATGAAAACCTCCTTATTTGAAACTATTATATCACGTTTTAGGTGAATTTTTTGCTATAATGAAGACATGAAAACCTACCAGAAGATTTATTTACTATTAAAAGAAAAAGACGACTACATGAGCGGAGAAGATTTGGCTCAGGAATTGGGTATTTCTCGGACTTCAGTTTGGAAAGCCATTCGTCAGTTAGAAACGCATGGTTTAACTATTGAGGCTGCCCGTAATCGTGGTTACAAATTGGCCGATGGGGATTTGCTACTGCCAGACTTGATTGCAGAGGAACTCCAACTGCCTGTCTATCTGAAAGCTGACAGCGATTCGACCCAACTAGATGCCAAACAAGGTATTGAATCAGGTCATACTAGTCCTGCCCTATATCTAGCTCCCTATCAGAATAAAGCCAAGGGACGATTTGGGAGACCCTTTTATGCCTCCAAGTCAGGCGGTATCTATATGTCCCTCCGCCTTTCTCCAAATGTCCCCTTCCTTGAATTTAAGCCCTACACCATTTTAGCTGCTGCTGCTGTTGTGAAGGCCATTCAATCCCTTTGCGACTTGGACGTCCAAATCAAGTGGGTCAATGACATCTATCTCGGACACAAAAAGGTCGCTGGCATCCTCACTGAGGCTATTTCTTCTATGGAAAACCAACGGGTAACCGATGTCATTATCGGTGTCGGCATCAATGTCCGCATAGACGATTTCCCTAAGGAACTACAACAATCTGCAGGAAATCTTTTCGAGGAGCAACCACCATTTACCCGCAACCAACTCATTACTGCCATCTGGAAAGCCTTCTTAGAAACCGATGAGAAGGAACTAATTGCCCTTTACAAAGAAAAATCACTTGTCGTTGGCCAACAAGTGAGCTTTGTAGAAAATCAAGTTGAATTTAAGGGTACTGCCATCGCTGTTACTGATACAGGAAACCTGGTTATCCAGTTAGATAACGGCAAAGCAAAAATTATCTCCAGCGGAGAAATCAGCCTTACTTCTTGGTCTGCTTCTCCACCAAACGAATAAATTTAGTCACCTTGTAAGCAAAATGAAGATTCCGATAGGCGATAAAGGCGTAGATACCTGCAATCAAGAAATCTCCTGTCAAAATCGATGCATTCATAAAATAAACAGCTAAAATAGTTGTAATGGCTAAAAAAAGAAATTGTGGAAGTTTCATAAAATAGATTATACCAAAAATTCAGTCAACTGGCTGAATTTTTATATGCTTTCTTGATAGGTTTCGATTCTTTTCTAAACAAGAAAACACCAATCTAATTGGTGCTTTCTTAAGGAGATATGAAAAATATTTAGGATTGAAAATAGTATAAAATATCTATCAAAACTATTCGGGAGTGGGAAAGAACTCGACCATTCATAGAAGAGTTCGTCAACAATTTTTCGTTTTAAGTTGTTGAGCTGAAACAGTCTATCCCCAGACTGTTTCACTCCCACCCCCGCACAGCTCAAACTGTCTGGGAGACAGTTTGAGGTTGGAAATGAAGCGAACTCTGTTCGCATCAGTCGTAATGGTCAGATTTGGAGTGTAAAACACGAACAAATCTGCCAATCAACCACTGCGCTGAGATGTTGACACTAACTTTGAGAAGCGGTGCTGAGCTTTTTGCTCAGCCTCATTTTCTAATCATTTCTAATTTCAACTGTATCTGCGAGAAAGCCAAATTCTTCTGGGACTGGACTGGCTTCTTTTTCGATTTCTTGTGTCTTTTGCCCTTTTGCTTTCGCCGAAAATTCAGCACGAATACTTACCCAATCTTCCTGAGCAATAGCTAAAATCTGTGGAGAAAAACCTGCGGCCTTGCTGAGAATATTTCCAAACATGGTATTGAGATTGTCACGCTTCATAGTCTGTTCAGCATTAAGCGGAGAATCAAAGGCTAGAATCGCATGATTTTCATTGGCAGCGACTGGTTGAGAACCAACCAACAAGGCACGATCAGCCCCAGATAAGCTCTCGATAATTTCACTCCAAGCATTTTGCAAGCGGGTCAAATTTTCACGCGCCAAGGTTGGATTTTCCATAGCTTCCTGCAAAATGGCATGAACCTTGCTGGTATCCAATCGGTACTTCTTCGGAGCCTGTGGCTTGCGTGAAACTGGCTTAACAGCACTTGGTTGACTAGATAATTGACCTAGTTGTTTCTGTAAATCCGCAACTTGTTGTTGCAGACTGGCTAGTTGACTCAGTAAATCAGCTGGCAGCTCTGCCATTGCCCCCGAAGGAGAACTATCTTCAGCCAAACGAATAGTCATCATTTCAGCGTAAATCTTGGGTTGAGGACTGGACTTGATGTCCGCCAAGCCCCTGGTCACCATCTCTATCATGGTAAAAATCCGTGCCTGCTCAAGAGCTAGATTTTCTGAAAAACCTGTTGTTAAATGCGTATCCTCACCACCCGTCTGCACGATAAGGACATCTCTCAAATAGTGCAAAAGATCTGTCGCAAAACGGCTCATACTCTTTCCTTGATCAAACAAGGTTTGTAGATGCTGGAGAGCTGTGACACTATCCCCTTGACGCAGACTTGCCACATAGTCATCCAAGGCACGCAAGCTGATAGACCCCGTAATTTCCTCAGCAATTTCCAAGGTCACTTGCTGGTCCTGACTAAGGCTGAGAGCCTGATCCAAAATGGATAGGGCATCCCGCATCCCCCCTTCTGCCCGACGCGCAATGATCGTCAGAGCCTGCTCGTCAAAGATTAGCCCTTCCTTGGTCAAAATTGCAGCCAAGTGCTCCTGAATGTCCGTCACCTTGATGGACTTAAATTCAAATCGTTGCACCCTTGACAAAATGGTAGCAGGAATCTTGTGCAATTCCGTCGTTGCTAGGATAAAGACCACATTTTCCGTCGGTTCTTCCAAGGTCTTCAAGAGGGCGTTGAAGGCACCAGTAGACAGCATGTGGACCTCGTCGATGATATAGACCTTATAGGTCGCAAGACTAGGTGCATAGGTCGATTTATCACGAATATCACGAATCTCATCCACACCATTGTTGGAAGCAGCATCAATCTCAATGACATCTTCCAGACTGCCCTCGGTAATGGCCTGACAGATATAACAATCGTTACAAGGCTCGCCTCCAACCTGATTAGGACAGTTCATGGCCTTGGCAAAAATCTTAGCTGCCGATGTCTTACCCGTACCACGAGGACCTGAAAAGAGATAGGCATGACTGATTTTCCCCTGTTCAATGGCCTGTTTGAGTGTGGTCGCAACCACCTCCTGCCCCACCATCTCCCCAAAGGTCTGGCTTCGGTACTTCCTATATAAAGCTTGGTACATTAGCGTTTTTCTCCAAACATAGCAAAATTCCAGTCCGTCTTCTCAACCAAGTGAGCAACGAACTGCTCTAGGTATTCTTGATCAATGGCATCGTAATCAGCTACCAATCTCGAATCCAAGTCCAAAACGCCCAGCAACTGGTCGTTTTTCACCATTGGCACAACGATTTCTGATAGGGCTGTCGCATCGCAGGAAATATAGTTATCATGTAGACGAACATCGTCTACGAGAATAGTCTGGCGCTTAGCTGCAGCCTCACCGCAGACACCCTTTCCAAGTGCAATATGAACACAGGAAACGCCACCCTGAAAAGGCCCCAAAATCAATTCACTACCATCATACAAGTAAAATCCTGTAAAGACAGAGTTTGGTAGAGCTTGATTGAGCAAAGCAGAAGCATTTGATAGATTGGCTAAAGCATTGGTTTCACCATCAAGAAGAGCTTCCAATTGAGCCAATAATAGTTGATAATTTGAAATTTTTTCTTCTTTAGTCATAAAAACATTATAGCATAGAAAGACGGAGCTTGACAGTAGGTATTGTTAGAAATCAGCAAAAAACGAGACCTGTCGATCTCGTTTACAGGGTTCTTAATTAAGATGACTTGCCTGAACGTCTTTTCACGACCAGACCTGCTAGTCCCAATAAGCCCATACCTGTCAGATGTAGGACGGAGCTGACTTCACCAGTAGCTGGTAAAGTTTTTGTCTGTGACTGACTAGTTGATGCAGGTTTGACAGTTGACTGTTTGCTTTGGCTTGCTGGTGCCGCAGGCTCCTTATCTCCCTGTTTGGTTGCTTGTTTTTCTGATGCTGACTGACCAGTTGGACTTGCAGTTGGTCTTTCAACCAACTTCTCAACTGGTTGTTCAGTTGGTTTTTCAACTAACTGTTCGGCCGGTTTTTCAGTTGGAGTTTCAATTGGTTTCTCTGTTGGTGTTGTACCCTCTTCTATGTAATAGAAGTAGTATTCCTTGTTAGGTCTTGCCTTAGCTTCTTCGTAAGTAACTGTTTGACTTTCTTGAACTACTCGTGATGTCCAACCTTCAAATGTGAGGGGTTCTAGAACAACACTCTCCCCTGGTTTGAGTGTATACTCAATTTCTTTTAACACATCAACTTTTTGGCCAGGTTCAATTTGTTCCTCAGTATAGACAGCCTTAATCGTGATCGATTGATCTACTGGAACTGTCGGTATTGCTTTTGATGCAGCAATATTGGCCAATGCCTTTTCAAGTTTCTGAATAATTTCTTTATGGTAAGCGATTTGATGATCCCAGTATTCAGGAGTCCAACCTATAGCATTGATAATATCTTGATCTGTCAAGACTAGACCTACTGGTTTAGCAAATAAGGGTTGCACCAATACTAATTCCGAATGGAGTACAGATAAATTACTGTCCGCAAATATTTTTTCTAAATCATTCGCTTCATACGTAATATCATCAACTCCTAGCTCTTTCTTATAAACTTCGAATGCTTTTAATATCGTAGTATGAAATTCATCAAATACTTTCTGATATTCCACACGTTGTTCAGGTCTAATTAAGGAGTCAATAGAAGGAGCTTTGTCATAGTATACCTTAACAGTCTTATTAGCAACTAGTCTGAAAGTACCACCTTTCCCATAGGTCCATGAGTCAAAGCCCTCAGTCTTACCTTCTCTATAACCTGATATTACGGGAACTTCAAATGATACTTCCGTTCCTTCAACTCCACTCTGCTGAATGGTTTGGAGAACTTGACCATCTTGGTCTACTAATTGGATAGTATAGTTTACTGTATTCGTATCAGTAGAGCTAGTGGCACCCACAGATTCTACTGGCTTTGGTTGTTCGATGCTCTCATTTTGGGAGTATACATATAATAAAGCCCCATCGGAAAAGACTGGCGGTGTATACGAAGTGCTTATTAACGTATAGCCTTCAAATTCCTTAGGTGCAGCAATCTCTTGTCCTGGCTGGACTTCTATGTAACTCTCCCAGCCTTCAAGATTTACTTTTGTGCCATCTAAATTTTGCCCACTGTAGTATACAACCACCCCAATGGGCTGGTCAGAAGTATTTACATAGGTTTCTGCATAAACCTTGGTCAAACCAAAATCTGCCAATCCCACCGGCTCAACCAATCCTCCTAGAACAGTGACCGCTGCCAAACCCAGACCCAGCTTGGCCCACTTATGAAGTTGTTTCTTGCTATAACTTCTTTTGATTTTCATACGAAAAACCTCCATTTATATAAAACTTTTATGCCAAAAGGCACGCTTACCAGTATACTAAAAAAAAAAAACATCATGTCAAGAAATTATGTGCTTAATATACAAATATTCGGTTCTTTCATGGTTTTTAGGCAATTTTTCATATTTTCAGAAAAAGAAAAAGGCCTTCGCCTATTTCCAGATCCAATAGATAATAAGGGCATCGATCAAGACACCGATTGCCCAAGCTAATTGAAAATACTTCTTCTGGGTTTTGTGACGGAAATGGGTTCCGCCCGCCCAGGCACCTAGGCCACCGCCCAAGTAAGCCATCAGCAATAACGTTTTTTCAGAAATTCGATAGGCATCCTTTCTGGCTTTCCCTTTATCCAGACCATAGGTCAGAAACACGATTAGATTCCAGACCATCAAGACCATACTCACCATTTGTTTAAGCGACATCTTCTTCTCCTCCATTCATATTTCACTTACTCTATCATAAACTAGTACACAACTCAAGAAAAAACGGCTCGGAAACCGAACCGTTTAGATACTAGCAACAATCTCCCGTAACCAGTTCAATTGTGCTCGATTGCGCTCGATTGCTCGAGTTAAAATCAGATAGTGTCCATAATTATCCTGGATACTTTCCTTGGTAGAAAAAAGTTCTATTTTTCTATTTTCCAGATGTTTCAAATGTTTTGAAACCAAATCAATCTGACCTTCTAATAAACCGGGAATTCGAGGATCTTTTTTATCACGGATAAAGAACATTTTGATTGAAAAAAGATCTTTCTGTTGAGGAGTTTCATCATTGGGAATAGATAACCAATCATCTAAAATTTGTCGTCCCGTATCAGTCATGGCGTACTGCTTCTCTTTTTCATTACCAGGTACTGCATGACAGGTAATCAATTCCTCTTTGGTCATCCGTTTTAACTCTGGATAGACTTGACTATGGGCTACTTGCCAAAATTCCCCTAAATCACGTTGGACATAGTCGGTAATCTGTTTCCCAGTTACCATCTGGCCACTAGCCCCCATAATTCCTAAAATAATATGAGGTAATATTCTTTGCTTAGGCATCTTAACCACGCTCTCTTAATATACTCTCCACCTTGGTGTTAATCAAGTCGATGGCTACAACGTTGCTGACGCCTTCAGGAATGACGATATCTGCATAGCGCTTGGTTGGCTCGATAAACTGGTGATACATTGGTTTCACCACCGAGGTGTACTGCTCAATGATACTATCTAAGCTACGGCCACGCTCTTCCATGTCTCTCTTAATGCGGCGAATGATACGAATATCGTCATCAGTATCGACGAATATCTTAATATCCATTAAATCCCGCAACCGTTTGTCTTCCAATACTAAAATACCTTCCACAATAAATACATCTTGTGGTTCCTGACGATAGGTCTTCTCTGAACGTGTGTGCTGAGTGTAATCATAAATCGGAATATCCACCGAACGCCCTGCCAGCAATTCACCCAAGTGGTAAATCATCAAATCTGTGTCAAAGGCTAGTGGATGGTCATAATTGGTCAATATCCGTTCTTCAAAGGTTAGGTGTGACTGATTCTTATAGTAAGAATCGTGTTCAATCATTGATATGCGAGCATTTGGGAAATTATCCAGAATGGCACGCGACACACTTGTCTTGCCACCCCCAGATCCGCCGGTTACGCCAATAATAATGGGTTTCTGAGTCATCATCATCTCCTTCTATTTTCAATACTATTTTACCATGAAACATGGTATAATGGAAAGGATAACACAAAAGAAATGAGAATTTATGCTTAATTTTGGTATTGTTGGCACCTCAGACATCAGTCACAAGTTCATTTCCTCCGCTCATTTGAGTAAATATCTTCAATTATCAGCGATATTTTCAAGAAAACTGGAAACAGCTTTGTCATTTTCAACAAATTACGAAAATGTAAAATTATACACAGAATGGATAAAATTCCTTTCTGCACCGATTGACTTAGTCTATATTGCCAGTCCAAATGCCCTGCATTTTGAACATGCAAAAGCTGTTCTCAAGGCCGGCAAACACGCTATCGTTGAAAAGCCTATGGTGTCCACACCTCAAGAATTGGCCCAACTTCGTCAGATTGCCAAGGAAAATGGTGTCTTCCTATTTGAGGCTGCCCGCAATTACCACGAGGAAGCCATCGCTATTATTAGGGACTTCTTGAAGGATAAGACTGTTTTTGGGGCCAACTTCTCTTATGCCAAATACTCTTCCAAAATGCCTGACCTCTTGGCAGGACAGACCCCAAATATCTTTTCAACTGATTTTTCAGGCGGAGCCTTAATGGATCTGGGTGTCTATACCCTCTATACTGCCATTGGCCTCTTTGGCAGACCAAATGCAGCCCGATACACTGCTCAACAACTCCCTTCATCCATTGATTTGAATGGGACTGGGCAACTGACTTATGATGATTTTCTCGTAAGTATTCAGGCTGGAAAGAATATCACTAGCAATCTACCAAGCGAAATATATACCAGTGAGGGAACTCTCACCCTCAACGCCTGCCAGCATATCAGCTCTGCTATTTTCACAAAACATGATGGTAGCCAAGTAGTCCTACCTATCCGAGCTCAGGAAGATGCTATGCTGGAAGAGGTACAAGCCATTGCCCAAGCTATACAGACAGGCAATCACGACCTAGCCAATGAATGGCTGGATGTGGCAGAAATCGTCCATCAAACACTTTACACCATGCGTCAAGACGCAGGAATAATCTTTAAGGCGGATAACAATGAAATCTAAATTTCCCTCCAGCTGGACGGACCAGCTTACCCTACTTGGCTTTGAGGACTTTACTCCTATCCAAGTCCAGGCCTTTGATCCTATTGCAAACGGCAAGTCCCTTCTAGCTATCAGCCCAACAGGTACAGGAAAAACCCTTGCCTACCTCTGGCCTAGTCTATTAGCCCTAACTCCTAAAAAAGCCCAACAATTGCTCATCCTCGCACCAAATACAGAACTGGCTGGTCAAATATTTGATGTTTGTAAGACTTGGTCGGAGACAATTGGGTTGACTGCTCAACTATTCTTGTCTGGTTCCAGTCAAAAACGCCAGATTGAGCGACTAAAAAAAGGACCAGAAATCCTGATTGGAACACCTGGTCGTATTTTCGAGTTGATTAAATTGAAAAAAATCAAGATGATGAATATCAACACCATCGTCCTAGATGAGTTTGATCAGCTATTCTCCGATTCTCAATATCAGTTTGTTGAAAAGATTATTGGCTATGTGCCACGTGACCACCAGTTAATCTACATGAGTGCAACAGCTAAATTTGACCGTCAAAAAATTGCTGAGGACATTGAAAGCATTGATTTATCTGAGCAGAAATTGGATAATATCCAGCATTGCTATATGATGGTAGATAAGCGTGAACGTTTGGAAACTCTACGTAAGTTTGCCAATATCCCTGATTTTCGTGCTCTTGCATTTTTTAACAGCCTATCAGACCTTGGTGCAAGCGAAGATAAACTACTCTATAATGGTGTAAATGCAGTTTCATTGGCTTCTGATGTCAACGTAAAATTCCGTAAGGTCATCATCGAACGTTTCAAGAATCACGAACTCAATCTTCTACTTGCTACAGATATGGTCGCACGTGGTATCGATATTGATAACTTAGAATGTGTCCTCAACTTTGAAGTTCCTTTTGACCAAGAAGTCTACACTCATCGTTCTGGACGTACTGGACGCATGGGCAAGGAAGGTCTTGTTATCACCCTAGTATCTAGTCCTAGCGAACTAAAACAATTGAAAAAGTATGCCTCCGTCCAAGAAGTCATTCTCAAGAATCAAGAGCTCTACAAAATATAATGAACAATATACAAAAGGCTTAGAACCAGTGTTTCTACTAACATGATTCTAAGCCTTTTATCATTCTTACTGGGCTGGACCAGATAATTCTTGTGAATAATAGATTAATTGAGGATTGAGAGGAATGGCGAGTAAGTCTGTTACAGTGACCATATTGTAGCCCTCGCCTGTTAAATATTGCAATACAGACTCGAGGCTATCAACTGTTGTCTGATGAATATCATGCATTAGGATAATACTTCCTGGACAAGTCTGTTCTTTTATTTCTTTCAAAATGGCTTGTGGATCGCGACTCTTCCAATCTTTAGAATCGACCGACCAATAAATCGATGGAAGTCCCATCTGATTGACAACAGCCTGGTTAACCGAACCATAAGGAGGGCGAACCATTGTTGGTACAATACCTGTAGCTTCAGTAATAGCTGCCTGTGTATCTTGAATTTCTCTCTGTACTTGCTCCCCAGAAATAGTGACTAGATTGGGATGATTCCACGTATGGTTGGCGATGACGTGCCCTTCTGCTACCATTCTACGGAGAATAGCTTCATTCCCAGCTACAGCCTTACCAACAACAAAGAAAGTTGCTTTGGCATTATATTTTTTCAGTAAATCTAAAACTACCGGTGTTGTGTTCGGATTTGGTCCATCATCAAAGGTTAGAGCGACCTGTCTCAAATGTTGCTTATCCACAACTTGTGCAGCCATATACTCATCATAGCCAACCTTATCAGCATCTACTAGATAATCACTCTTCACTACTGGGTACAAATCTGAAATTGGTAGAACCAACTGGTTGATGCCGTAACCATCTGGTAATTGTAAGGTTAATTGGCTGTCTCCATAACTAAAGGAGATAGCATTTAAGTCTAGTGTTTCAAATTTTTTGACAATCGCTTCTACATCAGTCTCTTTCATTCCTTGAGCAAGTAAGGCTTCTCTTAGATGATCAACAATGATACTTGCTGCAGAGGATAAATTGGGTAATAAATCTTCCAGGGTAAACAATTCATTGTCCTGCGTCAACAACACACGCTCAGACGGGAGTTTATCCTGCTTTTTAATTTGCAAGTTGTCTACTTTATAGTGCTCCGCTTGAATTTCACGAGCTGTTACATTTTTAAAATTTGTTTTTCCCTCTATTGATGAAACAAAGACCAGTTTTTGAATTTTTCCTGCTGGTTTTTTATGACCAAAGCGTCTTTGAACATAGGAAATCATTCGACTTTCTACAGGTCCTAAGACATGACCTGCATCATCTGTAGGTAAGGCAGCCACAACATGGGTCGTATCAATATTTCCCTCTTGAATTTTGCCCTTGCCTTTAGCGAGGATGGTTTGTTGTTTTTCCTCGATAAACTGACTAACCTGTCTTTCTTGAAGTCCTGCAAATAACCATACAGCCAAACTTACCATTATGCCGAGCAAGGCGATGTTAATTCCCAACCAAAAACTAACTTTTTTCATCTCCAGCCTCCCATTCAAAACATATATAAACTATGCTAAATCATTTAAAGGCTCTTGTCAAGACAGTTCTATAAAAACTCATAAAAAGATTAGGTAATACTCTTCAAAAATCAAAATTATCCGTTGTCAAGAGCCTTGATGAACTCCAGTTCTATCTTCGGCTTCGTTTCCTAGGCTACTTTTGATTTTCATTGAGTATAAATAATTGATTTGCTTCCTAATGCCCTCCCTTCTGCCATTTTCTGATTTTTTTGAAAAGAAAAAGGCTGGGCAAAAAGCTCAACCTCA
>ALKQ01000040.1 GCA_000440235.1 Streptococcus suis 10581 | reverse complement strand
TCCAGTGGACTGTTAAAGGTTGGAGATAGGATTTGCGAAGCAAATCTCAGCAATTCGTGTTTTACACTCCGAATCTGACCATTACGACTGATGCGAACAGAGTTCGCTTCATTTCCAACCTCCAACAGTCACTACTCTGACTGTTGGAGCTATGCGGGGGTGGGAGTGAAACAGTCTGGGAATAGACTGTTTCAGCTCAACAACTAGAAATAAAGACTTGTTGACGAACTCTTTTTTAACCAGTCGAGTTCTTTCCCGCTCCCTCTAAATTAATCTGCACGAATGACTTCCACACGGTAGCCATCTGGATCTGTTACAAAATAATAACGACCTGGACTTCCTGGCAAGCCCTTGATGTCTGTCGTTGGATATCCCAGCTCCTTATGCTTAGCATTATCACCTTCTAAATCATCTGAAGAAAGAGCTAGATGCGAGAAGCCGTCGCCTACGCTATAGGGACCATGATCATAATTGTAGGTCAATTCAATCTCAAAGTCATCTCCTTCAAGTGCTAAGTAAACCAAGGTAAACTTGTGCTCTGGATAGTCCTTGCGACGGGTTTCTTTAAAGCCAAACCCTTCTTCATAGAACTTTTGCGATGCTTCTAAATTCTCAACACGCAAACAAGCGTGCAACATTTTTTTACTTGCCATAATAAATTCCTCCTACCATTTAATACAACCAGTATACCATACTCTCTATGAAAAATCCGATATTCAAAACTAAAAAAGCCTGAGCGAACTCAGGCCTTAAATGAATTATGCTTCCAAGTAGTACTCTTTCACAATGTTCAAGTTTTCATCCAATTCGAATACAAGTGGTGGGAAGTTTGGAATTTCCACATCCATGATTTCGTCATCAGACAATTGTTTGATGTGTTTTACAAGGGCACGGATTGAGTTACCGTGTGCACCTACGAATACATTTTTACCGTCTTTCAATGCTGGAGCAATTTTATCTTCCCAGAATGGAAGGGCACGCTCAAGCGTTACTTTCAAGTTTTCTGCATCTGGAATAACTGAATCATCAAGGTGTGCATAGCGACGGTCAGTGTGTGCTGAATACTTATGATCTTTAGCCATTTCTGGTGGCAAAGTATCATAAGAACGACGCCAGATATGAACTTGCTCATCACCAAATTCAGCAGCTGCTTCAGCTTTGTTCAAGCCAGTCAAACCACCGTAGTGACGTTCGTTCAAACGCCATGATTTTTCAACTGGTACCCACAATTGATCTGCAGCTTCAAGAGCCAAGTTTGTAGTCTTGATAGCACGTTTCAATACAGATGTGAAAGCAAGATCAAATTCGATACCTGCTTCTTTGATCAATTTACCTGCATCGATTGCTTGTTGTGTACCTTTTTCAGACAAATCAACATCAGCCCAACCAGTGAAAAGGTTAGCTTTGTTCCATTCAGACTCACCATGGCGAGCAAAAACCAATTTTACCATTTATGGATTCTCCTTTAAATTTTGAGGTTCCCCTCTTATACTTCTCTATTTTACACGAAAAGGTAAAAAAATGCCAGCCTTTCCACAATCTGTGTACGCTTTCATCACTCTTTCATGTAAATTCAGTCTCTAGACCTATCTTTCTTCTTAGAAAAAATACAAAATAATGGTATAATAGTAAGGCTGAACACGACAGTTCAAAACGATACCACTATAGGAGTTATCATGAAAAAAGTAGCTATCGTGTCTGCCTATCGTTCTGCCATCGGCAGTTTCGGAGGTAGTCTGAAAGATATTGAAATCGCTGATTTAGGGGCGCAAGTCCTCGAAACAGCCTTAGCTAATAAAAACATCCCTGCAGACAGCGTTGATGAAGTTATCTTCGGAAATGTTCTTTCAGCAGGACAAGGACAAAATATTGCACGTCAAATTGCTATTCGTGCAGGCATTCCTCAGACAGCCTCTGCCTATGCAGTCAATAAAGTCTGTGGTTCCGGTCTCAAATCAGTCCTCCTGGCTGCCCAGTCAATCATGCTAGGTGACAATGATGTAGTTGTGGCTGGAGGCATTGAAATTATGAGCCAGGCACCTTATCTATCCAAAACTAGCCGGTTTGGTAGTAAATTTGGTCATATTACTCTAGAAGATTCTATGCTGACAGACGGTCTAACAGATGCCTTCAACGACTATCACATGGGCATTACTGCAGAAAATGTTGCTGAACACTATCAAGTCAGTCGCGCAGAGCAAGATGCTTTTACATACAGTAGCCAAGAGAAGGCTGCGAAAGCTATTGCTGAGGGAAGATTTGTTGACGAAATTGTTCCTATTAGACTAAAAAATCGGAAGGGCGAAACTATTTTTGCCACAGATGAGTACCCTCGTCTGACGCCAATTGAAAAATTGGCAACACTTCGGCCATCTTTTAAAAAGGATGGAACCGTCACCGCAGCCAATGCTTCTGGCATCAACGACGGCTGTGCTGTCTTGGTACTCATGTCTGATGAAAAAGCCAGTGAGCTAAATATCCAGCCACTCGCCTATATCGAAGCATACGCAACTAGCGGTTTAGATCCCGCATTGATGGGGCTTGGACCTATTACTGCTAGCCAAAAAGCGCTACAAAAACTGAATAAAACAGTCGAGGATATCGATCTATTCGAACTCAATGAAGCTTTCGCAGCTCAATCAATTCCAGTTGTCAAACAACTCGGCATTGATCCTGCAAAAGTCAATGTCAATGGTGGTGCTATCGCCCTTGGACATCCAATCGGAGCTAGTGGTAGTCGAATCCTAGTCACTCTGATTCACGAATTAATCAAGCAAGAAAAAGAGCTTGGTCTTTGCTCACTTTGTATCGGAGGCGGTCAAGGCATCTCCCTAATCGTTTCCAATGCGCAAACAAATTAACCTATCATTTGTACACAAAGGATATATTATGAACATCGGTATTGATAAAATCGGATTTGCGGCACCCGATTATGTTTTAGATTTGGCTGATTTAGCCCAAGCCCGCAATGTGGACCCAAATAAATTTAAGATTGGTCTTCTTCAGTCTGAAATGGCTGTAGCTCCTGTCACTCAAGATATTATCAGTCTTGGGGCAAAGGCTGCCGAAGCCATTCTGACAGAAGAAGATAAACAAACCATTGACATGGTTATTGTCGGCACAGAATCTAGCGTAGATCAAAGTAAGGCTGCCGCCGTTACCATTCATGGATTACTCGGTATTCAGCCCTTCGCTCGCTCCATCGAGATGAAGGAGGCTTGTTACGGTGCAACGGCTGGACTAAGTCTTGCCAAAAGCCATATCGCTCAATTCCCAGAATCAAAAGTCCTAGTCATTGCTAGTGATATTGCAAAATATGGAGTCGCTTCTGGCGGTGAACCTACCCAAGGTGCTGGTGCAGTTGCCATGTTGGTAACCGCAAACCCACGAATTTTGGTCCTCAACAATGATAATGTCTGTCAGACACGTGACATCTACGACTTCTGGCGTCCTAACTACGACAAATATCCACGTGTTGATGGTAAATTTTCAACTGAACAGTACACCGATTGCTTGACGACAACTTTCGACTACTATCAACAAAAAACAGGCAAAACCCTCAACGATTTTGCTGCCATGTGCTTACATATTCCTTTCTCCAAACAAGGACTCAAAGGACTGCAAGCTATTGCTCAGGATGAAGAAACTCTTAGTCGCTTGACAGAACGTTTCCAGGAAGCTATCGTCTATAATAAAGTCGTCGGCAACATCTACACTGGCTCTATCTTCCTCTCTCTTCTTTCCCTTTTGGAAAATAGCAGAGCGTTAGAGACAGGGGATCAAATCCTCTTTTATAGCTATGGTAGTGGCGCTGTCTGTGAAATTTTCAGCGGTCAACTCGTTGAAGGTTATCGCGACCACTTACAAGAAAATCGTTTAGAACAACTCAATCAACGTACAAAACTCAGCGTTAAGGAATACGAACAAGTCTTCTTTGAAGAAATTACCCTTGATGAAACTGGTTCATCCCTTGACCTACCAGAAGACCAAAGTCCCTTTGCCCTTATCAAAGTGGACAATCACAAACGTATCTATCGTAAATATAGTCGAATGAATTAGCTTTCAGACAAGGAACTGAGGTGCAGGTAGCTAGAAATAAGGGAGCGGGAAAGAACTCGACTAGTCA
>ALKQ01000039.1 GCA_000440235.1 Streptococcus suis 10581 | reverse complement strand
AAACACGAATTGCTGAGATTTGCTTCGCAAATCCTATCTCCAACCTTTAACAGTCCACTGGACTGTTAAAGCCAATCAACCACTGCGCTGAGATGTTGACACGAACCCTGAGAAGCGAGGTTGGTCTTTTTGTCCAGCCTCACTTTCGCAGAGTACGGCAAGCCGAAAGTGACGATGTATCAAAACTAATTCAAATGACTATAAAAGCCAAAACGGCGCCCTTTGGCTCTCACCAAGGGGCGCTTTCCTATAGAAAGAGGAACCTATGTCAACTTTTTCCGGATTTTATAAAAAATCACGCCAAGAGCGCATTGATATTCTCCGTCAGAATCGTTCCCTATCCGAAGATAGCTTAGACATTCTATACAAAGACGAAAACCTGCCAGAAGCAATTGCGGGAAAGATGGCAGAAAATCATCTAGGAACGTTTTCCTTACCTTTTTCTGTACTTCCAGAACTTCTAGTGGATGGACAAACTTATTCTGTACCGATGGTTACTGAAGAACCTTCTGTGGTTGCAGCTGCATCTTTCGGAGCCAAAATCATCGCTAAATCTGGCGGTTTTACAACGACTATTCACAACCGTATCATGATTGGACAAGTTGCTCTCTACGATATTTCGGACCATAGCAGAGCAACAGAGGCGATTCTTAACCATAAGGAGAGTATTTTAGAAACTGCCAATCAAGCACACCCTTCCATTGTCAAACGAGGGGGCGGTGCAAGAGAATTGACTGTTGAGAGTAAGGATGAGTTTTTGATTGTCTATCTTCAGGTTGATGTACAAGAAGCCATGGGAGCCAATATCCTCAATAACATGTTAGAAGCTGTTAAGGATGACTTAGAAGAGCTCAGCAAGGGACAGGCTTTGATGGGAATCCTCTCCAACTATGCAACGGAGTCACTGGTCACCGCCCAATGTCATATTGCCATCCCTAGTCTGGCTACCAGCTCTGCCATTGCTCAAGAAACTGCTCAAAAAATATCCCTGGCAAGCAAACTGGCGCAAGTGGACCCTTATCGTGCTGCGACACATAACAAAGGGATTTTTAATGGTATAGATGCTGTCGTTATCGCTACAGGAAATGACTGGCGGGCAGTCGAAGCCGGGGCCCATGCTTATGCCAGCCGTGATGGGCAATACAAGGGGCTTTCTACTTGGTCCATTGATGGCGAGCACTTGGTCGGCTCCATCACCCTACCTCTTCCGATTGCCTCCGTCGGTGGCTCTATCGGGCTCAATCCAAAGGTAGCAGTCGCTTTTGACCTTCTCCAACAACCAAAGGCACGCCAATTAGCTTCTATCATCGCTTCTGTCGGTCTCTGTCAGAACTTTGCTGCCCTGCGTGCTCTTGTTACTTCAGGGATTCAGGCTGGTCACATGAAGCTCCACGCAAAATCCCTAGCGCTACTTGCTGGCGCCGAGGAGCATGAAGTAGACCAACTAGCCCAACTCCTACGGAAAGAAAAGCACAGCAACCTAGAAACTGCTCAAAAATTATTGGCAAAAATGAGAGAACATTGGGAGTGGGAAAGAACTCGTCCAAGATAAAAAGAGTTCGTCAACAAGTCTTTATTTCTAGTTGTTGAGCTGAAACAGTCTATTCCCAGACTGTTTCACTCCCACCCCCGCATAGCTCCAACAGTCAGAGTAGTGACTGTTGGAGGTTAGAAATGAAACGAACTCTGTTCGCTTCAGTCGTAATGGCCAGATTTGGAGTGC
>ALKQ01000038.1 GCA_000440235.1 Streptococcus suis 10581 | reverse complement strand
CAATCAACCACTGCGCTGAGATGTTGACACGAACTCTGAGTAGTGGTCCTGGGCTTTTTGCCCAGCCTCACTCTATTATTTGCTCCATACGGAACTTTTGGGGGTTCATTCCTTGGCGTTCATAAAAACGGACAGCTCCTGCATTGTCAGCCCATACATCCAAGGTAAGATTGTGGCAACCCTGCTCCTTAGCATAGGAAAGAGCAAATTCATAAAGCTGCTCGCCAATTCTTTGACCACGCGCAGAATTGGCTACACATAAATCATCAATAAACAAGGTTTTCACTGGTTCTAAAACATCGCCTGTTGCGGTAGATAATTCACAAAAAAGATGCCCAACCACTTGTCCCTCTAGCTCAAAGACAAAAATAGGCTTATCTGGATTTTCCAAAAGTGCTACTAATTCAGCCTCAGAAAATTTTTGACCTGCACTTTTAAAAATATCTGGTCGTGCCTGGTGGTGCACCTGTAAAATATCTTGAAGCAATTCATTTAATATCGGAATGTCAGATTGTCTGGCTTTACGGATTGTCATAATACTCTCCTTTTGAGTTTTTATTATTATAGCACATGTTCATTTTTTAACAAAATAGGTCTACAGACCGATGAAGAATCTGAAAATTCGAGTATACTATAGGTGTATCCTAAAATTTTTCATAAATCTCCTAAAAAATCAGCTAGCCAAGGCTGGTTTTTTGTTGTCTTAAAACGAGAATGTGTAGTGTAGAAAACTACTAATACTCTTCGAAAATCAAAATTATCCGTTGTCAACTTGCCTTGATGAACTCCAGTTCTATCTTCGGCTTCGTTTCCTAGGCTACTTTTGATTTTCATTGAGTATAAAGTTTTGCCCCTTATTTGCCCCTTAAACAAGAAAAAAGCCCGTCGAACAAGCTAGAAAGCTTGATATGACGGGCTTTTTGATGCTGAATTATTTAACCGCATCCTTAAGAGCTTTACCAGCTTTGAATGCTGGAACTTTTGATGCTGCGATTTTGATTTCTGCACCTGTTTGAGGGTTGCGACCTGTACGTGCTGAACGCTCACGAACTTCAAAGTTACCAAAACCGATCAATTGTACTTTTTCACCAGCTGCAAGGTAGTCTGCTACTGCTCCGAATACTGCTTCAACAGCTGCTGCTGAGTCTTTTTTAGTCAATGAAGTTGCTTCTGCAACTTTTGCAATCAAATCTTGTTTATTAGCCATTTGCTAAGTCCTCCAATAATTTTCTGAGTTATTACTCACTTCTATATAGTACCTAATTTTAGGCGTTTGGTCAAGTTTTTAATGCTATTTCACTGTCTTTTTCTGTAGATATCAACAATGAATTGGTCGTTGTACAAATCAATCGTATTCGCCTTTCCATACAGACCAAATTTGTTCTTCAGTTCTGTCAGTTGAACCTGTACTTGCGCTTGTTCGGAGTCTATTTTTACAAAGGCAGGTAGTTTATAATTTTTTTGTAAATAAGCTAATACCTCTGCTTTCGGCAAGGATAAACTTCCAACTGATATTTCTGTTATCCGTAACAAAATACTGCCATCTTCCATTTTGCTAGGTTGAAAATAAATGTAGAGTGGGATAGTCACACCAAAAACCTGATAGCTGCCTTCAAAAACTACTTGTTGACTCGTTACGAATAATTGATAGGAAAACTCTTCCGTCTGATACTCTTTTAGATAGTTAGTGAGGGTTTGGTTGAGCTGTTCCCTGTTAGTGGAGAAGGTCCCAACCTTGGTATCTTCTCCACTAGTCTGAACGAGCTTTGTTAAATCCTCTCTATCTGTTTGAATCCGTGTATAGAGGACTATTCCGCAACCAATCAATAAAGCCAACTGGGCTAAAAATAGCCATTTCCAAATATTAAGGTTCCCAGCTTTCCGTGGTTTCATTCATTCTCTCCAATATCGCTTTTTTCATAATCTCATATCCAGTATTATTGGGATGGAAACTGTCTTCCTCATACAGTAAATTATTGGTAACTTGGCTACCATTTTGACTAATACCAGCCTCCCCTTCCAATCCTTTATAGAGCAAATCATTGATCGGAACAAAGTAGACATGTTGATATTTTTCAGTTATCTGTTCTGTCATCGTATTCCAATTATCAACAATTGTCTGCATTTCTGTCAATTCAGGAAAATTGAGGTAGAGTGGATTGTAAATCCCGACAACATAGATGGGAAGATTTGGATTATTCTTACGCGCTGTCTTAATAATTGTATCCAATCGTTTTCCGTAATCTTTTGCGGGCTTATCAAAAGTTGAAACTTTGAGATTGGCAATGTTTTTAATAATAGCCTTGCGCAAATCGTTGCCACCAACTGTCAGAGTTAACAGATCTGCTGTTTTTAAGTAACTTATCAGCTCGCCATCTTCCTTCATTCGCTTAAGAATCTGATTACTGGTATTCCCAGAAACTCCGAAATTTTTATAATCTACTTCATAACCATAATCGTTAGCTAGAGATTGAGCCAACAAGGGAACAAAGCCCCCCTGTCCAGTTGTATCTCCAACACCTTCTGTCAAAGAATCACCAAGTGCCACATATCGAAAACTGATTTTTTCTGATACGGTAAGCTCTTGCCTGGAGATTCGAGATGAGGCAACAGGAATGAGTTGATGAAATAGAAAAATCGACCCTAGAATTGCCAGAAAAAAGAAAACAAAGCCTTGAATCAACTTCCTGTTATTCATAACGAATCAAAATAGCCCAGGCATCCTCACCGGTATGAGTTTGAATGATGGAACCTGTCTCTAAAACAGAAATTTCTTTTGAGACGTACTCTTGTAATTGACTCTTCATTTCATTTGCAAAATCAGCCGTTCCTGAATAGGAAATACCAATCTCGGCTACTTTTTTATCTGCTAGAGTTGCCGTGAACTCTTCCAGCCATTTTTTAAAGGTCTTATTGCCTCGTCCCTTGACAATCGGAGTCAGCTGATGGTCTTTCATTTCCATGATGACACGGATATTGAGTAGGCTACTCAGCATCCCTTGAACACGTCCAATACGACCACCCTTGACTAGATTTTCTAGGGTTGATACACCGATGTATAATTCCGTTTTTTCTTTGACTGTTTCAATAGCTGCAAGGATTTCTTCTTTGCTGGCACCAGCTTGTGCCATGCGTGCTGCTTCTACAACTTGGAATTTTTCAGCCTGATCTGTAAAGCTTGAATCGAGTATTGTCACATCAGCACCTGATAGGGTTGCTCCTTGTCTAGCAGCTTCTACTGTCCCTGATAAGGCATGCGACAAGAGAATGGCAATAATCTGACTGCCATCTTTAGCCAAATCAGCAAAAGTTTCCGCAAAGAGTCCTACTGGGGGCTGGCTTGTTTTTGGCAAGTTTTTCGACCCACGCATGAGCTCTAAGAATTCTCCTTCTTTTAAATCATTGTCAGAGTATACGACTCCGTCAACCATTACAGATAATGGAACAACTGTTATATTCAATTCTTCGACCAAACTGGGTTCGATAGTCGTACTTGAATCCGTAACAATCTTAATCTTTGACATATTTCATCCTACAATTCTCTTCAGTTTTGCCATCTATTATAACAAATTTTAACTAAAAAATAAACTTTGGACATAAGCAAAAAGGCTAGTCGCCTAACCTTTTTCTACTAATTCTTTTGCTTGATTACGGGCTGCATCTGTGATTTTGTCACCGGCTAACATCTTGGCAATTTCCTCAATACGCTCTTCTTTGGTCAAGAGACGGACACGAGAAACAGTCGAATGTTCGTCGGATATTTTCTCAATAAAGAACTGATAATCTGCAATAGCAATGACTTGTGGTAGATGAGAAATCGCCAATACTTGACCATATTGTCCGATTTTATAAATTTTCTGGGCAATTGCCTGGGCCACACGTCCAGACACCCCTGTATCCACCTCATCAAAGACAATAGAAGTTTTACCTTCTTTACGGGCAAAGGCTGACTTAATGGCCAACATCAAGCGAGACAATTCTCCTCCAGAAGCCACCTTAACCAGAGGCTTGAAGTCTTCGCCTGGGTTGGTGGAGATGTAAAATTCTACTGTTTCATTTCCTTCTCGATTAAATTTTCCTTTAGTAAATCGAACTTGGAAACGAGCTTTCTCCATATACAAGTCTTGCAATTCTTGGCGAATAATATCTTCTAAAACAAGAGCCAATTCATGGCGTGATTGGCTGAGCTGACCTGCTCGTTCAACCAATTCTTTCTCTAAGTTCTTAAGCTGAACTTCCAAATCATCTCCAGATAAATCATTGCCTGTCAATAGATTGTATTCTTCACTGATTTTACTAAAATAGTCCAAAACATCATCGACAGTTCCGCCATATTTCTTCGTAATGGTATTGAGCAAATCCAGACGACTTTCCAATTGCATGAGACGATTGCCGTCAAAATCTAGATTGTCCACCACATCGCTGAGACGCTTGGTCACATCTTCAACGACATAATAAGCTTCTGTCAGGCTAGAAGAGAGCTGTTTGTAGTCTGGATCAAATTCTTCCAGACTTTGCAAGTCACTCATTGCTGAACGGAGGTTGTTCAAGCTTGAAAAATCTTCATTGTCTAACAGTGCATAGGCATTGGTCAGTGTATCTGCAATTTGTTTGTGGTTGAGCAGTTTATCGCGTTCCTGATTGAGTTGAATATCTTCGCCAGACTTCAAATCCGCTGCTTCGATTTCAGCAATTTGGTATTCCAACATCTCAATCCGCGCCTTGTGTTCTTGCTCATTTTTTTGCTTTTCAAGAACTCGTTTGCGAAGACTACGATAAGCATCAAAGGTTGTCTGATAACGGTCTTTAAGACTCCAAAATTCATCTTCTCCGAAACTGTCCAAAAGACGGATATGGTGCTGGGATTTCATCAATTCTTCCTGGTCATGTTGACCATGAATATCTACTAAATATTGCCCAATCTGTTTCAAGACAGATAAATTGACCATCTGCCCATTGACACGGCTGACCGAACGGCCATTTTGTAGGATTTCACGACGGATAATGAGCTCGTCAGCTACTTCAATCCCCTGTTCAAGCAAAATCTGCTCGAGAGCTCTGCTATTTTCAAAGGAAAAGAGCCCTTCAATCTCAGCCTTGGCGGCCCCATGTCTGATAACATCTGTCGTCGCACGCGCCCCTAGCATCAGGTTCATGGCGTCGATGATAATGGATTTACCTGCACCTGTTTCACCAGATAGGATGGTCATCCCGTTTTCAAAATTCAGTGATACCTGCTCAATAATGGCGAAGTTTTTAATGGACACTTCTAGTAACATGGCTACCACCCTCTAACCGTCTGTTCGATTTGCGAAATAATGCCTTCGTTTGTAACAATGAGCAGAATACTGTCATCATCAGCAATCACTGAAAAAACATGTTCTTGAAATTGTTCCAAAATCCGGCGTTTGACCACAGCAGAGCTTCCAGGTACCAGACGGAGATTAATCATTTTATCCATCACTGAGACTTCAAAAACATTCTGCGATTTTACCTTAACAAGACCTGCCTTTGGTAAACCATAAATATATCCCTTATCCGCTGATGGAACCTTAATAATGCCAAGTTCCTTGATATCACGTGAAACAGTTGCTTGTGTCGCATTGACACCCATTGCTTCTAAACGTTCAACAATTTCTTCCTGTGTATCAATAGGAAATCGGACTACCAAATCTTTAATGACTTCTAATCGTTCTCGTTTATTCATCCTTTTTAAATTCCTCATGTGCTTGATAGACTATATTTGTTATTTCCTGCTTATCAATTTGGACTGGCTCATTTGTTTTTTCTAAATAAGCCAAAAATTCGATATTGCCGTGACCGCCTTGAACAGGGGAAAAGCTAAGGGCTTTGACTGAGAAGCCTGTTTCCACGGCCATTTTTGTCACATCTTCCAAGACTTTCAAGTGAACGGATTTATCCTTGACAATGCCATTTTTCCCAATCTGTTCACGTCCAGCCTCGAATTGGGGTTTGACAAGAGCAACAACCTGGCCGCCCTCCGCTAAAATACGATGGAGTGCTGGCAAAATCAGACTCAATGAGATAAAGCTGACGTCAATGGACGCAAAACTTGGTTGACCAAGTTCGAAATCTTCCAACTCAGCATAGCGGAAATTGTACTGTTCCATGCTGATCACACGCTCATCCTGACGCAATTTCCAAGCCAGTTGATTGGTCCCTACATCCACAGCATAGACATGCTTGGCACCAGCCTGCAACATAACATCCGTAAAACCGCCTGTCGAAGCCCCAATATCAATCGTTGTTTGACCCTCAACTGATAATTGGAAAACCTGCAAGGCTTTCTCCAATTTGAGACCACCACGGCTGACATACTTGAGTTTTTCCCCCTTGAGCTTGAGTTCAATTCCCTCGTCAATCTTCTCACCTGGTTTGTCGTAGCGTTCCCCGTTGATGACGGATATAACTAAACCAGCCATAACACCGCGTTTGGCCTGCTCCCGCGTCTCGAAAAGCCCCTGTTTAAAAGCTAGTACATCTACTCTTTCCTTAGCCATTTATTCGTAAACTTTCTATGATTTCTTTGATTTCTTTTGTTGAAAATGGGACTAGTTTAGCCACTTGATCTAGCTCGTTGATTGCTTGATTCAAGCTATCTTCTAAAAAGACTTTTGAGGCTTCCAATCCCATTAGGGCAGGGTAGGTAGACTTCTCAGCCAATACATCTTTTTGGGGAGTTTTTCCGATTTCCTCAAAAGTGGCTGTCACATCCAAAATATCATCCCGAACTTGAAAGGCTAGACCAACTAATTGACCTGCTTGTCGCAAATGGTGGATAACCTCATCTGATTGTCCTGCAATCAAACCTGCTGCTACAAAGGGAAATGTCAATAATTTCCCAGTTTTATTGGCATGAATGGTTTGTAATTGCTCTAAGGTCAGATTCTGCCCTTCACCAGCCATATCCAAGACTTGACCAGCAACCATTCCAAAGGTCCCAGATGCCTGGGAAAGCTCTCTCACGAGGGCAAGGATGGTCTCAGCTGGTAAATCAACTTGAGCTAGGAAACCAAATGGATCTAAAAATAGACTGTCCCCTGCTAAAATAGCTGTTGCTTCATCGTAAACCTTATGGTTGGTCAAGCGACCACGACGGTAATCATCATTATCCATAGCAGGCAGGTCATCGTGAATCAAGCTTCCCGTATGAATCAACTCGACACATGCTGCCACTTGGTAATGGGCTTGTTTTAATTCCATCCCAAAGGACTCTAAGATGCTCAATAAAAGTAAGGGACGGATTCGTTTCCCGCCAGCCTGTAGCGAATAAAGGACCGATTGGTTGAGACGTTCAGCCACCTGAGGTTGGTAAAAGTCTGCCATGGCTTCCTCAAGTCGCTGCAATTTACTGGCAACCATTAATCCATCTCCGCTTCACTGCCATCCGCCTGCATGACCTTAACCAAAGTCTTTTCAGCTGCAGCTAGTGTCTTTTGTAGATCTTTCGATAGAACCATTCCTTTTTGAAACTCAGCAAGTGCTTCTTCCAGAGCCACATCGCCTCGCTCCAATTTGGTTACGATTCCTTCTAATTCAGCTAGATTTTCTTCAAATGTTTTCGTCTGTTTGGACATGTTTTACCTCCACATCAAGTTGACCATCCTTCATCTGGATGGTTAGGTTTTCACCCATTTGTACATTTTCTACACTATCAATCACCCGACCATCTTGACGAATCATGGCATAGCCACGAGCCACGATGCGACTGGTATCCAGCATAGTCAAGGCCTCAATCAGCTTGTCCGCCTTGGCCATCTTATTGTCATAGATATTAGCCATATTGCTCTTCAAGAGTCGTTCCTGCTGGATAATTCTTTCTTGGAAACTCTCGACTTTACGGCCAAGTTGTAGGCCTTGTAAGCGTTGATTGAGTAATAAGCTAGCCTGCTTCTGCTGGCTATATACTTCTTTCATCCTTGTCTGCAATTGATTGGTCAAGCGGTCTAATTTTTGCAAATAACCATCATACAAGCGTTCAGGCTGGCGGAACATGACTGACTGGCTAATTTTCTCAAGCTGACCTCTTAGGAATCTCAAACGATTGGTCATGGCCTGATAGGCTCTATTTTCCTGCTGATTGAGGTAGCCCAGTAAGTCTGCCTTGGTCACAGGTGTTGCTAATTCTGCGGCAGCTGTTGGGGTGGCAGCTCGTTTATCTGCTACAAAATCAGCCAGAGTCGTATCAGTTTCATGACCTACGCTGGAAATGATTGGAATACGGGATTCAAAAATAGCCCGAACCACAATTTCTTCATTGAAAGCCCATAGATCTTCAATAGAACCACCGCCACGACCAACAATGAGGACATCCAAATCATCACGCTCATTGGCTCTTTGGATATTGGCAACAACTTCCTGAGCAGCCCCATCTCCTTGCACCTTGGTCGGATAGAGGACAATTTCCACACCAGGAAACCGCCGACTGACCGTGGTAATAATATCTTGAATGACCGCTCCGCTCGGACTAGTAATCACGCCGATTTTTTTCGTAAAACGTGGCAAGGCTTGCTTGAATTCTTGTTTAAACAGTCCTTCCTGGGTCAGAGCTTGTTTGAGCTGTTCAAACTTGATAGCCAGTGCACCAATACCGTCTGGCTCCGCTTTTTCAATGACAATGGAATAGGACCCACTTGGTTCATAGAGCTGAACCCGACCGATTGCATTGATCTTCATACCTTCTTCCAGCTCAAAGCCCAAATTTTTATAGACTCCCGCCCACATAGTCGCCTGGATGACCGCCTTGTCATCCTTGAGCGAAAAATATTGATGGCTAGGACGTTTACGGAAGTTGGACACTTGCCCTGTTAAATAGACCATCTCCAAATAGGGATCGCGGTCAAATTTTAATTTCAAATACTTGGTTAAGTGACTCACCGATAAATATTCAACCATGTCCACTCCTTCTATATTGTATCCCTACTATTATACCAAATTTTGCACTTTTATACAGAACTAGGCCTATTATTTCCGATAGCTTTCCTGTGTTTTTTCTGCGTTTTACTATATAATAGTTTGTGAGAATATAAGAACTTGTTGACAGGTTCTAAGGAGATTTATATGAAAATTGATGATTTACGAAAAAGTTCTAACATTGAGGACTGCAGGGGACAATCCAGCTCTAACTCATCTTTCTCGTCTGGTTCATCTGGCGGAAATGTTCTATTAGGACTACTCTTTTCACGACTTGGTTGGAAAGGAAAACTACTTGTTCTTGTCCTTTTATTAGCCTTCGGAGGCGTGTCAAACCTTGGTGGGCTGCTTTCCCCCTCAACAAGGACTAATCCTTACCAATCGAGTCAAGTCACAACAACTGGTACAGATATGTCTGATGCAGATGCTGAATTCATGAGTAAGGTTTTAGGATCAACAGAAGATTTTTGGGTCCAAGAATTTCCCACTCCAGTACCACTTCTCTGATTTCGTCTTCCCACTCCCAAAATAAAAAATACCAGCTACACCACATAGCTGATATTTCAGATAATTATTTTGCACTTCTGACACAAGCTTCATAGGTCTGTTCCATCAACATGGTAATAGTCATCGGACCAACACCACCTGGAACTGGGGTAATATAACTCGCCACTTCTGATACCTCATCGTATTTGACATCACCGATTAGCTTGCCGTTTTCATCACGATTCATACCAACATCAATCACCACGGCACCTGGCTTAACAAATTCCTTGGTCACAAAATGACCACGACCAATGGCAACAACAAGAATATCGGCCTGACGAGCAAGCTCTGGCAAGTTTTTGGTACGAGAATGCGCAATCGTTACAGTAGCATTGGCATCCAATAGCAGCTGTGCCATCGGTTTACCAACAATATTAGAACGACCAATAACTAAAGCTGACTTCCCTTCCAGCTCAATCTGATATTCCTTGAACATTTCCATAATTCCTGCTGGAGTAGATGGAATCATGACAGGATGACCTGACCAAAATTTCCCCATATTAGTCGGATGAAAACCATCCACATCCTTATCTGGGTCAATGGCCAACAAGACCTTCTCCTCGCTGATGTGGGCTGGTAAGGGCAATTGCACCAAAATACCATGCCATTCATCATCCTGATTATAGCGCTCAATCAAATCCAACAAGTCTGACTCAGAAATCGTATCTGGAACGCGAACAACCTCACTCTTGAATCCAGCAGCTAGAGCTGACCGCTCCTTATTCCGTACATAAACCTGACTAGCAGGATTTTCGCCAACTAAAATAACTACAAGACCTGGTACCAACCCCTTTTCTTCTTTTAATCGAGCAGTTTTCTCCGCCAAGGCAGCCTGCAATTTTACACCTAGTGCTTTCCCATCAATGACTGTCATACCTACACTCCTTTTGTTTTTTCTATTATACCCTAAAATTCTCCGACTGACTATACTTGTCCAAAGTAGAATATAGCATATAGCAAAAAACTCCGAACAATGTCGGAGTCGTACTTATTTGTTCATTTACAGTCATTTGAATTAACTTTGATACATCGTCACTTTCGACTTGCCGTACTTTAGTACAGCCTGCGCCTCAGTTCCTTGTCTGAAAGCTAATTCATTCGACTATATTACAAGACCTTAGACAAGAAATCCTTGGTCCGTTCTTCCTTGGTGTGTTCAAAGACTTCTTCAGGCGTTCCATCCTCCACGATGACACCGCCATCCATAAAGATAACCCTGTCAGCTACCTCACGCGCAAATCCCATCTCATGAGTCACGATAACCATGGTCATCCCTGACTTGGCCAAATCCTGCATTACAGCAAGAACTTCACCAACCATTTCAGGGTCTAGTGCAGAGGTCGGTTCATCAAAAAGTAGGACATCTGGGTCCATGGCCAGACCACGTGCAATAGCGATCCGTTGTTGCTGACCACCTGAAAGACTTTGTGGATAGGCATTTGCCTTATCTGGCAATCCTACCTTTTCAAGTAATTCCTTAGCCTTCTTCTCAGCCTCATCCTTTGCAATTCCCTTTGTCTTAATAGGTGATAAAGTAATATTATCTAATACCGTCATATTTGGAAAAAGATTGAACTGTTGAAAAACCATTCCCATCTTTTCACGCATCTTGAAAATATCATTTGACTTGTCAGTAATATCAACACCTTCAAATGTAACAGTTCCCTTGGTTGGCACTTCTAAGAGATTCATTGTACGTAAGAAAGTCGATTTCCCTGACCCTGATGGACCGATAATAACGACCACCTGACCTTGTTGAATATCTAAATCAATTCCTTTTAGAACCTCATTCTTTCCGAAGTACTTATGTAAATCCTTGATAGAAATAATCGCATTAGACATGGAACTGCCCTCCCTTGTTCAACTTTTTCTCAAACGACTGAATAATCACTGTTAGCACCGTTGTCATAATTAGATAATAGCTCGCTGCAAATACAAGTGGTGTTAAAGGAATATAAGAAGTGGATTGAACTGTCTGAGCACCGTTCCATAATTCCATCACACCGATGGTTGACAAAAGTGAACTATCCTTAACAATAGTCACAAATTCATTTCCCAAGGCTGGAAGGATATTCTTGATAGCCTGTGGCATGATAACGTAACGCATCGCCTGCTTTGGTCTAATACCAAGCGAATAAGCAGCTTCCAGCTGTCCTTTTGGTACAGCATTAATACCAGCACGAACAGTTTCAGATACATAGGCACCCGAGTTCATCGAAATAACAATGATACCTGGAATCAAGCGCGTCAAATCAACCGTCAAAATTCCTAGCTGAAAAGTTGGTGCTACAAAATGTGTCATCGCAAAAGCAATCATAATCTGGACAATCATCGGTGTCCCACGGAAAATCCAGACATAGATATTGGCAGTCCAAGCTAAAACTTTATACTTACTACGCTGAGCAAAGGCGAGCAACACACCTAAAATACTACCAAAAAATACTGAGAAAAATGCAATAATGAGGGTAACAATTGCCCCATAATTAAAATAAGCCCAATACTCAGGCAAAAAAGAAAAATTCATTCATCTTACTCCAATTCTGTCATTTAGAGTCTATTATACCATTTTTGAATATTTATGCAACACTTTTGTTTATAATATTCAATTTACACAAGAAAAAAGCACCCTTAGGTGCCTCTCACTTCTTCTTAGTACAATAGCTCATAGATTTCCATTGCAATCAAGTCGATGCTGTCAAACGCGTACGTTTCACGAGCAGCAACATCACGCAAGGTAAATACTGAACCATTTTCCTCGTCATAGCTATAAGCCACTTCTGCAACAACAATACCATCACGTTCGAAATTACGTTTCAACGTACCGCCGTCATTAGCCATAGCCTCCAGACGATTGATAATTCTCACCAAATGTGATTCCATATTCGTTCTCCTAATCCTTTTTATAGGAATATTTTACCACATATTGCCAAAAAAGTCTTATTTTTTCCCTATTTTCTTCCTATCGCCCTATTTTTCATAGAAAGGTAAATTCTCAAAGTAAGTTCTAGTTCCCGTCCTTCCAGAAGTTACTTTGAGAAAACTGCACAACAT
>ALKQ01000037.1 GCA_000440235.1 Streptococcus suis 10581 | reverse complement strand
TTTCAAATGTGCCCTTTGCCAATATACGAATTGCGGATAACAGGTACGATAGGCCTTACATGATTCATGACTACTTTGTCAAAAAGTCACTTGATTTGGTCCATGATGGTGGACAAGTAGCGATTATCTCTTCCACAGGAACTATGGATAAGCGAACAGAAAATATTTTACAAGATATTCGTGAGACAACTGAATTTCTTGGTGGGGTTCGACTGCCTGATTCTGCCTTTAAGGCCATTGCCGGAACCAATGTCACAACGGATATGTTGTTCTTCCAGAAACACTTGAACAAGGGCTATGTGGCAGATGACTTAGCCTTTTCAGGGTCTATTCGTTATGACAAGGACAACCGTATTTGGCTCAATCCTTACTTTGATGGAGAATACAATAGCCAAGTGCTAGGAACCTATGAGGTTAGAAACTTTAACGGTGGAACACTTTCTGTTAAGGGGACTAGTGATGACTTGATTGCAAGCGTCCAAACTGCTCTAAATCACGTTAAGACTCCAAGAGAGATTGATAGAAATGAAATCATCATTAACCCAAACGTGTTGATCAAACAAGTCATGGATACTTCCATTCCAGCTGAAATGAGAGATAATCTAGCTCAGTACAGTTTTGGTTACCATGGTTCTACAGTTTACTATCGTGATAATAAAGGCATTCGTGTCGGAACCAAGACGGAAGAAATCAGTTATTATGTCGATGAAGGGGGCAACTTTAAGGCATGGGACACCAAGCATTCCCAAAAGCAGATTGATAGATTTAATAGCTTAGAGGTGACTGATAGTACTGCTCTAGATGTCTATGTGACCGATGATGCAGCCAAACGTGGTCAGTTTAAGGGTTATTATAAAAAGACAGTTTTCTATGAAGCTCCTTTGTCTGATAAAGAAGTGGCACGAATCAAAGGAATGGTCGATATTCGCAATGCCTACCAAGAAGTCATTGCCATTCAACGCCATTATGACTATGATAAGAAGACTTTTAACCACTTGTTAGGCAAACTCAATCGTACCTATGATAGCTTTGTCAAACGCTTTGGGTATTTGAATAGTGCTGTGAACCGCAATCTTTTTGATAGTGATGATAAGTATTCGCTTCTTGCTAGTTTGGAAGATGAAAGTCTGGATCCAAGTGGAAAGTCTGTTATCTATACTAAATCCCTTGCCTTTGAGAAGGCTCTAGTGCGTCCTGAAAAAGAGGTTAAAAAGGTACATACTGCCCTTGATGCCTTAAATTCGAGCTTGGCTGACGGACGAGGTGTTGATTTTGCTTATATGATGTCTATCTATCAGGTTGAATCGAAGATGACCTTGATTGAGGAGTTAGGGGACCTCATTATGCCTGATCCTGAGAAGTATTTGAATGGGGAGCTGTCCTATGTTTCTCGCCAAGACTTTCTGTCAGGTGATGTCGTTAGCAAGTTAGAAGTGGTAGATCTATTCGTCAAACAAGACAATCAGGACTTTGACTGGTCACATTATGCAGGGCTACTAGAAACGGTCAAACCAGCCCGCATTACCTTGGCAGACATTGATTATAGAATCGGTTCACGCTGGATTCCTTTGTCTGTTTACGGAAAATTTGCCCAAGAAACCTTTATGGGGAAAGTCTATGAACTGTCAGACCAAGAAGTAGCAATAGTCCTTGAAGTCAGTCCCATTGACGGGGTTATCACTTACCAATCTAAGTTTGCCTACACCTATTCCAACGCAACGGATAGGAGTTTAGGTGTCCCTGCTTCACGCTATGATAGTGGTCGAAAAATCTTCGAAAATCTCCTGAATTCCAATCAACCAACGATCACAAAACAAATTGTTGAAGGGGATAAGAAAAAGAATGTGACGGATGTAGAGAAAACAACAGTCCTGCGTGCCAAGGAAACACACCTACAAGAACTCTTTCAAGGTTTTGTAGCAAGGTATCCAGAAGTCCAACAAATGATTGAAGACACCTATAATAGGCTCTACAATCGTACGGTATCAAAGTCCTATGATGGTAGCCATTTAACCATTGATGGACTTGCTCAGAATATCTCCTTACGTCCTCACCAAAAGAATGCCATTCAACGAATTGTGGAGGAAAAACGTGCCCTACTAGCTCATGAAGTTGGTTCAGGTAAAACACTTACCATGCTTGGGGCAGGATTCAAACTGAAAGAACTCGGAATGGTACATAAACCACTTTATGTGGTCCCTTCTAGTTTGACTGCCCAGTTTGGTCAAGAAATCATGAAATTTTTCCCTACCAAGAAAGTCTATGTGACTACTAAGAAAGACTTTGCCAAAGCCAAACGTAAGCAGTTTGTGTCTCGGATTATTACAGGGGACTATGATGCCATTGTCATTGGGGATTCACAATTTGAGAAGATACCGATGAGTCGTGAAAAACAGGTCACCTATATCAATGACAAACTTGAGCAACTCAGAGAAATCAAGCTAGGAAGTGACAGTGATTATACGGTGAAAGAAGCGGAGCGTTCGATTAAGGGATTGGAGCACCAGTTGGAAGAACTCCAAAAACTAGAGCGAGATACCTTTATTGAATTTGAAAATCTTGGCATTGATTTTCTCTTTGTGGATGAGGCTCATCACTTCAAGAATATCCGTCCAATTACTGGACTTGGAAATGTCGCTGGCATTACCAACACCACTTCAAAAAAGAACGTAGATATGGAGATGAAGGTGAGACAAGTTCAGGCAGAGCATGGAGATAGAAATGTCGTTTTTGCGACAGGAACACCAGTTTCTAACTCTATAAGTGAACTTTTCACCATGATGAATTACATTCAACCCGATGTCTTGGAACGATACCAGGTATCCAATTTTGATTCGTGGGTTGGGGCTTTTGGGAATATCGAAAACTCCATGGAACTAGCCCCGACAGGTGATAAGTACCAACCTAAGAAACGGTTCAAGAAATTTGTCAACCTTCCTGAACTCATGCGAATTTACAAGGAAACTGCCGATATTCAGACCTCGGATATGCTCGACTTACCAGTACCAGAAGCTAAGATTATTGCGGTGGAAAGCGAGTTAACGCAAACTCAGAAATACTATTTGGAAGAGCTGGTAAAGCGTTCAGACGCTATCAAGTCAGGTAGTGTTGATCCAAGTAGAGATAACATGCTTAAAATCGTGCGCTGTTAAGCGTAAAAATGTATCTCCCTCACAGAGGGATATTATTGAAAGTAAATAATAGGAACAA
>ALKQ01000036.1 GCA_000440235.1 Streptococcus suis 10581 | reverse complement strand
TTATTTCTTTGTCTCAGTCTAATTTCCAGTTTTTAAGACAGACTAGAACTTACTTTGGGAATTTAGCGGAACAGAAAATATTCTAATCGTATTTAAAAGCAGTTGAAATTCATGCTAAATTTTGTTACACTAGAATGAAAGATTTAAAAGGAGATATCATGAAAGAGCGAGGCTTACTCATTGTCTTTTCTGGCCCATCTGGTGTTGGAAAAGGAACAGTTCGAAAGGAAATTTTTGAAAGCTCTGATAATAAATTTGAATATTCTGTATCCATGACGACACGTCCACAGAGACCGGGAGAAGTTGATGGAGTTGACTATTTCTTTCGTAGTCGTGAGGAATTTGAAGATTTGATTCGCCAGGGTCAGATGTTGGAATATGCTGAGTACGTTGGAAATTACTATGGAACTCCTTTGACTTATGTTAATCAAACGCTTGATAAAGGGATAGATGTCTTTTTAGAAATTGAAGTACAGGGGGCCCTCCAAGTGAAGAAAAAGGTTCCAGATGGGGTGTTCATCTTCTTGACGCCACCAGATTTAGAAGAATTGCAAGACCGCTTGGTTGGTCGTGGGACAGATAGTGAGGAAGTCATTGCGCAACGTATCGAACGTGCCAAGGAAGAGATTGCCCTCATGCGTGAGTATGATTATGCAGTTGTGAACGATGAAGTCCCGTTGGCTGCTGAGCGTGTCAAGCGTATTATCGAAGCAGAACATTTCCGTGTAGACCGAGTTATTGGTCGCTACGATGAAATGATTCGTGAACAGATAGCAGAACGATAAAAGAAAGAAGAGAGAATCGCATTATGATGTTGAAGCCGTCAATTGATACCTTGTTGGACAAGGTACCATCTAAGTATTCTTTGGTTATTCTTGAGGCTAAGCGTGCCCATGAATTGGAAGCAGGTGCCAAACCAACTCAAGAATTCACCTCAGTGAAATCCACCCTACGCGCCTTGGAAGAAATTGAATCAGGTAATGTAGTCATCCACCCAGACCCAGAAGCAAAACGTGAGGCAGTTCGTCGCCGTGCGGAAGAAGCGAAACGTCTGGCAGAAGAAGAAGAGAAGAAAATCAAAGAACAAATCGCTAAAGAAAAAGAAGAAGGCGAAAAGATTTAATAAAAAACTCGGTTGGGCTTGCCATCCGGGTTTCTTTTCACTTATGGACATTGAAAGAAAGGAGGTCCTATGTTAGCACAAGTTATTGTAGATGTCCCCTTGATGCAGACCGATCAAGCTTATTCCTATCGAGTTCCAGCTGAATTGGAAGAGGGGCTCAAGGTTGGTGTGCGTGTCCATGTACCCTTTGGCAAGGGCAATCGCCTAATTCAAGGAATTGTAGTTAACTTGATTGATGAAGATGATGAAAATAACTTACAAGACTTGAAAGAGCTTGCCGAGGTTTTGGACTATAGTCCTGTTCTCAATCAAGAGCAATTTTGGTTAGCTGACCAGATGAGGAAGTCGGTTTTCTCCTATAAAATTACCCTCTTAAAATCCATGCTGCCCAGCTTGCTCAATTCGACCTATGACAAATTGATCCGTCCAGGGCTTGGTTTGGAAATGGCAGAGCAGATTAGTCTATTTGGTGATAAGGAGCAGATTCGTTTTTCTGACTTGGATGTGAGAGAGCAAGGGAAAATTATGCGTCTGGCCCAGTCAGGAAAAGTCTTGGTAGACTATGTGGCCAAGGATAAAAAGCAAATCAAGACAGAAAAATGGTACCGAGTTTGTCTGGAGAAATTACGAGATGCAGACATCAGCAATCGGGCTAAAAAACGGCAGCAATTAAGAGAATTTCTTTTGACTCATCCTGAAGACCAGCTCCTTTCAAACCTAAAATCGGATTATTCAGCTGATACGCTCCGCTATTTCCAAGAAAAAGGCTATATAGAAGTCTGGGAAGAGGAAGTGTCGCGGACTCAGGGAGTTTTTGATAAGGTGGAAAAAACGCAAGCCTTGGATTTGAATCCAGAGCAGGCGATTGCGGTTCGTGAGATTGTGGCCTCTATCGGTCAGGAAAGTCAGACATTTCTTCTTCAAGGAGTGACAGGTTCTGGGAAGACGGAGGTTTATCTGCAAGTCATTGATAGGGTTTTAAAAATGAGGAAAACGGCTATAATGTTGGTGCCTGAAATTTCCTTGACCCCTCAGATGACCAATCGTTTTATTTCTCGTTTTGGTCAGCAGGTTGCCATTCTCCACTCTGGATTATCTGATGGTGAGAAGTACGATGAGTGGCGGAAGATTGAGGCGGGGAATGCCCAGGTGGTTGTCGGGGCCCGTTCGGCCATTTTTGCCCCTTTGACAAACTTGGGTGTTATCATCATTGATGAGGAGCATGAGGCGACCTACAAGCAGGACAGCAATCCACGCTACCATGCGCGTGATGTGGCAAAGTTGCGGGCTGATTATAATCGAGCGACCTTGGTCTTGGGGTCTGCTACGCCGAGTCTTGAAACACGGGCTCGGGCTAGTCGAGGAGTCTATGGAAGACTGACTCTTAACCAGAGGGCCAATCCCTTGGCTCGTATTCCAGAAGTGGAAGTTGTGGATTTCCGTGATTATATCGGTCAGCAGGAGGCTAGTAATTTTACCCCTGTTCTGATTGATAAGATAAGAGAAAAATTGGCTCGTAAGGAACAGGTCGTTCTTATGTTGAATAGGCGTGGTTATTCTTCTTTTGTCATGTGTCGTGATTGCGGTAGCGTTGACCAGTGTCCCAATTGTGATATTTCCCTGACGCTTCACATGGATACAAAAACGATGAATTGCCATTATTGTGGTTTTCAAAAGGGGATTCCTCAGAACTGTCCAAATTGTCAAAGTCGTTCTATTCGTTATTATGGGACGGGTACGCAAAAGGCCTACGATGAATTGCAGGAGCTCTTGCCAGAAGCTCGAATTTTGCGTATGGATGTGGATACTACCAAGAAAAAAGGTGCTCATGAGGACTTGCTCGAACGGTTTGGTCGAGGCGAAGCGGATATTCTTCTGGGAACTCAGATGATTGCCAAGGGTTTGGATTTTCCAAATGTGACCCTAGTTGGCGTGCTCAATGCGGATACGGCTCTGAATTTGCCTGATTTTCGGTCTTCTGAGCGGACCTTCCAGTTGCTAACTCAGGTAGCTGGTCGGGCTGGTCGAGCTGATAAGGAAGGAGAGGTCCTGATTCAGACCTACAACCCCAATCACTATGCCATTGCCTTTGCCAAAGAGCAGGACTATGAAGGTTTCTATCGTTATGAGATGGGCATTCGGAAAAATCTTGGCTATCCACCTTACTATTTTACAGTTGGTCTAACCTTTTCGCACAAGTCGGAAGAATTTGTCGTGAAAAAAGCCTATGAAACTGTAGCCTTTCTCCGTCAACACTTAACAGATGCAATTCAAATCTTGGGACCGACGCCCAAGCCTATTGCCAGAACCCATAATCTCTACCACTACCAGATCATCTTGAAATACCGGCATGAAGACCGTTTGGAAGAAGTCTTGAACCAGATTTTAGATTGGACACAGGAGAGAGAAAATCAAGATTTGCGGCTGATTATTGACAACGAACCGCAGAATATGATGTGAGGTCACTATTGACCTTGCATTTTTTGTTTTAAAAACCTTTAATTAAGGAAAAAATAAGCAAAAATGGTATAATTAAGGGATAATAGAATTAGTAGAAACCTTATAGAGTAAAGGAGATGAGAAAGCAAAGATGACAAAGTTGATTTTTATGGGAACACCAGCATTTTCTGCGACAGTCTTAAAAGGTCTTTTGGCGGATGATCAGTATGAAATCTTAGCTGTTGTTACCCAGCCTGACCGAGCTGTTGGACGAAAAAAAGTCATCCAAATGACATCTGTGAAAGAAGTGGCTTTGGAACACCGTTTACCAGTCTATCAACCGGAAAAGTTATCAGGAAGTCAAGAAATGGATGAGCTGATGAATTTAGGAGCAGATGGGATTGTGACGGCAGCTTTTGGGCAATTCCTACCAACCAAATTATTGAACTCAGTTGACTTTGCAGTCAATGTTCATGCTTCTCTTCTTCCTAAATACCGTGGCGGCGCCCCTATTCATTACGCTTTGATTAACGGTGATGAACGTGCCGGCGTAACCATCATGGAAATGGTCAAGGAAATGGATGCTGGTGACATGATTTCCAGCGATAGCATTGCTATTGAAGAAAGCGACAACGTCGGCACCTTGTTTGAAAAGTTGGCTGTTGTTGGTCGGGATTTATTATTACAAACCTTACCAGCCTATATTGCTGGTGACTTGAAACCAGTAGCTCAAAATCCAGAACAGGTAACCTTCTCACCAAATATCCAGCCAGAAGAAGAGGTACTGGATTGGAATAAGACAGCTCGTCAACTTTTCAATCAGATTCGTGGTATGTACCCATGGCCAGTTGCCCATACCTATTGGCAAGGCGAACGGTTTAAAATTCAAGAAGCTGTTGAAGTAGGAGGTGAAGGACCAGTCGGTCAAGTGATTGCTCGAAGCAAGAAAGAATTGATCATTGCGACAGGTCAGGGAGCTCTTTCTCTGAAAACTGTCCAGCCAGCTGGTAAGCCAAAAATGACCATTGCAGACTTTTTAAATGGTGCAGGTCGAGATATTGCAGTAGGAGATCAATTTGGTGATCAATAAACATGAAACAGCAAGAAGTCTAGCCTTATCTGTATTGGAACAAGTCTTTGATCAAGGTGCTTACTCGAACATCGCTCTCAATAAGGCCCTAGAATCTTCTCGTTTATCAGCGCAGGACAAGGGCTTGGCGACCGAGTTGGTTTATGGGACGGTTTCTCGTAAAATTACCCTAGAGTGGTATTTGGCACATTTTATCGAAGATAGAGAAAAGTTGGACACTTGGGTCTACTATCTCCTCATGTTGAGCCTCTACCAGTTGGTATATTTGGACAAATTGCCTACCCACGCAGTTGTCAATGAGGCAGTTAATATTGCCAAGCGAAAGCCTGGAACTGACAAATTTGTTAATGCCATTTTGCGTAAGCTTAGTCAGGATTCCTTGCCGAAACCAGCAGATATTAAAAGAAAGAACAAACGTCTATCCGTTCAGTATTCTGTGCCAGTTTGGTTGGTCCAAACCCTGATTGCAGAATATGGCGATGAACGTGCAGAGAAGATTTTCCAAAGTTTACATGATCGGAATAAGGCCAGCGTACGCGTGACAGATGGTCAACAAGTGGAGCGATTGGCAGAGGAGCTAGGCGCCCAACCCTCGCAGTTATCACCAGTTGGGTTGGTTAAATCCCATGGACACTTTGCGGGGACAGATTATTTCAAGAAAGGACTTATCACCATTCAAGATGAAACCAGTCAATTGGTAGCTCCGACTTTGGATATTCAAGGAGATGAAATCATCTTGGATGCCTGTGCGGCTCCGGGTGGAAAAACCTGTCATATGGCAAGTTATCTTACGGATGGAAAAGTTTATGCGTTGGATTTATATGATCATAAACTAAAACTGATTGAAGAAAACGCACTTCGTTTAGACCTAGCAGATAAGATTGAGACCAAAGGTCTGGACGCCAGTCGTGTTCATGAAACATTTGGACCTGATACCTTTGATAAAATCCTAGTGGATGCCCCATGTTCAGGTATTGGACTCATTCGACGTAAGCCTGATATTCGTTACAACAAGGCATCGATGGACTTTGATTCTCTAAAGACTATCCAGTTGCAGATACTGGACAGTGTTTGCCAAAGCTTGAAAATTGGTGGTATAATAACCTATAGCACATGTACGATTATTGCTAAGGAAAACCAAGAGGTTATTCAAGAATTTCTGCAAAACCATCCCAATTTTGAACAAGTGACACTAGAACACCCTCAAACAGATATTATGGTGGATGGCTGCTTGTTGATAACCCCTGAACAGTATAAGACAGATGGATTTTTCATCGGTCAACTTAGACGAAAATCCTAGAATAAGAGGAGGAAGTTGCTTAGCAACGATAAAAATTATGGAAATTGCATTACTTACTGATGTAGGACAGAAACGTTCGAACAACCAAGACTATATCAATCGCTACAAAAACCGTGCAGGGATTGATTTGGTCGTGTTAGCTGATGGAATGGGTGGGCACCGTGCCGGCCATATTGCTAGTGAAATGGCAGCAACAGATTTGGGAGCTGCTTGGGTTGATACTCAATTAGTGACCTTAAATGATGTCCGTGAATGGATGGTTGCAATCATTGATGCTGAAAACCAAAAGATTCATGAACTTGGACAGACAGAAGAATACAAGGGGATGGGAACAACTCTTGAAGCAGTTGTTGTCATCGACAACCAAATGATCTATGCCCATGTTGGAGATTCACGAGTTGGATTGATTAGAGATGATGAATATACACGTCTAACCAACGACCATTCGCTGGTAGGTGCCCTTGTTCGAGCTGGTCAGCTCACAGAAGAAGAAGCACAGCGTCATCCTCAAAAAAATATTGTAACGCAGTCCATTGGACAAGCCGAACCAATTGAACCAGACATTGCTTTGAAAACTCTTGAGGTTGGAGATTATGTCCTTATTAACAGCGATGGCTTAACCAATATGGTACCAACCGAGGACATTCGTGATATTGTATTGAGTGATGTTTCAATTGAAAGCAAGGTAGAAACACTTGTACGTTTTGCCAATAATGCAGGCGGTCTAGATAATATTACAGTAGGTTTGCTTCACATTACGGAGGAGGCTAGGTAATGATTCAAATCGGTAAGATCTTTGCCGGTCGGTATCGAATCGTTCGGCAAATTGGTCGAGGCGGTATGGCAGATGTTTACCTAGCAAGAGATTTGATTTTAGATGGAGAAGAGGTTGCTGTTAAAGTTCTTCGGACCAACTATCAGACAGATCAAATTGCTATCCAGCGTTTTCAACGTGAAGCGCGTGCCATGGCAGAACTTGACCATCCCAATATCGTTCGTATTTCGGACATCGGTGAAGAAGATGGTCAACAGTATCTGGCTATGGAATATGTCAATGGCCTCGATTTAAAACGTTATATAAAAGAAAATGCACCACTCTCCAACGATGTTGCGGTGCGAATTATGGGACAGATTCTCCTTGCTATGCGAATGGCGCACACGAGAGGAATTGTCCATCGAGATTTGAAACCTCAGAACGTCCTTTTGACTTCCAATGGAGTCGCTAAAGTAACAGACTTTGGTATTGCAGTTGCCTTTGCTGAGACGAGTTTGACACAAACCAACTCTATGTTGGGCTCTGTTCACTATCTTTCACCTGAGCAGGCGCGTGGTTCGAAAGCGACCATTCAAAGTGACATTTATGCAATGGGGATCATCCTTTTTGAAATGTTGACGGGTCGCATTCCCTATGATGGAGATAGTGCTGTGACGATCGCTCTTCAGCATTTCCAAAAACCTCTCCCATCTGTTAGAGAAGAGAATGCCAACGTACCTCAGGCCTTAGAAAATGTTGTACTAAAAGCAACGGCTAAAAAATTAAACGAGCGCTATAAGTCGGTTGCAGAAATGTATGCAGATTTAGCTTCGGCTCTATCCATGGATCGTCGGAATGAAGCCAGGGTTGAACTAGAAGGGAACAAGGTTGATACAAAAACCTTGCCAAAACTCTCCCAGGCCAATGTTGAAACGAAAGTACCGCATACAAATAGTTCTGCCCAAGTTTCAGCGACGGATAAGGGGCCTGGTAAGAAAGAAGTGGCGAAGTCGGGAAATAAGCCTGTTTCAAAACCAAGGCCAGGTATGCGTACACGCTACAAAGTCTTGATAGGGGCTATTTTGTTAACAGTGATAGCGGCTGGACTCGTATTTTTCAACACTCCACGAACAGTTACAGTCCCTGATGTGTCTGGTCAAACCGTTGAAAAAGCTACAGAAATGATTGAAGTGGCAGGATTGGAAGTTGGAAACATCACAGAAGAAGCGACAGCGACTGTAGATGAAGGCTTGGTAATACGGACCTCTCCGGCTGCAAAGACGACCAGACGTCAAGGAAGTAAGATTGATATTGTAGTAGCAACGGCTGCGATGGTATCTATTCCAGATGTGACAGATAAGGATTCTGATACTGCACGGCAGGAATTGGAGGCTCTCGGTTTCCAAGTGACAATAAAAGAAGAATATAGCGAAAAAGTTGCCCAAGGACTCGTTATCAAAACAGATCCAGGAGCAAATAGTTCTGCTGAGAAGGGGGCGAAAATTACCCTTTATGTTTCCAAAGGAGTAGCGCCACAAGTTGTGCCAAACGTTGTTGGAAAAACTCAGGAGAATGCTACCCAAATTCTTCAGACAGCAGGCTTCAGTATTGGAACTATTGCTCAGGAATATAGCTCATCTGTTACTGCGGGTCAGGTTATCAGTACAGATCCCGTTGCCAATACAGAGTTGACAAAAGGTTCTGTCATCAATCTAGTTGTTTCAAAAGGAAAAGAATTGATTATGCCTGATTTAACATCTGGCAATTACACCTATTCACAGGCACGTAGTCAATTACAAACGCTAGGCGTCAATGTGGAAAGTATTGAAAAACAAGAAGATAGAAGCTATTACTCAACGACAAGTGACATCGTCATTGGACAATATCCTGCTGCTGGAGCAACAATTGATGGAACAGTTACCTTGTATGTCTCCGTTGCATCAACCGGCACCAGTAGCGATTCCTCAACAGGAAGTTCCACCAGCACAAGTACTTCAACAGATAGCGGACAATAAAGATGAATAAGGTTGGGCAGATGCCGAACCTTTTTCTCTTGATTAGAGAGCGTAGCTTGTGAGCGGCCCCCTATGCCAAAATTGTTTCCTTCTATCCATCAAGAGTGATGGCCTAGGAGTGATTTGCATAGTTTATAGTCATGTTTAGTTTATTTTGCTTGCTTCGTTAATTTACTTTGCCGTACCCAAGTATAGCCTGCGCCTCAGTTCCTTGTCTGAAAGCTAATTCATTCGACTATATTTCCTACTTTGGATGGAGTTCTTTTACTTATTTTTTGTTACAATAGTATAGAAAGGATGGAGAAGATGCGGAAAGTTCAATTTTTTCTACTAATAGAAAGTATGATTTTTACGATGGCAGCCTTTGACGTGGTAGCCAATGAGGCCAGTCGGACCCTGCTACTTTTCTCTGCCTTATTACTCGTCATTTGGTACTTCCTAGGAAGAAAAGTCAACAGTGTTTTACTGGTTAGCTCCTTATCTCTATTATTTTTGGTCTTTGTTTTAAATCCCTTCTTCATTATTGGGATTATGCTGCTAGTCGTGTACATGCTGATTAATTTCTTTTCACGTTATGAAAAGAGAAACCAATATACCCATATTGTTTTTAGTGACTATTCTCTACAGGTTCAAAAAGAGAAAAATAGATGGTTTGGCAACCACGACCACTCTCAAGATAGGTTTGGTTTTGAAGATATTAACATTGTACGCTTGTTTGGCAATGATGTAGTTGATTTGGATAAGACTGTATTAGTTGGCAGAGATAATATTGTTGTTATTCGTAAAACGTTTGGACGGACAAAAATTATTGTTCCAATTGATGTTGAGGTTGCACTTTCAGCAACTAGTATCTATGGACGAGTAAGTTTCCTGGGTGAATCATATTGGGATTTGCGGAATGAAAGTATAGCAATCAATAGTCCCGATTATCAAGAATCACACAAACGTGTAAAAGTCGTTACCAACAATATACTGGGAGATGTGGAGGTGGTTCGCGTATGAGAAAACGTACCTACCTACTCCTCGCCTGGTTTGCCTGTCTCATTGTTTTTGTGGTGATTGCTTCCACCCTCCCACTTTTAAATTATTCATTGCTAGATGTTACGCTCTGGATTTCAACGGAGCAGCTCGTGTTTACTCTCATTCTACTAGTTATTGTTTTGACCCTTTTTCTAGCTGTAATGGTACAAACTGTCAGCCTAGCCTCCACTCAGGTTATGCGGACGAAGTTACAAGCTATCTTGAAGAATAAAAGTATTCGAACAGATACCGAAAGTGATCAGCTCTTGCTCCAGTTGTCTGATAAGGTCAGAAACCTCACGCGTCAGGTGCAGCTGGTTGACAATCAAGATTTAGTCAAGAAAGAAGAGATTGTTGAGGGAGAACGGAAACGGATTGCCAGGGATTTGCATGATACGGTTAGTCAAGAGTTATTTGCAACGAGCATGATTTTGTCAGGATTATCGTCCAATCTATCCACTCTTCCGCAGGAAACTTTGCAGGAACAGCTGATGCTCGTGAAAGATATGATTGAGTCTGCCCAAAGAGACCTACGCATCCTATTATTACATCTACGCCCAAGTGAACTTGAAAGTAAAACCTTGGTTGAAGGATTTGAGCTGATTTTGCGTGAAGTTAGCGACAAAAGTAATATTATCGTTCATTTCCAACATGAAGTAGAGGAACTACCGAAACTAATTGAAGAACATCTCTTCCGCATTGCGCAAGAAATTATCAGTAATACCTTGCGACATGCCAAAGCCAAGCATTTGGATGTTTACCTCTTGCAGAAGGAAACAGAACTTCAGTTGAAAATGACAGACGACGGTATTGGCTTCCAACAAGGTGCAGATGATGAATTAAGTTACGGTCTTCAAAACATACGTGAGCGGGTTGAAGACATGGCTGGAACGATAAAAATTCGCACAGCTCCAAATAAGGGAGTGGCGATTGATATTCGTATCCCACTATTGAAAGGAAAAGAAGATGAATACGATTCGAGTGATGTTGGTTGACGACCATGAGATGGTTCGTCTAGGATTGAAAAGTTACTTAAATTTACAGCCAGATGTTGAAGTAGTTGCAGAAGCTAGTGATGGCGAGGAAGGTTTGGCTAAAGCGCTAGAGGTTAAACCTGATGTTGTAGTGATGGACTTAGTTATGCCCAAGATGACTGGCGTAGAAGCAACCCTGGCCTTGCTGAAGGAATGGCCGCAAGCGCAGATTGTCATCCTGACCTCCTACCTAGATAATGAGAAAATCTATCCTGTGCTGGAAGCAGGAGCTCGTGGCTATATGTTGAAAACGTCAAGTGCTGACGAAATCTTAGCAGCCATCCGCAAGGTAGCTCTTGGAGAATATGCTATTGAGACAGAAGTAGAGAAAAAAGTAGAGCACCATAAACGCCACCCAGATTTACATGATGACTTGACAGCTCGTGAACGCGAAATCTTGACGCTGTTAGCCAAGGGATATGATAATCAACGAATTGCAGATGAGTCCTTCATTTCTCTAAAAACTGTTAAAACCCATGTTTCCAATATCTTATCCAAACTAGCTGTTAGCGATCGTACTCAAGCAGTTGTTTATGCTTTCCAGCATGGTTTGGTGGCGCAAGAGGACCAATAGTGGTATAATGAAAATTAGTTAATTTTCAACCAAAGGATAGTGGAATTATATGGATGCAAAACTCAGATATAAGGCAAAAAAAATAAAAATAGTCTTTTTTGACATTGACGACACGCTACGTGTAAAGAATACAGGCTACATTCCTGAATCAATTCAGCAGGTTTTCAAATCACTGAAAGAAAAGGGAATTTTGACAGGAATTGCGTCAGGACGAACTCCTTATGGTTTGGTGCCAGAAATCAAGGCCTTAAAGCCAGACTTTTTCGCTATGATTAACGGCTCCTACGTAGAAGATGCCAAAGGTCAGGTAGTGTACCATCAGCCGATGTCCCAAAATTTAGTAGAATCTGTATTAAATTGGGCTAAAGAAATTGGAATCGAATATGGTATGCTTGGTAGTCAAAAAGGGACACTTTCTGCACGAACTGACCGCATTAGTCAAGTAATTGACTTGATTTATGAAGGTTTGGAAACAAACCCAACCTTTTATAAAGAAAATGACATCTATCAATTGTTAACTTTCGAGAAAGATGGTCACGAAGTAGAACTTCCAGAAGAGTTGCAAGCAGAATTGCGTAGTGTTCGTTGGGATGCTATTTCATCGGACATTGTGTTAAAAGGCTCTTCCAAAGCAACTGGTGTTGCTAAGGTTGTTGAAAAACTAGGCCTGAAACCTGAAAATGTCCTAGTGTTCGGAGATGGACTCAACGATATTGAGTTATTCGATTATGCAGGAATTAGTATCGCTATGGGGCATTCGCATCCAGAACTGCAAAAGCATGCAGATTATATCACAAAAAAAGTAGAAGAAGATGGCATTTTTGATGCCTTGGAGAAATTAGGTATGGTAGAAAAAGAAAAATATTTCCCGCAATTAGATTTGGAAAATGTTACAGGGCCGGTTGCGCATATCAAGACTAACCATGGTAAGTTAACAGTAAAACTCTTTCCTGAAATTGCACCCAAAACTGTAGCAAATTTCGTAGCTCTTTCTAAAGATGGCTATTATGACGGAATTATCTTCCATCGTATTATCAAAGACTTTATGATTCAAGGTGGTGATCCAACCGGAACAGGTATGGGTGGTGAATCTATTTATGGTACTGCGTTTGAAGATGAATTTTCAATGGAAGCTTTTAATCTCAGAGGAGCCTTGTCAATGGCCAATGCAGGACCAAATACAAATGGAAGCCAATTCTTTATCGTTCAAAACCAAAACTTCCCATACAATGCGAAAGAATTAGAACGAGGCGGTTGGCCTAAAGAAGTTGCAGAAGCCTATGTCAAAAATGGCGGGACACCACATCTAGATCAACGCCACACAGTGTTTGGTCATCTAGTTGATGAAGAATCCTTCGTCGTCTTGGATGCTATCGCAGCGGTTGCAACAGATTCAGCAGATCGTCCACATGAAGATGTTGTAATTGAGACCATCGAAATAGAGGATTAAGATGAAAATCGGAGATAAACTCAAGGGGACGGTAACGGGTATTCAACCGTATGGAGCCTTTGTACAATTAGAGAATGGGACGACGGGCCTAATCCATATCTCGGAAATCAAAACAGGTTTTGTTGATAATATTTATGATCATTTAAAATTGGGGCAAGAGGTTTTGGTACAGGTAGTTGACTTTGATGAATATACTGAAAAGGCTAGTTTATCAATCCGGACCTTAGAAGAAGAACAACAAAAAATTCCGCGTCATCATCGTTTTACAAATGAACGGAATAAAATTGGTTTTTCCCCTTTAGCAAAACAACTTCCGAAATGGATTGAGGAAGCTAAAGGCTATCTCAAAGAACACAAAGAAAAGAAGGTATAGGATGCATTCCTAACCTTCTTTCTTTTTAATCATTGAACTCATAAAGAGCTGTTGACAAGTAACGTTCTCCGTTATCAGGCAAGATTGCCAACACTTTTTTTCCAGTTCCCAACTCCTTAGCAACTTCGATAGCAGCGTGAATTGCTGCACCTGAAGAAATACCAACTAAGAATCCTTCTTTTCCACCGATAGCATGACCTGTAGCTAAGGCATCGTCGGATTTGACACGAATAATGCCATCATAGGCGCTAGTGTCCAAAGTATCTGGAATAAAACCTGCCGAAATGCCTTGGATCTTGTGCGGACCAGGTGCTTCACCAGATAAGACAGCTGATTCATCGGCTTCGACAGCATAGATAGCAATATCTGGATTTGCTGTCTTCAAAACATGCGAAATACCTGAAACGGTACCACCAGTACCAACGCCAGATACAAAGGCATCTAAACCAGTTGTGCCAAAGTCTTCCAAAATTTCCTGTCCTGTTGTATCTTCGTGAACTTTTGGATTGGATGGATTAGCAAACTGGAAAGGAACCCAGCCATTTTTTTCTTCAGCAATCTCTTTTGCTTTGGCGATAGCCCCTTTCATCCCTTCGCTACCAGGAGTCAAGACAAGTTCAGCTCCATAAGCTTGGATAATCTTACGACGCTCAACACTCATGGTTTCAGGCATGACAATAATCACCTTATAACCTTTTGCTGCTCCAACCCAAGCAAGACCGATACCAGTGTTACCACTTGTTGGCTCAACAATAGTATCTCCAGGTTTGATTGTACCAGCCTTTTCAGCATCTTCAATCATAGCCAAGGCGATACGGTCTTTTACAGAAGATCCTGGGTTAAAGGCCTCTAATTTCACATAGACCTCCGCTGCTCCCTCTGGAACGATATTATTGAGTTTAATAATAGGTGTTTTTCCAACTAATTGAGTAATGTTTTGATAAATAGCCATATGGCACCTCCAAATAATGTTATTATACATTATATAGTAGAAAGTCAAAAAAGGATAATATAAAAAAACTATCTCTCCGATAGCTTTTTTTAATAGACAGGTACCTCAACGATTCGAGAGTTAGCTTTTTCCGCGGATACTTTTCCGTGGTAAAAGTCAGTGAGACTTGCTAAGGTTTGTTCAAGGAATTCTTTATCTACAAAAATCATGGTTGAAACTTCAGTAGTAAACTGGGTATCAAATTCTTCCAGACCTTGCTCAGCTCGCCAATTGGCAAACTCTTGGTATTGGGCATAGGACATGCTAATGGAAATCCCTTCCTGCTCCTTAACCTCCACAACCCCGATTTCCTTGACTGCATTAGCCACGGCTCCAGCGTAAGCACGAATAAGTCCGCCTGCCCCGAGTTTGATACCTCCAAAATAGCGGGTAACCACCGTTGCAACATTGGTCAGTTCGTGATTTTCTAAAACCGTCAGCATTGGCACACCAGCAGTACCAGACGGCTCCCCATCATCTGAGGAACGCTTGATTTCCATATTTTCTCCAAGGACAAAAGCAGAGCAGTTATGAGTAGCCTTGTAATGTTCTTTCTTGATTTTGTTGATAAAGTCGCGAGCTTCCCCCTCGCTGGTCACTCGTTTCATAAAGCAGATAAATCGTGACTTTTTAATTTCTTCTTCAACAATACCATCTTCTCTAATTGTTTTAAATTCTTTCATAACCAAATTGTACTAATTTTTCTAAAAACTGACAAGAAATTCCGAATAAATAAGTGATGAAAGAATTAGAAAATTATTATGGAAGATTATTTACCAAATACCAATTGACAGCAAAAGAAAGAGAAAAAGCAGAAAAAGTGCCAAGTATTACAAAAAAGAATAACTGCTTTCGCTGTGGAACAACTTTTGAAGAAGAAAACAAATTGCCAAACGATGCTTATTACTGTCGAGCCTGCTTGCTTCTAGGCAGAGTACGGTCAGACGAAAAACTCTATCATTTTCCTCAGAAAGATTTTCCAATCACTAAGTGTTTAAAATGGAAAGGTCAACTAACTGATTGGCAACAAAGAATTTCAGATGGACTAGTTGCAAACGTGGAAAATAATCGTGCGACATTGGTTCATGCAGTAACAGGAGCAGGTAAGACAGAAATGATCTACCACACCGTTGCCTCAGTGATTGATAAAGGCGGAGCGGTTTGCCTAGCCAGTCCTCGAATTGATGTTTGTATAGAACTCTATAAACGTCTGCAAAACGACTTTTCAGTTCCAATTAGTTTACTGCATGGAGAGTCTGAACCCTATTTCCGAACCCCATTAGTTGTAGCAACCACACATCAGTTATTAAAATTTTATCAGGCCTTTGATTTGGTTTTGATTGATGAAGTAGACGCCTTTCCCTATGCAGATAATCCCATGCTCTATCAAGCAGCAGATAATGCGGTCAAGGAAGACGGAGTTCAAGTTTTTCTGACGGCGACTTCAACAGATGAATTGGATAAAAAAGTCAGAACAGGCAAATTAAGTCGTCTTAGTTTGCCAAGGCGCTTTCATGGCAACCCACTTGTTGTCCCGCAAAAAGTCTGGTTTAGTAAATTCGATGATACCCTAAAGAAAAATAGACTAGTTCCAAAGTTGAAAAAAGCGATTGAAGAACAGAGAAAGTCGGGCTTTCCCTTACTCATTTTTGTCCCAGAAATCTCCAAAGGTCAAGAATTTACCAAGATAATGAAAAAAACATTCCCAGAAGAAACAATTGGCTTTGTATCTAGTCAAACAGAAAATCGCCTTGAAATAGTTGAAGGGTTTCGCAAGAGAGAAATCACAGTCTTAATCTCGACTACTATTCTTGAACGTGGGGTGACCTTCCCATGTGTAGACGTCTTTGTTGTTCAAGCCAATCATTACCTCTACACAGCGTCAAGTCTCGTTCAGATTGCAGGTCGGGTTGGTAGGAGTATGGAACGTCCAACTGGTTTACTCCAGTTTTATCATGAGGGAAGTACAGGAGCCATTGAAAAGGCAATCGCTGAAATTAAACAGATGAACAAGGAGGCTGGTTATGTCTAATTGTCTATTGTGCGCCCAAGCTATGAAAAATAAAACAAGATTTTCAGATCTCATCTTCTTTAGTAAAGAAAAATCGGGTATATGTGAAGAATGTTTTTCGACTTTTGAGGAAATAGCAGAGCAACACTGTCCACATTGTTATAAAAATGGAGAATCGGAAAGTTGCAAGGATTGTCAGTACTGGCAGAATCAAGGGAAACCAGTTGTTCATACAGCTTTGTACCGATATAATCAAGCGATGGCACATTATTTTAGTCGCTACAAATTTCAAGGAGACTATGTTTTAAGAAATATTTTTGCTAAAAAGCTTAGAATAGCGTTAAGCCAATTTCCTGGCTACACAATTGTTCCCATACCAATTAGTCAAAAACGACTATCAGAACGCGGTTTTAATCAAGTGGAAGGACTTTTGAATGCTACAAATATTCCCTATCAGTCCCTTCTTGGAAAGTATGAAAGTCAAAAACAATCATCTAAAAATCGTGCAGAGAGACTAGAAGCAAAACAGATGTTCTATCTATTAGATGAAAAAGAAGTGCCAGAAAAAATATTATTATTCGACGATATATATACAACAGGAGCCACAATCCAACTTGCTGTAGAACTTTTCATGAAAATTGGTAGGAAAGAAATCAAAACATTTTCACTAACACGATGAGAAAACGGTTGCAATATTCTTATAATGTGGTATAATAATAGTGAAGAAAGGCGAAAGCCAAGAAAGAGGTACTAAATATGATTAAATTCAGTATTCGTGGAGAAAACCTTGAAGTTACAGATGCACTTCGCACCTATGTAGAAGAGAAAGTGGCTAAGATTGAGAAATATTTCAATGAAGAACAAGAGTTGAATGCTAAAGTAAATCTAAAAGTTTACCGTGACAAGCGCGCAAAAGTAGAAGTGACAATTCCAGTTGGAGCAGTTACACTTCGCGCAGAAGATATTTCACAAGAAATGTATGGCTCTATCGATCTTGTAGTAGATAAGATTGAACGTCAAATTCGTCGTAACAAAACCAAGATTGAACGAAAACATCGTCAAAAAGTGGCAACTGGTCAAGTCTTTACAGATGAACTTGTTGAGCAAACAGGTGAGGAAGTAAAAGTGGTTCGTACTAAGCAAGTAGACTTGAAACCAATGGATATGGAAGAAGCAGTCCTCCAATTGGAGTTGCTCGGACATGATTTCTTTATCTATACAGATGCTAATGACGGCACAACAAATGTATTGTATAGACGCGAAGATGGAGATTTGGGTCTTCTAGAGGTACGTCAATAAAAGATAATAAAACAGTTGCAGTTTTTGTAGCTGTTTTATTATTTTCAAAAAACCGGTTGACAAAGTATATAAGTCGTGATAGAATAATTGAGTTGCCTCTTGAAGGCTAGTTAA